>NZ_JBICZH010000010.1:0-266539 GCF_043201995.1 Streptomyces sp. NPDC048258
GGGGACCCTGTGGGAGAGTAGGACGCCGCCGAACAATCATTGCGGAAGCCCCGCACCAGACCCTTCGGGGTCCGGTGCGGGGCTTTTCTGCGTTCAGGGGCAGAAATCCGTCGGATGCCCGGCATGGGGTCGGGTGGGTTCCGAGCTGACGGCTCGTAGGGTTGGGGTATGGGCTATGACCTCGTCATCTTCGACAACGACGGCGTGCTGGTGGACAGTGAGCCGCTCGCCAACAGCATCCTCGCCGGGTACCTGACCGAGCTGGGTCACCCGACCTCCTACGAGGAGTCGCTCCGCGACTACATGGGGGCAGCCGTGCACCGGGTGCACGACCTCGTCCTGGAGCGGACCGGGGAGAGGCTGCCGGCCGACTTCGACGAGACGCTGTACGCGCGCACCTTCGCCGCGTTCGAGCGGGACCTGAAGCCCGTCCCCGGTGTGGAGGAAGTGCTCGGGGCGCTCACCGCGAACGGCGTCGGGTACTGCCTGGCCTCCTCCTCGAGCCACGAGCGGATCCGGGTCGGGCACCGGGCGGCCGGGCTCGACGGGTGGTTCGAGGAGGAGTGGATCTTCAGCTCCGAGGACGTCGGCCAGGGGAAGCTGGAGCCCGAGCTGTTCCTGCACGCGGCCCGGTCGATGGGTGTGGAGCCCGCGCGGTGCGTCGTCGTCGAGGACAGCCCGCTCGGCGTGCAGGCCGCACTGGCCGCGGGCATGGACGTGTTCGCGTTCACCTCGATGGTGCCCGCCGAGCAGCTCGGCGGGGCCACCGCGTACTTCGGTGACATGAAGCAGCTCCCGGGGCTCCTGCAACTGCCCATGTGATCGCTCTACCCACCGGTAGCCCCGGGGCCTACGCTGACCCGCCATGACGGTTGATGTGCGGCTGCGGCGCGGGCGTAGCGCTCTGGGGTTCAGCTTCTTCGCGCAGGGTGTCGCCTTCGCCCTGCTCGTGACCCGGATTCCGGCCATTCAGGACCGGTACGGGATATCCGACGGGCTGCTGCCCGCCTTCCTCGCCGCCGTGCCGGTCCTCGCGGGCGCGTCGAGCGTCGCCACCGAGCACCTCGTGAAGCGGGTGGCGCCCAGCGCGGTGCTCAGGTGGGCGCAGCCGCTGGTGCTGCTGTCCCTGCTGGGGGTCGGCGCCGGCAGCCAGATGTGGCATGTGGCCGTGGCCCTGGGGGCGTTCGGTCTGTCGGTCGGTGCGCTGGACGCCTCGATGAACATGCTCGGGGTCAGCCTGCAGCGGGCGTACGGGCGCAGCATCATGCTGGGCTTCCACGCCGCGTACAGCCTCGGCGGGATCCTGGGTGCCTCGGCCGCGTGGGCCGGGGCGCACTGGCATCTGGACCTGTTCGTCTCCTATCTGCCCGCCGTGGTCCTGCTGCTGCCGCTCGCCCTGCTGGCGAGCCGCGACTACGTGGACACGCCCTCCGGCGCGGTCCAGGAGAAGGGGCTGGGCGCCGGCGGCGGCAAGCTGCTGCTGCCGCTCTGCCTGGTGATGGCGTGCGCGTACATCGGCGACTCGACGGTGGCGAACTGGAGTGCCAAGTACTTGCAGGACGTGCTGGGGAGCTCCGAGCAGCTGGCGACCGTCCCGTACAACGTCTACATGGTGACCACGCTCCTAGGGCGGGCCGTCGGGGACCTGGGCGTGCGGCGGTTCGGGGCCGCGGCCGTCGTGCGGGCCGGGACGGTGGTCGCTGCCTCCGGTTTCGCCGTCGTGGCCGCCGCTCCGGGCGCGTGGGCGGGGATGCTCGGCTTCACGCTGCTGGGGATCGGGCTGTGCGTGATCGTGCCGCAGACCTTCGCCGCCGCCGGGAGGTTGTTCCCGGGTGGGTCGGACACCGCCATCGCCCGGCTGAACATCTTCAACTACGTCGGCTTCCTGATCGGGTCGCCGCTCGTCGGCGGGATCGGGGACGCCTGGAGCTACCGGGGCGCGATGCTCGTGCCGATGGTTCTCGTCCTGATCACTCTGTTCTACGCCCGCTCGTTCGGACCGCGGGAGGCCCGATACGGTGTCGGGCATGAGCGGCCGCGGGTTGTTGATGTGGGACGAGGCGGTAACGAAGTATGACTTCGGGCCCAGCCATCCGATGGATCCGGTGCGTCTGGCGCTGACCATGGGCCTGGTACGCGCCTTCGGGCTGGACCGGGACATGGAGGTACGGTCGGCCCGCGCGGCCGGGGACTCGACACTGAAGCTGGTCCACCGGGACGACTACGTCGCCGCGGTGCGCGAGGTGTCGGCGGATCCCGGGGTCGCCGACGGTTCGTACGGGCTGGGCACCATGGACGATCCGGCCTTCCACGGCATGCACGAGGCCTCGGCGCTGATCGCCGGGCAGTCGGTGGCGGGCGCGGAGGCGATCTGGCGCGGTGAGGCCGAGCACGCCGTGAACTTCGCCGGCGGGCTGCACCACGCCATGCCGGGCGGCGCGGCCGGCTTCTGCGTGTACAACGACGCCGCCCTGGCCGTCGCGCGGCTGCTGGAGCTGGGGGCCGAGCGGGTCGCGTACGTGGACGTGGACGTCCATCACGGGGACGGCGTACAGGCGGCGTTCTGGGACGACCCGCGGGTGCTGACCGTTTCCCTGCACGAGCATCCGCGGACGCTGTTCCCGCAGACCGGCTGGCCGGAGGAGACGGGCGGGCCGGCGGCCGAGGGATCGGCGGTGAACATCGCGCTGCCCGCGGGGACCGGGGACGAGGGGTGGCTGCGGGCCTTCCACGGAGTCGTGCCGGAGCTGCTGGCGGACTTCCGGCCGCAGGTGCTGGTGACCCAGCACGGGGCGGACACGCACTTCGAGGACCCGCTCGCGCACCTGGCGGTGTCCCTGGACGCCCAGCGGGCCGTCCAGGAGGCCTGTCACCGGCTCGCGCACGAGTACGCGGACGGGCGGTGGCTCGCGCTGGGCGGCGGCGGGTACGCGGTGGTGGACGTCGTGCCGCGGTCGTGGACGCACCTGGTGGCGATCGCCGCGCACCGGCCCGTCGACCCGGAGACGGCCATCCCGGCCTCGTGGCGGGACGAGGTGTACGCGCGGACGCGCGCGCTGGCGCCGGCCCGGATGACGGACGGGCGCACGCCGGAGTGGCGGGACTGGGACGCGGGCTACGACCCGGCGGACCGCACGGATCAAGCCGTTCTGGCGACGCGGCGCGCGGTGTTCCCGCTGCGCGGAATGCTGACCTGACGATGTGCCGTTACGCCGACTGTGCGGCTGTTCGCCGGAACTGATGATCCACCAGGTTCTTTGAGGCAGCATCGGAGGGTGTTGAGCACCGGCGCGCTGCGTGCGCATCTGCTGGCCGCCCGGTTGGCCGGGCCGATCGCCACCTCCCGGGAGGAGAGCCTGCGCAGCTACCGGTTGTTCGCGGCGCGCGATCCGCGGGTGCTGCTCGGGCTGGATCCGGAGTGGGGCTGGGGCGAGGGTGACCTGCTGAGGCTGATGGCGGACAAGTGCGGGGTCTCGGCGGACCCCGCGCACGTCAGCGGGCCGGACGTGATCGATCCGGAGCTGACGGTGGCGGCGCTGGAGGCCTTCGCGGGGCGGCTGCGCGTGGCGGCCGGGGCGCGGTCCCCGGTGCTGTTCGGGACGGGGCACCCGCATCGGCTCCTGGGGTTCTACGCCGGGTTGGCCGAGGCGATGTCGGCGGCGGGATGTGTTGTCCTCACCCCGGCGCAGGGGGCGAGTGTCGACATGGCGACCCGGTTCGGCGTACGCACGTACAGCATCGATTACGTACGGGGGGTCGCACTGGTGCGGGAACCCGGCGTGCGGCCGACGGGGAGTGTGACCGGCGCACACTCCCATTCGCCCCTGCCGGTTCGGATCGCGCTGGGGGCCCTCGCGGAGGCCGGCGGGCCGCTGCCGGAGCTGGTGGTGGGGGACCACGGGTGGGTCTGCGGTGCAGGTCAGCTGGGTGTGGACGCGATCGGGCTGGCGGATACGAACGATCCCGCGCCGTTCGTCGGCGAGGCCGAGGGGCGGGTCTCGGTGGCCGTTCCGCTGGATGACGCGGTGCGTGCGGACTACTACCGGCCGCTTACTCGCTATGTACTCAATCGGGCGAGTCTGTCGGGGTGAAAGGAGTGGCCGTAGCTCCTCTTCCCCACTCGTATCACGCGCCCCTACTCTGGGGAGTGAGCGTGCGACGACGAGGAGTAACCGGAGGGGAAGCCGGTGCCCGTCATGCGCGGAAGGTCAAGGTGTGTCATGGCTGCTGGCGAGAGGCCTCTCAGCGAGGTTCAGTTCCTGACCGTGGCGGAGGTCGCCTCGGTGATGCGAGTGTCAAAGATGACCGTGTACCGGCTGGTGCACAACGGTCATCTGCCCGCAATCCGGGTGGGCCGGTCCTTCCGGGTCCCCGAAAATGCGGTCCACGAGTACCTCCGAGAGTCCTATGTGGGGGTGGAGTCGGCCTGAGACTGATGCCCGTGACTCCCTGGAAGGGCTCGGATTACAAGCTCAGAGCTTGGGCGGGTAGGCTAGGCCGACGTAGGTCGTGTGGGCCCAGACGCCCCGCACCAGTAAAGAGAAGTGAGCGAGGGTAGTCGTGGGCTCTGTTATCAAGAAGCGGCGCAAGCGGATGGCCAAGAAGAAGCACCGCAAGCTGCTCAAGCGCACCCGCGTCCAGCGCCGTAACAAGAAGTAAACGGCAGCTGTACGTGTTTTCCGCAGCCCCTCCACCATTCTGGTGGGGGGGCTGCGGTGCAGCCGGGGGACTTCTTCGAGGGAGGCGCTGAGCACGTGGGCAAGGTCGTACTCGTCACCGGGGCTGCCCGGCAGCTGGGGGGCCGCTTCGTGCGCCGCATCCAGCGCGACCCGGAAGTCGAGCGGGTGATCGCGGTCGACGCGGTGACTCCGCCGCACCGGCTCGGATCGGCCGAGTTCGTCCGTACGGACATCAGACAGTCGGCGATCGCCCGCGTGCTGGCCGAGCACGCCGTGGACACGGTGGTCCACCTGGCGGTCACCGGGGGCAGAACCGGCGGTGCGCACAGCACCGTCAAGGAAACGAACGTCATCGGGACGATGCAGCTCCTCGGGGCCTGCCAGAAGTCCCCGACGGTACGGCGGCTCGTGGTGAAGTCCAGTACCAGCGTGTACGGGGGCACCTCGCGGGATCCGGCCGTCTTCACCGAGACCACGCAGCCCAAGTCGCTGCCGGCGGGCGGCTTCGCCAAGGACGCCGCCGAGGTCGAAGGGTACGTACGGGGCTTCGCGCGCAGGCGGCCGGACGTCGCGGTGTGCGTACTGCGGTTCGCGAACATCCTGGGGCCCTTCGCGGACTCGGCGCTCGCCGAGTACTTCTCGATCCCCGTGATGCCGACCGTGCTGGGCTACGACCCGCGGCTGCAGTTCGTCCACGAGGACGATGTGCTCGACGTGCTGCGGCTGGCGGCGCAGGAGCCGCGGCGCGGGACGCTGAACAGCGGGACCTTCAACATCGCGGGTGACGGCGTACTGCTGCTGTCGCAGTGCTCGCGGCGGCTCGGGCGGCCTACGCTGCCGCTGCTGCTGCCCGCCGTGACGTGGGCGGGGTCGGCGCTGCGGGCGGTGGGTGTCACGGACTTCTCGCCGGAGCAGATAAGGCTCCTCACGCACGGGCGGGTCGTGGAGACCACGCAGATGCGGGAAGTGCTCGGTTTCGAGCCCATGTACACGACCGCCGAGACGTTCGCGGACTTCGCGCGCAGCCGCGGGAGCGGGCTGCTGCCGCCGGAGCGGGTGGGGCGGGCCGTGGACCGGGTGGCTGCGATGCTGGGGGCAGACGGCTTGGACGACGACGTCGACGCGGCTGAAGGAGCGAAGCGATAGTGGCGGATGCCAAGGTCATTCCGTTCGACGAGGACCGGTCGCGCCGACGGGCGCCCCGCAGGGTGCGGGCGGTGCCCGCTCCGGATCCGGTGGCCCCGCCCGTCGCTCCGGAGCCGGCCGGGGCGGAGTCCCGCGGCGGCTGGGACCGGCGCATCGCCGGCGGGCTGGCATTCCTGCGGCGGCGGGTCACCGGGGACTACGAGGTCGACGAGTTCGGCTACGACAAGGAGCTGACGGACCAGGTCCTGATGTCCCTGATGCGGCCGCTGTACGACAAGTACTTCCGGGTCGAGGTCAAGGGCATCGAGAACATCCCGGCGGAGGGCGGTGCGCTGATCGTGGCGAACCACTCGGGGACCCTGCCGCTGGACGGGCTGATGCTCCAGGTCGCCGTGCACGACCACCACCCGGCGCGGCGGCACCTGCGACTGCTGGCGGCGGACCTGGTGTTCATGCTGCCGGTGGTGAACGAGCTGGCCCGCAAGGCCGGTCACACCCTGGCGTGCGCGGAGGACGCGCAACGGCTGCTGGAGGCCGGGGAGCTGGTCGGTGTGATGCCGGAGGGCTTCAAGGGGATAGGGAAGCCGTTCGGGGACCGGTACAAGCTCCAGCGCTTCGGGCGGGGCGGGTTCGTGTCCACGGCGCTGCGGGCGGGGACGCCGATCGTGCCGTGCTCGATCGTGGGGGCGGAGGAGATCTACCCGATGGTCGGCAACGCGAAGACGCTCGCGCGGCTGCTGGGGATCCCGTACTTCCCGATCACGCCGACGTTCCCGTGGCTGGGGCCGCTGGGGGCGGTGCCGTTGCCGACGAAGTGGACGATCCAGTTCGGCGAGCCGATCGCCACCGCGGGTTATGCGGCGGAGGCGGCGGAGGATCCGATGCTGATGTTCAACCTGACGGACGAGGTGCGGGAGCAGATCCAGCACACGCTGTACAAGCTGCTGGTGCAGCGGCGGTCCGTCTTCTTCTGACCGTTGAGTGCTGGGGCGCTGCCCCAGGTCTGCGCCCCAAACGCCGGCGAGGCTGATGTGCCTCGCCGGCGTTCGCGCGTTCTACTCGGTGTCCTCCGCGTTGATGCCCAGGCCCGGGAGGAGGCCCGGGAGCAGGGGCGGGAGGGTGATGTCCGGCTTGGGGAGGTCCGGAGTGCCCGGGGAGGGCGGGGCGGACTGTCCCTGGGGCGGGTTCAGCAGGTCGCCCGTACCGCCCAGGAGGCCACCCGTGGTCGGCGGCCGGCTGCCGCTGCCCGAGGGCGACGGCGCGGGGCTGCCCGACGGGGTGCCGGAGGCGGGCGCGGACTGCTGTTTGGCGCCGGGGGTGCCCGGCTTGGCCGAGGAGCCGGGTGCGCCGGTACCGCGGGGCTGTTCCGGTGGCTTGGGGAGCAGACCCTGGAGCGGCGCCACGTCTTCGTCTATGGCCTGGAAGACCGACTCCACCTCACCGCCCACGTCCGTGAGCTGCACGGGGAGCTTCTCCCGGAGCTTGCCCCACACGTCGCGGTGGGAGCGGGAGAACGAGGACAGCGTCTGGATGGGGCCCAGCTCGCCGTCCCGTTCGTACGCGGCCTGGAGGAGCCGGTGGCCCTCCTCCGCGTCGTGCTTCATTCCCGCCAGTGCTCGGCGGATCTCGCCCAGGACCTCGTGGTCCAGCACGCTTCCGCCCCGGCCGCGCTCCATCAGCCTGCGGGCTTCCGACAGGCGGTTCGAGGCCTGGTCGAGATAGAGCTCGCCCCGGTCCGAATCGTCGTCGGTCAGCCCGAGCTTCAGGTCCTCCACGCCCCGCTTCACGGGGTAGAGGTGGTCACCGGGCAGGGCGTCGGAACTGGCAGCGGCCACTCCGCTGAAGGCCCCCGCGGCCACACCCACGGTGAGGCCGCCCGCTGCAATGCCCTTGGACCAGCGGGAGCGGGGCCGCAAGTTCCGGAGCGACGTCGCCCGGTGGGCGCCGCGGCCGGTCCGCTGTTCGGGCACTTGAGGGCCCGCGGCGGCACCGCCCCCGGCCCTCTCCTCCAGCACCATGGCCTCCATGGCGGCAACGAGCTGGGCTCGCTGCACCACTTTGACCTGTGGGTCCAGCACCGGGCGCGGCATTCGTTCGCCGAGCACGCTCGCCAGGGCCAACAACCGGTCGTGGTCGGCAGGTTCGGCAGGTGCCTCGGACTGCTCGGCCGCCGGATCCGGTTCCGAAGGGTCGGACGGGGTCCGATCCTCCAGGGCCTGGGCGAAGGCGTTCGCCCGCCGGTGCGGAGTCACGTTCGCGATCACTGGCGGCACCTCCTCTCGTCATGACGATCGACTCCCCAAGGTGTCCGGAAGGTTGCCTTGCTTGAGCACATCCACCCTTTCGAGTGAGCGGCTTCAGGCAGGGCGTGTCCACAGGGAGCCTGCATTCCGCACAACGAGCGTCGCGGCACTTGGGTTACGGACGAAGGATGATCGGACCACAGCGTCATCGAGGGGTCACCGGATGTATGTGAGGTTGTGTTGAGGTGTGCACGGGTCAGCGGGCGTCGTCCGGGAGGAGGCGGGCCAGCGTGCGGACCGCCCGGTACTGGAGCGTCTTGATGGCGCCCTCGTTCTTTCCCATCACCCGGGCCGTCTCGGCGACCGAGAGGCCCTGCAGGAAGCGCAGGGTCACGCACTCCTGCTGCTGCGGATTGAGTTTGCGTACGGCCTCCAGCAGGGCCGCGTTGGAGAGGGACTCCAGGACGGAGTCCTCGGGGCTGCGCTCGACCTCGTTCGCGTCGAGCATCTCGCCGGTGGTGACCTCCAGCCGGAAGCGGCTGGACTTGAAGTGGTCCGCCACCAGGTTGCGGGCGATCGTCACGAGCCAGGCGCCGAAGTCGCGGCCCTGCCAGGTGAAGGTCGAGATGCGGCGCAGCGCGCGGAGGAAGGTCTCGCTGGTGAGGTCCTCCGCGGTCGCCTTGCCGCCGACGCGGTAGTAGATGTAGCGGTAGACCGTGTCGCTGTACTGGTCGTACAGGCGGCCGAAGGCGTCGGCCTCGCCGGCCTGGGCGCGTTCGACCAGGTCCATCATGCGGGCCTGGTCGCTGTCCGCGGTGGGGCGGCGGTGGGTGGTGGCCTGGGTGCTCGTGCCGGCGGTGCCGGCGGAGCCCCCGGCCGCGCGGCCTCGTCTGCCCACCGTCGCTCCGCCGTCGGTCAGGGCATAGCAAGGACCGGCCGGGCCGAGGCCGGCAGGGACCGCGGCGGCGAAGGCGGGGACGGCGTACGCGGTGGGGACGAAGCCACGCAGGTGGTCGAGGACCGTTGCGCGCAGCGTAGCCAGGCCCGAGGCGTCAACCCCGACAGGTGGGTACACGGGACTCCCAGAGGCAGAGCTTCCATCACGTGCAGTGCGGGACCGTTCACCCGTCGTGGCGACAGATGGGCGGTGGCATGCGTTTGAGGAGAATAACGCTTCGTACAGGCAGCGCTACACCCAGTTGCTCAAATCACCGGTTCCGACACTTCTGTTGCGTGTCGAGGGCATATTCAGTCGCAGTTGGTGATCGATTCTTGATCACTTGCATGCGCGGAATGGACGCTTCTACGGGGGCTCGCGACCGAGTCGGGCATGCCGGAGTGCCGCGCGGCGGGCGCGGGTAGAAGTGAGCGAATGCCTCGCGCCCCGGCCGTACGGCGGCCGGGGCGCGGGCGGGGCCGGTGGGGGCCTGTCGCGGCTACTTGCGGCGGCGGTGCAGGGCGATGGCGGCGGCCGCGCCGCCCGCGATCGCGCCGACTCCGGCGGCCGCCGGGACGCCGACCTTCACGGCCTTGCGGCCGGTCCGATAGTCGCGCAGCCGCCAGTCGTTGGTCCGGGCATGCTTGCGCAGTTTTGTATCGGGATTGATCGCGTACGGATGCCCGACCAGGGACAGCATCGGGATGTCGTTGTGCGAATCGCTGTACGCGGCGCAGCGGTCCAGATCCAGGCCCTCGGCGGCGGCCAGCGCGCGCACCGCCTCCGCCTTGGCGGGGCCGTGCAGGGGCTCGCCGACGAGGCGGCCGGTGTAGACGCCGTCCACGGATTCGGCGACGGTGCCCAGCGCCCCGGTCAGGCCGAGCCGGCGGGCGATGATCGTGGCGGTCTCGACGGGGGCGGCGGTGACGAGCCAGACCTTCTGGCCGGCGTCGAGGTGGGCCTGGGCCAGGGCGCGGGTGCCCGGCCAGATCCGCTCGGCCATGTACTCGTCGTAGATCTCCTCGCCGATGGCCATCAGTTCGCAGACCTTGTGGCCCTTGACGATGGACAGGGCGCTGTCGCGGGCGTCCTGCATGTGCTCGGGGTCCTCGACCCCGGCGAGCCGGAACCAGGCCTGCTGCCAGGCGAAGCGGGCGAGCTCGCGGCGGCGGAAGAACTCGCGCTTGTAGAGGCCGCGGCCGAAGTGGAAGATCGCGGCGCCCTGCATGACGGTGTTGTCGAGGTCGAAGAAGGCGGCGGCGAGGTCGTCGCCCGCCACGGGGAACTCCGGCTCGGCCGGTGCCTCTTCCACTGCCTCTTCGGCTGCCTCGCCCCGTACCTCTTCCGGTTCCGCTTCGGGTCCGGTGAGGGGTGGGGCTTCGGCCAGCGCGGTCTTGCGGGCGGCCTCGGCCGAGGCCTCGCCTGCCAGCACGCTCCGCGCGGTGGCGGAGCGCCTACGGGGGGTGAGCCATCCCAGAGCGGCCATGACGCGAGCATAGCCACTGTGTTCGGGAGTTCCCGAACCGATGGGATGCGGAGGCGTGAACTCTTCGGGGCGCTCCTGTTACGTACGGGCGCGCGAGAATGTAGGGCATGAGTCCTTTGTTGCGCCGCAAGGAAAAGAAGCGTCCCGGCGAGCGGATGGTGACGCTCGTCGGGAAGCCGGGGTGCCATCTGTGTGATGACGCACAGGAGGTGATCGAGAAGGTCTGCGCGGAGACCGGTGCGCAATGGGAGAAGAAGGACATCTCGCAGGACGAGGAGCTCTACCGGCTGTACTGGGAGCAGATTCCGGTGGTGCTGGTGGACGGCGAGCAGCACACCTTCTGGAGGGTGAACCCTGACCGGCTGCGGCGGGCGTTGGGGGACTGACCCGCTTCCCGGTTACCATCGTGGGCGATTTATGGGGTCTCGGGGGCGTATCTGTGAGGAGTGTGTACGGTTTTGCCCCCTTTGGGAATTGAACGGGTTCGGCGTGCCGCCGGTTCCCGCTCCGGGTGGCGAAGTTGCGTGACCCCGGTCACTTTGCTCGGACAAAGCGGACACAATCTTTGTGCACGCGTTCACAAAGGCATAGCCTGCTGTCGACGGGGCGGTCTTGGGACAAGTGACCGCCTGCAGCCCCGCTCATCCCGCAGGAGCATCGTGGCAACTGGCCGAACTCACCGACCGGCGACCCGCAGCCGAGGTATTCCCGAGGCCACTGTCGCCCGGCTTCCGCTGTACCTGCGCGCCCTCACCGCGCTCTCCGAGCGATCGGTGCCCACGGTGTCCTCCGAGGAGCTCGCGGCCGCCGCCGGAGTCAACTCCGCGAAGCTGCGCAAGGACTTCTCGTACCTCGGTTCCTACGGGACGCGCGGCGTCGGGTACGACGTCGAGTACCTCGTCTACCAGATCTCCCGCGAGCTCGGGCTGACCCAGGACTGGCCGGTCGTCATCGTCGGCATCGGCAACCTCGGCGCCGCCCTCGCCAACTACGGCGGTTTCGCGTCGCGCGGCTTCCGCGTGGCCGCGCTGATCGACGCCGACCCGGCCATGGCCGGCAAGCCGGTGGCCGGGATCCCCGTGCAGCACACCGACGAGCTGGAAAAGATCATCGAGGAGAACGGCGTCTCGATCGGCGTCATCGCCACGCCGGCCGGCGCAGCGCAGCAGGTCAGCGAGCGGCTGATCGCGGCCGGTGTCACCTCCATCCTGAACTTCGCCCCGACCGTGCTCTCCGTGCCCGAGGGCGTGGACGTACGCAAGGTCGACCTGTCGATCGAGCTCCAGATCCTGGCGTTCCACGAGCAGCGCAAGGCCGGCGAGGAAGCCGCGGCCGCCGCTGCCGAGGGCGGTTCCACCGTGGGCGGCGCCGCCCCCGCCGCGGCCGTCGTGCCGCCGGCCGGCCGGGCCGCCGCCGAGGCGCGCAAGGGCAACCCCGAGGGTGACGTACCGGCGGTGATGCCGGCATGAGTCTGCTCGTCGTAGGGCTGAGCCACCGCAGTGCGCCCGTGAGCGTGCTGGAGCGTGCCTCGCTGTCGGCCGACGCGAAGCTGAAGCTGCTGCACGACACCCTCGCCGCCGAGCCGGCGGCGGAGGCGGCGGTGCTCGCCACGTGCAACCGGATCGAGCTGTACGCGGACGTGGACAAGTTCCACGCCGGTGTCGCGGAGCTCTCCACGCTGCTCGCGCAGCACAGCGGGGTCGCGCTGGAGGAGCTCACCCCTTACCTGTACGTGCACTACGAGGACCGGGCGGTGCACCACCTGTTCTCGGTGGCGTGCGGGCTGGACTCGATGGTCGTGGGCGAGGGGCAGATCCTCGGCCAGATCAAGGACGCGCTGGCGCTGGGGCAGGAGACGCACACCGCCGGGCGGCTGATCAACGACCTGTTCCAGCAGGCGCTGCGGGTCGGCAAGCGGGCGCACTCCGAGACCGGGATCGACCGGGCGGGGCAGTCGCTGGTGACGTTCGGGCTGGAGCAGCTCGCCGTGCACGTGCCGGTGGCGGAGTGGGCCGCCGGGAAGCGGGCGCTGGTGATCGGGGCCGGGTCGATGTCCTCGCTGGCCGCGGCGACGCTGGCGCGGGTCGGGGTCGCCGAGATCGTGGTTGCGAACCGGACCGCCGAGCGGGCGGAGCGGTTGGCCGAGATTCTGGTTGCCTCGGGCACCGGGGTGGCGGCGTCGGCCGTTGCGATGTCCGGTGTCGCCGATGAGCTGACACGAGTCGATGTGGTGGTGTCCTGCACCGGTGCCACCGGGCTGGTGCTGACCGCCGATGACGTGCTCGCCGCCGTGTCCTGGGGCGCCGCCGATGGGCTTGCGCCGGCGGAGCAGGCAGAGGCCGGGGCTGCGCCCCAGGCCTCCCAGGGGCTCCGCCCCCGGACCCCCGCGCCTCAATCGCCGGCGGGGCTGGTTTCGGCCGATGTTGTCGCCCGGCTTGCCGCTGCTGCGCGGGACGGTGGGCGGTTGGCCGATGCCGGGGCTGCGCGGACCATTGCGGCTGCCGCGGAGGGCGACGGGTGTCCCGTGGGGCCCGATGGGCGGGCCGCGTTGACCGGGGTCGACGCCAACTCGCTGGAGCTGCACGGGACCTGGGCCGACCAGGGCGAGGCCGCCGCACAGCGGCAGCCCCGGCGCAGCACCCGTACCCACACCGACGGCGCGACCGCGCGCCTCGCGCTGCTGGACCTGGCCATGCCCCGGGACATCGACGCCGCCGTGCACCGGATTCCGGGCGTACGGCTCGTGGACATCGAGTCGCTCGCGGAGGCGTCCGCGGACGCCCCGATGGCGGCCGACGTCGACGCCGTGCGCGCGATAGTGGCCGAGGAAGTGGCGGCCTTCGGCGCCGCCCAGCGGGCCGCGCACATCACGCCCACCGTCGTCGCCCTGCGGGCCATGGCGGCCGAGGTCGTGGCCATGGAAGTGGCGCGCCTCGACGGGCGGGTACCCGATCTCGACGAACGGCAGCGGGCCGAGGTCACCCAGACCGTACGCCGCGTCGTCGACAAACTCCTGCACGCGCCGACCGTGCGCGTCAAGCAGCTCGCGAGCGAGCCCGGCGGCGCCGGGTACGCCGAGGCGCTGCGTGAACTCTTCGACCTCGACCCGCAGACGGTGGCCTCCGTCAGCCGGGCCGACGCGGCAGACAAGAACGACGACTCAGGACGGGCATCATGAACCCACGTCTCGACCAGCCCCTGCGGCTCGGCACGCGGCGCAGCAAGCTGGCCATGTCCCAGTCAGGCCATGTCGCCGAGGCGGTACGGGCGGTCACCGGCCGTCCCGTCGAGCTCGTGGAGATCACGACCTACGGCGACGTGTCGCGCGAGCACCTCGCGCAGATCGGCGGGACGGGCGTGTTCGTCACCGCCCTGCGTGACGCGCTGCTGCGCGGCGAGGTCGACTTCGCCGTGCACTCGCTGAAGGACCTGCCGACCGCGCAGCCCGACGACCTCGTGATCGCGGCCATGCCGCGGCGCGAGGACGCGCGGGACGCGCTCGTCGCCCGCGACGGCCTGACCTTCGAGCAGCTGCCCGACGGGGCCCGGATCGGTACCGGTTCGCCGCGGCGCACGGCCCAGCTCAACCACCTGGCGCTGTCGCTCGGCAAGCGGATCGAGACGGTGCCGATCCGCGGCAACGTCGACACCCGGATCGGCTTCGTACGGAACGGCGAGCTCGACGCCGTCGTCCTCGCGGCCGCCGGACTCAACCGGATCGGGCGCGGTGACGAGGCGACCGACCTGCTGTCGGTCGACAGCGTCCTGCCGGCCCCCGGCCAGGGAGCCCTGGCCGTGGAGTGCCTGGCCTCCGACGCCGACCTCATCGCCGCGCTCGGCGAGCTCGACGACCCGCACACCCGGGCCGCCGTGACCGCGGAGCGTTCCCTGCTCGCCGCCCTGGAGGCCGGCTGCAGCGCACCCGTGGGCGCGTTCGCCGACCTGTTGGCCGACGGGCAGATTGTCAATGAAATGCGCCTGCGCGGCGTCGTCGGAACCCTCGACGGCTCGACGCTGGTGCAGCTGTCCACCACCGGTCCCGTGCCCCAGTCGTACGACGAGGCCATGGCGCTCGGCCGCGAACTCGCGGACGAGATGCTGGCCAAGGGCGCGGCCGGTCTGATGGGGGAGCGATCGCTTTGAACCCCTCAAGTCCGACCACCTCCGCTTTTCCGGTCGTCGCCGCCCACGGACACGTCACCTTCCTCGGTGCCGGCCCCGGCGACCCGGGTCTGCTGACGCTGCGCGCCGTGGAGGCGCTGGCCGCCGCGGACGTACTGATCGCGGAGCCCGAGGTGCTCGACGTCGTGCGGACGCATGCCCGCGCGGGAGTCGACACGCCGCAGCTGACGGTCGCTGACGAAGTGTCAGCAGCCGCCGGGGTCCCGGTGATCCGAGACGCCGCCAATCTTGTCATGGAGGCCGCGCGCTCCGGCAGGCGGGTCGTGCGTGCCGTCACCGGTGACCCCGGCCTCGACGGGAACACGGCCGAGGAGATGCTCGTCTGCGCCACCGAGGGAATCCCCTTCGAGGTGGTCCCGGGCATCCCCACCGCCGTGGGCGTGCCCGCGTACGCGGGTGTGCCGCTCCGGGACAAGCGGGGCGACGACAACGGTGTGCGGTTCGTGGACGCGAGGACCGCGTCGGCGCGCTGCTGGAGCGAGGTGGGGTCGAGCGACGGGATCCTGGTCGTCTCCGCGACGCTGGAGACGGTCTCGGCCGCCGCCACCGAGCTGGTGAGCGCCGGGCGCAAGCCCGACACCCCGCTCACGGTGACCGTGGCCGGTACGACCACGCGGCAGCGGACCTGGAACGCGACGCTGGGCACGATCGCCCAGGTGTTCAAGCAGGGCAAGGTGCTCCCGTCGCCCGAGGGCGCCCGGCCGGTCATAGCCGTGGTCGGTGAGCACAGCGCCGCCGCGCGGCGTGAGGAGCTGGCCTGGTTCGAGTCGAAGCCGCTGTTCGGCTGGCGGGTGCTCGTACCGCGTACGAAGGAGCAGGCCGCTTCGCTCTCCGACCAGCTGCGTTCGTACGGCGCGGTGCCCCACGAGGTGCCGACCATCGCCGTGGAGCCGCCGCGGACCCCGCAGCAGATGGAGCGGGCCGTGAAGGGCCTGGTGACGGGCCGCTACGAGTGGATCGCTTTCACCAGCGTGAACGCGGTGAAGGCCGTCCGGGAGAAGTTCGAGGAGTACGGGCTCGACGCGCGTGCCTTCGCCGGGATCAAGGTCGCCGCGGTGGGCGAGCAGACCGCGGCCGCGCTCGTGGAGTTCGGTGTGAAGCCGGACCTGGTGCCGAGCGGGGAGCAGTCCGCGGCCGGGCTGCTGGAGGACTGGCCCCCGTACGACCCGGTCTTCGACCCGATCGACCGCGTCTTCCTGCCGCGCGCCGACATCGCGACCGAGACGCTGGTCGCCGGGCTGATCGAGCTCGGGTGGGAGGTCGACGACGTCACCGCCTACCGGACCGTGCGCGCGTCGCCGCCGCCGGCGGACACGCGTGAGGCGATCAAGGGCGGCGGCTTCGACGCCGTGCTGTTCACGTCGTCGAGCACCGTACGGAATCTCGTCGGCATCGCCGGGAAGCCGCACAACGTGACCGTCATCGCGTGTATCGGGCCGGCGACGGCCAAGACCGCGGAGGAGCACGGGCTGCGCGTGGACGTGCTGTCGCCGGAGCCGAGCGTGAGCAAGCTGGCGGAGGCGCTGGCCGAGTACGGCGCGGCGCGCCGCGAGGCGGCCAAGGAGGCCGGCGAGACGGTGTTCCGGCCGAGCGAGCGGCGGCCGGGGGCGCGCAGGCGCCGTACCACCTAGCGGTGGGGCAGTGAAGTGAGGGCGGGGCCCGGCGCGAGTGCGCCGGGCCCCGCCCTCGTGCGGTACCCCTCCGGGGTGGGAGCCGGACACCGGGCCGGACGCGCGCGCCGGTGCCTCGGCGGGCGCGGGTGGGGTGCGGGCTTGAGGCGGTGCGGTCGGGCCCTACGCTTGTTCCGACTGTTCTCGATGCTCGAAGAGGCGACTGACGAATGAGCACGTACGGATCCTTCCCCGGCTCGCGGCCCCGGCGGCTGCGCACCACCCCGGCGATGCGGCGGATGGTCGCGGAGAACCGGCTGCACCCCTCCGACCTGATCCTTCCGGCGTTCGTGCGGGAGGGCATCAGTGAGCCCCTGGCGATCTCGGCGATGCCGGGCGTCGTGCAGCACACGCGGGACACGCTGCGGAAGGCCGCCGTGGAGGCCGTCGGGGCCGGGGTTTCGGGGATCATGCTGTTCGGGGTCCCGGCGGACGAGAACAAGGACGCGCTGGGCACGGCGGGTACCGAGCCGGACGGGATCCTGCAGGTCGCGATCCGCGATGTGAAGGCCGAGGTCGGGGACGACCTGGTGATCATGTCGGACCTGTGCCTGGACGAGTACACGGACCACGGGCACTGCGGTGTCCTGGACGCGGACGGCCGGGTCGACAACGACGCGACGCTGGAGCGGTACGCCGAGATGGCACAGGTCCAGGCCGACGCGGGCGTCCACGTGGTGGGCCCGAGCGGGATGATGGACGGCCAGGTCGGCGTCATCCGCGACGCGCTGGACGAGACGGGCCACGAGGACGTCTCGATCCTCGCCTACACCGCGAAGTACTCCTCCGCCTTCTACGGCCCCTTCCGGGAGGCGGTGGCGTCCTCGCTGCAGGGCGACCGCAAGACGTACCAGCAGGACCCGGCGAACGCGCGGGAGTCCCTGCGGGAGCTGGCGCTGGACCTGGAGGAGGGCGCCGACATGGTGATGGTCAAGCCGGCCGGCCCCTACCTCGACATCCTGTACCGGGTGGCGCAGGCGGTGGACGTGCCGGTGGCCGCGTACCAGATCAGCGGCGAGTTCGCGATGATCGAGGCGGCGGCGGAGAAGGGCTGGATCGAGCGGGACCGGGCGATCCTGGAGACCCTGATGGGCATCAAGCGGGCGGGCGCCGACACGATCCTCACGTACTGGGCGACCGAGGTGGCGGGCTGGCTGCGCAACGCCTGACGCCGGACGCCTGACGTCGACGCCGGACGCTAGGGCCAGTCGACGATCCAGTAGAAGACGATGAAGTCGAACACGACGGCGGGCGGGGCGATGACGGCGAGCCACAGCCTGGCGGCGGTGTTCCGCCGCTGCCAGGCCAGCGTCCACGCGGCGACGAGCATGCCGAGGATCACCAGCACGCCGAGGGCGAAGACGGTGAAGGCGATGCCGTAGGAGGTGTCGAACCGGTCGAGGACGGCGCCCTTGCAGCCGGCGCAGTCCACGTGCGTCACGCCGACGCAGAGGAGCGCGACGGCTGTGAGCGGCAGCGTGAGCAGCGTGGAGACGCCCGTGGCGAGGAACGCGCGGGGCTCCCGGGAGGGGGCGAGGTCGGCGGCGGTGGTCGGGTTCACGGTCATGACGCCAGTCAACGGGTGCGGGGGCGTGGGCACATGAGTGCGGGTACTCAGTTCGGGGTGGGGGCGGGGCGCCCATCCCTGGAAGCCCCGCCCAGCGGGAAGGACGCCCCCGCTCGCGTCCCGCACCCCGTAGGCGCACCCTGGTAGGAGGGTGAGCCCCTGGAGGTGATGCACCATGTCCACGCTCGTCGGGTGGCATGTGGAGCTCGAATTCACCGAGGAGGGCCACCGCACCAGTGCGGCGGCCCTGGTCAGGCTCGGGGACGGCTCCGAGATCAGAGCGCACGGCTACGCCATGCGCCACCCCTCCGACCCGGAACAGCTGAGGGTCGGGGAAGAGATCGCGGGCGCTCGCGCGCTCATGGATCTCGCGTCGCAGATGCTGCAGAAGGCCCACAGCGAGATCGACGAGGCGACGGGGCGGCACTCGTACCCCCTCAATCGTTGAGCCGTGGACCGTGAATCGGCCACCGTGGCCTGTCGACGTCTGGACAGGTGCGGTGGCCGAGGACAGGGTGAACGGCCGTGAACGGCCCGGTGCTGATCTACTGCCGGGCGACGCCGCGCCCTGGGCCGCCCGTCAGCGGGTTCGGGTGTTGAAGAGGGTTGCCGCCAGGGTCACGGCCAGGGTGGTGATGGCCGCGCACCAGGTCAGGGCCACCCAGGGGGCGTCGCCCGCGGGCTGGTCCAGGAGGAGGGCGCGGAGGGACTCGATCACCGGGGTCAGGGGCTGGTGGTCGGCGAAGCCGTGGAGCCAGCCGGGCATGGTGTCGATGGGGACGAAGGCGCTGGACGGGTACGGCAGGAACATCATCAGGAACGTGAAACCACCCGCCGCCTCCGGGGACTTGGCGAGCAGCCCGAGTACGGCCGCCAGCCACGAGATCGCGGTGATGTACGTGACGAGGAGCGCCGCAGCGGCCAGGAAGGTGAGAGGACCGGCCTGGGGGCGGAAGCCGATGGCGAGGGCTACGGCCAGCACCAGTGCGGTGGACAGCAGGTTGCGCAGGACCGAGGCCGCCACGTGCCCGGCCAGGATCGGGATGCCGCCGATGTCCAGGGAGCGGAAGCGGTCGATGACGCCGTTCTTCATGTCGTCCGCGACGCTGACGGCGGTGCTCGCCGCACCGAAGCCCGCGCAGAGCAGCATGGCTCCGGGGACCACGTACGTCACGTACTCCGTTCCCGTGTCGATCGCCCCGCCGAAGAAGTAGACGAAGATCAGCATCAGCATGACCGGCAGCATCAGGGCGGTGATCAGCGCGTCCGGCTGCCGGCTGCTGATGCGCAGGCTGCGGCCGGCGAGGGCGAGGGCGGAGGGGTTCACGTTCACGGAGCGGCTCCCGTCAGGGTGAGGAACACGTCGTCGAGGGTGGCGCTGCGGACCGCGAAGCGGTCCACGGTGGTGCGGTCCGGGTCGAGTTCGTCGAGCAGCGCGCGGACGTGGGCCGCGCTGCCGTCGGTCGGCAGGCCGACGGTGAGCTCGTCCGGGGCGAGGTGGACCGCGCGCGGGGTCAGCGCGTCGTAGGCGGCCCGGCTGGCGAGGGTCAGGTCGAGGCGGTGCCCCGCGACGCGGGACTTGAGCTCGGCGGGGGTGCCCTCGGCGGCGATCCGCCCGTCGGCCAGGACGGCGACGCGGTCGGCGAGCCGGTCGGCCTCCTCCAGGTACTGCGTGGTGAGCAGCACGGTCGTGCCGTCGGCGCGCAGTTCCCGTACGAGGTCCCACAGGTCCTGGCGGCTGCGCGGGTCGAGCCCGGTGGTCGGCTCGTCCAGGAAGATCACCTCCGGCCGGGAGACCAGGCTCGCCGCGAGGTCGAGGCGCCGCCGCATGCCGCCCGAGTACGTCTTCGCCGTACGCCCGGCGGCCTCGGTGAGCCCGAAGCGGTCGAGCAGCTCGTCGGCGCGGGTACGGGCGGCGCGTGCGGAGAGCCCGGACAGGCGGCCCATCATGCGGAGCGTCTCGGCGCCGGTCTGGAGGTCGTCGACGGCCGCGAACTGTCCGGTGAGGCTGATGGCGCGGCGTACGAGGGCCCGTTCGGCGACGGTGTCGTGGCCCGCGACGCGCGCGGTGCCGGAGTCGGGCGCGGTCAGGGTGGCGAGCAGGCGGACGGTGGTGGTCTTGCCGGCGCCGTTGGGGCCGAGGAGGGCCATGACGCTGCCGCGCGGGACGGCCAGGTCGATGCCGTCCAGGACGCGGAGGCCGCCGTAGGACTTGGTCAGTCCGGTGGTGTGGATACCGAGGTCGTTCGTGGTCATCGGGGACCACGCTCCCTTCTGCGTATGGGTTACGCGCTTCTGTGTAAGTAATACACAGAACTAGGATGTGGGTCAAACGACTCAGCGGGGCACGAGGGAAGGAGGGGCGGCGATGGCGAAGGAACCGGCCGGAGAAACCGGGCTTCCGGCGAGCCTGGAAATGGCCTGGGGCCTGCGGGAACGTCCCGGCAAGGGGCCGCGTCCCACGCTCACCCTCCCCCGGATCGTGGACGCGGCCGTCGCGCTCGCCGCCACCGAGGGGATGGACGCCGTCTCCATGGGCCGGGTGGCGAAGGAGCTGGGCGTCTCGACGATGTCCCTCTACCGGTACGTCACGGCGAAGGAAGAGCTCTACATCCTGATGTCGGACGCGGGGGTCGGCACCCCTCCGCCGCTGCCCGCGGAGGCGCGGTCGGGGGGCTGGCGGGAGCTGCTGTCGGACTGGGCGTACGCGCAGCGCGCCGTGCTGATGGCCAACCCCTGGATCCTGCGCATCCCGATCACGGCCCCGCCGGCCACCCCGAACCAGCTGGCCTGGATGGAACGCGGGCTCGCGGCCATGGACGGCACGGGCCTGGAGGAGAGCGAGAAGCTCTCGACGATCATCCTGATCGGCGGGCTCGTACGGAACGAGGCCACCATGGCCGCCGACATGATGGACGCCATCGTGAAGTCCGGGGTCTCACCGGACCAGGTGGTGGGCCAGTACGTACGCACGCTGCGGCTGCTGACCGGCCCGGAGAGCCACCCAGCGGTGACGCGGCTGCTGGAGTCCTCCGCGTTCACGGGGTCCGACGAGCCGGACTTCCAGTTCCGCTTCGGCCTGGGCCGCCTGCTGGACGGCCTGGCCGGCCTGATCAGCGAGCGGTCCACTCCGTAAGGGCGGCCCAGCTCGCCGGGGCGAGGTCCAGGACGGGGCCGTCGGTGACCTTGGAGTCCCGGACGTGGACGGTGTCGGCGCAGGTCGCCACCTCGACGCACTGGTCACCGTCGTCGCCGCTGTAACTGGACTTGAACCACTTCAGTGCGATGCTCATAGCTCTCCTAGCATGCGGTCCAACAGGCCCTGTGTCTCTTCGGGGTTGAGGGCCTTGGTCCGCAGCATGGCATATCGCTGAGTCATGATGCTGACATCGTCAGGGTCGGTCACAAGCTTGCTGCCGCGCTGGCCTTCGAAGTAGCCGAGATGCTCGTGCTCGGGCGTTTCCAGCATGGTGAAGGAGCCGTTCAGGCCTGGGTGGGCGTCCAGCCCCAGGGGCAGTACCTGGAGTGTGACGTGCGGGAATTCCGTGCACGTCAGTAGATGGCGCACCTGCTCGGCGTAGACGGCGTTGCCGCCGATCCGGTCACGGAGCGCTGCTTCCAGGATTATGAAAGACAGGGTCGGAGGACGCTCGCAGCGCAGGATCTGCGCCCGTTCCAAGCGGCGCGACGTCAGGACGTCGATCTCCTCCTGGGTGAATGCCGGGACGCGGCTGCGGAACAGAGCCCGCATGTAGCTCTCGGTCTGGAGCAATCCCGGAATGACGAGGCAGGTGTACCAGTCGAGCGTGAGCGCTCGTTGCTCCAGGTCCATGTATTCCTCGGACCAGGCGGGGGTCGCATCCCTGTCGGGCATTCCGAGCGCCGCCACGGTCAACAACCCCGGCAGCCCCAGGTGCTGATCCATCAGCTCGGCAACATTCGGCATCAGCGCCCGGCGGCCCTGCTCGATCGACGCGATCGTCTCCGCGTCCAGGCGGACCAGTTCGCCGAGCCGCTTCTGGGTCATGTTCTTGGCGGTCCGGGCTGCGGCCACCTGCGTGCCGACCATCTTCATGGTCGTCGCATTGGGCCGTGCGCGTTTCCTCGGTGGCATGACGGTGAACTCCCCACCCTCGGACGGGCCTTACCCCGCGCCGACCCGTACTCATCACTGAGTACGGGTCGGCGCTCAGCCACACGCTAGTCACGTAACGCGACGATCGTCCGGTGAACCTGCATACTCAAGCCGCCCTCGTGCGCGACCGGCTCTACCTCCGCAACCCGCAAACCATCGCAGCTGCACGCCAGTTCACACGTGACACCTTGCACGCCTGGGGAGTGGCCGACCGGGACGACGAGATGTTGCTCTGCGTGAGCGAGCTGGCCACCAACGCCCTGAGCCACGGCGTCCCGCGCGGCCGGGGTTACCTGCTGCGGCTGCTCACCTTCGACGGCACGGTCCGGGTCGAGGTCCACGACAGCGGCCCCGGGCTGTCGCGGATCACCGGCCGGCCGCACGGTCGGGGCCTCACCCTCGTCACCGCCCTCGCCGACGACTGGGGGGTGCTGCCCCGCACGCCCGGCAAGGTCGTCTGGTGCGAGTTCCGCTGACCCGTATGGAGAGCGCTAGTGCCGTGCCGGGCGTCGCGACCCGGTGAACCTTGCCGGTCACAGCACTAGGCGGGCTGCTCCGGTTCGCGCACCGTCATCACCGCGAACGGCGCGCCCTGCGGGTCGGCCAGGACGCCCAGGCGTCCCACCGGCATGTCGAAGGCGGGGGTGATGACCTTGCCGCCGCGCGGCCGCCGACCGGCGGGGTGTGGGTGAGGGCGGCGGTGGCGCCCGTCAGGGTCTTCACGGGGAAAAGGAGGGGGCCCACAGGGAGGACATTCCCTGTGGGCCCCGTCACATGGCGCGCGGGCCGGGCCGGTGTCAGAGCTTCTCGGGCGTCCGGATCCCGAGGAGGGACATGCCCTTGGTGAGCGTGCGGGCGGTCAGGTCGCACAGGAACAGGCGGTTCTCGACCTGCTCGGGGGTCTCGGCCTTCAGGACCGGGCACTCCGAGTAGAACGTCGTGTAGAGCGAGGCCACCTGGTAGAGGTACGCCGCCAGCTTGTGCGGCGCGTATTCCGCGGCCGCCTCGGCGATGAGCTCGCCGAAGTGGTCCAGGTGCAGGCCCAGCGCGCGCTCGGCCGGCGCGAGTGCCAGCTCCGCGTGTGCCGCCGGCTTCGCGTCCCCGGCCTTGCGCAGGATCGACTGGATACGGGCGTACGCGTACTGGAGGTACACCGACGTGTCACCCGTCAGCGAGACCATCTGGTCCAGGTCGAACTTGTAGTCGCGCGCGGCGGAGGTCGAGAGGTCCGCGTACTTCACCGCGCCGATGCCGACCTGGACGGCCCGCTCGCCGATCTCGGCCTCGGACAGGTCCTGGGCCTTCTCCCGTACGACGGCCGCCGCGCGGTCAATGGCCTCGTCCAGCAGGTCCACCAGCCGCACCGTCTCGCCCTCACGGGTCTTGAACGGCTTGCCGTCCTTGCCGAGGACCGTGCCGAAGGCCAGCTGGACGGCCTTGACCTCGTCGTTCAGCCAGCCCGCCCGGCGCGCGGTCTCGAAGACCATCTTGAAGTGCAGGGACTGCCGCGCGTCGACCACGTAGATCAGGGTGGTCGCGTCCAGCTCGCCGACGCGGTCGCGGATCGCGGAGAGGTCGGTCGCGGCATAGCCGAAGCCGCCGTCCGACTTCTGCACGATCAGCGGGGTCGGGTTGCCGTCCGGACCCTTGACGTCGTCGAAGAACACGCAGAGCGCGCCGTTGGAGCGGACGGCGACGCCCGACTCCTCCAGCAGCTTGCAGGTCTCCACCAGCATGTCGTTGTAGCCCGACTCGCCGACCACGTCCGGGTCCTGGATGTCCATGTCCAGCTTGTTGAAGACGGAGTAGAAGTAGATCTTCGACTCGTCCACGAACCGCTGCCACAGCGCCAGGGTCTCGGGCTCGCCGGCCTGGAGGTCCACCACCCGGGCCCGGGCCCGCGTCTTGAACTCCTCGTCGGAGTCGAAGAGGGCGCGCGAGGCCTTGTAGAGCCGGTTCAGGTTGGACATGGCCTCCTCGCCGGAGACCTCTTCGTCGGACTTGTGGTCCAGCTCGTGCGGGTGCTCCAGCAGGTACTGGATGAGCATGCCGAACTGGGTGCCCCAGTCGCCGATGTGGTGGCGACGGACCACCTTCTCGCCCGTGAACTCCAGGATCTCCACCATCGCCGCGCCGATCACGGCGGACCGCAGATGGCCGACGTGCATTTCCTTCGCGACGTTCGGCTGGGCGTAGTCGATCACCGTCGTGCCCGGGTTCTGCGCGAGCGGGACGCCGAGGCGGTCGTCGAGCGCCCGCGCCGCGAGGGTCTCGATGATCGCCTTGTCGGTGATGGTGATGTTGAGGAAGCCCGGGCCCGAGACCTCGATCTCCTGGATCAGGTCACCGGTCGGGATGCCCTCGACCACGGTCGTCGCCAGCTCGCGCGGGTTGGCCTTCGCCTTCTTCGCGAGCGCCAGGATGCCGTTGGCCTGGAAGTCGGCCCGGTCGCTTCGTCGCAGCAGCGGGTCGGCGCCACCGGCCTCCGGCAGGGCCGAGGCGAGGGCGTCCGCGACGCGCTGATTGACGGAAGAAGCGAGGGAAGGGACCGAGGCCATGAGCTGCCGTTCCTGTGAGGTTGTGCCGGTGGATGCACTTGGTTGTTCCGACAAGTGCCGAGTATCCCACGTGGGGCCCCTTCGTTTCTCGGGAGATTGCCGCGGGGAAAGCAACCCCGGAGTGGCCCGTTCCGTCTGGGAGAATGGCTGAAGCCAGCATTCGAGATAGAAGGACGTGTCGTGGCTCAGAGCAGCACCGAGACCGACTGGGTCTCCCGTTTCGCGGACGAGGTCATCGCCGAGGCGGAGCGCCGAGCACCCGGCAAACCTGTCGTCGTCGCGTCCGGACTCTCCCCCTCCGGCCCGATCCACCTGGGCAACCTCCGCGAGGTCATGACCCCGCACCTGGTCGCGGACGAGATCCGCCGCCGGGGCTTCGAGGTCCGGCACCTGATCTCGTGGGACGACTACGACCGGTACCGGAAGGTGCCGGCGGGTGTCCCCGGCATCGACGAGTCATGGGCCCAGCACATCGGGCGCCCGCTGACCGCCGTGCCCGCCCCGGCCGGCTCCGCGTACCCGAACTGGGCCGAGCACTTCAAGGCCGTCTTCGTCGAGGCACTGGCCGAGATGGGTGTCGAGTACGACCCCATCAGCCAGACCGAGCAGTACACCACCGGTGTCTACCGCGAGCAGGTTCTGTTCGCGATGAAGCACCGCGGCGACATCGACGCGGTCCTCGACCAGTACCGCACCAAGCAGAAGCCGGGCGGCAAGAAGCCCCAGCAGAAGCAGGTCGACGAGGCCGAGCTGGAGGCGGCCGAGGGCTCCGGAGCGGCCGCCGAGGACGACGGCAGCACCGGCGAGGGCGGGTACTTCCCGTACAAGCCGTACTGCGGCGAGTGCGGCAAGGACTTCACCAAGGTCACCTCGTACGACGACGAGACGACCGAGATGACCTACGTCTGCACCGAGGACGAGTTCACCGAGACGGTCAAGCTCAGCGAGTTCAACCGCGGCAAGCTCGTCTGGAAGGTCGACTGGCCGATGCGCTGGGCATTCGAGGGCGTGATCTTCGAGCCCTCCGGCGTCGACCACTCCTCGCCCGGCTCGTCCTTCCAGGTCGGCGGCCAGATCGTGCACATCTTCGGCGGCGAGCAGCCGATCGGACCGATGTACGCGTTCGTCGGCATCAGCGGCATGGCGAAGATGTCCTCCAGCAAGGGCGGGGTCCCGACCCCGGCCGACGCGCTGAAGATCATGGAGCCGCAGCTGCTGCGCTGGCTGTACGCGCGCCGCCGCCCGAACCAGTCCTTCAAGATCGCCTTCGACCAGGAGATCCAGCGGCTCTACGACGAGTGGGACAAGCTGGAGGCCAAGGTCGCCGACGGCTCCGTGCTGCCCGCCGACGCCGCCGCGCACACCCGCGCCGTGCGCACCGCCGCCGCCGAGCTGCCGCGCACCCCGCGGCCGATGCCGTACCGGACGCTCGCGTCCGTCGTCGACATCACCGCCGGGCACGACGAGCAGACCCTGCGCATCCTGAGCGACCTGGAGCCGGAGAAGCCGCTCACCTCGCTCGACGAGGTACGGCCGCGCCTGGACCGCGCGGAGAACTGGATCACCACCCAGGTCCCCGCCGACCAGCGGACCCTCGTACGCGAGGAGCCCGACGCGGAGCTGCTGTCGTCCCTGGACGACGAGGGGCGCGAGTCCCTGCGGCTGCTTCTGGAGGGGCTGGAATCCCACTGGTCGCTGGACGGGCTGACCACGCTGGTCTACGGCGTGCCGAAGGTCATGGCCGGGCTCGAGCCCGACGCCAAGCCGACGCCGGAGCTCAAGGTCGCGCAGCGCACGTTCTTCGCGCTGCTCTACCGGCTCCTGGTGACCCGGGAGACCGGGCCGCGGCTGCCCACGCTGCTGCTGGCGGTGGGCGCGGACCGGGTGCGCAAGCTGCTCGCGGTCTGAGCGTCCGGGACACCGTGTGACGCGGAAGGGCCCGCACCCCGAGGGGTGCGGGCCCTTTCACGTACGGTGCGCTCAGGCGATGTGTTCGTTCTCCAGGTCGCGCTGGTAGCGCTGCTTCAGGTCCGGCATCAGCCGGGTGATCGTGGTGAAGCTGCGCGGGTGCACGATCCCGTGGCGGTCCGAGAGGTATATGTCGACCTGCTCGGGGCTGGGGACCTTGCCGTTCTCCTCGATGTACGCCCGGAAGACCTCGTACGCGGCCTCCGCGAACTTCACCTCGTCGATGGCCGGGGCCGGGGGCTCCTCGGGAAGGTCCTCGTGGCGGGAAGCCGGGATCGGCAACTGCTCCTGCTGCGGCGCCTGCTGCTCCTCCGGGCCCGACGGGGGCATGACCGGGATCGGCTCCAGACCCTCGACGTACTGGGGGTTGTAACCGCCCTCGTACGCCGCCTGCGGGGCGAGCGGAGCCGCGAACCAGGCGCTGTTGTGGGCGGCGGGCATGGCCGTCGGCTCCACGGCGAAGGGCGGCGGGGCGTGCGTGGCGCCCGCCGGGGCGGGGACCTGGGGCTGGGCGCCGGGGCCGGCCGGAGCCGGGGCCTCCAGGGCCGCGGCCGCCGGAACCTGCTGCTCCAGCGGAACCTGCTGCTCCAGCGGCGGCAGCACGGGCGGCTCGATGCCCGTCACCGCCAGCGCCTCCGGCGCCGTACGCGACAGCGGCACGCCGATCCGGGCCAGCCGCAGCGGCATCAGCGCCTCCACCGGGGCCTTGCGCCGCCAGGCGCGCCCGTAGCGCGCCTGCAGCCGGGCCTGGTAGATCAGCCGGTCCTGCTCCATGCCGACGGCCTGCTCGTAGGAACGCAGCTCCCACAGCTTCATCCGGCGCCACAGTTTGAAGGTGGGGACGGGGGAGAGCAGCCACCGCGTGATGCGCACGCCCTCCATGTGCCGGTCCGCGGTGATGTCCGCGATCCGGCCCACGGCGTGCCGGGCCGCCTCCACCGTCACCACGAACAGGATCGGGATCACGGCGTGCATGCCGACGCCCAGCGGGTCCGGCCAGGCCGCGGCGCCGTTGAAGGCGATCGTCGCGATCGTCAGCAGCCACGCCGTCTGGCGCAGCAGCGGGAAGGGGATCCGGATCCAGGTCAGCAGGAGGTCCAGCGCGAGCAGTACGCAGATGCCCGCGTCGATACCGATCGGGAACACCAGCGAGAAGCTGCCGAAGCCTTTCTGCAGGGCGAGCGCGCGCACCGCGGAGTACGAGCCCGCGAAACCGATCGCCGCGATGACGACGGCTCCGGCGACCACGACGCCGATGAGTATCCGGTGCGTTCGAGTGAGCTCCATCGCGGCCACCCGCGACCCCTCCCCTTGTCGAGCACATGCCCATGGCATGCCGAGCACTGAGACCTTACCCAGCCTTTACCGAGCTGCGGCAGGCACAGCGTACGGGTGACTCCGTGTCAGTGCTCCGCCAGCCCCGTCGCTCCCGTACTCCCTCCCCGCTGCTGCCGTTACTGCGCGGGCTGCGGGGACTGCGGCTGCTCCGACTTCGGCTGCTCCGGCTGCTGCTTGTTGGCTGCGTCGATCGAGGCCACGGCCTCCTTCGCCGCCGCGATCGCGTCCTGGAGCAGCTTCGCCTGGTCCGGAGCGCCGGCACCCTCGTACGCCGCACCGTTGTAGTCGAGCGTGACGACCACGTTCTGGGCGCGCGCCACGATCGTCGTGTTGAAGAAGTCGACGTCCTTCTTCACGCTGTAGACGACCGACGTCCCCTGGTCGCCGATCCCGCCCGCGGCCTCCGCCTTCACGTTCTGCGCGCCCTCGGACGCCTTCGACAGCTCGACCTGCTTGTTGTACTGCTCCTCGGCGCGCTTGTTCGCGCTGCCGAGGGAGGCGTGCGAGTCGTAGCGGAAGAAGGAGATCGAGAGCCAGCGGTACTGCGAGCCCTTCAGGCCGTCCTCGTCCAGACCGTTCCAGGAGCAGCTGGCACGGCTGGCCAGGTCGTTCGACTTGGTCGCCGAACCGTTCTTGTCCTTCGCCTCCGGGACGAGCGTGTCTATCGTCCCGCCCTGGACCGCCTTGCACGGGTCGGGCAGCGTGGCGAACGCCGCCTTCTCCAGGGTCGCGGACGGCTTCCCGCTGGGCTTGGAGGATGAGGAGGAGTTGGGCTTCTTGCCGCCGTCCGAGCCCGACTCCTTGCCCGAGTCGGACGAGCACCCGGCGACGGTGAGGATCACCGGGACGGCTGCGCAGGCGAGAACGCGGGTGAGGCGCGAGGCTGATCGGTGCATGTTTCCTTCAGTGCGTCTATGGGTGTACTTCGGACGTGGGACCCGGGCAACGGTAGCCCGATCGGGTGGCGGCGTGCTGTGCGCGCCGTCACCCCGGGCCGCGGCGCGGCCCGTTCACTCGCCCAGGCGCTCCACCAGAGCCTGCGCCAACTGCCGTGCCTTGTCCTGGGTTTCGGCACTCGACGGGACCGTGCCGGGCAGCGCGGGCTGCACGCTGTACTCCAGCGTGACGATGACATTCGAGGTGCGGAACACAATCCGCACCGTGCGCGACTGCGCCGCGGTGGCCCCGGCGGGGCTCAGCTTGTCGTCGATGAAGGCCTCGCTCCCGAGGCCCTCCAGCACGCGGGAGCCGAGCTCGACGGGCGGGGCGGACGGGCTTCCGCCCGGGGAGGGCGATCCGGAGCCGGGCGTGGCCGCGGGGGCGCCGGCCGCCGGGGGAGTGGAGGCGGGCGTAACGGCGGTCGCACCGGCGGGAGTGCCGGCGGGCGCGCCGCTGGGCGTGGGGCTCGGGCTGGGGCCGGGGAAGGGCAGGTGGGCGTCGGTGAGCTGGCGTACGTACACCTGCCGCGCCTTGTCGTCGTCGCTGGCGACGGCCCGGTCGTACGAGACCACGCGCTCGAAGCCGACCGACAGCAGCCGGGTCTCCTCGGGCGTCTGCGCGGTCCAGCGGCAGCCGACGCGGCGGTCGCCGTCGTACGAGGCGTCCGCGGTGCCCGCGTAGAGCTGGTCGCGCTGCTCGGGGGTGAGCGAGTCCGCGGCCGGCAGCATGGCCTTGAGGCGCTTGCTGTCGGCGCCAGCCTTGCAGGGCGCGGGCAGGATGCGGTACTTCCCTGGTTCGGCGGGCGCGGCCGTGTTGCCGCCGGCCTTCGAGTCGCTGGTGCTTCCGGTCCCGCTCCCGCTCGTGCACCCGGTCAGACCGGCCGCGCCGGCCACGAGCGCGGTGAGCATCGCGATGCCCGGCAGGGCTCGCCGTACCGCCTTGCGCTGCACGTCCAATGGCTCCCTTCGACCGGCGGGCCCGCCGACGGTCAGGAAAATGCGTTGCCGCGACTCGGGCGCGGATGGACACAATGTCTATCGCACACGCTGGTGCTGGCGCCGGTCCTCTGTCGCATTTGGGATCAAGAGCGAGGCTTTTGCGTATTCGGATTTTTCTTTGGTTTTCGGGGGATTAAGACCTTATGTCGTATGTAGAGGTACCCAGGGCGAATGTCCCGATCCGGATGTGGACCGACCCGGCGTCGGTCGAGGACGGCGCGATGCAGCAGCTCCGCAACGTCGCCACCCTTCCATGGATCAAGGGCCTGGCCGTCATGCCGGACGTCCACTACGGCAAGGGCGCCACGGTCGGCTCGGTGATCGCGATGAAGGACGCGGTCTGCCCGGCGGCGGTGGGCGTGGACATCGGCTGCGGCATGTCGGCGGTGAAGACCTCCCTGACGGCGAACGACCTGCCGGGGGACCTGTCGAAGCTGCGGTCGAAGATCGAGCAGGCGATTCCGGTGGGCATGGGCCTGCACAAGGAGGCCGTGGACCCGTCGCGCCTGTACGGCTTCTCGGTGGACGGGTACGACGACCTCTGGAAGCGCTTCGACTACCTCACCGACGCGGTCAAATTCCGTCAGGAGCGCGCCACCAAGCAGATCGGAACGCTCGGATCCGGAAACCACTTCATCGAGTTCTGTCTCGATGAGTCAGGTGCGGTCTGGCTGATGCTGCACTCCGGCTCCCGGAACATCGGCAACGAGCTCGCCGCGTACCACATCGGCGTGGCCCGGGGCCTCGCGCACAACCAGAACCTCGTCGACCGGGACCTGGCGGTGTTCCTGGCCGAGACGCCCGAGATGGAGGCGTACCGCAATGACCTCTTCTGGGCCCAGGAGTACGCGAAGTACAACCGTGCCGCGATGATGAGCCTGTTCAAGGAGGTCGTCCGCAGGGAGTTCCGGAAGGCGAAGGTCTCCTTCGAGAGGGAGATCAGCTGCCACCACAACTACGTGGCGGAGGAGCGGTACGACGGCATGGACCTGCTGGTCACGCGCAAGGGCGCGATCCGCGCCGGCAGCGGTGACTACGGGATCATCCCGGGCTCCATGGGCACGGGCTCGTACATCGTGAAGGGTCTCGGCAACGAGAAGTCCTTCAACTCGGCCTCGCACGGCGCGGGCCGGAAGATGAGCCGTACGGCCGCGAAGAAGAAGTTCTCGGCGCGCGACCTGGCGGAGCAGACCAAGGGCGTGGAGTGCCGCAAGGACTCGGGCGTCGTGGACGAGATCCCCGGCGCGTACAAGTCGATCGAGCAGGTCATCGACCAGCAGACGGACCTCGTGCAGGTCGTGGCCAAGCTCAAGCAGGTCATCTGCGTCAAGGGCTGAGGCCTGCGCGCAGTTGTCGGGGGAGTGGAGGGGCCCGGACCGGTGACGGTCCGGGTCCCTCCGCGTGTGATCAGCCCTCGTCGCCGTCGAGGAGGAGCTCTACCGGGAGTTCCAGGGACACGCCGATGTACTCGGGGAGCGGGATGGAGGTGCCTCGCTTGTACGTTCTACGGAGGCGGTACGTACCGTTGCGAGGGTCGGAGCAGAGGACTGCCTCGTCATGGTGGCGGTCGGCGATGACGTACACCGGGATGTCGGCCTTCGCGTAGCTGTCGACCTTGACGCCGATGTCGTCCGACCAGTTCGACGAGGTGACCTCGACGATCAGTCGGAAGACGTCGGGTGCGTAGCAACCCTTCTGGACCTTGTGGTCCCGGAAATCCGCCTCGACGAGGGCGAAATCCGGGATGGCGTAGTCGTCGGAGCCGGTCGGCAGCCAGAGGCCGATGCCTTGGACGTACCTCAGGCCCGCCTTTTTGGCGCCGGCGTCGTAGAACTTCTCGATGAGCCAGCTCAGCGAGAGCGCGTGTGACCCGTCCGCAGGTGGTGTCACGGTGAGCCTCCCCTGGAGAATCTCCACTCGGTGCCCGGGAAGCTCCCTGGAGAGTCGATCGGCGGCCTCCGCGATCGTGGTCTCGTGCTGTATCACGGCCATAGCTTCCTCCTTTTCGTGACTCACGCTTTCGGAGCGTAACCGGGCCCGCCGACATTCGGCTCGACTTCACCCGTATGGGCATATTCGGCCCGCGGGGGCGTGGCGTTCGCGGGCGTGATTACGTCAGCGACGTTCTGGTGCGCCGGGGTACTGGGCCGGTCGGCGGCACGTGTGGGTTCCGGCCGTTGCGGTGGTCGTGTTCTTCGCCGTGGTCAGCAGGTCGAACACGTCCCCGGATGTCGAGCGGGTCGGGGTGGTGCGCTACTTCCTCCAGGAAGCGTCCGGCGCGGAGTGGAAGGCGGCCGCCTCGTCCTGGGTGTTCGACAAGCCGGTGAAGTCGGACAAGCCCGACGACAGCTGGGGCAAGTGGAACTTCGAGGTGCGGGACAAGGAGATCGCCCCGGTCGGCCGGGACGCGGCGGGCCCGGCACTCTCAAGTAGGGGGGCGGGCGCTGGGTGCGGCGAGGGCCGCCGGGCTGGAGCCGGCGGCCCTGATGCCGCGTCCGAGGACGGGCGGGCCGGTCTCGTAAGGACTACAGCTCGCGGTGGACCTTCGTGTTCGAGGCCTGGGCGCGGGGGCGGACCACCAGGAGGTCGATGTTGACGTGGCTGGGACGGGTCACCGCCCAGGTGATGGTGTCGGCCACGTCGTCGGCGGAGAGGGGATCGGCGACGCCCGCGTACACCTTCTCGGCCTTCTCGGTGTCGCCGCGGAAGCGGGTGGTCGCGAACTCCTCGGTCTTGACCATGCCGGGGGCGATCTCGATGACGCGGACGGGCTGGCCGACGATCTCCAGGCGGAGGGTCTCGGCGAGGACGCGGGCGCCGTTCTTGGCGGCGACGTAGCCGGCGCCGCCCTCGTACGTGGAGTGGCCGGCGGTGGAGGACAGGACGACCACCGTGCCGTCGCCGGAGGCGGTGAGGGCCGGGAGCAGGGCCTGGGTCACGTTGAGGGTGCCGATGACGTTGACCTCGTACATCGTGCGCCAGTCGGCGGGGTCGCCGGTGGCGACGGGCTCGGCTCCGATGGCTCCGCCCGCGTTGTTGACCAGTACGTCGACCGAGGGGTAGCGCTCCAGGGAGGCGGCGAAGGCGTCGACGGCGGGGCGGTCGGTGACGTCGAGGGCGTGGGCGGCGGCGGAGTGGCCGGCCGCGGTGATCTCGGCGGCGAGGGCTTCGATGCGGTCCTTGCGGCGGGCGGTGAGGACGACGTGGTAGCCGGCCGCGGCGAGCTGGCGGGCGGTGGCGGCGCCGATGCCGCTGCTCGCTCCGGTGACTACGGCGGTCTTGGTGGCCGTGCTCATGTGCGGGGCTCCTGGTTCGTTCGTACGGGCGATTCCCCGCCAGCATAGGTGGGGCCGCCGAGGCTGCCGGGGCTCAGCGGCCGCGCGGGGTGTACATGATCACGGCCATGCCCGCGAGGCAGACGAGGGCGCCGATCACGTCCCAGCGGTCGGGGCGGTAGCCGTCGGCGACCATGCCCCAGACGAGGGATCCGGCGACGAAGACCCCGCCGTAGGCGGCGAGGACGCGGGCGAAGTCGCCTTGGGGCTGGAGGGTGGCGACGAAGCCGTAGAGGCCGAGGGCGATGACCCCGGCGCCGATCCAGGCCCAGCCCTTGTGCTCGCGGACGCCCTGCCAGACGAGCCAGGCGCCGCCGATCTCCAGGAGGGCGGCGAGGGCGAAAAGGGCGGCGGAGCGGGCGATCAGCATGGCCGGAAGCCTATGCAGGCGAGCGGGGGCGGGGCGGGGCGCGCCGGGGCGGGGCGAGGCGGGTCGGAGCGCGGCGGGTCGGAGCGAGGCGAGGTGGGTCGGAGCGGGGCGGGGCGGGCGAATGGCGGGACGGCGTGCCCTCATTCGTGTGATGGTCCGACCGGTTGGGCCGGGTGGTGGCTAGCGTCCGCGCGTGGAGGTGGTGGCGATGCGCCGTGTTGCCGTACGGAGTGTGGTGCTGGCCGGGCTGCTGGTGCTCGGCGGTGGTCTGCCCGCGGGGGCGGCCCCCGTGGACGCGGGGCCGGAGGCCGACGTGGCGTACCACGGCCGGGTGTCGCTGGCCCACGCGCAGTTGCGGATCTGGCTGGTCCCGCAGAACGAGGGGCCGTCGGCGTTGCCGAACGCGACGGTCCGGCTGCGGCTGTCGGTGCCGCTCGCGGACCGGCAGGAGCTGGCGGCGGGCTGTGCGCGGGCCGGGCTGCGCGAGGTGGTGTGCGAGACGGGGGCGCTGCCGCTGCACGGGCGGGGGCGGCACATCGGGCTGGCGCTGGGGCTGTGGGAGCCGGTGTCGGAGGTGGTGGTGCGGGTCGACACGTGGTGGAACGGCGGTGCGACGGACCGGAACCTCGCGAACAACGAGCACGTGGTGCTGGCGCTGGACACGGGCGACTCCTACGCCTTCTGAGCGGGGCCGGAGTCGGAGCGGGGGCCGGAGCCGGAGCCGGTGGCGCGGGTGGTGGGCAGGAGCCAGGCGGCCACGGCCGCGGCGAGTTCGGTGTCCGTGGCCGACGGGGCGCTCCAGGCGATGTACCCGTCGGGCCGGACGAGGACGCAGGCGTTGCGCCGGTCCGCGCGCCAGTGGAGGTGCGTGAGGGGGGCTCCGGGCGGGGTGGCCAGGCCGGGCGGGGTGATGAGGACGAAGCCGCCGGCACGCAGGGCCTCGTACAGCCGCTGTCCGTGCGGGCCGGGTGCGAGGGCGAGGTCGGGGGCGCGGCGGCCGGCGGGGCGGCGGGCGCCGGGTGGTGGCGGGTAGGAGATCCCGATGCCGGAGACCAGGCCGAGGGCGCGGTCCCGGGCGGGGCCGATGCGGGGGAGGAGGGCGGCGCCGAGGCTGCGGGCGGTGCGGCGGACGGGGCCGGTGGCCATGACGGCGCGGACGAGGGCGCCGCTGATGCGCAGGACGAGGCGGCCGACGGGGTGGCGTTCGCGGTGGTAGCTGTCGAGGAGGGCTTCGGGGTCGGGGGTGTGGCCGTGGAGGGCGGCGGCGAGCTTCCAGGAGAGGTTGGCGGCGTCCTGGAGGCCGGTGTTCATGCCGAGGCCGCCGGCGGGGGAGTGGACGTGGGCGGCGTCTCCGGCGAGGAAGACGCGGCCCGAGCGGTAGTGGGGCACCTGGCGTTCGTCGCTGTGGAAGCGGGAGATCCAGCGGGGGTCGTGCATGCCGTGGTCGGTGCCGAGGGCGGTGCGGGCGATGGCGCGCAGCTCGTCGAGGTCGACGGGGTCGGTGTCTTCGGCGTTGCCGTCGCGGTGCCAGCCGATGGCGCGGTACCAGCCGTCGCCGAAGGGGACGAGGAAGGCGAACGCGTCGGCCTGGCCGTTGACGGCGAGGAGGGCTTCGGGGGGCGTGGCGAGGCGGACGTCGGCGAGGACCATGGAGCGGACGACGGCCTGGCCGGGGAAGGGCAGGCCGAGGGCGGTGCGGACGGTGGAGCGGACGCCGTCGGCGCCTACGGCGTGGCGGGTGTGGAGTGTTGAGGTGCGGGCGCCGCCGGAGGTTCTGACGTCGAGGGTGACGGTGTCGCGGTCCTGACTCAGTCCGATGAGCTCACAGTCATATCGGATGTCCACGCCTGTGGACAGCGCGCGGCGCTCCAGGAGTTTCTCTGTCTCATATTGAGGGGTGATGAGCACGAACGGGTAGCGGGTGCTCAGCCGTTGAAGGGAGAGAGCCATGCCTCCGAAGGGGCGTACGCGGTCGATCCGTCGGCCGGTGGAGAGCAGTTCGTCGGCGAGGCCGCGGGCGTCGAGCAGTTCGAGGGTGCGGGCGTGCACGGCGAAGGCGCGGGTGAGGTTGGCGGCGGTGCGGGGGCGGCGTTCGATGAGGGTGACGGAGAGTCCGGCGGCGGCCAGGTCCCCGGCGAGGAGCAGCCCGGTGGGGCCGGCGCCGACCACGACGACGTCGATGCTGTCCGCTGCGCCCTCGGTGTCCTCGGTGCCCGCTGTGTCCTTGGCGAGGGTCATGCCTCGGCAGTCTGCCAGCCGGGGGCCGCCGGGGTGAGGAGCCGGGCGTCAGACGGTGCCGGAGTCGGCGGTGCCGAATTCGACGAGCGCCTCGTCGACGATCCGTTCCAGGCGGGCGTGGTGGGCGCCGCGCCAGTAGACGCGCTCGCAGTCGGTGCACTGCGCGAAGACGTCGTAGGAGCGGTGCGTGCCGTGTTCCAGGCGGTCGCCCACGCTGTCCTTGTCGGCTTCGTGGAGGGGGCCGTTGCAGGCGGTGCAGCGGGTCCACGGTGCGAGGACGGGCGCGAACCGGCTGAGGATGTCGCGCAGTTGCTCGTCGGGGTTGTCGCTGTAGACGTAGGCGCCGGCGAAGAGCTCGCGGCGGCGCAGCAGTCCGCGGTCGCGGGAGAGCAGCACGCGCTGTTCGGCGGCCGAGCGGGTGGCGAGTGCGGGGTCGCCGATGTCCTCGTTCTCGTAGGCGGCGTCGACGCCGAGCAGGCGCAGGCGGCGGGCGAGGGTGCCGAGGTGGACGTCGAGGAGGAAGCGGAGGGGGGCGCCGGGGACCTGCTGGGGGCGGTCGACTCCGAACACCTCCACGGACTGGCCGTCTTGGGGGACGTAGGAGACGGGTACCTCGTGGCCGTCGACGAGGAGGCGGCCGACCTCGGTGAGCGGGACGCCGGCCGATTCGACGACGTGGCCGAGGCTGGAGGCGCCGTCGGTCGCGGTCGGTACGCGTTCGGCGCGCCGGCTGGGCGCGGCGAACAAGCGCAGTTCGGGGGCGAGGGTGAGCTGAATGCCGGGTCCGTTCACCCTGTCAGCATGCCACTGCCGGGGCGGTGGACGCGGCTGGTTTTAGGAGGTCGAGGCGGTTGAGGAGGTCCAGGACGTCCAGGAGATCGAGGAGGTCGAGGAGGCCGGGTCAGGGGGTCGCGGTGGTCCGGTCGTAGCTGTCGCGGTGGGCGCTGACCTCGTCGAAGTGGTTCTCGGCCCACAGCTTCACGGAGGAGAGGAGGCAGCCGAGGCTGCTGCCGAGGTCGGTGAGCCGGTAGTCGACGCGGACGGGGACGGTGGGGGTGACGGTGCGGGTGACCAGTCCGTCGCGTTCGAGGGAGCGGAGGGTCTGGGTGAGCATCTTCTGGCTGACGCCGGGGATCTTGCGGCCGAGGTCGCTGTAGCGCATGGAGCGGTCCTCGGCCTGGCCGAGGGCGCTGACGATGAGGCCGACCCACTTGTCGCTGATCCGCGCCAGGAGCTGGCCGGTGGGGCACTCCTTGAGGAAGGCGTCGTAGGCGGAACGGGCTTCTTCGCGGCGGGCCGCGGCGGTGCGGGTGGCCATGGGTGCCCCACTTCCGGGTCGGGTACGCACCCCGAAGTGCGTACTTACGAAAAGAGAGTACCTATCCCTAGGTTAGTGCTCATCGGAAACGAGCCAACGAACCGCACGGGGAGAAGACGACATGAGTGAGCAGACGACGATGCTGGCGGCCGTGGTGAACGAGTTCGGCGGGCCGGAGCGGGTCGAGCTGGCCGAGGCGCCCGTGCCGCGGCCGGCCGCGGGCCAGGTCCGGATCCGGGTGCGGGCCGCCGGGATCAACCCGGTCGACGGCGCGGTGCGGGCCGGCGTCTTCGGCGGCGCCGGGCAGCGGCTCGGGCTCGGCTGGGACGTGGCCGGGGAGATAGCCGAGGCGGGCGCGGGGGTGACCGGCTGGAGCCTGGGCGACCGGGTCGTGGGGCTGCACTACGGGGCGGTCAAGCCGCTGGGTACGCACGCGGAGTACGTGGTGCTCGACGCCTCCGCCGTGGCGGCCGCGCCGGCCGGCGGGGACGCCGTGGCCGCGGCGGCGCTCCCGCTGAGCGGGCTCACCGCCGCCCAGGCGGTGGACCTGCTGGGACTCGCCCCCGGGTCCTCGGTGCTCGTCACGGGCGCGGCGGGCGTGGTCGGCGGCCTCGCGGTCCAGCTCGCCGCGCGGGCCGGCCTCGTGGTGACGGCCCTGGCGGGCGCGGAGGACGAGGCGCTCGTACGGTCCCTGGGCGCGGCCGCCTTCGTCCCGCGCGGCGAGGCTCCGGCCGGGCCGGTGGACGGGGTCCTGGACACGGCCGTCCTGGGGGAGCCCGCGCTGGCCTTCGTCCGCGACGGCGGGGTCTACGTGGGCGTGATCCCCGGCGCCGCGCCGGCCGCCGAGCGCGGCATCCGGATCGAGGAACAGGAGGTCGCCCCGGACGGGGAGCAGCTGGCCCGGCTGGTGTCCCTGGTCGACGCGGGCGCGCTCACCCTCCGGGTGGCGGACACGTTCCCGCTCGCGGACGCCCCGAAGGCCCACGCCCACCTGGCGACTCCGGGGACGCGCGGGCGGATCGTCCTGACCGTGTGAGGTGTCCCGTGTCCCTGGCGGGGGCCTGACCGGGCGGGGCGGGGCCGGGGTCCGGGTCCGGGTCCGGGGGCTAGCGGATCCGGTAGACCCAGTCGTAGCTCGGGTGGGGGACCCCGGGCGGGTATGCGAAGTCGACCTCGCCCAGGCACTCGAAGCCCGCCCGGCGGCAGACCGCGTTGGACGCCGGGTGGTCCGTGCCGGGGAAGGCGTGGACGGTGTCGCGGGTGCCGTGGGTCCGGACGTGGGCGAGGAGTTCGGCCAGCGCGGCCACCGCCAGGCCGCGGCCCTGGAACTCCGGCAGGATGCCCCAGCCGGCCTCGTAGACCGGCCCGCCCCGCCACTCCCGTTCCCAGAAGCCGACCGAGCCGACATCGGCGCCATCGGCGCTCACCCGGAACATCCGCCCCGCCGCCGGCTCCCGCGCGCTCAGGGCCTCGTAGCGCCGCTGCCTGTCGGCGAGCTTCTCCGCCGGCTCGGGACCGCCCAGGTGCTCGGTCATGGCGGGCTCGTTCTTGCGCTCCAGCAGCCAGAAGTCCCCCTCGGCCCAGGGAGTCAGCAGTACGGATTCCATGCGCCCAGGCTGCCAGACGCCCACGGCCGTTGAAAGGCACGCGGCGTAGCATCGGAAGGGAGACCGCGCACCATCCTGAGGAGGTGGCGTCCATGCCTGAGGCCCTTGGAATCGGGCACTTGACCCTGACGGTGAGCGATGTGAAACGCAGCGCGGAGTTCTACAACCAGCTGCTGGACACGCAGACGGTGGTCGATGTGGAGGACGAGTACGGCCCGTTCGTGGCCATCGCTTCCCCGGCCTTCGTCCTCGGCTTCCGCAGGCACGAGGCGACGAACCAGGCGGACGTCTTCGACCCGGCCCGGGTCGGCCTCGACCACTGCGCGTTCCACGTCGCGGACCGTGCCGCGCTGGAGGCCTGGGAGTCCCGGCTGGACGAGCAGGACATCGCGCACTCGGGCATCGTCGAGGACCCGTCCGGGCTCCATCTCAACTTCCGGGATCCGGACAACATCGCCCTGGAGTTCTACCGCCCCGCCGCGCAGGGCTGACGCGCGGGGCCGACCCGCGCGGTCAGGGCCGGACGCGGTCAGGGCCGGACGCGTCAGGGCCAGACCAGGCAGTACGGCTGGTGGCCCGCCTCGTGGAGGCGGTGCGAGAAGTCCTGCCACTCGTGGAGCAGCTGGTAGACGTTGAACGCGTCGCGCGGGCCGCCGCGGTCCGGGACCGTGGACCAGATGAACGCGGCCGCGCCCACCGATTCCTCGCCGATGCCGCGCAGCGGGTCGACCACGGTCATCGGGAGCTTGACCACCGCGTAGTCGGGGTGGAGCACGACCAGTTCCAGCGGGGGCACCTGGTGGAGGGGTATGCCCTCGATGCCGGTCAGGACCATCGCGGCCATCGTCTCCGGCTTGATCTTGGTGAACAGGCCGCCCATGCCCAGTTCGTCGCCGCCGAGCTCTTCCGGCCGCATCGTGACCGGGACCCGGGCCGCGGTGGCGCCGTCCGGGGCGCCGAAGTACTTGTACGTCACTCCCATGCCGCGGCCCCTGGGCAGGCCGTCCGGCGCTTCCACGGGCTCCGGGATCGCGTCCGGCGCCTCGGTGGAGCGGCGGCGGTGCTTGCCCCGGCGGCGTGCTTCGCGGGCTTCGCGGGCGCGCTGCGGATCGAGGCCGTCCGTACCCTCGCCCGGTCCACCACCGCGTTGCATATCTCCACCCGACTGGTATTGCTTGCCCCGGCCCCGTGGCCCCCGCCACGCAGCCTGATCATCATGGCAGTGACCTCCCCCGCGGCGGCGCGGTGAAACGCCCGTCCGCAAGTCTGTCGCGGCCTCTGAGACCATGGCTGGTGTGAGCTACCCGTACCCGTATGAAGCCCCAGTTTCGCAGACGCTCTTCGAGCGCGCCTCCCTCGTGACCCCCGGCGGCGTGAACTCTCCGGTGCGCGCCTTCCGCGCCGTGGGCGGTACGCCCCGGTTCATGGTGTCCGGCACCGGTCCGTACCTCACCGATGCCGACGGCCGGGAGTACGTCGACCTCGTGTGCTCGTGGGGCCCGATGATCCTCGGCCACTCCCACCCCGAGGTGATCGGGGCCGTCCAGGCGGCCGTCGCCCGCGGCACCTCCTTCGGCACGCCCGGCGAGGGCGAGGTCGCGCTCGCCGAGGAGATCGTCGCGCGGATCGAGCCCGTCGAGCAGGTGCGGCTCGTCTCCTCCGGGACGGAGGCCACGATGTCGGCGATCCGGCTGGCGCGCGGCTTCACCGGCCGGGCCAAGGTCGTGAAGTTCGCCGGCTGCTACCACGGACACGTGGACGCGCTGCTGGCCGCCGCCGGTTCCGGACTCGCGACCTTCGCGCTGCCGGACACCCCCGGCGTCACGGGCGCGCAGGCCGGCGACACGATCGTCCTGCCCTACAACGACCTCGACGCGGTCCGGACGGCCTTCGCCGCGCACCCCGGCGAGATCGCCTGCGTGATCACCGAGGCCGCGCCCGGCAACATGGGCGTCGTGACCCCGGCCGAGGGCTTCAACCAGGGGCTCGCGGACCTGTGCCGCGAGAACGGCGCCCTGTACATCTCCGACGAGGTCATGACGGGCTTCCGTACGAGCCGTGCCGGCTGGTACGGCGTCGACGGGGTCAAGCCGGACCTGATGACCTTCGGCAAGGTCATGGGCGGCGGCTTCCCGGCCGCGGCCTTCGGCGGCCGCGCGGACGTCATGGGGTACCTGGCCCCGGCCGGCCCGGTCTACCAGGCGGGCACGCTGTCCGGTAACCCGGTCGCCACCGCCGCGGGCCTCGCGCAGCTGCGCCTGCTGGACGCGGCCGCGTACGAGAAGGTCGACGCGGTCTCGAAGGAGATCCAGGGCCTGGTCACCGCGGCGCTCGCCAAGGAGGGCGTGGCGCACCGGCTGCAGACCGCGTCCAACATGTTCTCCGTCTTCTTCACCGAGGACGAGGTCCGCAACTACGACGACGCCAAGAAGCAGGAGTCCTTCCGCTTCAACGGCTTCTTCCACTCGATGCTGGCGCAGGGCGTCTACCTGCCGCCGTCCGCCTTCGAGTCCTGGTTCGTGTCCACCGCCCACGACGAGCGGGCGGTCGAGCGGATCGCGGCGGCCCTGCCCGCCGCCGCCCGGGCCGCCGCGGAGGCCACCGCATGAGCAGCAGCGAGATCACCGTCGTGCACCTGGTGCGCCACGGGGAGGTGCACAACCCGGACGGGGTCCTCTACGGGCGCCGGGACGGCTACCACCTGTCCGAGCTGGGCCGGCAGATGGCCGACCGGGTCGCGGAGCACCTGGAGAACCGGGACGTCACGTACGTGGTGTCCTCCCCGCTGGAGCGGGCGCAGGAGACGGCCGCGCCGATCGCCAAGATCCACGGCCTGGACGTGGCGACGGACCGGCGGCTGCTGGAGGCGGAGAACGTCTTCGAGGGCAAGACCTTCGGAGTCGGTGACGGCGCGCTGCGCAAGCCCGGCAACTGGAAGCACCTGACGAACCCGTTCAAGCCCTCCTGGGGCGAGCCGTACGTCGAGCAGGTGGTCCGGATGATGAGCGCTCTGGAGGCCGCGCGTGACGCGGCCCGCGGTCACGAGGCGGTGGCGGTCAGCCACCAGCTGCCGATCTGGATCGTGCGCAGCTTCGCGGAGAAGCGCCGGCTGTGGCACGACCCGCGCCGCCGCCAGTGCACGCTCGCCTCGATGACGTCCTTCACGTTCCAGGGCGACCAGCTGGTGTCCGTGGGTTACAGCGAGCCGGCCCGGGATCTGGTGCCGGCGCATCTGCTGGCCGGGGCGAAGCCGGTGAAGGGGAAGTCCAAGGCCTTCGGCGCCTGACCCTCCGCTCGTTGATCCACTTTCTGTGACGATCTGTTACAGCTTTACCTAAATAAATACAAGACGCGCGGGAATCACCGTGTCAGCGCACAAGCTCAGGCTAATTGTCCGTTTATATAACGGAAGATGGGCTTTGGGCCTGACGACGGGACGGTGACATGCGCGACTTCAGTCGAAGGGGAGTGCTCGGACTCGGACTGGGCGCCGCGGCCACGGTCGCGGCCGCGGCCGGGATCACCGGCTGCGGCCTGGGCGGCGGCAGCCGGGCCGAGCTGGGCAACCCCGGGTCGGTCAAGAACCCCAAGCCAGGGGAGAAGCCCGCGGCCAGGCCCATCGGTGACGGCTCCACCGCCGACACCGGGCCGCAGCCCAACCAGCCGGCCAAGCCCGTGCCCCTCCAGCCGGGCGAGACCCCACCGCAGTTCGTCGTGTTCAGCTGGGACGGGGCGGGGGAGGTCGGCAACGGCCTCTTCCCCCGCTTCCTCAAGCTCGCCAAGGACCACGGCGCGGCCATGACCTTCTTCCTCTCCGGCCTCTACCTGCTGCCCGAGTCGAAGAAGGACCTCTACCGGCCGCCGAACAACCCCGTCGGGGCCTCGGACATCGGCTACCTCAAGGACGAGAACGTCCGCTCCACCCTCACGTACGTCCGCCAGGCCTGGCTCGACGGGCACGAGATAGGCACCCACTTCAACGGCCACTTCTGCGGCGGCTCCGGCTCGGTCGGCAAGTGGACTCCGGACGACTGGCAGAGCGAGATCGACCAGGCCGTGTCGTTCGTCACCAACTGGCGTACGAACACCGGCTTCACCGACCTCGAACCCCTGCCCTTCGACTACCGCAGGGAACTGGCCGGCGCCCGCACCCCGTGCCTGCTCGGCCGGGACGGCCTGCTGCCGACCGCCCAGAAGCTGGGCTGGCGCTACGACTCCAGCTCGCCCGGCGGCCTGCAGGTCTGGCCGGTGAAGAGGTCGGGCGTCTGGGACCTGCCGCTGCAGTCCCTGCCCTTCCCCGGGCACTCCTTCGAGGTGCTGTCGATGGACTACAACATCCTCGCCAACCAGTCGAAGAACACCACCAGGGGCGTGCCCGCCAACTACCCGGGCTGGCGCACCCAGGCCACCGCCACCTACCTCGGCGGCTTCCGGCGGGCCTACGAGACCAACCGCGCGCCCCTCTTCATCGGCAACCACTTCGAGGAGTGGAACGGCGGCATCTACATGGACGCCGTCGAGGAAGCCCTCAAGGGCATGGCGGACAAAAGGGACGTACGGCTCGTATCCTTCCGGCAGTTCGCCGACTGGCTGGACGTCCAGGACCCCAAGGTGCTCGCCAGGCTCCGCGCCCTCGGCCCCGGCGAATCGCCCGCCGTCGGCTGGGCCGCCTACCTCGCCGCTGCCTGACCAGGGCGTTGACACCCCGCCGGGGGGTGCGGTAGATCCACAAAATGCTCATGCGAAACTTTTCACATGAGCCTCAGCCGCGCCCGTGTCCGTCGATGTAGCCGCCGCTCGACCAGCGGCCGCGCCACCCTGCTGACCGCGGTGACCGTCGCGGGCGTCATGACCCTGACGTCCTGCGGCGGCTCGGACGGCGGCGGCAAGGCCACCGGCTCCGGTGGCAACTACGTCACCGGCCCGAGCGGCATCTCCAGGGTGGCCAGGGGGGAGAGGGACGAGGCCCCGAAGCTCGACGGCGAGACCGTCGACGGCAAGACCCTCGACACCACCACCCTCAAGGGCAAGGTCGTCGTCCTCAACGTCTGGGGCTCCTGGTGCCCGCCGTGCCGGGCCGAGGCCCCCAGCTTCGCGAAGGTCTCCAAGGAGCTGGCCGACGCCGGCAAGGACGTCGCCTTCGTCGGCATCAACACCCGCGACACCAGCAAGCAGAGCGCGGCCTCCTTCGAACAGGACTTCGGGATCACCTACCCGAGCCTGTTCGACCCCGTCGGGAAGCTGATGCTCCGCTTCCCCAAGGGCACCCTCAACGCGAACGCGATCCCCTCCACGATCATCCTCGACAAGGAGGGGCGGATCGCCACCCGCACCCTGTCCGCGGTGAGCGAGGAGCAGCTCCGCTCGATGATCGCCCCGCTCCTCGCGGAGAAGTGACCCCGTGGTCGAGTACGTGCTCGCCGCCGAGGCGACCGGCGTGAACACCACCGTCCTGAGCGGGGCGCTGCTGCTGGCGCTGCCCATCTCGGTCCTCGCCGGGCTGGTCTCCTTCTTCTCGCCCTGCGTGCTCCCGCTGGTCCCCGGCTACCTCTCCTACGTGACCGGCGTCAGCGGCGCCGACCTCGCCGAGGCCCGGCGCGGTCGGATGCTGGCGGGCGCGCTCCTGTTCATCGCCGGCTTCACCGCCGTCTTCGTCTCCACCGGAGCGCTCTTCGGCTACTTCGGCGAGACCCTCCGGGAGAACAACGAGATCATCTCCCGGGTCCTGGGCGGCCTGGTGATCCTCCTGGGCCTCTTCTTCATGGGCGCGATCCCGGGTCTGACGATGCGGGAGTTCCGCTTCCACAAGAAGCCGACGGCAGGCCTGCTCGGCGCCCCGCTGCTCGGCGTGCTCTTCGGCGTCGGCTGGACCCCCTGCATGGGCCCGACCCTCGCGGCCGTCACCACGCTCTCCCTCGACCAGGCGAGCGCCGGCCGGGGCGCGCTGCTGACCGTCGCCTACTGCCTCGGCCTCGGCCTGCCGTTCATCCTCGCCGCGATCGCCTTCCGCAAGGCGCTCGGCGCATTCGGCTGGGTGAAGAAGCACTATGCGTGGGTGATGCGCATCGGCGGCGGCATGCTGATCCTGACCGGTCTGCTGCTCGTCACAGGAATGTGGGACAGCATCGTCAGCGACATGCAGAGCTGGACCCGAACCTTCACGGTGGGGATCTGAGGACTAACGGACATGAGTACGACCGACAACGCGTCCACCGAGGCGCCGCACGAGTCCGCCACGGCCGACCCCGCCGAGGCCGCGGCCGGCGCCCAGCTCTCCACCGCCCCGCTGGAGGACAGCCCCACCGGGCCGGCCGTCGGCATCGGGGTGATCGGCTGGGCCCGCTGGTTCTGGCGGCAGCTCACATCCATGCGGGTGGCGCTGATCCTGCTCTTCATGCTGTCCCTGGGCGCGATCCCGGGCTCCCTCATCCCGCAGACCAACGTCGACGCGATGAAGGTCGCCGTCTGGAAGAGGGACAACCCGTCCTGGGTGGGCGTCGCCGACAAGCTCCAGCTGTTCGACGTCTACAGCTCGGTGTGGTTCTCCGCGATCTACCTGCTGCTGTTCATCTCGCTGATCGGCTGCATCCTGCCGCGCTCCTGGCAGTTCGTCGGCCAGCTCCGCGGCCGCCCGCCGGGCGCTCCCAAGCGCCTGGACCGGCTGCCCGCGTACACGACGTGGCGTACGGAGAAGTCCCCGGACGAGGTGCTCGCGTACGCGGGGACGCTGCTCGGCGGACGCCGCTTCCGCACCGAGGCGGGCACCGGGAACTCCGTCGCCGCGGAGAAGGGCTACCTGCGCGAGGCCGGGAACCTGGCCTTCCACGTGGCGCTGATCGTGATGCTGGTGGCCTTCGCCTGGGGGCAGTACTTCAAGTCCGAGGGCGGCAAGCTCGTCCTGCGCGGCAGCGGCTTCTCGAACACGCTCACCCAGTACGACGACTTCAAGTACGGCAGCCTCTTCGACCCCGACGACCTGCCGCCCTTCTCCTTCACCCTCGACAAGTTCGACGCGACGTACGAGAAGTCCGGCCCGCAGAGGGGCACCCCGCGCGACTTCAAGGCGTACGTCACCTTCAGCGACGGCGCCGACGGCACGCCGCAGAAGCGCGAGATCCAGGTCAACGAGCCGCTGGAGGTCGGCGGCTCCAAGGTCTACCTGCTCGGGCACGGCTACGCGCCCGTCATCTCGGTGACCGACCCCACCGGCAAGGTGATCTTCAAGAACGCCGTGCCGATGCTCCCGCAGGACGGCAACCTCACCTCCACCGGAGCCGTCAAGGTCACCGACGGCTACAAGGACAAGGACGGCAAGAAGGAGCAGCTCGGCTTCAACGCCGTCTTCGTGCCGACGTTCGCCGGCGAGGGCCAGGGCATGATGTTCTCGCAGTTCCCGGAGCTGGGTAATCCGCGGCTCATGCTCAGCGCCTGGCACGGCAGCCTCGGCGTGGACTCGGGCCTGCCGCAGAACGTGTACCAGCTGGACACCTCCAAGATGCAGTCGTTCAAGGACGAGTCGGGCCAGCTGTTCAAGCAGAAGCTGGCGAGCGGCGAGTCGATGGTCCTGCCGAACGGCGCGGGGACCGTGAAGTTCGAGGGCATCGAGCGGTGGGCCACCTTCTCCGTCACCCACCAGCCCGGCAGCGGCCTCGCCCTGGCGGGCGCGATCGCCGCCATCGCCGGCCTGGCCGGATCGCTGTTCATCCAGCGCCGCCGGGTGTGGGTCCGCGCGGTGCGCGGCGAGGACGGCGTCACCGTCGTCGAGATGGCGGGCCTCGGCCGCAGCGAGTCCGCGCGGCTCCCTCAGGAGCTGGCGGAGCTCGCCGACCACGTGCACCAGCAGGCGCCGACCGCACCTGCCGCAGTTGCCGAACCACTTGTCGAAGAAACCCCTGAAGGAGAGCGCGGATGACGCCGCTCGCAGCCGCAGCCAACGAGAATCTGGCTGAGATCAGCAATTACCTGGTCTATTCGTCGATGGCGGTCTACACGCTCGCCTTCCTCGCACACATCGCCGAGTGGACCTTCGGCAGCCGCAGCAAGGTGGCCCGTACGGCCTCCGCGCTGACCGCGGCCGAGGGCGCCGCCGCCCCCGCCGTGCAGGTGCGCGGCACGGCGGGGAGCACCGCCGTCCTCGACAAGCCGAAGGTCGTCACCCGCTCCGCCGCGGGCCGCCGCGACGTGCCGGACGGCCCGGGCGCCGCGGGCGGCACCGAGCAGGGCGACCTGTACGGGCGGATCGCGGTCTCGCTGACCGCGCTCGCCTTCCTCATCGAGGCGGCCGGTGTCGTCGCCCGCGCGATGTCGGTGCAGCGGGCCCCCTGGGGCAACATGTACGAGTTCTCGCTCACCTTCTCCACGGTGGCCGTCGGCGCGTACCTGGCCCTGCTGGCGCTGAAGAAGAACGTCCGCTGGATGGGCCTGATCCTGGTCACCAGCGTCCTGCTGGACCTCGGCATCGCCACCACCTGGCTGTACACCGCCAGCGACCAGCTGGTCCCGGCCCTGCACTCGTACTGGCTGTGGATCCACGTCTCCACCGCGATCATCTGCGGTGCCGTCTTCTACATCGGTGCGACCGGCACGGTCCTGTACCTGTTCCGCGACGCGTACGAGGCCAAGCTGGCGCGCGGCGAGCAGCCGGGCCGGTTCGCGTCCTCGGTCATGGAGCGGCTGCCGGCGGCGGCCACGCTCGACAAGTTCTCGTACCGGATCAACGCAGCCTTCTTCCCGCTGTGGACCTTCACGATCATCGCGGGCGCGATCTGGGCGGGCGACGCCTGGGGCCGCTACTGGGGCTGGGACCCCAAGGAGGTCTGGTCCTTCGTGACCTGGGTGGCGTACGCCTGCTACCTGCACGCCCGCGCCACCGCCGGCTGGAAGGGCCGCAAGGCCGCGTACCTCGCGCTCTTCGCCTTCGCCTGCTGGATCTGGAACTACTACGGCGTGAACATCCTGCTCAACGGCAAGCACTCGTACGCGGGCGTCTGACCGGCGGGAGTGGGACGCTGGTGTCATGCCTCCTGTGAGCCATGGCACCAGCGAGAGCCCCGGCGACGGCCGTCCGCGGATCCGCTTCGAGCTGCACCTCCCGTACGCGTACGAGGAGCTGTGGCCCGCCCTGACCACGCGGGACGGGCTGCGCGGCTGGCTGGCCGAGGCGGAGGTCCTGGAGCGCAGGCTCGGCGGGGCGGTCACGCTGCACCGGCTGGGCAGCCCGACGCTGGACACCGGCCGCGTCACGGCCTGGGACGTCGAGCGGGTCGTGGAGTACACGCTGGGCGGGAACGAGCGGATCCGCTTCCACCTGGAGGCGGTGGGGACGGACTCGACGGTGATCCGGTTCGTGACCGAGCGGAGCGTGACCGAGCCGGCCGGGCCGGACGCGGCCGGGCGCGCGGACTCGCTGGACGCCCTGGACCGGCTGGCGGTCTGGCACGAGCACTTCGAACTGCTGGAGTCCGCGCTGGCCGGGCGGCCGGTGGACTGGATCACCTGGACGGGCGCCCGCCGGGACGAGCTGCGCGAGGACTACGCGTCCCTGGCCAGGGCGTAGGCCGCGCGCCCGCCCACGCACTCACTCACCACACCGGCCGCAGGGCCGGCAGCGCGCCCGGTTCTCGTATGGGTCCTTCTAGTCCTTGTCCTTGCCCGTGTCCTTGTTCTTCTCCTGCTCGTCGCGCAGGGACTTCAGGAACTCCGGGTTGTCGTCGGGCGCGACCCACTGCGCCCGGCGCGCCCGGCCGCCGCCGACCGCGGCCCGCTTCTTCCCCGCGGCCAGCCACACCACGGGCCCGACGATGGAGAAGAGCAGGATGATGATCACCCAGACCACCTTGGGCAGGTGCTTGACCTCTTCCTCCGGCGTGTTCAGGCAGTCGATGAAGGTGTAGATGGTCAGCGCGAGGATCAGCAGGAACGGCAGATAGCGCAGCACGGTGTGGGACCGACTCCCGGGCAGTGGCGGCGGGCCCACAACGGGCCCCGGTGACGCTTCCAGAGTAGTTGGTGACGGATACTTGCCCCTATGGCTTACGACGATCTCCGCTCGCTGCTCCGGGCTCTGGAGCGGGAGGGCGACCTCAAGCGCATCAAGGCCGAAGTGGACCCGTACCTGGAGGTCGGGGAGATCGTCGACAGAGTGAACAAGGCGGGGGGCCCGGCCCTCCTCTTCGAGAACGTCAAGGGCTCGGCGATGCCGCTGGCCATGAACGTCTTCGGTACCGACCGCCGGCTGCTGAAGGCCCTCGGCCTGAAGTCGTACGGCGAGATCAGCGAGAAGATCGGCGGGCTGCTGAAGCCGGAGCTGCCGCAGGGCTTCATCGGTGTGCGCGAGGCCTTCGGCAAGCTCGGCTCGATGGTGCACGTGCCGCCGAAGAAGGTGAAGGGCGACGCCGCGCCCGTCCAGGAGGTCGTCCTCACCGGCGACGACGTGGACCTGGACCAGCTTCCGGCCCTCTTCACCTGGCCCAAGGACGGCGGTTCCTTCTTCAACCTCGGCCTCACCCACACCAAGCACCCCGAGACCGGCGTACGCAACCTCGGCCTCTACCGCCTCCAGCGCCACGACAAGCGCACCATCGGCATGCACTGGCAGATCCACAAGGACAGCCGCAACCACTACGCGGTCGCCGCCAAGCGCGGTGAGCGGCTGCCCGTCGCGATCGCCTTCGGCTGCCCGCCCGCGGTCACGTACGCGTCGACCGCGCCGCTGCCCGGCGACATCGACGAGTACCTGTTCGCCGGCTTCGTCGCGGGCAAGCGGATCGAGATGGTCGACTGCAAGACCGTGCCGCTCCAGGTCCCGGCCAACGCGGAGGTCGTGATCGAGGGCTGGCTGGAGCCCGGGGAGACGCTCCCGGAGGGGCCGTTCGGTGACCACACCGGCTTCTACACCCCGCAGGAACCGTTCCCCGCGCTGAAGATCGACTGCGTGACGATGCGCAAGCGTCCGCTGCTCCAGTCGATCGTCGTCGGCCGCCCGCCGACCGAGGACGGGCCGCTGGGCCGCGCGACGGAGCGTTTCTTCCTCCCGCTGCTCAAGATCATCGTGCCGGACATCGTGGACTACCACCTGCCCGAGTCGGGCGGCTTCCACAACTGCGCGATCGTCTCGATCGACAAGAAGTACCCGAAGCACGCGCAGAAGGTCATGCACGCCATCTGGGGCGCGCACATGATGTCGCTGACCAAGCTGATCATCGTGGTGGACGCCGACTGCGACGTCCACGACCTGCACGAGGTGTCCTGGCGGGCGCTGGGCAACACCGACTACTCCCGCGACCTGACCGTCGTGGAGGGGCCGGTGGACCACCTCGACCACGCCTCGTACCAGCAGTTCTGGGGCGGCAAGGCGGGGATCGACGCGACGAAGAAGCTGCCCGAGGAGGGCTACACCCGCGACGGCGGCTGGCCCGACATGGTCGAGTGCGACCCGGCGACCGCCGCCCTGGTGGACCGACGCTGGAAGGAGTACGGCCTGTGAGCCCGATCGCAGTGAGCGGCCCGGAGCTCGTCATCGGCACCGACACCGCGTACGTGGCCCTCGTGCGCCCGCAGATCGACCCCGCCGACCCGGGTGTCCGGCTGGCCGCCGAACAGGCGGGCGTGACGCCCGAGGAGTTCGCGGGCCCGGGCGACGTCTGGGCCGTGATGTGGGAGCAGGAGGACGGCGGGGGCGGCGGCTTCGAGCTGCCCGGACTGCGCGACGCCGAAGCCGAGCACTTCTCGGAGCAGCTGGTGACCGCGCTCGGGTCCGGCGAGCCCTTCACGGTCGAGGCCGGAGCCGTGCTCGGCCTCGACGCCCGCCCGGTGGGTGACGGCTACGCCTTCTCGGCCCAGGTGACCCCGCCGGAGCCCGAGGAGGCGGACGTCCTGCCCGTGGAGATCCCCCCGGTCCCCACCGCCACCCTGCTGACCGACCTGGAAGCCTTCCGCAGGAGCCTCGCATGATGACCACCGCCGACGGAGTCATCGGATCCGGCCCCGCGCCGGAGGCCACCGGCAAGGTCAAGGCCTTCCTGCGGCTCGTGATGATCGAGCACTCGGTCTTCGCGCTGCCCTTCGCCTACATCGCCGCGCTCACCGCCATGTTCCAGCTCGACCGGAACGTGCACTGGGGCAAGCTGCTGCTCGTCACCGTCTGCATGGTGGGCCTGCGGACCTTCGCGATGGCCGCCAACCGGATCATCGACCGCGAGATCGACGCCCGGAACCCGCGTACGGCCGGCCGCGAGCTGGTCACCGGCGCGGTCTCCGTCCGCTCCGCCTGGACCGGGGCCGGGATCGCGCTCGCCGTCTTCCTCGGCTCGGCGGCGCTGCTGAACCCGCTCTGCCTGGCGCTGGCGCCCGTCGCGGTGGTCCCGATGGTGGTGTACCCGTACGGCAAGCGGTTCACGGACTTCCCGCACGCCATCCTGGGCCTGGCCCAGGCGATCGGCCCGGTAGGGGCCTGGCTCGCGGTCACCGGCGAGTGGTCCTGGGACGCGGTGATCCTGGGGCTCGCGGTGGGCGTGTGGATCGGCGGCTTCGACCTGATCTTCGGCTCCCAGGACGTGGCCGCGGACCGCGCGGAGGGCGTCAAGTCCGTGCCGGCCCGCTTCGGCGTCCCGGCCGCCCTCTGGGGGGCTCGCGGTGCGCACGTCGTGACCACGGCCCTGCTGGTCTGGTACGGCCTCGCCACGGACGCGGGGGTGCTGTTCTGGTCGGGCCTGGTGATCGTCGCCTGTGCCTTCTGCTACGAGCACACCATCGTGAAGCCGCACGACCTGTCCCGCCTGAACCGCGCGTTCTTCACGGTCAACGGCTTCATCGGCATCGCCCTGTTCGCGTGCGCCCTGATGGACCTGGTGGCCCGGGGCCTGACCTTCTAGGCCGCGGCCAACCGGTCCCGGCCCCGGGCCGCGGGGCGGCGGAAGAACAGGGCCGTCAGCACGCCCGCGACGAGGCCGCAGAGGTGGCCCTGCCAGCTGACCGCGGTCTCCGTCGGCAGGATGCCGAGGAAGAAGGAGCCGCCCCAGATCGCGGCGATCACCACTCCCACCGCGATGCCGAGCCCCTTCCGCTCGACGAAGCCGCGGACCACGAGGTAGCCGAAGAGGCCGAACACCAGGCCCGAGGCGCCGGCGGTGTTGGTGTGCGAGGGGGATATCAGCCAGGTGCCGATCCCGTCCCCGAGGATGACGAGGGCGCTGACGGCCAGGAAGTGGCGTATGCCGCCGAGGGCGGCGACGAAGCCGAAGATCAGTAGCGGGACGCTGTTGGCCGCCACGTGCGCGAAGCCGAAGTGCAGGAACGGGGCGGTGAGGATGCCGCCGAGTCCGTCGGCATCGCGAGGGGTGATCCCGTACGGGTCCAGCGCGTGCCCGGTGGCGAGATCGATGACCTCGATCACCCACAGCAGGGCCACCCAGCCGAGCATCAGCTTGGCCGCGGCCTTCACGCGGTCGGTCTGTGTCCAGGTGTCCTGAGCCGTGCTCACGGTCGTTCCCCTCGTCGTGCGTCCCACCCCCTGGAACGTCCGGCCACCATAGCGAGTGCCCGCCCGTGGTGGCCGGATAGTCTCGGAGGTATGACTGAGCGCAAGCGCACCCCGTGGGTGGTCGGGGTTTCCGGGGCGTCCGGGACGCCGTACGCGGCGGCGGTGCTCCGCGGGCTGCTCGCGGCGGGGGAAAGTGTCGACCTGGTGGTCAGCCGGGCCTCGCGCCTCACCCTGCTGGACGAGACCGGGATCGCCTTCCGCGACGCGCACTGGCGCGACGATCTGACGCAGTGGCTGACGTACGGCGCCGACGGCAAGCCGGGGACCTTCCCGCCCTTCGAGGGCGATGTCCGGTATTGGGGCGCCGGGGACCTGGCGGCCGGCCCGAGCTCGGGCTCGTACCCCGTCAAGGGGATGCTCATCGTCCCCGCGTCCACGGCCTGCGTGGCGGGGGTGGCGCTCGGGCTGTCGAAGGACCTGCTCCAGCGCGTCGCGAGCGTGACGCTCAAGGAGCGGCGCCGGCTGGTGGTCGCGGTGCGGGAGACCCCGCTGAACGGGCAGACGCTGAAGCATCTGGTGGCGCTGGACGAGGCGGGCGCGATCGTGCTGCCCGCCTCTCCGGCGTTCTACGCGGGCGCGACGCACATCCAGGACCTGGTGGACTTCGTCGCGGGGCGGGTGCTGGACGCGGCAGGGGTGCCGCACCGGCTGTACCGCCGTTGGGAGGGGGAGATCGGTGGTACTCGCCCTCGGGGTTAGGCCTTCTTGGTCCGGCCCGGCTTACGGGTCTTGTCGACGCGGTGGGCGGCGGCGGGCTGGTGGGCACGGGATCGGTTGGCCAGCTCCTGGAGCTGTCGCATGTGTGCGTAGGCCATCTCGATCGTGTACACGGTGAACCACTCCTGAAGATCGTCATTGATCTGTTGAAAGATTCACAGGGCGTTGACCCTGTGTGCCTTAGATTCTATACCTAAACTTGCAGGATCGCCGAATAATGGAAGGCTCCACGTAATGGACACGGTGGACAGGCAGCTCATCCAGGCACTTCGCGAGAACGGTCGTGCCTCGTACGCGGAGCTGGGCCGTCTCGTGGGCCTCTCCGGCCCCAGCGTCACCGACCGCATCAACCGGCTGGAGACGGCCGGCGTCATCACCGGCTACCGCGCGACGGTGGCCGCGGCCGAGCTCGGCCTCGGCGTCACGGCGCTGATCGGCATCTCCCTCTCCGACGCCGCGGACCACGAGGACGTGGCCCGGCGGCTGCGCGACCTCGCGGAGATCGAGGACTGCTGGTTCATCGCAGGTGACGACTCCTTCATGCTGAAGGTGCGCGCCAGCGACGTGGACGGCCTGGAGAAGATCATCCGCAAGCTCTCCGGCACCAAGGGCGTCTCGCGGACCCGTACCACCATCGTGCTCTCCACCAAGTGGGAGAACCGGGTCGGGGAACTGCCCGAGGAAGGCTGAGAGTACGGTTGGTCGGGTTGCAGGACAGGTATCTAGAGGAGGCGGCCGGCTGATGACTGCATCTATCAAAGATGTAGGGCTCAAGCGCGAGCTGGAGGAGAAGGTCCGCTCCGGCGAGCGGCTGACCCGTGAGGACGGCATCGCCCTCTACGAGTCGGACGACCTGGCCTGGCTCGGTGGCCTCGCCCACGAGGTGCGGACGCGCAAGAACGGCGACGTCGTGCACTTCAACGTCAACCGCCACCTCAACATGACGAACGTGTGCACCGCGTCGTGCGCGTACTGCTCGTTCCAGCGCAAGCCGGGCGAGAAGGACGCGTACACGATGCGCATCGAGGAGGCCGTGCGCCTGGCCAAGGCCATGGAGAACGACAACCTCACCGAGCTGCACATCGTCAACGGCCTGCACCCGAACCTGCCGTGGCGCTACTACCCGCGCTCGCTCTCCGAGCTGAAGAAGGCGCTGCCGAACGTCTCGCTGAAGGCGTTCACGGCGACCGAGATCCACCACTTCGAGACGATCTCCGGGATGTCGGCCTCCGACATCCTGGACGAGCTGATCGAGGCCGGCCTGGAGTCGCTCACCGGCGGCGGCGCGGAGATCTTCGACTGGGAGGTCCGGCAGCACATCGTCGACCACCGCACCCACTGGGAAGACTGGTCGCGCATCCACCGGCTCGCGCACTCGAAGGGCCTCAAGACCCCCTCGACGATGCTGTACGGGCACATCGAGGAGCCGCGCCACCGCGTGGACCACGTGCTGCGGCTGCGTGAGCTCCAGGACGAGACCGGCGGCTTCCAGGTCTTCATCCCGCTGCGCTACCAGCACGACTTCGTGGACATGAAGGACGGCAAGGTACGCAACAAGCTGCAGGCGCGGACGACGATGGCGACGGGCGCGGAGGCCCTGAAGACCTTCGCGGTGTCCCGTCTCCTCTTCGACAACGTGCCGCACGTCAAGGTCTTCTGGGTGATGCACGGCGTGCAGACCGCCCAGCTCGCGCTGCAGCACGGCGCGGACGACATGGACGGCTCGGTCGTCGAGTACAAGATCACGCACGACGCGGACAACTACGGCACCCCGAACAAGCTGGGCCGCGAGGACCTGCTGGAGCTGATCCGCGAGGCGGGCTTCCGGCCGGTCGAGCGCAACACGCGCTACGAGATCATCCGCGAGTACCCCGGCCCGGACGCGGGTCTGCGCGAGACGCCGCAGGCGATGCGCGTCTGACCTCGCGCGCGCTGCCACGGAACAACGAAGCCCCGATCCGGCCGGATCGGGGCTTCGTCGGTGCTGGACCCGTATGGGTGTAATAGATAACATCAGGCTGTGGCTATTACATTCACCCTGGATCCGGTCGTCGGCCCCGCCCTGCACGCGGGAATCCTCAACCTGTGGACGGACGTGTCCAACGCGGGCGGCGCGGTGGGCTTCGTGCCCCCCGTCACCGCCGACGACATCCGCCCGGCGCTGATCCGGCAGCTCGCCGCCGTCGCCGACGGAGGCAGCCGGCTGATCGTCGGGCACGACGAGGAGGGTCGGGTCGCCGCCACCGCCTTCCTCACCCACAACACGCACCGCCTCCAGCTCCACTGGCTGTGGGCGTACACGGTGATGGTCCACCCGCGCCACCAGGGCGAGGGTCGCGGACGCGAACTGATGGCCGCGGTGGAGGACGCGGCACGCTCGATCGAGGGCATCGAGGCGATCCGCCTCGGCGCCCGCGGAGGCCACGGCCTGGAGCACTTCTACGCCTCCTGCGGCTACAAGGAGGTCGGCCGCGTCCCCGACGCCATCCGGGTGGCCCCGGGCGACGACCGCGACGACATCACGATGCTGCTGCCGCTGCACTGACCCCAGCGGGCCGGGGCGGGGGCCCGGCGTGCTTCACTGGACGGGCACGTGCCGCCGAACGACCACGACGAGAGAGAAGGGGTCACCGTGTCCCTCAAGCCGAGCGCAACGATCCGCTACACCGCGATGCGTCTGGGCATCTTCGTCGGATGCCTCGTCGTCGTCGCGGGCCTGGTCCGCCTCGGCTGGGTGCCCGCCGGGCTCGGGGACGCGAACTTTGCCTGGGTCGTGCTGCTCGCCCTCGTGCTGTCCGCCCCGCTCTCCTTCGTCCTCCTGCGCAAGCAGCGGGACCAGATGTCCGAGCAGATCTCCGGCCGCGTCGCGGATGCGAAGCAGAAGCTCGCCGCGAACCGCAGCCAGGAGGACCTGGCCGACGACGCGGCGCGCGTGAACTCGTAAACAGCGCAGTTGGGTTCATCACACACCGAACCGCCCCAGCAACGGGAATACCGCCCGTAACGCTGGGGCGTTCGGTTTTTCCGGGGCGGTGCGGCGCCGGGCGGAGGGGATCCCGTGAGCCTCGTGCGCCCCTGCCTCAAAGAACGCCTTTGAGATTCTCAAAGCAGAAGTGTTAGCGTGTTCAACATGTCGACCACAGCTGCGCACCCGATGACCGCGAGCGTCCCGCTCGTGTCGCGCCTGCACGTCGACCTCTGCCGCCGTGTGTCCGCGGCCTGTTGCTGTTGAGCTGAATCGATCCAGCAGCGGTCCTGGCGGTCCCGGCCGGCCCTTCTCCCCCAGGCTCCGCCCGGGAGGTGACCCCAGGCGGCTGCCGCACCGCGTCACCACCGCAGAACTTCCCCCTGTCTTCGTGCGCCATCTCCGGAGAGTGTCCGTGTCCGCGACCCCCCAGGCCCCCGTCAAGGCCTCCTTCAAGTTCCCCTTCTGGGCCCAGATCGTCGCCGGTCTGGCCCTGGGCGTCCTCTTCGGCTGGATAGCCCGCAGCCAGGACGTCAGCTGGCTCGGCACCACGCTGGAGAAGGTCGGCGACATCTTCGTCCAGCTGCTGAAGCTGGCCATCGCCCCGCTCGTCTTCTTCGCCATCCTGGTGTCCATCACCAACCTGCGGAAGGTGAACAACGCCGCGCGGCTCGCCTCCCGCACGCTGCTCTGGTTCATGATCACCTCGCTGATCGCGGTCGGCATCGGCATCGCTCTCGGCCTGCTGACCGACCCGGGCGCGGGCACCGGCCTCACCGCCGCCGACGGCAAGGAGCCGAAGAAGACCGGCTCCTGGATCGACTTCCTGACCGGGATCGTGCCGACGGACATCGTCACGCCGTTCACCGAGCTCAAGGTCCTCCAGATCGTCTTCCTGGCCGTCGTCGCCGGTATCGCCGCCCTCCAGCTGGGCGGCAAGGCCAAGCCGGTCCTCGACCTCGCCGAGTCCGCCCTGGAGCTCCTCCAGAAGGCCCTGTGGTGGGTCATCCGCCTCGCCCCGATCGGCACCATCGGCCTGATCGGCACCGCGATCGCCACGTACGGCTGGGACCTCATCGGCAAGTACGCGACCTTCACCGCCGACATCTACATCGGCTGCGCCCTCGTGATGTTCGGCGTCTACCCGCTGCTGCTCGCCACCGTCGCCAAGGTCAGCCCGCTGCAGTTCTTCAAGGGCGCCTGGCCGGCCATCCAGCTGGCCTTCGTCTCCCGCTCCTCGGTCGGCACCATGCCGGTCACCCAGAAGGTCACCGAGCGCCTCGGCGTCCCGAAGGAGTACGCCTCCTTCGCCGTCCCGTTCGGCGCCACCACCAAGATGGACGGCTGCGCCGCGATCTACCCGGCGCTCGCCGCGATCTTCATCGCGCAGATCTTCGACGTGCAGCTGGGCATCAAGGAGTACCTGCTCATCGTCTTCGTCTCGGTCATCGGCTCGGCCGCGACGGCCGGTCTGACCGGCGCGACGGTCATGCTGACCCTGACCCTCTCCACGCTGGGCCTGCCGCTGGCGGGTGTCGGCCTGCTGATGGCGATCGACCCGATCCTGGACATGGTGCGCACCGCCACCAACGTGGCCGGCCAGGCCGTGGTCCCGGTCATCGTGTCGGCCCGCGAGGGAATCCTGGACAAGGAGGCCTACGCGACCGCCTCGGCCTCCCCGCTGGACGAGCCCGCCGCCACGCGGGAGCCGGTGGCCGTGGCCGCCTGATCCCCGGCCGCCCGACCCGTCCCGCACTCGCCGCAGCCTCCGCCCCCGTCCGGGCGGGGGCTGTGGCGTCTTCCGGTATCCCGAGCCCTCACGTCATGTGCCCGCGGGCGTACGCGACCGTCGCCAGCAGGAACGGCAGCGCGTACCACCAACGGCCCATGGTCCGCCGGAACACGGGGGTGATGGTGATCAGCAGTCCCAGGAGACACAGCACGACCGACATGTCGGCCATGAAGCGGATGTCCTCGCGAGCGAGGTCGTCGCGGGGCGCCGGCCGCGCGATCAGGGCGAGGAAGCAGAGGTGCACCGCGGGGAGGTAGACGAGGGCGAGCGGGATCCCGAGCACCCAGCGCAGGCACCCCTGGTCCTCGGGCAGGTCGATGTTCTCGCGGGGAAGTCTCATCCGAGCGTCGCGATACGGACCCATGCGATCCCTCCCAGGACGAACGGCGGGGCGAGCCACCACAGGCCCAACGCCCGGCGGACGGGCGGGACGAGGGTGATCAGGACCGCGCTCACGCTCAGGAAGAGGGCGAGCAGGCATTCCAGTTCGGTCCCGGCGTACCCCTGCTCGTCCCACACGCCCGCCGGACCGTAGGCCACGGCCAAATAGACGACGGCGGTGTTCAGCAGGTGGAGGAGCGCGAGGGGTACGCCGATCCACCAGCGGCGGTACGTCATCGCATCGCGTCCTTCACCTTGCCGAGGCTGTCGCCGAAGTCGTCGCCGTAGGACCGGGCCTTGTCCGACTGCCAGTACGGGCCGCCGTTGTAGCGGGCGGCGATCTCCCGCATCTGGGCATCGGTCAGCTGGTCGGCGGGGACGTCGCCGTAGCCCGCCTCGGCCTTGATCTGGGCGAGGAACCCCGCGGCGATGAAGGCATTCTGCCTCGGGTCCTGGAGCGACTCCTCCACCAGGGCCCGCTGATCGCCGGTGAGGTGCGCCGGATCGTAGCCGAGCACCTCGGCGCCGCGCCGGAGCTGGATGGCGATCGGGCCGAAGGAGGTCTCGTCGGGCGTTCCGCCCGCCCGGCTGAAGAGGTTCTCGGGGGTGATGGGACTCAGGGGGGAGCCCGCCCACTGCCGGATCGTGTCGATGCCGTCGTCGACGATTCCGGGCTGGCCGGCGATCTCCTTCCAGGCGATGCCCGCGACCAGTTCCTCGGGCAGTCCCGCGTGCTGGGCGGCCGCCCGGAGGATCTCCTTCTTCTGGGAGATCCAGGCCGCCTTCTCCTTGTCGCCCTCCGGCGGGTTCCAGTAGCTGTCGTCGACCTCGGGCAGCCCCGCGATCCGCATCCGGATGTCGCGCAGCTCCGGTGACATCTCGGCGTTCCCGAGCGGCCCCGCCATCTCCCGCTTCGGGCCGCTGCCCGGCAGGTGGGTCAGCGGGCTGGTGCGGGCCTCCGCCGCCTCCCGGCGGATGTCCGCCATCGCGGCGTACAGGTCGGGCCGCTTCCCGCCGCCCTTGACCTGGAAGTCGGGCAGCAACTCGTACGCCTGCTTCAGCGCGTGCACGCAGGTGCTGCGGGCCTCCTGCTCGGTGGTCTTCGCCAGGTGGAAGCTGCCGCCCGCGGCGTCGTGGAGCCGGTTCGCCTCGTCCCGGATGTCGTCCACGTCCATCGTGGCCTCGGCCAGCCAGTCGAAGACCCCGGTCGTCGCCCGCATGTCCTCCCACTGCCGCATCGGCTCGGCCTCCTGCGCGACCTTGGTGATCGCGGTGCCCTTCGTACCGATCAGCGCGGCGAGCGCCCGCTCCGAGAGCTTGCCGTTGCGGTAGTGGGACTTGGCGGTGGTGAGGGCCGCGGCGTAGGCGTTCAGGGCGCTCGCCGCCTTGTCGTAGCCCTCGGCCATGTGCGTCACCAACTGGCGGGCCTCGCCGAGGCGTCGGGTGTACGTGTGGCTGCCGTCGCTCTGCCATTGCGTACGGGTCTCCGCCCGCCGGGCGGGTTCCTCGACCTGGACGAGGAGGTCGCGCAGCCGGCGGAACTCGGCGGCGTTGCGCTCGACGAGGGCCGGGTTGCACTCCTCCAGGAACGCGACGTCATTGCGGTGGCTGAGCCCGCTCATTTGCACTCCGGCGGTACGTACTGCCCCGAGTCGAGGAGGTTGGAGAGGAAGGACCGGGCAGTGTCGTCGTCCACGTGGGCGAAGCCGGTGCCGGTGGTCTTGAGGCGGGTGGCGAGGCCGGCGAACAGGGCGATCGTGTCCTTGAACTGGTCGTCGGCGAACCGGGCGAAGTGGAGGGCTTCCTTCGAGACGTCCTCGTGCGCGCGGGGCGCGCGGGCCATCGTGCTCGCGTCGCCGTCCGGGCGGCCCTCGTGCAGGAGCGCGGCGATCTCGATGAGGAGGTTGGCGTTGCCGTTGATGGACCGGGCCCCGGCCAGCAGGCTGCCCGCCGGGCTGCCGCCCGTCTCGGGCGCGACCTGGCCCCGCCGCATCGCGGGCGACTGCGGCCCGGCCAGGGCGACAGCTTTGTGCTGAGCCCATTCGGTATCGAACGACACGTGGTTCCCCCTGACTTGACCCGGAAATGATGGATCATGTGCATGCTAATACGGGGAAAACGGCACCTCTGACGTCAGGAGAGCTTCCAGAGCCGGATGGTGGAGTCGTTGCTTCCGCTGGCGAGGGTCTTGCCGTCCGGGCTGAACGCCACCGAGGTCACCTCACCGGTGTGGCCGGTGAGGGTGGCTGTGCTGGTGCGGGAGTTGATGTCCCAGAGTCGGATGGTGTGCTCGCTGCCTCCGCTGGCGAGGGTCTTGCCGTCCGGGCTGAACGCCACCGACGTCACGTCGCTGACGTGGCCGGTGAAGGTGTAGATGCTCGTGCGTCGGGTGATGTCCCAGAGCCGGATGGTGGTGTCGCGGCTGCCGCTGGCGAGGGTCTTGCCGTCGGGGCTGAACGCCACCGCCTCCAAGCTTCGGGTGTGGCCGCGGAGGCTGACGGCGCTGGTGCTGGAGGTCATGTCCCAGAGCCGCACATCGTTGTCGGCGCCGCAGCTGGCGACCAACCTGCCGTCCGGGCCGAATGCCACCGAACGGGGGGTGTCGGTCTCGCTGGTGAGGGTTTGGCTGGAGGAGGAGGTGATGTCCCACAACCTGACGGCGTTGTCCCAGCCGGCGCTGGCGAGGGTCTTGCCGTCCGGGCTGAACGCCACCGAAACCACGGTGTTGGTGTGGCCGTTGAGGCTGACCGTCGCGGTGCGGGAGTTCCGGCTCCACAACTGGATGGTCTTGTCGGCGCTACCGCTGGCGAAGGTCTCGCCGTCGGGACCGAACGCCACCGACCGCACGCTCCCGGTGTGGCTGGAGAGGGGATGGTCGCTGATGCCGGAGGCGATGTCCCAGAGCCGGATGGTGTTGTCGCCGCTGCCGCTGACGAGGGTCTTGCCGTCGCGGCTGATGGCCACCGACCACACGACTCCGGTGTGGCCGGTGAGAACGCGCCACGCGCGGGAGCCGTCGCCCCCGTCGGTGAGGCTCAGCGCCGCGTACGTCCCTCCCGACGCCGCCGCCAGTGCGGCAAGGCCGCCGAGGACGACGCTGCGGCGGCGCGGGCCGCGACCTGGGGTGCGCGGCGGTGCCGGTTCGCGGCGGGGCGGCAGCGCGGGCTCGGTGGGGGCGGCGTGCAGGCCGGGGGCGGCGGGGGCCGGGTTGCGGATCGCGCGCAGGCGCTCGGCGGTGGTGGGCGCGTCCGGTCGCTCGGCCGGGTCCTTGGCCAGCAGCGAAGCGACCAGTTCCGCGAGATCGGCCGACACGTCCGCCCGTACGGTGCGCAGGTCCGCCGGTGTCTCGTCCAGATGCCGGCGCATCAGTACCCAGGGCTGAGCGGTGACGGGGAAGGGCGGGGCGCCGGTCAGCAGGGCGTGCAGCACGCACCCCAGGGCGTACAGATCGCACCGCGCGTCGACGTGCTCGCCGCGCCACTGCTCGGGAGCCATGTAGGACGGAGTGCCGAACGGCCGGCCGGTGACCGTCAGCCCGCTGGTGGCGTCCGCGGTACGGGCGATGCCGAAGTCGCAGATCTTCAGGCGGCCGTCGGTCAGCAGGAAGAGGTTGGCGGGCTTGAGATCGCGGTGCACCACCTTCTGGGCGTGCGCGGCGGCCAGCGCCTCCGTGGCCTGCAACGCCATTCCGATGGCCTCGGTCACCGGCAGACCGTTCGGGGACCGGCTCAGCGAGTGGGCGAGGTCCTCGCCCTCCAGCAGCTCCATCACGATGAACAGCCGGTTCTCGTGCTGCCCGATGTCGTGGACGACCGTGATCCCCGGATGCTGGAGCCGCGCCCCGATGGCCGCCTCGCGGCGGAACCGCCGCAGCAGCTCGTCCGTCGTGTCGAACTCCAGCAGCACCTTCACCGCGACCGGCCGGCCGAGCTCGACGTCGTACGCCCGCCACACCTCGCCGATGCCGCCGTGCCCGAGCCGGGCGTCCAGCCGGTACCGCCCGGAGAAGTGCTCTCCCGTACGCATGGTCCCCCCGGGTCCGTACATCAACTCCCCGCCGTGGCACGGGTCATTGTGTAACACGGGGGTCAGGCGTGCGAGACGAATCCCGTCCAGGCGCGGGGGGTGAAGGCGAGGTGGGGGAGGCGGGTGTCCTTGGAGTCGCGGACGTGGATGGTGGCGGGGGTGGTGGCCACCTCGACGCAGGAGTCGCCTTCGCTGCCATCGCTGTAGCTGCTCTTGAACCAGTGCAGCTCGGGGTAGTCGATCATGTCTCTCCCAGCAGTTCCTCGATGAAGCCCCGCGACTCCAGGGGCGTGAGCGCTTGGGCCCGGATCATGCCATAGCGCAGCTCAAGGATCCGGAGCTGCCTCGGGTCGGAGACCGGGCGCCCGCCGAAGGCGCCTTCCGAGCGGCCCACCGCGCTACCGTCCCCGAACTTCAGCACTTCGATCCCGCCGTCCATACCGGCATGGACCTCGCGGTCGGTCGGCATCACCTGGAGAGCCACATGTCGCAACCGGCTCACCTCCAGCAGACGTTCGAGCTGTCGACGCCAAACCATTGTGCCTCCGATGCGGCGGCGCAGGCTCGCCTCTTCCTGGACGATGCTGAGCGACGGAGCCGGAGTACGGTCGAAGAGTGCTCGCCGGGTCATGCGCGCGGCCACGTACCGCTCCACCTCGTCCTGGGTGTAGGCAGGCTGACGCATCTCGAAGAGCGCCCTGGCGTACTCCTCCGTCTGCAAGACACCGTGTATCCCGTGGATGCGGTACGCCCCGATCTCGACTGCCGTGGCCTCCATCTTCGCGAGTTCCCGGACCTTCTTCGGATAGCGGACCTGCTCCATGTCCGCCCTCATCGCGGCGATCTTCCCGCCCGCGCGCAGTACCTCGTCCGCCCTGTCCAGGTACTCGGGGCGGGGGATCCGCTTGCCCGCCTCGACCTTGCGGACCAGGTCCTCCCCGTATCCGACCGCCGTGCCGAAGTCGGCGGCCCGCATGCCCGCCTCCTCGCGCCACACCTTGAGCTGGCGGCCGAGCGCGGCCAGTACCGCCACGCCCTGTTCGTCCTCGGGGTCGACGTCCCAGCCGGCGTCTTCCGTACCGTCACTGTCCACGCTCATGCGCGCCCACCTCCGCCGCACCGAAATTCCTCAACGCTCCGTGCCCGTCACCTGGTCCGGACAGGCAGGACAGCACCGGACAAGCCCCGGACAAACGCGGGACGTACGGGCGGCGTCGCTTCTCACGGTACGCACGGACGGCCACGCTGAGTGACGTGATTCCTCAACTCGTCGACTTCCACGTCCAGCTCTCCGCGACTCCGCGTGGTGCACGTCTCGGACGCATGCTCGCCATCGAACAACTCCGTTCCTGGGGGCTTCCCTTGGTGGAGCCCGGCCAGATCATCGCCGAGCTCGCCGCGAACGCCGTCACTCACGGGCGTGTGCCCGGGCGCGATTTCAGGCTGGCTCTCACCGTCGCCCCTGACGTGCTGCGCATCGAGGTGACGGACGCCCGGGGGGACCGGATCCCGGAGATCCGTGAAGCGGGCCGGGGGCTCGTGCTGGTCGAAGCGCTCGCGGACCGTTGGGGCGTGAGGGAAGGGCCGGTTCCCTGCAAGGTGGTGTGGGCGGAGGTGTCCTTCGCCGCCGCGTCGCGGGGCTCCGCGATCCGGCGTGCTTAGACGCATAAGAAGCCAAAGAACCGGGGGAAAGAACCAACCGACCCAACCCCACCGGCCCGCGTCGCTCGGTCGGGTGAATCGTGCCAACTGGGCTGGATTCCGGACTGGTTGGCGGGCATATGCTCGCCCCGACAACCGCAGACATGAGACGGCCCCCGGCGGGACTGCAATCCCGGTCGAGGGCCTGACCAAGCAGGAAGCCGAAACCTTCCCCATGGCTCTTGAGTACCCTAGCGCGGCTTCGCGCGAGTCGTCCCGTGTTCGCTCCGGGACCCCCCGATCCGGTGTCATTCACGTCAACACCCGGCACACGAGTCACTACACCGTGGTCGGCAACCACCTCCTCCAGCACCGCGAGCTGTCGGCGACGGCGATCGGGGTCGCGGCGTACATCCAGTCGCTGCCCGACGGGGCCCCGGTCGGCATCAAGGCGCTCACCGAGCGGTTCCCGGAGGGGGAGATCCGGATCGGTTCCGCCCTGCGGGAGCTGGAGCGCCACGGCTACCTGGAGCGGCGGCGCGAGCGGTTGCACGCCGGGCGGGTGGTGACCCGGACGTACTCGTACAACAAGCCGGGGGCCGTCGCCCCCGACGGCATGCCGCCTCCGCCGCCGCCGGACCGGGATCCCGTACCGGAGCCTCAACCCGAGCCGCAGCCCGAGCCGCAGCCCGAGCCGCGGGAGGCCGCCGAGCCCGAGCCCGCGCCGCAGCACCTGCACCCCGGGGCCGTCGCGCTGCTCGCCGGCCTGCGACGGCACGACCCGCGGCTGCTGCTGGCCGAGCGTGACGTACGGCGGCTCGCGCCGGGCGTATCGGCCTGGCTGGAACGCGGGGCCGACCCCGGTGCCGTCGGGCAGGTCCTGGCCGCGAACCTCCCCGAGCCCATGCACAGCCCCGCCGCCGTACTCGCGTACCGCCTCACCGCGCTGCTCCCGCCGCACCTGCCCCCGGCCCCGGCGGCCCGGCCGGTCCGCCGCCCCGACCCGCTCCAGAACTGCGACGGCTGCGAACGCGCCTTCCGCGCTCCCGCACCGGGCCGCTGCCGTGACTGCCCGTCCGACCACGGAGCGCCTGAGTATCCGTACTCAGGACCCGGGCCCGCCGGGGTGCCAGCCTCTGCTGCATGAACAAGCTCTACGGGATGGCGGGGACCGCGGTCGCCGGCGCGGTCACGGGCTGGATGGCGAAGGCCTTGTGGCTGTGGGCCATGGAGGAGGACCTGCGGAGCTGCGCGGACAGCCCCTCGATCTGCGTGACCTTCTACCCGCTCGCCGGGATCGGTCTCTGGGTGTTCCTGGCCATGCCGGTACTCCTGCTGGTCCTGCGGGTGTTCGACGTACGGCCGTTGAAGGCGACGGTGCCGGCCGCCCTGGCCCTCCAGTTCTTCACCATCGTCGTCCTCGCCGGCATCTCCCGGCGCGAGCTCCCCGGGTCCACGGCCCTGACCGCCGGGGCCATGGCGGTAGGCCCGGCGCTGGTCGTCCTCTGCGCCGATCCCGCGCGGCGCCGGAACGGGATCACCGGCATCGGCGTGCTGCTGGTGACCGGCCTCGCGCTCAACGCCGACCCGGGCACGTACTACCTCTAGGGCGGCGGGGGCACGTGTTCGCCGCCGACCGGGCCGTGGCCGCCGCGTGCTTCGCGTCATCCGGGTCGCTGCGGCACAGCGTGAAGATCGGACCCTGGGGCCCTCGGTGCGGCCGTGGCGTGGAGCGTCCGTGAAGAACGGGGTCAGGGGGGTGTCCGGCGGCGGTGCGGGTCCGTAGATTACCGGCGGTAACGCTCGTGCCGAACCGAGGAGAGTGCGCCGTGGAAGCCGAGCTGAGGCTGGTCAGAGCCGTCGAGCCCGTCAAGACAGTCGTCGACGGGGTGGTGCGCGAGGTGCGGGTGCCCGCGCTGGCGCCGGTTGCGGAGCGGGGCTCGCTCGGGGACATCCCCTTCGACAACGCCCGGGAGGCCCCCCGCGAGGCGGTGCTCGCGCGCAAGGACCGGGACGGGACCTGGCGGGACGTCACGGCCGCCGAGTTCGCCGCCGAGGTGCTCGCCGTGGCCAAGGGCCTCATCGCCGAAGGGCTGCGCGAGGGCGACCGGCTCGCCATCATGGCCCGCACGACCTACGAGTGGACCCTGCTCGACTTCGCCGGATGGGCCGCCGGGCTGGTCACCGTACCCGTCTACCCGACCTCCTCCGCCCTCCAGGCCCGCTGGATCATCCACGACTCCGGCGCCGTGGCCTGCGCCGTCGAGGACACCGCGCAGGCGCGGATCATCAGCGCCGAGCGGGCCAACCTGCCGTGGCTGGCGCACCTGTGGGAGTTCGACACCGGCGCGATCGCCCGGCTGGTCAAGGCCGGGGAGCACCTGCCCGACGCGGTGGTGCACGGGCGCCGGGCCGCCCGTACGCCGGACTCCGTCGCGACCCTGATCTACACGTCGGGCACGACCGGGCAGCCCAAGGGCTGCGTCATCACGCACGGCAACTTCTTCGCCGAGGTGGACAACGCGGTGGAGCTGCTGCACCCCGTCTTCAAGTCCGTCAGCAAGGACCCGGCCTCGACCCTCCTCTTCCTGCCGCTGTCCCACGTCTTCGGGCGGATGGTCGCCGTCGGCTGCATGCGGGCCCGGGTGAAGCTCGGGCACGCGCCCAGCATCAGCACCGAGGAGCTCCTCGCCGACCTCGCCGGCTTCCGGCCGACCTTCCTCCTCGCCATCCCGTACGTGCTGGAGAAGGTCTACAACACCGCCCGTGCCACCGCCGAGAAGATGGGCCGGGCGTCGTCGTTCGACCGGGCGGCGCGGATCGCGCAGCGCTTCGGGGAGCTGGTCGAGGGCAAGGCCCCGGGCCTCGTGCTGCGCGCCGCGCGCGCCCTGTACGACCCGCTCGTCTACCGGCGGATCCGGGCCGCGCTCGGCGGCCGCGTCCGCTACATCCTGAGCGGCGGCTCCCCGCTGGGCCGGCGGCTCGCCGCCTTCTACACCGGCGCCGGGATCGAGATCTTCGAGGGCTACGGGCTGACGGAGACGACCGGCGCGAGCACCGTCACCCCGCCGCAGCGGCCGAGGCTGGGCACGGTCGGCTGGCCGCTGCCGGGCACGGGCGTACGGATCGCGGACGACGGCGAGGTGCTGCTCGGCGGGCGCCACGTCTTCGCCGGGTACTGGAACAGCGGGCAGGGCCTGCCCGCCGGCAGCTGGCTGGCGACGGGCGACATCGGCGAACTCGACGCCGACGGCTACCTCACCATCACCGGCCGCAAGAAGGACCTGATCATCACCTCCGGCGGCAAGAACGTGGCCCCCGCACCGCTGGAGGACTGGCTGCGGGCCCACCCGCTGGTCGGGCAGTGCATGGTGGTCGGCGACAACCGGCCGTACGTCACCGCCCTGATCACCCTGGAACCGGACGGGCTGCTGCACTGGCGGCAGATGCACAAGAAGCAGGGCGTGCCGATCTACGAGCTGGTGCGGGACGAGGAACTGCTGGCGGACCTCCAGCGGGCGGTCGACGAGGCCAACCAGCTGGTGTCGCGCCCCGAGTCGATCCGCCGCTTCGCCGTCCTCCCGGGCGACTTCACGGAGGCGCGCGGGCACCTGACGCCCTCGCTGAAACTCAAGCGGGGCGCGATCGCCCGCGACTACCGGGACCGGATCGAGGAGCTGTACCGGGCACCGCGGGACCGGTGAGTCCCCGGGCCCTGCCCGGACCCGGTCCCCGAACGGCGGCGAGGCCGGATTCGGCGCCCTCCCGGGCCCCCGCCTGGCGGCCTGACCAGGCGAGGGCCCGGGAGGGCGCTTATGGTGGGCAGACCGGTCCGGGGGGCCACCCGAGGAGGGTGCAGTGCACCGATCCCGATCCCGATCCCGAGCCCGCTCCCGCAAGGCCGCCGCCTGTGTGCTGCTGCTGGCCGGCCTCGGTGTCGCCCCGGCCCCCACGCCCGCCGCCGGCGACCGGCTGGAACGTTTCCACGGGCAGCGCATCCGGTGGGGGGACTGCCCCGAGAAGCACGTGCCCGCCGGGATGCGGTGCGGGACCGTCCAGGTGCCGCTCGACTACGCGGCCCCCGCCAAGGGCACGGTCGAGATCGCCCTGGCCCGGATACCGGCCTCCGATCCCGAGAAGCGCCTCGGCTCGCTCGTGCTGAACTACGGCGGCCCCGGCGGCCCGGGCATCGCCGGCCTGGCCGCCGACCCCGAGGCCTTCGCCGGCCTCAACGAGCGCTACGACCTCGTCGCCTTCGACCCCCGCGGCGTCGGCCACAGCGAGCCCGTCTCCTGCGCCGGCTCCCAGCAGACCGGCGACGAGGTCGCGGCCGACGCCGCCGCGCAGCTGGCCGCCCTGCGCGCCGTGGTGCGGCGCTGCGAACTCGCCTCCGGCCCGGTCCTCCCGTACATCGGGACCGTCAACGTCTCCCGCGACATGGACGTGATGCGCCGGGTGCTGGGCGACCGCAAGCTCAACTACCTCGGCTTCTCCTACGGGACCCGGCTCGGCGCCGTGTACGCCGCGCAGTTCCCGGGGAACACCGGCCGTATGGTCCTCGACGGCGTCGACACCCTCACGGAACCGCTGGCGGAGCAGGCCCTCATGACGGCGCGCGGTCAGCAGCGGGCCCTGGACCGCTTCCTGTCCTGGTGCGCCCGCCGGCAGGGCTGCGTCTACGGGAGCAATACCCGTGCCGCCAAGGAGAAGGTCGACGCGCTGGTGGCGCGGCTGGACGAGGAGCCGCTGGTCGGCCAGGACGGCTCGTACGTGACCGGGCAGGATGCCGTCGGCTCCATCGGCTCCGCCCTCTACTCGCGGGAGACGTGGCCCGCGCTCGCCGACGCGCTGGCGATGGCCGAGCGGAACCGCGACCCGGTGGGGCTGCTCCAGCTCGGCGGCCCGACGGACCCCTCCGACGCCCACGGGGACGAGGAGCGGGACGACGGGCCCGGGACGGTGCCCGCGGACAACGCCGAGGCCGCCCTCACCGCCGTGACCTGCGCGGACGACCCGGACCGGTCGAACGCCAAGGCCAGCCCGGCGTCCATAGAGGAGGAACTGGCCGGTCTGAAGGGCGAGTTCCTCAAGGCCTCCAAGGTCTTCGGACCGCGCCAGCTGATGACGGTGCTCTCCTGCTACGGGCGCCCCGCCGGCACCGACTTCATCCGGCGGATCGACCGCCCGGGCGCGCCGCGGATGCTGCTGGTCGGCACCCGCGGGGACCCGGCGACCCCGTACGAGTGGACGGAGGAGACGGCGGAGCGGCTGGGCTCGGCGGTGGTCGTGGACCACAAGGGCGACGGGCACACCGGCTACGCGACCTCGTCCTGCGTACGGGAGTACGCGGACCGCTTCCTGCTCGAAGGGCGGCTGCCCTCCGGGACGCGGTCCTGCCCCGCCGGAGGGTGACCGGCGGGGCAGGGCGGCGAGGCCCAGGTCCGGACAGGGCTTAGGCCCTGTCCGGGCAGTTCGCGTGGGTCGCGCGCCCGGCGAAGCGGTCAGCGAGCCAGTTCCCGGCCGCCGGGGAATGGGTGATCACGCCGCTGACGTGCTCACCGAGCCAGATGGTGTCGAACTCGACGTTCGCGCCCTTCGCGCACCAGTCGGAGCGCAGTTGGCGGCCCACCCCGTACGGGATCAACTCGTCCGCGAGCGCGTGGTACTGGTACACCGGCGCGGCCGGGGCGGTCCGCCCGAGCCTGCTCTGGTTCAGGCGGGCCTGCCAGTCCGGCTGGGCGATCGGGTCGCGCGTGGTGAGGTCGGAGATCCGCTTGAAGGAGCCGGCGATCGAGTCGATCGCCACGCAGTTCTCCTTCATTCCGGCGACCAGCAGCCTGCCCGCCGGGTTGAGGTAGGAGTCCAGCCGCAGTTCGGGGAAGGCCGCGTCCTGTCCGGCCGCCGCCATGAAGATGAGCCCGGAACCGTAGGAGCCGTTGTTGAACCCGGCCACCTTCAGCAGGTCGCCGGGAACTCCTCCGGTCGCGGTGCCCTTGACCTGGAGATCGGGGGCGTACGAGCCCTGCAGCTCGGCGGCCCAGCTGCTGGCCTGGCCGCCCTGGGAGTAGCCCATGATGCCGACCGGGCCGGTGGCGGAGAGGCCCGCCTCGGGCAGGCGCTGGGCGGCGCGGGCCGCGTCGAGGACGGCGTGTCCGGCGGAGGGGCCCACCGTGTAGGTGTGCACGCCCGGGGTGCCGAGGCCCTCGTAGTCGGTGACGACCACCGCCCAGCCGCGCAGGGTGAGCTGCTGGATGAGGTTGGCCTCCATGGCGGTTCCGTACGGGAGGGTTGTTGCTCGGCGCGCAGGAGTCGCCCATGCCGACGGTGCCGACGGCGTACGTGATGAGCGGGCGCGGGCCGGTGCGGCCGTCCTGCGGGACGATGACGGTGCCGGAGACCGTGTTCGGGGCGCCGTCGGCGGTGGTGGAGCGGTAGTGGATCTTCCAGGCCTTGGTGTTGGTGGGCTGGCCGGGCAGCGGGTGGAAGGCGGAGGGGGCGCTGCTGACGACGTCGCCGGGGCGGGCGGTGGCTTCTTCGGCCCGGGCGGCGGTGGCGGGGATCCAGGCCGAGAGGGCCAGGGTGGCCACGGCGGCGAGGGCGGTGCTGCGGATGCGCATGGGCGGCTCTCCCAAGAACGGTCCGTGCGGGGGTAGGTGAGGTGAAGGTAGTGACCGACCGGTCAGAAGGTCGCTGACCGCGCAGCTCACCTTTCCTGGCCGGGAATCGCAGGCCTTGTCGGGTGGGGCGCGGGTGCGGTACAAACACGCGACACGCAGGGGCGGAAACCGGCCATCGGGTGGCCCGAACCTGTCGATTTGACGTGGACACAACCGCCTTGGGGGATTTGGTGGCCGCACGCGGGGAGAAGTTCAAGCAGCGGGCGACGCTCAGCCTCGTCCTCACCGGGATAGCCGTCTTCGTCTTCTTCTTCGTCGGCAGCGCCTCCCAGAAGCCGGCGGGGTGGGGCGCCGCGTACGCCTTCGGCACCGCCACGACCGTCGAACTGCCCTCGCGCTGCGGGACGGAGACCTTCGTCCGAGGCGGCAGCGGGAGCGGGAGCCGGGGCACCGCCAAGTGCGAGGGCACGCGGTGGACGGCCGGCGGGGTCGCGCACACCGGGACGCTGTACTCGTACGCCGACCAGATCACGCGCGACGGTGGCGGCAAGCTCGCCTTCGCGGGCGAGGCGCGTGCGCTGGGCGACCGGGTCTACGGCAAGCCGGAGACCTGGGAGACCGTCCTGCACCTCGGCACCCTCGCGCTCGCCGCGCTGGGCCTGGCGGGCCTGCTCCTCGCGTCCCTGACCGCCCTCTTCACCCGCCGCCGCTGACCACTGCCGTGCCTTGCCGGCGCCTCAAACGCCGGCCTCATCCAGCCCCGCCGGCGTTTGAGGCGCGGGGTCTGGGGCGGAGCCCCAGAAGGCCCGGGCGGAGCTCGGGGGCGCTTGCGCGGCGGCGGCGCAGGTGGGGGCTCGGCGGCCCCGCAGGGTACGGCCCGCTACCCGCCCGAGGCGATCCGGTACGCGCCCGGGGTGGTGCCCGTCCAGCGCCGGAACGCCCGGTGAAACGCGGTGTCCTCCGAGAAGCCCAGCCGCGCCGCGAGTTCCGCGATCGGCTCACCGCTCTCCGCCAGGCCCGCGATCGCCGCGTCCCGCCGCACGTGGTCCTTCAGCTGCTGGAAGGACGTCCCCTCTTGCTGGAGCCGCCGCCGCAGCGTCGCCGGGGACACCGCCAGCCGCGCCGCCACCTCACCCAGCGCCGGCAGCCGCGGCGAGGCGCGCAGCTGCTGGGTGAGGGCCCGGCGTACCTGCTCCGCGACCGTGGTCCCGTACTCCGGCCGCGACAGCAGGTCGAAGGGGGCCCGGCGCAGCATCGCGTCGAGCGCGGGCTCGTCCCGTACGAGCGGCGCGGTCAGCCAGTGCGCGTCGAAGGCGGCGCCCGTACGCCCGGCCCCGAAGCGGACCGGGCAGTCGAACAGGATCTCGTACTCGTCCTTGTGCGGCGGCGGCGGATAGCAGAAGGCGGCGTACGCGAGCGGGATCCGCCGGCCCACCAGCCAGCTGCTCAGCCTGTGCCAGATGGCGAGCACGCACTCGGTGAGGAAACTCCCCCGGCTACCGCCGGGAGGGGCCCCCACCTCGTCCCGGGCGAAGTCGTTGCGCACGGTGAACCGGGCCTCGGCACCGTCGACTTCGAGCGCCAGCTCCGGCCCGCCCGGGAACAGCCCGTAGAACGCGGCCGCGCGCTCCATGGCCGCGCCCAGATCCCGGCAGCCGAGCGAGGCGTAGCACATCATCGCGAAGGTGCCGGGGCGGCTCGGGACGGCGCTCAGGCCGAGGAACTCGTCCTGCGTGGTCCGGTACAGCGCCCGGAACAGGCGGGCGAACTGCGCGGGCGTGATCCGCGCCCGGTCGTCGCCCAGCAGCAGCGGCGGGATCTGCGCCTCCTGGAGCAGCGGCACGGTGTCGATGCCGCTGCCGCGGGCCCCCGCGAGCACGGCACGCACATGGTGCACGGTGATCGTCCGCCTCCCCATGGGACCGACGGTAACTCCCCGCGCCGCCGGGCGATACGGAAGCGGGCGCACGACGTGAGGCGGGATCGGTCCGTCCTGGCGTCCCGGCGGCAGTACGCCCAGCACCGCCGTGGTGTCGGTTCCGGATTCAGCTCCGGACGAGCCATATCAATTGCCCGGCGAGAACCGCGTGCGCGAGAAGGCAGACGGCCCAGGAGAAGGGTCCGCGCATCCCGTCCCGGGTCACCGTCGACCAGCCGGCCGCCAGCAGTACGGCGGACAGGGCGCAGCACACCCAGGAAATCACCAGCCACGGCGTGGAATGGTCGGTGAACTGCCTGATCGCCGCCGCCGGTACGAGTGCCAGCAGGGGCAGTTCCCACGTGCTCTTGCCGGCCGCGCGGGGCCGGGCGGACTCGGTGTCGGTCATCCCGGACGCTCCGTCTCTGCCGTGAAGTCGCTGTACGCAACCTACAAGACGGTCACGTGACCACTGTCGAAAGGGCCAACGGGCAGAGTGTGCAGCGGTGTTCCCCATGCCCACCCGCGCCGGATGCGCATCCGGCGAGCGGGAGATGAGCGCTGCGGTCAGCGGGGGTGACGCTTCCGGTCATGCCGCCGGGCCGCCCCGGCTGCCTAGCGTCGGAGGTCACCAACCCCCGGGGAGGCATGCGATGGACGGTCGGCCGAGCACGCTGGCGGAGTTCACCCAGTGGACCGAGGCGAGGTACGGGCCGGAGGCGGCCCTCAGGTTCCGGGCGCCGGACGGCGGCTGGCAGACCCGTACGTACCGGGAACTGGCCGCGGAGGTACGGGCCGTCGGGCGCGCGCTGCTCGGACTGGGGGTGGTCGCGGGCGAGCGGGTCGCCGTACTCGCTGAGACCCGGCCGCGGTGGACGTACACCCACTTCGGGGTGCTGGCGGCGGGCGCGGTCCTCGTACCGGTGTATCCGACGGCGGGGGAGGAGGAGCTCGCCTGGGTGCTGTCGGACTCCGAGGCGGTGGTCGTGGTCTGCGACGACGAGGCGCAGGCGGTACGGGTCGAGCCGCTGCGGGGGAAACTGCCCGCGCTGCGGGCGGTGGTGGCGATGGACGAGCTGCCGGCCCTGCCGCAGGTGCCGGAGCCCGAACTCCTCGCCCGCGCCGCCGCCGTCCGACCGGACGCGGACGCGTCGATCGTCTACACCTCGGGCACCACCGGCCTCCCGAAGGGCTGCCGCCTCACCCACGCGAACCTCGGCGCGATCCAGGACGCCACCCTCCCGCTGGTCAAGGGCGGCCCGGGCGACTCGACGTACCTCTACCTGCCGCTCGCGCACCTGCTGGCCCAGCTGATCCAGTTCACGACGCTGCTGGAGGGCGGGGAGCTCTGCTACTTCGGCGGCCGGATCGAGGACGTACTGGCGGAGCTGTCGGTGGTGCGGCCCACGCACCTCCCGTCGGTGCCACGGCTGTTCGAGAAGCTCCACTCGGTGGTGCTCGCGCTGGCGGAGTCGCAGGAGGGCGGGCGGGAACGCTTCGAGGAGGCCGTACGGGTGGGGGTGCTGGCGGCGGAGGGCCGGCTGCCGGAGGCGCGGCGGGGGGAGTACGAGGCGGCCGAGAAGTCGCTGTACTCACTGGTCCGGGGTGCGTTCGGGGGCCGGCTGAAGTGGGCGCTCACCGGCGGCGCCCCGATCGCCCCGGCGACCCTGGACTTCCTGCGGGCCTGCGGGATCGAGGTGTTCGAGGGGTACGGGATGACGGAGTCGGGCGGCGTCATCTCCCTCAACCACCCCGACGCGGTGCGCTACGGGACGGTGGGCCGCCCGATCGCGGGCTGCGAGGTGCGGATCGCGGCGGACGGGGAGGTGCTGGCGCGGGGGCCGATGGTGTTCCCGGGCTACCACGCGAACGCGGCGGCGACCGCCGACGCCCTCGACGCGGAGGGCTGGCTGCACACGGGCGACCTGGGGGAACTGGACGGTGACGGCTTCCTGCGCATCACGGGCCGCAAGAAGGAGCTGATCATCACCTCGGCCGGCAAGAACCTCACCCCGACGGAGGTCGAGTTCGCCATCCAGCGCTCCCGCTACGTCTCCCGCGCGGTCATGATCGGCGACCACCGCCCGCACCCGGTCGCACTGATCACCCTGGACGCGGAGGAGATCACGGCCTGGGCGGCCCGCGAGGGCCTCGACCCGGGCCCCACCCCGTCCACCCACCCGGCGGTCCACGCCCTGATCGAGGCGGCGGTGACGGAGGCGAACGCCACGGTCTCCCGCCCGGCCCGCATCCGCGCCTTCCACGTCCTCCCGGAGGACTTCTCGGTCGAGGCGGGGACCCTGACGCCGACGCTGAAGCTGCGGCGGGGGGTGGTGGCGGAGCGGTACGCGGGGGTGATCGGGGGGTTGTACGGGGAGTGAGGGGCGGGAGGGTCCTGGGCTGCGGGGAGCGGGAGCCGGGCGGGGACTGCGGCTAGGGTGGCGCCTCATGACTGAGGACATCGGCCGGCCCGGATCAGTGGGCGGCATACGCGTTCGTGATCGTGTGGTCGGTGGCCTGCTGGCGTGCTCGGTGATCCTGCTGGGCGGCTGTACATCCGTTGACGAGCCGTCAGGCAAGCCTGCGGGGACGGCCGACTCGCCGTCCCCATCTGTCACACCCTCCCCCTCGCAGACGTGGAGCAATCCGGCGTTCCCCGGCCCCAAGGCGGCCGCGATCATGGGAAAGATCGCCACGCGATGGGGAATGGAGGTCCACCGGCAGGGGCGCTACGGTCAGGGACCGGCGGAGGCGAAGCGGGTCCTCCCGGAGGGGTTCACCCTCTGGGTGCGGATGGCCGACGATGACGACGGCCGAGCGCGTCAGGTCGAGTGCATGGCCCAGAACTCGATGTCCGAGAAGGTCGCAGCCACCTTGGCGGAGTGCGCGGACATCGCGTTGGACGGAAAGGCGACCACTCGGCAGAGGGAGTGGATCTCCGCGCAACTGGCCATCGCCGACAAGCCGGACGGCCCGCAGGAGTCCACCGACTCCCTCACGGAGAACGGCTTCACCCTGCGTCTCGTCGCACGGCTCACCGGGACCAAACTGACCATCACCCACACCCCCGCCGCGTAGCCCACAACACCCCGGACGTGCTGCCGACCCGACCGGACCCGGCACAGGATGTCGGGTGCGGGAGGGGCGCTCCTTCCTAGCGTGAGGCGTGCAACGGAAGGAGGCCCGGGGTGCTGGAAGGGCTCAACCAGGCCATGGACCACATCGAGGCGCGCCTCGACGGGGTGATCGACATCGGCGAGCTGGTACGGGTCGCGGTGACGTCGGAGTATCACTTCCGGCGGCTGTTCTCGGCCCTCGCCGGGATGCCGCTGTCGGAGTACATCCGGCGCCGGCGGCTGACGGTCGCGGGCGCCGAGGTACTGGCCGGCGAGCGGACGCTGCTCGACATCGCCGTGCGGTACGGCTACGGCTCGGGCGAGTCCTTCGCCCGTGCGTTCCGCGCCGTGCACGGCGTCGGACCGGGCGAAGCCCGGCAGACCGGCGCGGCCCTGCAGTCACAGCCCCGGATGTCCTTCCGACTCGTCGTCGAAGGGAGCAGCAGCATGCAGTACAAGGTCGTGGAGAAGGACGCGTTCAAGGTGGTGGGCAAGAAGGCCCGTGTACCCCTCGTCCACGAGGGCGCGAACCCGGCCATCGCCGAGTTCGTCCGAGGCATCGGGCAGGACACGGTACGGCGGATCGCCGGCCTGTCCGACCAGGACCCGGAAGGGATCGTCTCGGTCAGTGACGACCTCGACCCCAGCCGGGCCGAGGGGACCGAACTGGACTACTACCACGCCGTGGTGACGAGCGCGGCCGACGTTGCGCAGGACCTCGACGTGCTCTCCGTTCCGGCGGGCACCTGGGCCGTCTTCGAGAACTCCGGCCCCTTCCCGCAGGCGCTCCAGCACCTGTGGCGGGACGTGTTCACCCAGTGGTTCCCGTCCAACCCGTACGAGAGCCGACCGGGTCCCGAGATCCTACGGGTCAGGCCGGACGGTTCGGGCGAGGCCGAAGCGGCCCTGTGGATCCCGGTCGTACGGTCGGCCACGACGGCGCGCGGCTGAACCGTACGAGGTCGGCCCAGGCCCCAGGGACCGCGCGGGCGAGCGGGGGCGCGCCCATGACGTGAGCGGCGCCCGGTGTCCTTCACCGGGCGCCGCGCACGTGGTCCGCCCATGCCGTCACTTACGGGGGCGGCCTCCCCCTCGTACCGCCCAGCCGACGGCGGCCACGAGGACGACGACCATCAGGCCGCCCAGGAACTCGGGTGCCGCCTGCGTCAGCACGGTCTCGACGGTCTCGCGCAGGCCCTGCGGCGCCGCGGCGCACACCTGCGCGGCGTCCACCTGGTCGGGAACGGAATGCATGAGCGGTCTCCTTCACGGTGTGCCCCGTTCCTCCGTCAGGCGGGGCGCGGTGAGGTGACAATGGACAACCGGGCGAGTGCGCCCAAGGACTGTCGGGACACACGGGGACGTGCTGGGACCAAGGGCGGGCAGGGCGCCCGTCACCGGTTCGTCCCAGGGACGCGGTGACGGGGACGGGGCGGGCGGAATGGTCGAATCAGGGGGCCGGGACCGGGACCGGGACCGGGAAGCGTCCGAGGACGGTCCCCGGCAGCAGCTGACGAGGTTCCTGCTCCAGGAGGCGCGACAAGCCGGCCTGGGCAGCCGGGACATCGCGGACGGTCTCCTGACGGCCAAGAAGGTGTCCGCCGCGCGGGTGGCCGGTACGGATTCCCCCGACCCGCTCGCCAAGATCCATTGCTCCAACTCCCACGTGGACCGGCTCCTCAAGGGCCTGACGCCCGTGCCGTCATGGCCGTTCACCCGGGAGTTCCTGAGGATCACCAGCCGGGCCGCCGGCCTGACCGCCGAGGACTACCGCAAACGGTGCGAGGCAGCGCGGGCGCTTCTCCGTGCCGCAGCCGAAGACCCCGCCCCGGTCGTCCCGAAGACGGACGCGGACACGGCCACGCACGCGGCCACGCACAAGGACATCCTCGCCGCCCTCCGTCTGGAGGTGGAGCTCGAACGCGCCCGGCACGCCGAGACGCGGCTTCGCTTCGCGCTCCGGGACGCCCAGTTCCTCATGACCACCCTGTGGTTCATCATCAGCGCGCTGCGCGACATCATCGCCGACCGCGACGCCCTGCTGGCGCGCGCCCAGCACGGTGCGGGCGATGCCGAACGGATCGCACGGTTGCGTGACGAGACCCGGCAGGCCCTCACCCACAAGCGCACCGCGGAAACCGAAGCGGACCGGGCCGTCGCCCGCATCCGTACGCTCGAAGGGTTCTGGGAGCGGGCGCGCAGCGACCTGCGGAGGCTGGCGCTGCACCCGGACGCCGCCGACCTCACCACGGCGCCCACCCACGGCGCCGGGCCCGCGCCGGCGCTGATTCCGCAGGAGTTCCTGGCCCGGCCCGCCCTCGACGACATCGCCGGCGCCCTGGCCAAGGCCCAGGCCCTCAACGCCAGTGCCGACGACTCCGCCCGCGCGCTGGAACAGACCGTCGGTCCGACGGAACACCCGGGCGTCGACGACGAGTTCGTTGTCCTCCTCGCCGCCACGAAGCTCCCTGACGAAAGCCTTCGCCGTGAGGCCGCCAGGTCGCTCGTAGCACGCTGGGCGGATCGGCCGGAGACGCGCGAGGCCTTGCTGCACCTGATCGACGACCCCGGGACGCTCCTCGTGGCCATCGACGGTCTCGCCGCGGCATGTCCCGGCGATCGTGAGGCCCGCGCGGCCCTCCTGCGTCTGGCGAAGACGACGGAGCATCGTGTGGAAGTCCACAGGGCCGTCGTGCGCGCGCTGTCCCATGGGTGGCCCGGTGACCCGGAGTCGCGGGACATCTACCTTGCGATGGCCACGGACCGTTGGGACCGGCCGTACGCCGTGGAAGCACTGGCCGTCGCCTTTCCCGGCGATCCCTGGGTCCGCGACCACATCGTCTCCCTGGCCGACAGCGCTGACGCACCCAGCCGCTCGGCTGTCGCGACGGCCTTGAAGGAGGGCTGGCGAGGGGACGAGTCAACGCTCGGCTGCCTCGTACACCTGGTCGCCGACGAGGAGCCGAAGGTGCGGATCGCCGCCGTCCAGGCAATCGGAGCCGGGTGGCCCGGCGACCCCGGAGTGCGCACCGTCCTCATGGGTCTCCTCAAGGGCTCGGGCCATGTGGATGTGACCGCCGAAGCGGCGACAGAGCTCTTGGCCGGCTGGCCGGGTGACAAGGAGACCGAACGCGCTCTGGACGAACTTGCGTACGGTCTCGGCGCGGTGAAGACACTGTTCATCTGGCTGGCGGACGAGTACAGCCAGACCATGGGGCTGCCGGACACGGGCAGGCCCCAGGGCCATGCGTCGGCGTGACCGTACGTCCGCGAGCAGCTCACCGCGATCCGGCCGGAGCTCGGTCAGTACTGGGATTCCGCGTAGAAAGGGGGAGTACTCACTCCTTTCCACTCTCAACGTATAGCGAACCGGGGGGCTTGCGGCAAGGATCGGGGCGTGCCGCAGAATCTCCCACCTAGGCCTTGATCTGCGGCAACGGGAGTACGGAATGCGGGTGTTGTTGTCTGCGTACGATTCGCGCGGGGGCGTCGAGCCTTTGGTGGGACTCGCGGTGCGGTTGCAGGAACTCGGCGCGGAGGTGCGGGTGTGCGCGCCGCCGGACGAGGAGTTCGCGAAGCGGCTGGCCGGGGTCGGCGTGGAGATGGTGCCGACCGGGCAGTCGGTGCGCGCGTTGGTGACCGGGAAGACGCCGCCCTCGTCGGGGGGCGTGCCCCGGCGTGCGGCGGAGTTGGTCGCCGCGTTCCATGACAACGTCACCGTGGCGGCCGAGGGCTGTGACGTGCTGGTGGCGACCGGTCTCGTGCCGGCCGTGGCCGGTGTGAAGTCGGTGGCCGAGAAACTGGGCATCCGCTACGTGTACGCGAGTTACCAGCCGGTCAGCCTGCCGTCGCCGCACCACCCGCCGATGCCGCGGCCGGGCAGGCCGCTCCCCTCGGATGTGACCGACAACCGGGTGCTGTGGGACCGGGACGCCCAGGACGCGCAGGCGGTGTTCGGCGAGGCGATCAACACCCACCGGGTGTCGATCGGCCTCCCGCCGGTGGACAACGTCCGCGACCACGTCTTCACCGACCGGCCGTGGCTGGCCGCGGACCCGGTCCTGGCCCCGTGGCAGCAGCCGGCGGACCTCGACGTGGTGCAGACCGGCGCCTGGGTGCTGCCGGACGAACGCCCGCTCCCGGAAGAGCTGGAGACGTTCCTGGACGGCGGCGCACCGCCGGTGTACGTGGGCTTCGGCAGCATTCCCCTGCGCGACCCGGAGGACGTCGCCCGGGTGGTCATCGAGGCGATCCGCGCGCAGGGCCGCCGCGCGGTCCTGGCCCGGGGCTGGGCCGACCTGGCCCTGATCGACGACCAGGACGACTGCTTCGTCGTCGGCGAGGTCAACCACCAGGCGCTGTTCCGCCGGGTGGCCGCCGTCGTGCACCACGGCGGCGCGGGCACGACGACGACGGCCACCTGGGCCGGCGCGCCCCAGGTGGTGGTGCCCCAGGGGGCGGACCAGCCCTATTTCGCCGGCCGGGTGGCCGGCCTGGGCATCGGCGCGGCGCACGACGGTCCGGTTCCGACCGTCGAGTCCCTGTCGGCCGCGCTCAGGACGGCCCTGACCCCCGAGACCCGCGTACGGGCGACCGCCGTGGCCGGCACGTTCCGCACCGACGGGGCGGCGGTGGCCGCGAAGCTGCTGCTCGACGCCGTCAGCTGAGCGAGCGACAGCGCCGGCCTCCAGGAGCTTTCTGTCAGGACTTCCCGGGGAACTCCGTGAGGCGGTTCACCTCGGCCACGTGGCGGCTCAAGCGGTTGTCCGCGGCGCCCGAGGTGTAGAGGACCGTGCCGACGACGGCGAAGGGGAGGGAGAGCAGGAGGACCGCGAGGAGGTCGGCCCAGTCGCGCTCCATCGCGCAGGTGGTGCCCTCCGCGTCGGCGTACGACTCCCGCGTGCTCTCGTAGAAGACCCGCGAGGCGCACTCCCGGTCGTTCCGGCCGTGCTCCACGGAGTACGGGAGCAGCACCTGGCAGGCGAGCCAGAGCCAGATGCCCGAGGCGACGGCGATCAGCCCGAAGCCCCAGGCCTGCTTGCGGTTCGCCCGTGCGCGGAAGGCGGTGTCGTACACGAGTGCTCTCATCCGCCGGAACGTAGCAGCCGGTCACGGCCGCTGGTGGCCCGAGGGCCGGACCGGGGCCCTGGCCGGCTGCCGAGCAGAACGGGGCATTCCGGGCGGGGACTTGGGTCCTCTGGTCGTTCGGTCGTGAGAGCCCGGTGAAGCCGAGACGAATGGTGTGTCACATCTGCAGGGGGGACGGCGAGTCTCCTCCGAATACCTGATAGACAGTGGATATCCACGGCCCGATCGGCCGTGCACCTCTGACGGCTCCTGGGGGGATCGCCGCACTGTGAAGCCGCTTCACCGTCACCTCGTCAACACCTCGCGCAAGGTCCTGTGCACGGCCGCACTCGCGGCCAGCCTGACCACCGCCGCGGTCGTGACCAACCCGTCGACCGCCGACGCGGGGGAGTCCGAGCCGACCCCGGACAGCCCGCAGGCCGCCGACCGTGGTGATGCCCGGCTGGACCTGCCGGGGGACGTCGCCGATCCGCAGGTTCCCCCGGGCGGGACCGCCACGGAGGGGGCCAGCGGGATACCCGCGACCGCCCTCGACGCCTACAAGCGCGCCGAGCTGTCGGTGGCCGCCGCGCTCCCCGGCTGCAAGCTGCCCTGGCAGCTGCTCGCCGGCATCGGCCGGGTCGAGTCCGTGCACGCCTCGGGCTACGGGCTCAAGGCCGACGGCTACACCGAGAAGCCGATCCGCGGCCCCCGCCTCGACGGCAACGGCTTCGCGGAGATCCGCGACACCGACAAGGGCGAGTGGGACGCGGACACCGAGTACGACCGGGCCATCGGCCCGCTGCAGTTCATCCCCTCCACGTGGAAGACCTGGGGCGCCGACGGCAACGGCGACGCCAAGCGCGACCCGAACAACCTGTACGACGCGGCGCTGGGCGCCGGGCTCTACCTGTGCGCGGGCGACCGGGACCTCTCGGACCCGGCCAAGCTCGACTCGGCGATCCTCAGCTACAACAACTCGCGCGAGTACGTGAACACCGTGCTCGGCTACATGCGGCAGTACCAGAACGGCGGCGCCGCCGAGGTGCCGAACCCGCCCGTGGGCAACTACCCGACGGAGCCGCCGGGCACCCTGCCCACCCCGCAGCCGCAGCCCCAGCAGAAGCCGGCCCCGAAGCCGACGCCGACGCCCACGCCCACACCGACTCCGACCCCCACGCCGACGCCCACGCCGACCCCCACTCCGGCTCCGCACCTGGCGGACCTGGCGGTGCTCGGCGGCCCCGGTCTCACGGCCGAGGCCGGGACGGCGTTCGCCGAGGTCCCGCGGGTCAAGGTGGTCCTCAGCGACGGCAAGCCCGCCGTCGGGCAGGAGGTCGTCTTCGCGATCGAGGCCGACACCACCGGCGGCACCGCGTTCCCGCAGACTCCGGCGAACTCGCTGGTCGTCAAGGCGGACGCCCAGGGCATCGCGGCCGCGCCGGGGCTGAAGGCGGGCGCCAAGGCGGGCACCTTCTCCCTGCGGGTCTCGGCCTACGACAAGGTGGGCAAGCTCTCGGCGGCCTTCACCGGCACGGTCACGCCGAAGCCGTTCGCCGACCTGCTGGCCCGCCCGGACGGCTCGAAGCCGCTGGAGGCGGTCGCCGGTACGAGCGTCAAGGGCGTCGAGGTCCTCGCCACCGCCAAGGGCAAGGCCGTGGCGGGTACGGAGATCCGCACCGAGCTGGTCGTGAAGGACGCGGACGGCAAGTGGGTCCCCGTGGACCCGGCGACCGCGAAGGGTCCGTACTTCAAGGACGAGACCGGCAAGAAGGTCTTCAGCCTGCCGCTGCTCACCGCGGGTGCCGACGGCAAGATCATCCTGCCGGAGATCTTCACCGACGCGGACCTGGCCGCGGGGACGTACTCCCTGCGCCTGATCACCCCGCAGAACGTGACCCTGATCCTGGACATCAAGATCACGGCCCCGGCCACGGTCCCCACCCCGACCACCGCCAAGTAACAGCAGACGAGGCCGCCCGGCACCGTGGAAACGGTGCCGGGCGGCCTCGTGCGTTGCCCCCGTCCCCCACCGGGGAGGGGCTGCGCCCTCCCGGAGACAAGGCAGGAGCCCTGCCGCTCTGCTCGCGCAGAGGTGACAGGGCTCCTTGGGTACTGCTTATCCAACCGCGATTAGGTTGGCCCAGGCGACTAGGCCGGGGTGACGTTCTCCGCCTGCGGGCCCTTCGGACCCTGCGTGACGTCGAAGTTCACCGTCTGGTTCTCCTCCAGGGAGCGGAAGCCAGAGGCGTTGATCGCGGAGTAGTGGACGAAGACATCCGGGCCGCCGCCGTCCTGGGCGATGAAGCCGAAGCCCTTTTCAGCGTTGAACCACTTCACGGTTCCGGTAGCCATGAGCCCTCCTATGGGCCAAAGGGTCGCCCTGCTCCAGAACCTGCTAAGAAGTCTGAAAACTACAAAAGCCTGCGGGTCACATTCTCCGCAGGCCTCGTACTGCAAGGGAAACCAAACTGCAACTTGCGACGAGCCTAGCACGCACCCTGCGGCCGAGACCAGAGGGAAAGATCACGTCACTCGGACGTTTGAGACCCGTCGGAAGGCTGACGGAGATGCGGGGGCTAGTCTCGCGATGTGGACGTCTATCGCAGCCGGCCCCGCGTCGGCCACATCCAGTTCCTGAACTGCCTGCCCCTCTACTGGGGGCTGGCCAGAACCGGCACGCTGCTGGACCTGGAGCTGACCAAGGACAGCCCCGAGAAGCTCAGTGAACGTCTCGTCGCGGGGGAGCTGGACATCGCCCCGATCACCCTCGTGGAGTTCCTCCGCAACGCCGACCAGCTCGTCGCCTTCCCCGATATCGCGGTCGGCTGCGACGGCCCCGTGATGTCCTGCGTGATCGTCTCGCAGGTGCCGCTGGAGCAGCTCGACGGAGCCCGCGTCGCCCTCGGCTCCACCTCTCGTACGTCCGTACGCCTCGCCCAGCTGCTGCTTTCCGAGCAGTACGGGGTCCAGCCCGACTACTACACCTGCCCGCCCGACCTCAGCCTGATGATGCAGGAGGCGGACGCGGCCGTGCTCATCGGCGACGCCGCGCTGCGCGCCTCGCTCCACGACGCCCCCCGGCTCGGCCTGGCCGTGCACGACCTGGGGCAGATGTGGAAGGACTGGACCGGGCTGCCGTTCGTCTTCGCCGTCTGGGCCGCCCGCAAGGACTACCTCGTCCGCGAGCCCGTTGTCGTGCAGAAGGTCCACGAGGCGTTCCTCGCCTCCCGGGACGTGTCCCTGGAGGAGGTCACCAAGGTCGCCGAGCAGGCGGCCCGCTGGGAGGCCTTCGACGCGGAGCTGCTGGAGCGGTACTTCACGACGCTCGACTTCCGCTTCGGGCCGGAACAACTGGCCGGCGTAAGGGAATTCGCACGCCGTACGGGTCCGACGACCGGGTACGCCTCGGATGTGTCCCTGGAACTCCTGAACGCGGCCGTCCCGGAACACTGACCGGTTTCCGGTTACCGGTTACCGGTTCACCGCGAATTCCCGCTCCTTTCGCCTTTCGGTATCCGCAAGGGGAATGCGAAGGGGGTGCGGGATCCCTCCTCCTGCCGCGGCGGGACCACGTGACGCCCTAAGGTGCTGCTTGGTCAGGTCAACGATCTCGGGGGATGGGGACGCGATGCAGCCGCTCGAAGCCGGTGAGCCGCGGACCATCGGCGCGTACCGGCTGCTCGGCCGGCTCGGCGCGGGTGGCATGGGCCGGGTCTACCTGGGGCGCAGCGCCGGCGGCCGGACCGTGGCCGTCAAGATCGTGCATCCGCACTTCGCCGCCGACGAGGAGTTCCGGGCCCGCTTCCGCCGCGAGGTCGAGGCCGCCCGGCGGGTGGGCGGCGAGTGGACCGCGCCCGTGCTCGACGCGGATCCGGAGGCCCCGGTGCCGTGGGTGGCCACCGGGTACGTGGCGGGCCCCTCTCTGGACCGGGCGCTGGCCGCGCACGGGCCGCTGCCCGAGACCTCGGTACGGGCGATCGGCGCGGGGCTGGCCCGCGCCCTGGTGGCGGTGCACGGGCTGGGCCTCGTACACCGGGACGTGAAGCCGTCGAACGTGATGCTGACCCTCGACGGGCCCCGGCTGATCGACTTCGGGATCGCCCGGGCCACGGACGGCACGGCCTCGCTCACCTCGACCGGGGTCTCCGTCGGCTCGCCGGGCTACATGTCGCCCGAGCAGATCCTCGGCAAGGGGATCACCGGGGCGGCCGACGTGTTCTCGCTGGGGGCGGTACTGGCCTTCGCGGCGACCGGGCGCCCGCCCTTCACCGGGGACAACTCGGCAACCCTCCTCTACAAGGTCGTCCACGAACCGCCCGAGCTCGGCGCGGTCCCGGCCGGGCAGCTGCGCGAGCTGATCGAGGCCTGCCTGGCCAAGACGGCCGCCGACCGGCCCACCCCCGAGGCGATCGCGGCGGCCCTCGACGGGGCCCTGCTCGCCCCGGGCTGGCTCCCCGCGCCCCTGGTCGAGGAGGCCAGCCGGGCGGCGGTGGCCCTGCTCGACCTGGACGCGGCGGCCACGGAGAGCCCGTCCGGCCCGGTGCCGTTCACCTCCGCCGCCTACGGGGGCCCCATGGGAGGCGGCTTCGGGGCGCCCGACCCCTCCTACGGCGGCCAGGGCCCGGCGGCCGGGGCCGCGGACGGCTCCCCGTACCCGGCCCCCGCCCCGGCGGGACCGTACGGCTCCTTCGGCGCGGGCGGCGGTGTGTACGGGAGCCCGACCGAGACCGCCGGCGGGGGTGTGCCCGCCCCCAGGAACGCCCCCGACGGGCGGCAGGTCACCGTCAGCGCCGCCGGGCGGCGGTTCAGCTGCACCCTCGTGCTCGCCGCGGCCGCCGTGCTGGCCGGACTCACCGGCGGGCTGTACGGGATGGGCCTGCTGCCCGGGCAAGGCGACGAGGGCCGGGATCTCGCCGACGGCAGTGCGCGGCCCTCCACCTCGGCCTCCTCGGCTCCGGCCGCCACGCCGAGCACGAAGGACAGCGCCACGCAGCCCCCCAAGGGGACCCGTGGCGACGTCCCCGAGGCACTCACCGGCACGTGGAAGGGCACGGTCACCACCGCCCGCATGGGGGTCTCCACCGAGTTCGAGATCACCATCAAGGGCGGCAAGGTCGGCGAGGCCGTCGCCCGGGACAAGTCCGTCCTGGCCGTCCTGGGCACCGACTGCAGCGGCGACTGGAAGCTGGCCTCCGCCACCGACCGTTCGCTCGTGCTGGACACCGCCGGCGGCCCCAACCCGGCTCCCGGGATCTGCTCCAACGGCTCCGCCGACGAGCGGTTCACCCTCAACGAGAACGGAACGCTGCACTACAAGTCGGGGGACGGTCCGGCCGGTAACCCCGAGGGCGACCTGACCCGTAGCCCCTGATCGCCGCCGACGGCCGCTGGCGTAGGCTGGATCGGTCCGTACCTCTTGACACACCGCCGAAAGGTGACGCACCGGTGACCGACCAGGCCGCTCTCCAGTCTGTCCTCGACCGCGCCGCCGCAGGGGGCCGGATCACCAAGGAAGAGGCGCTCGACCTCTACCGCGACGCGCCGCTGCACGCGCTCGGCCAGGCCGCCGACGCGGTGCGCCGCCGCCGCTACGCCGACACCGAGCACATCGCCACGTACATCATCGAGCGGAACATCAACTACACGAACGTGTGCGTCACGGCGTGCAAGTTCTGCGCCTTCTACGCGGCCCCCAAGGACACGAAGAAGGGCTGGTCCCGCGACCTCGACGACATCCTGCGCCGCTGCGCGGAGACCGTGGAGCTCGGCGGCACGCAGATCATGTTCCAGGGCGGGCACCACCCGGACTACGGCGTCGAGTACTACGAGCACCACTTCTCCGCCATCAAGAAGGCCTTCCCGCAGCTGGTCATCCACTCCCTCGGCGCGTCCGAGGTCGAGCACATGGCCCGGATCTCGGGCGTCTCGGCGGAGGAGGCCATCAAGCGCATCCACGCCGCCGGCCTCGACTCCTTCGCCGGCGCGGGTGCCGAACTGCTGCCGGAGCGGCCGCGCAAGGCGATCGCCCCGCTCAAGGAGTCCGGCGAGCGCTGGCTGGAGATCATGGAGATCGCCCACAAGCTGGGCGTGGAGTCCACCTCCACCATGCTGATGGGCACCGGCGAGACCAACGCCGAGCGCATCGAGCACATCGCGATGATCCGGGACACGCAGGACCGTACGGGCGGCTTCCGCGCCTTCATCCCGTACACGTACCAGCCCGAGAACAACCACCTCAAGGGCCGCACCCAGGCGACGATCTTCGAGTACCTGCGCATGATCGCGATCGCGCGCCTCTTCCTCGACAACATCGCCCACATCCAGGGCTCCTGGCTCACCGTCGGCAAGGAGGCGGGCCAGCTCTCGCTGCACTACGGCGCGGACGACCTCGGCTCGATCATGCTGGAGGAGAACGTCGTCTCCTCGGCCGGTGCCAAGCACCGCTCCAACCGCCAGGAGATCATCGACCTGATCCGCAAGGCGGGCCGCACCCCGGCGCAGCGCGCGACGACATATGAGCACCTCCTGGTGCACGACGACCCGGCGAACGACCCGGCCGACGACCGCGTCGTGTCGCACATCTCCTCCACCGCCATCGAGGGCGGCACCGCGCACCCCGAGCTGAAGCTCATCTCCACGAACTGATGCGCACGCTGCACACCGCCGAACTCCTCGTCGCCGGAGTGGGATCGGCGCCGTTGCGGGACGGCGCGGTCCTGGTCGAGGGCGACCGGATCGAGGCGCTCGGCCCGTTCGCGGAACTCACCGAGCGGTACCCGCACGCGCGGGTCCGGCGCTGGCCCGGGGTGCTCACCCCGGGACTGCTGGTGCGCGGGGCGGACACGCTGCTGGAGCGGACGTACTACCCGGACGATCCGTCCGAGACCACCGAGCTCGGCACCGACCCGGTCAGCGGGCAGGAAGCGCTCGACGCCCTGAAGATGACCGAGGCGCGGTGGGGCAACAGCGCCCGGCGCGGCACCCAGAAGCTGCTGGCCCGCGGGGTGGTGGCGGTCACCGGCCGTTTCACGATCCCCGCGGTGCGCACGGCGGTGGTCCGCTCGGGGCTCACGGTCCTGCCGCCGGCCCCCTGCGAAGGGCTGCCCGCCCTGAACCCGTTCGCCGGGCGGGAGAACGCAGAAGAGGCCTTCCACGGGGTCCTGGAGCCGGGCGCCCCGGCCCGGTTCGCGGTCTTCGCGGTCGCGGACCTGGACGCGCTGCCCGGTGAGGGCGCGACCACGTGCGTGGCCACCGTCATCGGGGGCCGGCTGCTGCACCGCCGTCGCTGAGCCCGGTGTCCTGGCGGGCGTCCTGCCTGGTGTCCTGCCGGGCGAGGGCGGCGAGCAGGCAGGCCTGCAGGCGGCTGATGCCGCCCAGCTTGGCCCGTATGTTCACCACGTGGAACTTGACCGTGCTGACGGACAGTTGCAGCTCGGCGGCGAGTTCCCGGTTGGAGGCGCCGGTGGCCAGGCACAGGAACACGGCCGACTCCTGCTCCGTCAGCTGGGCCTGCGGCGGGACCTGGGCGTCGGGGGTGTCCTGGGCGCCGGGGGTCTCGTACGAGGGGAACCACGCGGGGACGGTGAAGCTGACGACGCGCACGGTTCCGACTCCTCGCCCCCGGCCGGACCATCCCGTGGCCGGCTCTCCCGGTTAAGGGACGCTCGGGCCGGACAGATAAGTTCCGTTCGCGTCGAACGGCCAGGCATTCGACTTGCATCCGAGCAGGCCCTTGATCTGCTGCATCATCGCGGGCGCGGGCTTGCCCGGGCCCGGGCAGGTCTCGTGGTCGCGGCCGAGTTCGTGCCCGACCTCGTGGTTGACGATCAGCGCCCGGTACTCCTCGACGGGGCCGCTGAACTGCGGTGACCCCTCCTGCCAGCGCTTGAGGTTGACCACGACGGTGTGCCCGGCCCGGCAGTTGGTCTCGCCGATCAGCTCGGGGGTGACCACCTCGCACAGCCGGTCGGTGGTCGTGGGTGTCGCGATCTTCACGGTGAAGTCCACCGGCTCGCCCGGTCCGGCGAGCCGGAAGCCGTACTTCGGGTCCCTGGTCCAGCCGCGCGGGTCCCCGAGGATCGCCTCGACGGAGCGGGCGGCGGAGTCCGGGTCGACCCCGCTGCCCTCCTCGACCTCGATCCGCCAGCGCAGGGCGGGCCCCTTGCCGTGCGCGGTGCCGGAGGCGCCGGAGGCCTTGAAGGTGCCCGGCCCGGAAGCCGGCACCGCCGAGGAGGGCGCCGCGGGGCTGGGGGCGGCGGGCGTGGGCGAGCCCGGGGGTCGGGGTGAGGGGGAGCCGGAGGGTCTCGCCGGGTCGGGGGAGCGTCTGCCGCCCTGCGCGGCCGCGTCCGAGCCCTCGGCGGGCTCCCCGTCCTGCTGGTCGTTCCGGGCCGCCGCGGGCCGGCCGTCCGCCTTCGCAGCCGCATCGTCGCCCGGGACCATCGCGTACGCGGTCGCCGAGACCGCGACGAGGGCCGCCGAACCGATGATGAACGTACGCCGCAGCCGCTTGCGCCGCTCGGCCCGGCGCTGGGCGCGCGGGCTGAGGCGGGAGCGACCGGTGGAATGGCCTGCCGGCATCGTGAAGCCCTTTGCTCGTGGCGGCCGCCACGGATCCGGCCGCTGGTCAAAGGCCCATGATCCAATGGGTGACCGTCACCGGGCCGCACCGCCCCCAGTCAACGGTCCCAGGGGCCCCGGGCGTAACTGTCCTTCGGACCAGTTGTCCGGTTCCCTCCGGCCGTGGGGCCTGTCTCCCCGGCCGCACCCGGCCTGAGAGGATGGGCCCGTACCCGCCGATCCGCACGCACACCGAGGGGCGAACACCAGTGACAAGGGCTTCCCTGGACAAGCAGCCGCACGAAGTCGCCTCCATGTTCGACGGGGTCGCGGCGAACTACGACCTCACCAACGACGTCCTCTCCCTCGGCCAGGCCCGGATCTGGCGCAAGGAGGTCGCCAAGGCGGTCGGCGCGCGCCCCGGGCACAAGGTCCTCGACCTGGCCGCCGGGACCGCGACCTCCTCGCTGCCCTTCGCCGCGACCGGCGCGTACGTCGTCCCCTGCGACTTCTCGCTGGGCATGCTGCGGGAGGGCAAGAAGAAGCACTCCTGGCTGCCGCTGACCGCCGGGGACGCGACGAAGCTGCCGTTCAAGGACGACGTCTTCGACACCGTGACGATCTCCTTCGGACTGCGCAACGTCCAGGACACGGACGCCGCGCTGCGCGAGCTGTACCGGGTGACGAAGCCCGGCGGCCAGGTCGTCATCTGCGAGTTCTCGCAGCCCACGTGGGCGCCGTTCCGCACCGTCTACACCGAGTACCTGATGCGGGCCCTGCCGCCGGTGGCCCGCGCGGTGTCCTCGAACCCCGACGCGTACGTGTACCTCGCCGAGTCCATCCGCGAGTGGCCGGACCAGCCCGCACTGGCGGGGCTGCTGCAGAAGGCCGGCTGGTCCAAGGTGGCCTGGCGCAACCTCAGCGGCGGCATCGTGGCGCTGCACCGGGGCATCAAGGACTGACCTGTGGACGCTGTCCCGTTCGACTACGCAGGGCTGCTGGAGCGGATCGCGGCCGACACCGCCCCGCTGGTGGGCAGCGGCACCCCCGCCGAGTACATCCCGGCGCTCGCCTCCGTGGACCCCGGGCGGTTCGGGATGGCGATCGCCGACCTCGACGGCAACGTCTTCGGGGTCGGGGACTGGCAGGTCCCCTTCTCCGCCCAGTCCATCACCAAGGTGTTCGCGCTCGCCCTGGCACTGGCCGAGGGCGGCGACGGCCTGTGGGAGCGGGTCGGGCGGGAGCCGTCCGGCAACCCGTTCAACTCGCTCGTGCAGCTGGAGTACGAGAACGGCATCCCGCGCAATCCGTTCATCAACGCGGGGGCGCTGGTGGTCACGGACCGGCTGCAGACCCTGACGGGGGACGCGAGCAGCGAACTGCTCGGCTTCCTGCGGACGGAGAGCGGCAATCCGGACATCGGCTTCGACGCGGACGTCGCCGCGTCCGAGCAGGAGCACGGCGACCGCAACGCCGCCGTCGCCCACTTCATGGCCTCGTACGGGAACATCGACAACCCGGTGCCGGCGCTGCTGGACCACTACTTCTGGCAGTGCTCGATCGAGATGAGCTGCGCGGACCTGGCGCGTGCCGGGCTCTTCCTGGCCCGGCACGGACTGCGGGCGGACGGGTCGCGGCTGCTGACGCGCAGCGAGGCCAAGCAGATCAACGCGGTGATGATGACCTGCGGGACGTACGACGCGGCGGGCGAGTTCGCGTACCGGGTGGGCCTGCCGGGCAAGAGCGGCGTCGGCGGCGGCATCGTGGCGGTCGTCCCGGGCCAGTGCGTCCTGGCCGTCTGGAGCCCGGGCCTGGACCCCCAGGGCAACTCGGTAGCGGGTGTGGCAGCCCTGGACCGCTTCACGACCCTGACGGGCTTGTCGGTGTTCTAGACCTAGCCCCTGCCGGGGGCTTGGCATGGTCCGGCTTGGCTGCGCCGGTCCGCTGCCGGGGGCTTGGCAAGGTCCGGCTTGGCTGCGCCGGGGCGGGGCCGGTCCCGGGGCGGGCGCGGCGCCGTTGCCGGGGGCGCTGCCCCCGGACCCCCGCGCCTCAAACGCCGGCGGGGCTGGGTTGTGCCCGGCGGGATCAATGCGCTGCGCGCCAGGCAGGCGGCATCAGCCAAATCCAGCCCCGCCGGCGTTTGAGGCGTGGGGGTCCCCCCGGACGGAGTCTGGGGGAGGGTCTGGGGCGGAGCCCCAGGTCTTTGAGCCGCGCCTGGGGGCACCTCCCAGCGGTAGCCCGGGGAGTTGAGGCCCAGGTCGGGCAGAGGCTCCGCGCAGCGGCCCGGTCAGCCCGGCTGGAGCGACAGCTCGTAGCGGCGGCCGTAGCGGGTGCCGCTCGGAAGCAGGAAGCGCTCCGCCAAGGTCATGCCGAGCCGCTCGGCCACGGCTATCGAGCGGACGTTCTCGTCGTTGATCATCGCCACGACGTGCGACAGCCCGGCCTCCCGCACCCGCTCCAGCGTGGCGAGCGCAGCCGCGTACGCGTACCCCCGCCCCCAGTGCCGCCGCCCCAGCCGCCAGCCGATCTCGATCTGGCCGACCGGCCCCCACTCCTTCTCCGCGGGCCACGGCTGCGCGCCGGTGAAGCCGATCACCGCGCCCTCCCCGTCCAGCAGGGTCCACAGGCAGTAGCCGAGCTGTGCGTCGTGCATGCGCTGGCGCGCGGTGAACTCCTCGTACAGCGACAGCTCGGCGGGACCGCCGAGGAACTCCATGACCTCGGGGTCGTCGAAGACGCGGTGCCAGGCCCGCGCGTCCTCGTCGGTGGGCACGCGGAGCTGTACGGCGGGAAGCGGCCGGGTCGGCGAGGTGGTCATCGGGGGCAGCCCTTCGGTTCGCGATCTCTCTCGCTGCATAGACTGCACATGTCCGGTGCCGTTGGGCACCCTTTATCGAGTATCGAGCCTTCGGGAGACCCCGCAGTGACCGAGCCCCTCTCCGAACACTCCGCGGACGTGATCGTCGTCGGGGCCGGGCCCGCCGGCTCGACCACCGCCTACTACCTCGCCAAGGCCGGGCTGGACGTCCTGCTGCTGGAGAAGACGGCTTTCCCGCGCGAGAAGGTCTGCGGCGACGGACTGACCCCGCGCGCCACCAAGCAGTTGGTGGCGATGGGCATCGACATCTCCGAAGAGGCCGGCTGGCTCCGCAACAAGGGCCTGCGCATCATCGGCGGCGGACAGCGGCTCCAGCTGGACTGGCCGGAACTCGCCTCCTTCCCGGACTACGGACTCGTCCGCAAGCGCGACGACTTCGACGAGACCCTGGCCCGCCAGGCGCAGAAGGCCGGCGCCCGGCTGTACGAGCGCTGCAACGTCGGCGAGCCGGTCCGCGACCCGCGCACCGGGCACATCACCGGTGTGCAGGCGAAGCTGGGCGAGGAGAAGACGCCCGTCACCTTCCACGCCCCGCTGGTCGTCGCCGCCGACGGCAACTCCTCCCGGCTGTCCCTCGCCATGGGCCTGCACCGGCGCGAGGACCGCCCGATGGGCGTCGCCGTCCGTACGTACTTCACCTCGCCCCGGCACGACGACGACTACCTGGAGTCCTGGCTGGAGCTGTGGGACCGACGCGGCCCCCAGGACCGGCTGCTGCCCGGCTACGGCTGGATCTTCGGCATGGGCGACGGCACGTCCAACGTCGGCCTCGGCATCCTCAACTCCTCCTCCGCCTTCAAGGAGCTGGACTGGCGCGAGGTCCTCAAGGCCTGGTGCGCGTCCATGCCGGAGGACTGGGGCTACACCCCCGAGAACATGACGCAGCCGATCCGCGGCGCGGCCCTGCCGATGGCCTTCAACCGGCAGCCGCACTACACCAAGGGCCTGCTGCTCGTCGGTGACGCGGGCGGTCTCGTCAACCCGTTCAACGGCGAGGGCATCGCCTACGCCATGGAGTCGGGCCAGATCGCGGCCGACGTCATCGTGCAGGCGCACGCCCGGGCCACCCCGGCCCAGCGCGAACTGGCGCTGCACAACTACCCGAAGGTGCTCAAGGAGACCTACGGCGGCTACTACACGCTGGGCCGCGCCTTCGTGAAGCTGATCGGCAACCCGAAGGTCATGAAGGTCGCCGCGCAGCGCGGCCTGACCCACCCGGTGCTGATGAGGTTCACGCTGAAGATGCTGGCCAACCTGACCGACCCGACGGGCGGCGACGCGATGGACCGCATCATCAACGGCCTCTCGAAGGTGGCTCCGAAGGCCTGACGGGGCTCGGGCGGCTCAGTCGGACGAACGGGCGGGCCGGGCGGGGGGTTCCCCGCCGCGGCCCGCTTCCGTTTCCGTTTCCGCGTCCGCGCCGCCGTGCACCGTACGCACGCACTTGGCCAGCAGCACCAGACCGCACAGCAGCAGCGCCCCCGAGGCGCTCCAGCCGAGCCCCAGCGTGAGGGCGTTGCCCGGCTTCTGCCAGGGGCGGGCGGTGGTCAGCAGCCAGCCGCCGATGCCGAGGAGGCCGAGCCCGAGCGCGGCCGGGCCGGCGGTGGGATCGCCGGCGCCGTGGTACTCGTACGGATTCAGGTTCACGGGACCACCACCTCCAAGGTCTAGCGGTCGGAACGAGCCACTGCTGTCCTCATCTTCGCAGGGCTTCGGCCGGTTCGACACGGGCCGCCCGCCAGGCGGGATAGAGCCCGGCCAGTAGTCCGGTGAGCAGCCCGGCGAGCGGGGCCGCGGCGACGGTGGCCGGGTGGATCACCGGGGTCCAGTCGCGCAGGACGGACACGGCGACCACGGTCAGCTCGCCCAGCGAGGTGCCGACCAGGCCGCCGAGGGCGCCCAAGGCTGCCGATTCTGTAATGAATTGCGCCGAGATGTGCCGTCCACGGGCGCCGAGCGCGCGCCGCAGCCCGATCTCGCCGGTCCGCTCCAGCACGGCGACGAGCGTGGTGTTCGCGATCCCGACCGCGCCGATCACCAGGCAGATCCCGGCGAGCAGCAGGAAGAGCGCGCTCAGGTCGGAGGTGACGCCGGAGCGCAGCGTCCGGGGGTCGGGGGGCGGTACGGCTTTCAGGTACTCGGGATGGTCGGGGCGCAGCGCGAGCGGGGCGAGATCGGCGACCTGGCGGGCGGCCCCGAGCTCGGTGGCGATCAGCATGCTCGCGGCGCCGGGTGCGGGCGGCCCCCACAATTCCTCGGCGGTGGCCCGGGGCACGAGCACGGACAGCAGGTTCTCCGGCTTGCGCTCCACGTCGGCGATGACGCCCGCCACGGTGAAGGGCTCCCGGCCGATGTAGAGGGCGGGCCGGGTGGCCAGGGTGGTGATGCCGAGGCGTTCGGCGACGCCGCTGCCGATGAGCACGACGCGCTGCCGGCTCCCCTCGGCGAACTCGTCGTAGAGGCGGCCCTCCTGGACGGTGGGCACGAGCGCGGCGACGGCCCCGGGGGAGGCGGCGACGACGGTGGTGCCGGACGAGGTGCTGCCGCCGGAGGGCAGGGCGCCGATCGTGGTCGTCGAGTCCAGGCGCACGGTCCACAGGACCCCGGCGCTGCGGATGCCCGCGACCGGGCGCAGCCGCTGTTCGGCGTCGGCGGGGAAGCCGGGGCCGGCGAACTCGTTCTGCCGGCCGGCGACGTCCTCGATGGTCACCTCGGTGGCGGTCAGTACGTTGAACCGGCCGTCGATCTGCGAGGAGATGGTGGCGGTCAGGCCGAGCACGGCGACGAAACTGCCGACGCCGAGGACGGTCCCGAGCGCGGTGAGCACGGCCCGGCCGGGTCGGCGCAGCATCCCGGCGACGGCCTCGGCGAGGGCGTCGCGTACGGACAGCCGGGTGGGGGCGACGGTGCTCACGTACGCAGCCGCCCGTCGCGGATGGTGACGGTCCGGGCTCCGCGCCGGGCCACTTCGGGATCGTGCGTGATGACGAGGACGGTCATCCCGGCGCCGTGCAGTTCGTCCAGCAGGCCGAGTACGGAAGCGGTGTTGGCGGAGTCGAGATTGCCGGTCGGCTCGTCGCACAGCAGGAGTGAGGGCCGCCCGACGAGGGCGCGGGCGATGGCCACGCGCTGGCGCTCGCCGCCGGACAGCCGCCCGGGCACGGCGCCGGCCCGGTGCCCGAGACCGACCTGGTCGAGGGCCTCGCGGGCCCGTACGAGGCGCTGCGCGCGTGGTGTTCCGGTGTAGAGCATGGCGAGGGTGACGTTCTCCAGGGCGCTGCGGTGGGGCAGCAGGTGGAAGGACTGGAAGACGAAGCCGATCCGGCGGCCCCGCAGGGCGGTGCGCTCCCGGTCGGGGAGCGCGGCGGTGTCGATCCCGTCGAGGAGGTACCGGCCGCTGGTGGGGGAGTCGAGCAGCCCGGCGACGTTGAGGAAGGTGGACTTCCCGGAGCCGGAGGGGCCGACGACGGTGATGAACTCGCCGCGCCGGACGACCAGCTCGCAGGGGTGCAGGGCCTCGACGGGCGGCGGCCCGGGATAGGTGAGGCCGACCCCGCGGAATTCGATGACGGGGGTGCCGGGCTCCGGCTCCTCGTCCTCCCGGGGGCGGCGCGCGCGGGGGAACCTCACTTGCCCGACCTCTTGCCCGACCCGGTGTCCGTCCCCTTGTCCGTCCCCTTGGGGGCGGCGCCGATGACGACCTTCGTACCGGCGGCGAGGTCGTCGGGCTGGACGGGGGCCACGGCCACGTAACCGTCGCCGCTGGTGCCGGCCCGGACCGCGATGCGCCGCTGCGTGCCGTCGGCGGCGACGGCCGTGACGAGGGTCTGGCCGTCCGGGCTCGCGGAGACGGCGGTGACCGGGACCACGAGCGCCTCGCCGTCGGTGGCGGCGGACTCGATGGTCAGCCGGACATCCTGCCCGGCGAAACCTGCGGGCAGTGGCTGGTCGGCGCGGACCACCATCCGGTAGCCGAGATCGGCTCCGCCGCCGCCCTTGCCCTGGGAGCCACCGCCCTGGCCGCTCTGGGAGCCACCGCTCTGGCCGCTCTGGCCGTTCTGGCCGCTCTGGCCGCTCTGGCCGTTCTGGTCGGACTGCGGCCCGTTCTGCTGGCCGGTGGACCGCTCGGTGGCGACCAGCGCCACCTCGCCCCTCACGTCGGTGCCGGCGACCTCGGAGGAGACCACCACCGCCATGCCGGCGCGCAGCAGCTGCTTCTTGTCCTCCTTGAGGTAGGCCTCGACGACGAGTTCACCCGCGGACAGCGTGAGCACCGCTCCGGACACGGGGCCGCCGATGCGGCCGCCGACAGCACTGACGCGGGCGGGGAAGGACCTGAGGAACACGGTCTCGGAGGCGGGGAGCATCGGCCCGTCGGCGGCCTCCGCCGCCGTCAGCTTGGCCCGGGCGTCGGTGAGCGCCTGGCGGGCACGCGCGAGGCTCCGGCCGGAGTCGCCGGTTCCGCCGTCGGTGCCGCCGGAGGTCTTCTCACCGCCCGTCGTGCCCGTCGTGCCCGTCGTGCCTGTCGTGCCCGTCGTGCCCGGGGAGGCGGAGGGGCCGGGAGCGGTCGTCTTGCCCCTGCGGCCGGCCTCGGCGTCCTCCACGGCCCACTCGGCCGACCGTACGGCCTCCCGTGCGGCCTTGAGCACGTCCGCGCCGTCCGCCACGGCGGGCAGCGGGTCGTACCCGATGGCCTTGTAGCGCGCGGCGAGAGCGGTCTTCGTACCCGCCCCGAACACGCCCTTCACGTCGCCGCCGGTGCCGTGCCCGAGGTCCCGCAGAGCCTGCTGCAGCTGCGCCACGTCGTCGCCGGTGGCGCCCGGCTTGAGGTCGCGGTAGACGGGCAGGGTCCCCTTGAGGGTCAACACGGGCCGCCCGGACACCTCCGCCAGCAGCTGCCCGGCCGCGACCGGGTCCCCGGCCTTGAGCGGCAGCTTGGTCACGACGGGTGTGCCCGCCCCGTCACCGGAGCGGGGCTGCGGGGCCACCTCGACGCTCTGGTCGGCGACCACGGTCCCGCGCATCACCACCTTCTGCGCGAGCACCCGCCGCTCGACCTCCGCGGTCAGCACTCCCTGCGCCGGCGGCCCGGTCTCGGCGGCCACCTGCGCCGGGGACTTCACCAGCGTGGTGGCCAGCAATCCGCCGACAGCCATCAGCGCGGCCCCACCGACAAGCCCGAGCACCACGCGCCGGCCCCGGTGGAGCGGGGAGGATCCGGGCGCGGCCCCCTTGACGGCAGCCGTGTCGCCCTGCGCGTCCTCACTCACGTCTTCCACGACGTCCTGCAGCTCGTTCATCCGCCGAGCACGCCGTCGGGCCCGCCCTTGGCCTTCCCCTTGCACTTCAGCAGGGCGTCGCGGTGCTTGGTCCTGAGCTCGCCCCGCTGCTCGACGGTGAGCCCCTTGTCGTCGAACTCGGCGGTCACGGGGTCCGGATCCGGATACCAGGTGACGCCCTCCGCGCGCATGCAGGCGGTCTCCTTGCGGGCGGCGTCGAGCACCTTCGGGTCGGCCTGCACGGGAGAGGGCTCCGGCGGGACCTTGTCCTTGCACGCCTCCTGAGCCGCGGGGAGGTTCTTCGCGGACGGATCGTCCTTGTCCACGCGGGGAGCCCCGTAGTCCAGGTGGACGATCTTGATTCCCTGTCCCTTCAGGCAGTCGTAGTAGGCGATCTCCGCCGCGGTGGGCGGGGGACTGTCACTGGCCTTGGGCTCGCCGTCACCCGAACAGGCGGTGAGGGTGAGGGACACGGCGAAGAAAAGGGCGATGGCGTATTTGCGCATGCTGGCGCTTCCCTCGGGGTGGGAATGTGGAATGGGAGCGTCCGCACAATGGGAATGACTGTGAACGCGGTTCGTGATCCTAGGGAATGTTTTCCAGAGCTACAACCCCCGTCTCACGACGCCTTTTTGACAGTCCGTAGATTGAGACTCTCCTTGTGTGTGGATGTCGTCTGGGCTTAAATCCCGCTTGACCTAAGGCAGTTGTGGAATCCCGCACTGTCTATTTCTACGGTGGGGAATGTGTGAATGAACAAGAACCTGCGTGGACTGCGTCTCGCGGCCGCCCCTGCGGCCATCGCGGCCGCCCTGCTGGTGGCGACGGCCGCCCCCGCCTCGGCGTCCGTGCATGACGGCTATCTCGAGCAGTACGAGATGGGGCTGTACTACTTGGTCGACCGCGGCGGCTGCGTCTTCGACTACAACAACGACGACGACACGTTCACGGACAACAAGTTCTACGGTCCCGCCGGTTGCCACGGTCGCACGGACTGGGTGAACGACAACACGGAGTCCTACTGGAACCGTGACGTATTCGGTTGGAATGTCTACACGGACTGGAACTACGGCGGAATCAAGGGCTCCATTCCCATCGGTCACATCGGCAATGCGTCCAGCAACTTCAAGAACAAGATCAGCTCGTCGCGGTTCTACGTTCAGTAGGCCCTCGGATCCGCAGGTCAGCAGGAACGCCGCCGTACCGAAGGAACCCACCAGATGCCATCCGCACAGCGCCGCTGCTCCACCGCGGCGGCCGCCCTGCTGGCAGCGACCCTCCTGGCGGGGTGCGCGGAAGCCGGTGGGGCGAAGGGCGCGAGCGGCGGCGAACCCGCCCTCGGCCCTGTCTCCGTCAACCCCGCCACGATCTCGCTCTCGCTCCCGATGGACGCGTACACGGATACGGACGGCGAGCGCGGGCGGATGGACGCTGCGCAGTATCGGCTGACCGCCCAGTGCATGGCCCGCTACGGGTTCTCCTACGAGCAGCCGCCGAAACCCGCTGCGGACGGCGCCACCCCGAAGGAGGACCGGCATCAGAACCTCTTCGGGATCGCCGATCCCGTGCGCGCGGCGACGTACGGGTACAACCCGGACGCGGGGCGCGAGCGCCCGCCCCGGCCGTCGGTGCCGCAGCTCAGCGACAGCGCGTCCACCGTCCTGTTCGGGCAGCGCCCCGAGGACAAGGGCCAGGCCGACCCGGGCCCGGTGAGTGACGAGGAGGCCCAGGCGGCGGACAGCGGTCTCACCGTCGGCGGGCAGAAGGTGCCCGCGGGCGGCTGCCAGCGGGAGGGTTACCGCAAGCTCTACGCGCCGACGAAGGACAGTGTGGACCTGCTGTTCACATTCGGCCTCGCCTCGGAGGCGCACACCCGGGCGCAGGAGGACTCCAGGGTCGGGGACGTGCTCGCGAAATGGTCGGAATGCATGGCCAAGTCCGGGTACGGCGGCGTCAGGACGCCGTACGAGGTGATCGAGAAACTGGGCCTGCAGAACGACAAGGCCGGCCCCAAGGCGGTCGCGGTCGCCACCAAGGACGTGGCGTGCAAGCGCGAGGTGAACCTCGTCGGGATCTGGGCGGCCGCCGAGGCGGCGTACCAGAAGCGGCTCGTCGAGGAGCACGCCGAAACCCTCGCCCTGTACAAGAAGCAGCGCGACGCGCGCCTCAAGCTCGCGGCGTCGCTCGGCTGACCGACCGGCCCCTCGATCCCTCGATCACTCGGCCCCGGCCCTTTCGGCCGGGGCCGACTCAATTGCGCGTGAACCACAACGCGGCGAGCCTCGCCTGAGGAACGCCGAAGGGCCGGTACTCCACCCCCGAGCGGGGGAGTACCGGCCCTTCGTGCGTTTCCGGACGGCTCGGCTCGAACGGCTCAGCGCGGACGGCTCAGACGGCCCGGAGGGCGCGGACCGCTCAGAGGACGCGGACGGCGCCCGTCGGCTTGTCGTAGCTCAGGCTGCGCTCGACGATGCCCGTGCTGGGGTTCTGCGCGCCGACGAACTTGCCGCCGCCGACGTAGATGGCGACGTGGTACGCGCTGCCCTTGGAGCCCCAGTACAGGATGTCACCCGGCTGCAGGGCGCTCAGCGAGACCGAGGTGCCGGCCGAGGACTGAGCCTGGGACATGCGCGGCAGGGAGATGCCGGCCTGACGGTAGGCGGCCTGGACGAGGCCCGAGCAGTCGAACGAGGACGGGCCGGTGCCGCCCATGACGTACGCCTTGCCGACCTGCGCGCGGGCGAAGTTCACGATGGCGGCGGCGGAGCCGGTCGCCGGAGCGGCCACGGAGGCACCGGAGCCGTCGCTGGAGGTCGCGCCGGAGGACTTGGTCGACAGCGTGGCGCGCGCGGAGGAGCGGTTCGCGCGCTCGGCCTCAGCCTTGCGGTCCGCCTCCTCCTGGGCCTTCTTCTTCTCGGCGTCGGCCTTCTGCTGGGCGTCTTCCTTGGCCTTCTTCGCCTCGGCGGCGGCGCCGGTGCGGGCGCTCTCCTCCTGGGCGGTCAGTTCGCCCTCGACGGCCGCGGCACGGGTGTTCTCGGCGGCCGTGGTGACGGCGGAGGAGACCTCGGCGGCAAGGTCCAGGTTGAGGACCGGCATTTCGAGCGTCGTCTCGGCCACGGGCTCGGCGGACGGGGACGCGCTCGCGGTGCCGGCCATGGCGAGGGTGCTGAGGACGCCACCGGCAACTCCGGCGCGGACCGCGAGCTTCGAGGCGCTGCGGCGGGGCTTCCGGTGGCTGGGTATGTGAGCGGTGTGGGACATGAGGACAACCGCTATCAGGGCGCCCGGGTTCCCTTCAAGAAACGTGGCTTGCGCCACAGTTGCGTGCGAATCGCACGAACCGGGCGCGTCGCGCTCCTTATTGACGCCGTAACGGACTAAACGGACATGCCTTCACAAGGCTGTGATCATGGGTTATCCGCAATAAGTCCCGAATTGATCCTCGGCCTACCATTCCGCCGCACAGATGGCCAAGCCCTCTTTCGGAAGCATCAATTCAGAGTGGCGCAGGTCACAGGAGCGTCACGTTGTGCGGACACTGTGGTCCGTCCGTGATCTCGCTGTGAACTGCCCGGCCGGTTCGTGAACGGACGCACGCGGCCGACGGCGCCTCGGGATCCGCGTCTGCCCCGTGTCCACCTCCGTACACGCGGGCTCCCCCGACCGGGCGAAGCCGATCCCTTTATCACTCCAGTGCCGCCGTCGCCAATTTGCCTGCAATGGCCACCGTTTGATAGTGCGCGACCCCTCCTACCTGCGGTAACGAGGTCGGATGTCACCTTTGGTGATCATGTGGATGCTTCGCGTATGAAGATCACCACTCATCGGACTTCATGATCGTTCGTCAGGTGGTGGAGATCACAAACTCGTTGTTGCAACCCGTGTCGCAGATCACAGAGGAGCGGGCATAAGATGCGCACCAGTCCGGCTTGTGAACTGCCTCACATGCAAGCGCTCGATCAAAAGCGCGATCTTCGCGAGGCGGGGCGCGGCGCCGGTGCAGCGGTCCAACGGTCAAGGACGACTGGAAGGAGCGAGGAGCGTGAATGCGTACGCACCCATCCTCGTGCTCGGCGCCCTCGGCGCAGGGTTTGCGATCTTCTCCGTGGTCATGGCCACGCTGATCGGCCCAAAACGGTACAACCGGGCAAAGCTTGAGGCATACGAGTGCGGCATCGAGCCGACTCCGGTGCCGGCCGGCGGCGGTCGCTTCCCCATCAAGTACTACCTGACGGCGATGCTCTTCATCGTCTTCGACATCGAGGTTGTCTTCCTCTACCCCTGGGCCGTCACCTTCGACTCCCTGGGGATCTTCGGGCTCGTCGAGATGCTGCTCTTCGTGCTCACCGTCTTCGTCGCCTACGCCTACGTGTGGCGCCGCGGCGGCCTGGAATGGGACTGAGGGGCTGAATTTCCCATGGGACTGGAAGAGAAGCTGCCGAGCGGCTTTCTGCTGACCACCGTCGAACAGGCCGCGGGCTGGGTGCGCAAGTCATCCGTCTTCCCCGCGACCTTCGGCCTCGCGTGCTGCGCCATCGAGATGATGACCACCGGAGCGGGCCGGTACGACCTGGCCCGCTTCGGCATGGAGGTCTTCCGCGGCTCGCCGCGCCAGGCCGATCTGATGATCGTGGCGGGCAGGGTCAGCCAGAAGATGGCGCCGGTGCTGCGGCAGGTGTACGACCAGATGCCCGCTCCCAAATGGGTCATCTCCATGGGGGTCTGTGCATCTTCAGGCGGAATGTTCAATAACTACGCGATCGTCCAGGGCGTCGACCACATCGTCCCCGTGGACATCTACCTGCCCGGCTGTCCGCCGCGCCCCGAGATGCTGATGGACGCGATCCTCAAGCTCCACCAGAAGATCCAGGGCTCCAAGCTCGGCGTGAACCGGGAAGAGGCGGCCCGCGAGGCGGAGGAGGCGGCCCTCAAGGCCCTCCCCATCATCGAGATGAAGGGGCTGCTCCGGTGAGTGAGACCCGCGAACCCAACCCCGACAAGGAACTCAGCCGCCAGAACCTCCCCGGCCAGCGCGGGGACCACGGCGAGGAGGTCCGCGTCCAGCGCGGCATGTTCGGCGCCCGGAACGGCGGTGACACCTCCGGCTACGGCGGCCTCGTGCGCTCCGTACGCCTGCCCGGCGCCACCAGCCGCCCGTACGGTTCCTACTTCGACGAGGTTGCCGACGAACTCGAAGGCGCCCTGGAGGAGCAGGACCTGGTCCCCGAGAACGCCATCGAGAAGACGGTGGTCGACCGGGGGGAGCTGACCTTCCACATCGCCCGCGAGCACCTCGTCCGGGTCGCGAGCACCCTGCGCGACGACCCCGCCCTGCGCTTCGAGCTGTGCACCGGCGTCTCCGGCGTGCACTACCCGGAGGACAAGGGCCGCGAGCTGCACGCCGTCTACCACCTGCGCTCGCTCACCCACGGCCGCCTCCTGCGGCTGGAGGTGTCCGTACCGGACAGCGACCCGCACGTCCCCTCGCTCGTCTCCCTCTACCCGACCAACGACTGGCACGAGCGCGAGACGTACGACTTCTTCGGTCTGGTCTTCGACGGGCACCCGGCCCTCACCCGGATCATGATGCCGGACGACTGGCAGGGCTTCCCGCAGCGCAAGGACTACCCGCTCGGCGGCATCGCCGTCGAGTACAAGGGCGCCCAGATCCCGGCTCCCGACCAGCGGAGGTCGTACAGCTGATGTCCACTTCGAATCACGCCTCCTCCCGGGAGACCACCGAAGGCCTCGTCTACACCGTCACCGGCGGCGACTGGGACGAGGTCGTCCAGTCCGCGGCCCGCGCGGACGACGAGCGGATCGTCGTCAACATGGGCCCCCAGCACCCGTCCACCCACGGAGTGCTCCGCCTGATCCTGGAGATCGACGGCGAGACGGTCACCGAAGCCCGCTGCGGCATCGGCTACCTGCACACCGGCATCGAGAAGAACCTCGAATACCGGAACTGGACGCAGGGCACCACCTTCGTCACGCGCATGGACTACCTGACGCCGTTCTTCAACGAGACGGCGTACTGCCTCGCCGTCGAGAAGCTGCTCGGCATCACCGACCAGATCCCGGACCGCGCCACCGTCATCCGCGTCCTGCTGATGGAGCTCAACCGGCTCTCCTCCCACCTGGTGTGCATCGCCACGGGCGGCATGGAGCTGGGCGCGACGACGATCATGATCTACGGCTTCCGCGACCGCGAACTGATCCTCGACATCTTCGAGCTGATCACCGGACTGCGCATGAACCACGCGTTCGTCCGCCCCGGCGGCCTCGCGCAGGACCTGCCCCCGGGCGCCGTCGACCAGCTGCGCGAGTTCGTGAAGACCATGAAGAAGAACCTGCCGGAGTACGACAAGCTCGCCACCGGCAACCCCATCTTCAAGGCCCGCATGCAGGACGTCGGCTACCTCGACCTCACCGGCTGCATGGCGCTCGGAGCCACCGGCCCGATCCTGCGCTCCGCGGGCCTGCCCCACGACCTGCGCAAGTCGGACCCGTACTGCGGCTACGAGAACTACGAGTTCGACGTGCCGACCACCGACACTTGCGACTCCTACGGGCGGTTCCTGATCCGCCTGGAGGAGATGCGCCAGTCGCTGCGGATCGTCGAACAGTGCCTGGCCCGGCTGGAGCCGGGACCGGTGATGGTCGCCGACAAGAAGATCGCCTGGCCGGCGCAGCTGGCGATGGGCCCGGACGGCCTCGGCAACTCGCTCGACCACATCAAGAACATCATGGGCACCTCCATGGAGGCCCTCATCCACCACTTCAAGCTGGTGACCGAGGGCTTCCGGGTACCGGCCGGGCAGGCGTACAGCGCCGTCGAGTCGCCGAAGGGCGAGCTCGGCGTGCACGTCGTCTCCGACGGCGGCACCCGCCCGTACCGGGTCCACTTCCGCGACCCGTCCTTCACCAACCTGCAGGCCATGGCCGCGATGTGCGAGGGCGGCCAGGTCGCCGACGTCATCGTCGCCGTCGCCTCCATCGACCCCGTGATGGGAGGCGTCGACCGATGACCGACATCCAGTTGGGGATGCCCCAGCTTCCCGCCCCCGACTTCCCGGCCGAAGTACGCGCCCGGCTCGAAGCGGACGCGCGGGAAGTCATCGCCCGCTACCCCGACAGCCGCTCCGCGCTGCTGCCCCTGCTGCACCTCTGCCAGTCGGAGGAGGGCTACGTCTCGCGCACCGGCATCCGCTTCTGCGCCGACGTACTGGGCCTGACCACCGCCGAGGTCACGGCCGTCGCGACCTTCTACACGATGTACCGGCGCAAGCCCTCCGGGGACTACCAGGTCGGCGTCTGTACGAACACCCTGTGCGCGGTGATGGGCGGCGACGCCATCTTCGAGGAGCTCAAGGAGCACCTCGGGGTCGGCAACAACGAGACCACCCCCGACGGCAAGGTCACGCTGGAGCACATCGAGTGCAACGCGGCCTGCGACTTCGCCCCCGTGGTGATGGTCAACTGGGAGTTCTTCGACAACCAGACGCCCGAGTCCGCCAAGGCCATGGTCGACGACCTGCTGGCGGGCCGCGAGGTCTCCCCGACCCGGGGCGCGCCGCTGTGCACGTACAAGGAGACCGCCCGGATCCTGGCCGGTTTCCCCGACGAGCGCGAGGGCGCGGTCGAGGCCACCGGCGGCGCCGGGGCCGCCTCCCTGATCGGGCTGCGCATCGCCCGCGGTGAGTCCCCGCACACCCCGATCGTGCACCCGCGCGGCGAGAGCACCACCGAGGGAGGGGAGTGATGACCGTGTCGACTGAACTGAGTAAGAACGGGACGAGCCCGGAAAAGCTCCTCGCACCGGTCCTGTCGGCCTTCTGGGACGAACCCGAGTCGTGGACGCTGGAGACCTACCGGCGCCACGAGGGCTACGAGGGTCTGCGCAAGGCACTCGCGATGACCCCGGACGACCTCATCGCGTACGTGAAGGACTCGGGCCTGCGCGGACGCGGCGGCGCGGGCTTCCCCACCGGAATGAAGTGGCAGTTCATCCCGCAGGGCGACGGAAAGCCGCACTACCTCGTCGTGAACGCGGACGAGTCGGAACCGGGAACCTGCAAGGACATCCCCCTTCTCTTCGCCAACCCGCACTCCCTCATCGAGGGAATGATCATCGCGTGCTACGCGATCCGCTCGCAGCACGCCTTCATCTACCTGCGCGGCGAGGTGGTGCCGGTCCTGCGGCGCCTGCACCTGGCGGTCCGTGAGGCGTACGAGGCCGGGTACCTCGGGAAGGACATCCTGGGGAGCGGGCTCGATCTCGACATCACGGTGCACGCGGGGGCGGGCGCGTACATCTGCGGCGAGGAGACGGCTCTGCTCGACTCCCTCGAAGGCCGGCGCGGTCAGCCCCGGCTGCGTCCTCCCTTCCCTGCCGTGGAGGGGCTCTACGCGTGCCCCACTGTCGTCAACAACGTGGAGTCGATCGCCTCGGTTCCCGCGATCCTGAACAAGGGCAAGGACTGGTTCAAGGCGATGGGGACGGAGAAGTCCCCCGGTTTCACGCTGTACTCGCTCTCCGGACACGTGGCCGGGCCCGGCCAGTACGAGGCCCCGCTCGGGATCACCCTGCGCCAGCTGCTCGACATGAGCGGCGGGATGCGGCCCGGACACCGGCTGAAGTTCTGGACCCCGGGCGGCTCCTCCACCCCGATGTTCACGGACGAGCACCTCGACGTCCCGCTCGACTACGAGGGCGTGGGCGCGGCCGGCTCGATGCTCGGCACCAAGGCGCTCCAGTGCTTCGACGAGACGACCTGCGTGGTGCGGGCGGTGACCCGGTGGACCGAGTTCTACGCCCACGAGTCCTGCGGCAAGTGCACCCCGTGCCGCGAAGGCACCTACTGGCTGGTCCAGTTGCTCCGCGACATCGAGGCCGGCAAGGGCGTCATGTCCGACCTCGACAAGCTGAACGACATCGCCGACAACATCAACGGCAAGTCCTTCTGCGCGCTCGGCGACGGCGCGGCCAGCCCGATCTTCTCCTCGCTCAAGTACTTCCGCGAGGAGTACGAGCAGCACATCACGGGCAAGGGCTGCCCCTTCGACCCCAAGAAGTCGACCCTCTGGGCTGACACGGAGGTGAACGCATGACCGTCACCAGTAACGCTCCCGCCGGTGGCGGAGGGGGCGCCGTACCGCCGGAAGATCTGGTCTCGCTGACCATCGACGGGGCCGAGCTCTCGGTTCCCAAGGGCACCCTCGTCATCCGGGCCGCCGAGCAGCTCGGCATCGAGATCCCCCGGTTCTGCGACCACCCGCTCCTCTCCCCGGCCGGCGCCTGCCGCCAGTGCATCGTCGAGGTCGAGGGCCAGCGCAAGCCGATGGCCTCCTGCACCATCACGTGCACCGACGGCATGGTGGTCAAGACCCAGCTGACCTCCGAGGTCGCCGACAAGGCCCAGCGCGGGGTGATGGAGCTGCTGCTCATCAACCACCCGCTGGACTGCCCGGTCTGCGACAAGGGCGGTGAGTGCCCCCTGCAGAACCAGGCGATGTCGCACGGCAACGCCGAATCCCGTTTCGACGGGCGCAAGCGGACGTACGAGAAGCCCGTCCCGATCTCCACCCAGGTGCTGCTGGACCGTGAGCGGTGCGTGCTGTGCGCGCGCTGCACCCGCTTCTCCAACGAGATCGCCGGTGACCCGATGATCGAGCTGCTGGAGCGCGGCGCGCTCCAGCAGGTCGGCACCGGCGAGGGCGACCCGTTCGAGTCGTACTTCTCCGGCAACACCATCCAGATCTGCCCGGTCGGCGCCCTCACCTCCGCCGCGTACCGGTTCCGCTCCCGCCCCTTCGACCTCGTCTCCTCCCCGAGCGTGTGCGAGCACTGCGCGGGCGGCTGCGCGACCCGGACCGACCACCGCCGCGGCAAGGTGCTGCGCCGGCTGGCCGCGGACGACCCCGAGGTCAACGAGGAATGGGTCTGCGACAAGGGCCGCTTCGGGTTCCGCTACGCGCAGCAGCGGGACCGGCTCACCACCCCGCTGGTACGCAACACCGCCGGGGTCCTGGAGCCGGCGAGCTGGCCCGAGGCCCTGGAGGCCGCGGCGAACGGACTGGCCGCCGCGCGCGGCCGGGCCGGAGTACTGACCGGCGGCCGGCTCACCGTCGAGGACGCCTACGCGTACGCCAAGTTCGCCCGGGTGGTGCTCGACACCAACGACATCGACTTCCGGGCCCGGGTGCACAGCGCGGAGGAGGCCGACTTCCTGGCCGCCACCGTGGCCGGCACCGGCAAGGACCTCGGGGGCGGCGGGGTCACGTACACCTCGCTGGAGGCGGCGCCCGCGGTGCTGCTCGCCGGCATCGAGTCCGAGGAGGAGGCCCCCGGGGTCTTCCTGCGGCTGCGCAAGGCCCACCGCAAGCACAAGCAGCGGACCTTCGCCCTCGCCCCCTTCGCCACCCGCGGCCTGGACAAGGCGGGCGGCACCCTGCTGGCCGCCGCCCCCGGCACCGAGCCCGAGTGGCTCGACGCACTGGCCTCCCGCACCGGCCTGGAGGCCGGCGGGGCCGCCGCCGCCGACGCGCTGCGTCAGCCCGGCGCGGTCATCATCGTCGGGGAGCGCCTCGCCGGGGTGCCCGGCGCGCTGACCGCCGCCGTACGGGCCGCCACCGCGACCGGGGCCACGCTGGTGTGGATCCCGCGCCGGGCCGGTGAGCGCGCCGCCGTCGAGGCGGGCGCGCTGCCGTCGCTGCTGCCCGGCGCCCGCCCGGCCACCGACCCGCGGGCCCGCGACGAGGTCGCCACCGCCTGGGGACTGGACGAACTCCCGCACCGCTACGGCCGTGACACCGGCCAGATCATCGAGGCCGCCGCCGGACGCGAGCTCTCGGCCCTGCTGGTCGCGGGCGTCGAGGTCGCGGACCTGCCGGACCCGGCCCGCGCCCGGATCGCGCTCCAGGAGGCCTTCGTGGTCTCCCTGGAACTGCGGCCCAGCGAGGTCACCGACCACGCGGACGTGGTCCTCCCGGTCGCCGCGGTGGCCGAGAAGGCGGGCGCGTTCATCAACTGGGAGGGCAGGGTCCGGCCGTTCGAGGCCGCGCTCAAGCCCGACCAGATGACCCGCCGGCTCGCCCCCGCCGACGCCCGCGTGCTGCACATGCTGGCCGACGCGGCCGACCGGCCGATCGCGCTGCCCGACGTGCACGCCGTACGCCGGGAACTCGACGGGCTCGGCCCGTGGACCGGGGAGCGCGCCGCCGAGCAGTCCGCGGACACCGTGCCGCTGCCCCGTCCGGGAGCGGGCGAGGCGGTCCTCGCGGGCCACCGGCTCCTCCTCGACCAGGGCAAGCTCCAGGAGGGCGACGACGCCCTGGCCGGTACACGGCACGAGGCGAACGCCCGGCTGTCGGCGGCCACGGCCGCCGAGACGGGCGTCAAGAACGGGGACGTCCTCGCGGTCACCGGCCCGGCCGGCTCCGTGGAACTCCCGCTCCGGATCACCGAGATGCCCGACCGGGTGGTCTGGCTCCCGCTGAACTCCACCGGGTCGGGCGTCCTCGCCGACACCGGCGCCCGCCCGGGCACCCTCGTACGCATCGGCCCGGCGACCCCGGCCGGCGCCGCCGGCACCACTGCGGAGGTGGACGCGTGAACGCGGTACACGGTGACCTCGTACAGCTCGCCGCCGAGGACCTGTCCCTGTTCGGCAAGGACGTCTGGTGGCTCGTCGTCGTCAAGGCGGTGTTCTGCTTCGCCTTCCTGATGGTGACCGTGCTCTTCTCCATCGTGTGGGAGCGCAAGGTCGTCGCCTGGATGCAGCTGCGCATCGGCCCCAACCGGCACGGACCCTGGGGCCTGCTCCAGTCGCTCGCCGACGGCGTCAAGCTGATGCTCAAGGAAGACGTCATCGTCAAGCGGGCCGACAAGGTCGTCTACGTCCTGGCCCCGATCATCGCGGCGATCCCGGCCTTCATGGCCATCGCGGTGATCCCCTTCGGGCCCCCGGGCGACGAGGTGTCCATCTTCGGCCAGCGCACCACGATGCAGCTGACCGACCTGCCGATCGCGATGCTCTACATCCTCGCGGTGGCCTCGGTCGGCATCTACGGCATCGTGCTGGCGGGCTGGTCCTCCGGCTCGACGTACCCGCTCCTCGGCGGCCTGCGCTCCTGTGCGCAGATGATCTCCTACGAGATCGCGATGGGCGCGGCCTTCGCCTCGGTCTTCCTCTACTCCGGGTCGATGTCGACCTCGGCGATCGTGGAAGCCCAGGCGGACCGCTGGTACATCGTCCTGCTGCCGGTGTCCTTCATCATCTACGTCATCACGATGGTCGGCGAGACGAACCGCGCCCCCTTCGACATGCCGGAGTCCGAGGGCGACCTGGTCGGCGGCTTCAACACCGAGTACTCGTCGATCAAGTTCGCGCTGTTCATGCTCGCCGAGTACGTCAACATGGTCACCGTCTCGGCGGTCTCGGTCACCCTCTTCCTGGGCGGCTGGCGGGCCCCGGCGCCGATCTCGACGTACTGGGAGGGCGCGAACCACGGCTGGTGGCCGATGCTCTGGTTCGTCCTCAAGGTGCAGCTGCTGCTCTTCTTCTTCATCTGGCTGCGCGGCACGCTGCCTCGCGTGCGCTACGACCAGCTGATGAAGCTCGGCTGGAAGGTCCTGATCCCGGTCTCCGTGGTCTGGCTGATGCTGGTCGCGACCGTCCGGGCGCTGCGCAACGAGGCGTACGACTTCAGCGAGATCGTCCTCTACGTCGGCGGCGCCGTCGTGGCGGTCCTGCTCCTCTCCTTCGTCGCCGACCTCTTCCGCGACAAGCGGGAGAAGGCCGCCGCCGAGGAGGCCGGCAAGGCCGCCGAGGCCGAGCCCTTCGACCCGCTGGCGGGCGGATTCCCCGTACCGCCCAAGCCCGGCCAGCACCTGGCACCCGTACCGCGCCGACGGCCCCGCGGAGAGCGGGAGCTGATTGTCAGTGGCGGGGCGAATACTGACAGTGACCGAGAGGAGGGTGCTGAGAATGTCTGATGAGAAGTGGCAGAACCCGGTGGCCGGCTTCGGCGTGACCTTCAAGGCCATGTTCAAGAAGCGCCTCACCGAGCAGTACCCGGAGGAGCACAAGACCACCGCCCCGCGCTTCCACGGACGGCACCAGCTCAACCGGCACCCGGACGGTCTGGAGAAGTGCATCGGGTGCGAGCTGTGCGCCTGGGCCTGCCCCGCGGACGCCATCTACGTGGAGGGCGAGGACAACACCGAGGAGGAGCGCTACTCCCCGGGTGAGCGGTACGGCGCGGTCTACCAGATCAACTACGCCCGCTGCATCCTGTGCGGGCTGTGCGTCGAGGCGTGCCCGACCAGGGCGCTGACCATGACGAACGAGTTCGAACTGGCCGACTCCAGCCGCGAATCGCTCATCTACACCAAGGAGCAGCTGCTCGCCGGTCTCACCGAGGGCATGGTCGAGGCGCCGCACGCGATGTTCCCCGGCACGGAGGACACGGACTACTACCGCGGACGGGTGACGGGGGCGGCCCCCGGCACGGTCCGGCAGGTGGCCGTCTCCAAGGGCGAGGTCGCGGAGAAGTCCGAGGAGGTGGAGGCATGAGCGCCCTCGCCGCAGCCACCCTGACCTCGACGGGTGAGGCGATCCAGTTCTGGGTCCTCGGCACGGTCGCCGTCATCGGCGCACTCGCGACGATCCTGATGAAGAAGGCCGTGCACAGCGCTCTCAGCCTGGCCGGGACGATGATCATCCTGGCGGTCTTCTACCTCGCCAACGGGGCGTACTTCCTGGGCGTCGTCCAGGTCATCGTCTACACCGGCGCCATCATGATGCTCTTCCTCTTCGTGGTCATGCTCGTCGGCGTCACCGCAGCCGACTCCCTGAAGGAGACCATCAAGGGGCAGCGCTGGCTGGCGGTCCTGTGCGGTCTCGGCTTCGGCATCCTGCTGATCGCCGGCATCGGCCACGCCAACCTCACCCACTTCAACGGGCTCGGCCGGATCAACTCCGCCGGGCACGTCGAGGGCCTGGCCCAGCTGATCTTCACCAAGTACGTCTTCGCCTTCGAGATCACCGGCGCGCTGCTGATCACCGCGGCCGTCGGCGCGATGGTGCTCACCCACCGCGAGCGCACCGAGCGGGCCGCCACCCAGCGCGAACTGGCCGAGCGCCGCGTCCGCGAGGGCGTCCAGCTCCCGCCGCTGCCCGCGCCCGGCGTCTACGCCCGGCACAACGCGGTGGACGTGGCCGGCCTGCTGCCGGACGGCACCCCCTCCGAGCTGACGGTCAACAAGACGCTGCGCGCCCGCGGCCAGATCCGGGACGTCTCCAGCGAGGCGCTGGACGACCTCAAGGCACTGGAGCAGCGGTCCTCGGAGCGCCTCGGGCGAGAGGAGGCCTCGAAGTGAATCCGGTCAACTACCTGTACCTGGCGGCCCTGCTGTTCACCATCGGCGCGGCCGGTGTGCTGATCCGCAAGAACGCGATCGTGCTGTTCATGTGCGTCGAGCTGATGCTCAACGCCTGCAACCTCGCCTTCGTCACCTTCTCGCGGATGCACGGCAACCTCGACGGCCAGATCATCGCGTTCTTCACGATGGTCGTCGCCGCCGCGGAGGTCGTGGTGGGCCTCGCGATCATCGTGTCGCTGTTCCGTACCCGCCACTCGGCCTCGGTCGACGACGCCAGCCTGATGAAGCTGTAAGGGGCGTTCACAGTGGAGAATCTGATTGCGCTGCTGGTGGCAGCGCCCCTGCTCGGAGCGGCGGTGCTGCTGTGCGGCGGCCGGCGTCTCGACAAGTCCGGCCACTGGATCGGCACCGTGCTCGCCGCCGTCTCCTTCGGGATCGGCGCCGTGCTGTTCGCCGACATGCTGGGACGCAGCGCCGACGACCGGACCCTGCACCAGCAGCTGTGGACCTGGATCCCGGTGGAGGGCTTCCAGGCGGACATCGCCTTCCAGCTCGACCAGCTGTCGATGACCTTCGTCCTGCTGATCTCCGGGGTGGGCACGCTCATCCACGTGTACTCGATCGGGTACATGGAGCACGACGAGCGCCGCCGCCGCTTCTTCGGCTACCTCAACCTGTTCGTCGCGGCGATGCTGCTGCTGGTCCTCGCCGACAACTACCTGCTGCTGTACTTCGGCTGGGAGGGCGTGGGTCTCGCCTCGTACCTCCTGATCGGGTTCTGGCAGCACAAGCCCAGCGCGGCCACGGCCGCCAAGAAGGCCTTCCTGGTCAACCGCGTCGGCGACATGGGCCTGTCGATCGCGATCATGGTCATGTTCACCACCTTCGGGACCTTCACCTTCGGGCCGGTGTTCGGCGCGGTCGGTGAGACGTCGGAAGGCAAGCTGACGGCGATCGGCCTGATGCTGCTGCTGGCCGCCTGCGGCAAGTCGGCCCAGGTGCCGCTGCAGTCCTGGCTCGGTGACGCGATGGAGGGCCCGACCCCGGTCTCGGCCCTGATCCACGCGGCGACGATGGTGACGGCGGGCGTGTACCTGATCGTCCGCTCGGGCGCCATCTTCAACGGGGCGCCCGACGCGCAGCTCGTGGTCACCATCGTGGGCGCGGTCACGCTCCTCTTCGGTGCGATCGTCGGTTGCGCGAAGGACGACATCAAGAAGGCCCTCGCCGGGTCGACGATGTCGCAGATCGGCTACATGATCCTGGCCGCGGGCCTCGGCCCGATCGGCTACGTCTTCGCGATCATGCACCTGGTGACGCACGGCTTCTTCAAGGCGGGCCTCTTCCTCGGCGCCGGTTCCGTGATGCACGGGATGAACGACGAGGTCGACATGCGCAAGTACGGGGGCCTGCGCACGTACATGCCGATCACCTTCGTCACCTTCGGCCTCGGCTACCTGGCCATCATCGGCTTCCCGGGCCTGTCCGGCTTCTTCTCCAAGGACCTGATCATCGAGGCGGCCTTCGCCAAGGGCGGCACCGAGGGCTGGATCCTCGGCGGAGTGGCCCTGCTGGGCGCGGCGATCACCGCGTTCTACATGACCCGCGTCATGCTCCTCACCTTCTTCGGCGAGAAGCGCTGGCAGCCCGCCCCGGACCCGGCCACGACCCCCGGTGTCGAGCCCGGCGCCGAGGCGCACCCCGGCGAGCTGCCGCACCCGCACGAGTCCCCGAAGTCCATGACCATCCCGATGATCGTGCTGGCCTTCGGGTCGGTCTTCGCCGGTGGCTTCTTCGCCATCGGCGACCGGTTCCTGAACTGGCTGGAGCCCGTCACCGGGTACGCGCACGGAAACCCGCCGGTCAGCGCCCTGACGGTGACGCTGGCCACCATGGTCGTCCTCGTCGTCGGCGTCGCCATCGCCTGGGCGATGTACGGACGCAGGCCCGTCCCGGTCGTCGCCCCGCGCGGCTCGCTCCTCACCCGGGCGGCCCGGCGGGACCTCCTTCAGGACGACTTCAACCACGTCGTGCTGGTGCGCGGCGGGGAGCACCTGACCCGCTCGCTCGTGTACGTCGACCACAGCCTGGTCGACGGGGTGGTCAACGGGACGGCCGCCTCGGTCGGCGGGCTCTCGGGCCGGCTGCGCAAGCTGCAGAACGGCTACGCCCGCAGCTACGCGGTCTCGATGTTCGGGGGCACGGCGATCCTGATCGCCGCGACCCTGCTGATGAGGGCGGTGTGAGATGAGTTTCCCGCTTCTGACGGTGACGGCCGCGGTCCCCGCGGTCGGTGCGATCCTGACGGCGGCCGTCCCGGCCGCCCGCAGGACCGCCGCCAAGTGGCTCGCCCTGCTCTTCTCGCTGGCGACCCTGGCCCTGGCCGTGCTCGTCGCGATCCGTTTCGAGCCCGGCGGCGACCGCTACCAGCTCACCGAATCCCGCTCCTGGATCGCCGACTTCGGCGTCCGCTACGAGCTGGGAGTCGACGGGATCGCGGTGGCGCTGATCGCGCTCACCGCGCTCCTGATCCCCTTCGTGATCGCGGCCGGCTGGCACGACGCCGACCCCCTGGAGACCTCCTCGTCCCGCTGGCGGCCGACGCAGGGCTTCTTCGCCCTGATCCTGCTGGTCGAGGCGATGGTGATCATCTCCTTCGAGGCCACCGACGTCTTCCTCTTCTACATCTTCTTCGAAGCCATGCTCATCCCGATGTACTTCCTCATCGGCGGCTTCGGGGACCGGGCCCACTCCGGATCCGACGAGAACGCGGCCGCGCAGCGTTCGTACGCGGCGGTCAAGTTCCTCCTCTACAACCTGGTCGGCGGCCTGATCATGCTGGCCGCCGTCATCGGGCTGTATGTGGTCGCCGGAAACTTCTCGCTCCAGGAGATCGCCGCCGCCCGCGCCGCGGGCACGCTCGACATGGCGACCAACACCGAGCGGCTGCTGTTCCTCGGCTTCTTCTTCGCCTTCGCGGTGAAGGCCCCGCTGTGGCCGTTGCACACCTGGCTGCCGAACGCGATGGGCGAGTCCACCGCCCCGGTCGCCGTACTGATCACCGCGGTCGTCGACAAGGTCGGCACCTTCGCGATGCTCCGCTTCTGCCTCGGGCTCTTCCCGGACGCGAGCAAGTGGGCCACGCCGGTGATCCTCGTCCTGGCCCTGATCAGCATCGTCTACGGCGCGCTGGTCGCGGTCGGGCAGCGCGACATCAAGCGGCTGGTCGCCTACGCGTCCATCTCGCACTTCGGCTTCATCATCCTGGGCATCTTCGCGATGACCTCCCAGGGCCAGTCCGGTGCGACGCTCTACATGGTCAACCACGGGATCTCGACGGCGGCGCTGATGCTGGTGGCCGGCTTCCTGATCTCGCGGCGCGGCTCGCGGCTCATCGCCGACTACGGCGGCGTCCAGAAGGTTGCCCCGGTCCTCGCCGGCACCTTCCTGATCGGCGGCCTCGCCACCCTCTCGCTGCCGGGGCTCGCGCCCTTCGTCAGTGAATTCCTGGTCCTGGTCGGCACGTTCGCCCGGTACCCGGTCGTCGGCGTCATCGCCACCATCGGCATCGTGCTGGCCGCGCTCTACACGCTGGTGCTCTACCAGCGCACGATGACCGGCCCCGTGAAGGAGGAGGTCCGTGCGATGCCGGACCTGCGCCTGCGGGAGGTGCTGGTGGTCGCCCCGCTGATCGTGCTGCTGATCGGGCTGGGCGTCTACCCGAAGGTGCTGACGGACATCGTCAACCCGGCGGTGGAGTACACCATGTCGGATGTGAAGCTGACCGACCCGAAGCCCGAAGTGGCTGTCGAGGCCGTGCCGGCGAAGAATGGGGAGGCGGCGAAGTGAGCACAGTGACAGCTGCCCACAGCCTGTGGACGATGGCGGCCCCGGTTCCGGTCGACCGGATCCCGGCACCGGTCATCGAGTACGCGCAGCTCGCGCCCACGCTGATCGTGGTGGGCGCGGCGGTCCTCGGGATCCTCGTCGAGGCCTTCGTGCCGCGCAAGTCCCGCTACTACGTGCAGGTGTTCCTCGCCGTCGCCGCGCTGGCCTCGGCCTTCGCGGCGGTCGTCGGCCTTGCGGCCGGCGGGTACGGGAGCACCAAGGCGCACATCGCGGCGATGGGCGCGATCGCCGTGGACGGCCCGGCGCTGTTCCTGCAGGGCACCATCCTGCTGGCCTCGGTCGTCGCGATCTTCACCTTCGCCGAGCGGCGGCTCGACCCGGCCGCGCACGGCAACCGGGTGGACTCCTTCGCCGCGCAGGCGGCGTCCGTACCGGGCAGCGAGAGCGAGAAGGCCGCCGTCAAGGCGGGCTTCACCACCACCGAGGTCTTCCCGCTGGCCCTGTTCGCGATCGCCGGGATGCTGATCTTCCCGGCGGCCGACGACCTGCTGACGCTGTTCATCGCGCTGGAGGTCTTCTCCCTCCCGCTGTACCTGCTCTGCGCCGTCGCCCGCCGCCAGCGGCTGATGTCGCAGGAGGCCGCGGTGAAGTACTTCCTGCTGGGAGCCTTCTCCTCCGCCTTCCTCCTCTTCGGCATCGCGCTGCTCTACGGGTACGCGGGCTCGGTCTCGTACGCGGTGATCGCCGACGTGGTCGACGGCACGGTCTCGAAGATCGACCCGGCGCTGGCCTCCACCATGGGCAACGACGCGCTGCTGCTGATCGGCGGGGCGCTGATCCTGACGGGCCTGCTCTTCAAGGTCGGCGCGGTCCCCTTCCACATGTGGACCCCGGACGTCTACCAGGGCGCCCCGACCCCGGTCACCGGCTTCATGGCGGCGGCGACGAAGGTGGCCGCGTTCGGCGCCCTCCTCCGTCTCCTCTACGTGGTCCTGCCCGGCCTGCGGTGGGACTGGCGCCCGGTGATGTGGGGCGTCGCGATCGTCACGATGCTGGCGGGCGCGGTGATCGCCGTGACCCAGACGGACGTCAAGCGGCTGCTGGCGTACTCCTCGATCGCGCACGCGGGCTTCATCCTGGCCGGTGTCATCGCGACCTCGGCGGAGGGCGTCCAGTCCGTCCTCTTCTACCTGGGCGCGTACTCCTTCGTGACGATCGGCGCCTTCGCGGTGGTCACGCTGGTGCGCGACGCGGGCGGCGAGGCGACCCACCTGTCCAAGTGGGCGGGCCTGGGCCGCCGTTCGCCGCTGACCGCGGCCGTCTTCGCGGTGTTCCTGCTGGCCTTCGCCGGCATTCCGCTGACCTCGGGCTTCACGGGCAAGTTCGCCGTGTTCAAGGCGGCGGCGGACGGCGGCGCGGGGGCGCTGGTCGTGGTCGGTGTCATCTCGTCCGCGATCGCCGCCTTCTTCTACATCCGGGTGATCGTCCTGATGTTCTTCAGCGAGCCGAAGGCCGACGGCCCGACGGTGGCCGTCCCGTCGCCCCTGACGATGACGACCATCGCGGTGGGCGTCGCGGTCACCCTGGTCCTGGGTGTGGCCCCGCAGTACTTCCTGGACCTGGCGGGCCAGGCGAGCACGTTCGTCCGCTGACCGGTCCGGCCCGGCGAAGGGCCCGGCTCCCTGGGGGAGCCGGGCCCTTCGCCGTGTGCGCTATTCGGGCCGCCGCCGCTTCGCTGTGATCGCGGTCAGGTCCAGGTCGATGGGGAACGGGACGGAGACCTTGAGACGGTCGTGGAAGATCCCGGATGCGACGTAGCCACCGCTCACCGGCTCGCGCTCGAAGACGTAGACGACCGCTCGGCCTTCCTTGTTCTCGACGCGCCAGTAGTGCGGAATTCCGGCCCGGGCGTATTTCACCGGTTTGGTCTCGCGGTCGCGGTCGATGGATTCGGGAGACACGACTTCGACCGCCAGCAGGACGGTCTCAGCTGGAAGGCGGGTCTGGGCCAGGTCACCGATGACGTCCTCACGGCACACGATGACGTCGGGTTCGGGGCGGTTGCGCCGGTCGATGTCGATGGTGAACTCCCGGAGGACCTCAAGGCCTTCCGGGACCAGCGACTGTAGCTGCCACTCGAAGAAGCTGACCGCTCGTGAATGGAAGAGGGTCTGCGGACTCGCGAAGATCAGGCTCCCGTCGATCAGCTCCGTGTGCGGAGGCAGATTCGGAAGCGTGTCCAGGTCGTCGGCAGTCCAGCCGCCCGGGGGCGGGATCGGCCAGCTGTCTTCCGGGTTCATCAGTGCTCCCATGAGCCGCAGTCTCGCGAGTGCGTTCAGCGTATCGCCGGAGTTCTCGCGAGAAGCCGCCCTTACGAGTGAGTCATATGCCCGGAGCACTTGAGGGCGGGGTTCCAGTTGTGGAAGCGGCCGGCCGGGTTGTTCTGGTACGCCCACATGTGGAGGTCGTAGTGCTTGGGCATGCCCGCCCAGTGGCCGGGCATGGGTCCGTCGAAGGGCAGCCCGAACATGCTCGGCCGGTCGTCGGCGGTCTTCAGGTCCTGGTCGCCGTCGGTGGACATCCACTCCACGGCCTGCAGCCTGTGCCGGCCGTGCTTGTCCGTCTCGGCGCTGTAGAGGAGGGCAGTCGGCTTGCGGGGGTCCGTCGAACCCCAGTAGGCGTCCTTCACGTAGTGCACGCCCATGGCACCGACCCCGAACGGGTTGTTCATGCACGTGCCGTGCGGGACGTACCCGTCCTTGAGCGCCTGCCGCTCGTCCACGTACCTGGCCGTCACCTTGATCGCCGTCGCCATGTCCGCCATCGCCTTGTGGTTGCGCGGGTCGGGTGCGGGTCCTTCGACGCTGTGGGCCGGGGCCATGGCGGCCAGGCCGAGCGACGCGGCGACCGCGCAGGTCAGGGCAGCCTTGCGAGTGCGGGCGGACATCGGGACTCCTGCCGTTCGGGGGCTTTCGTCCACCTTCCCGGCGCCCTCGGGCCGGTGCACGCGGCGCGCCTCCGAACGGGGGGTCAGGGCTTGGTGGTGCCGGGGCGGCAGCGCACCTCGGGGTTGAACGTCGCGTACATCCCGGCGGGGTTGGGCTTCCAGAGCCACACGTGCAGGGCGTAGTGGACCTTCTGGCCCTTGAAGCGGCCCGGGATCGGCCCCTTGAACGGCTGTCCGAACAGGCTCGGGCGGTCGTCGTCCGTCTCGAGCTTCCCGTCCCGGTCCATGACGACCCATTCGAGGGCGACCAGCCTGCGGCGGCCCGACGCGTCGTCCTCGTACAGCAGGGCGGTGGGCTTCTCGGGGTCGAGCGAGTTGTCGTAGGCGTGGTTGAAGTGCGGGTAGCCGAGGGCCCCGCCGCCCGCCGGGTCGGCCACGCAGTAGGTGTCGGGGACGTAGCCGGCCTCGATCGCGGTCTGCTCCCGGATGTACCGGGAGCTCGCCAGGGCGGCCCGGGTGAGGCCGGTCCACGCGGATGCGGCCGAGTCCGGGCCGGGACTGGCCGCGGCGGGTCCCGCCGGGGTGGCGAGAGCCGCCGCGGCGGTGAGGGCCAGGGCGAGCATGCCGGTGCGAGAGGCCATACGGGGACTCCTGGATCGTCTGGTCGAAGCCCCAGGAGCATCGCCCGCCCGCCGCCGTCCGGCCAGGCGGCAGGCCGGACGGCCGGGTCAGGCCGCCCGGGCGGCGTAGGCGCGGACGTCCGCGTCCGGGTCGGCGACCGCCGTGGCGAGGGCGGCCCGGGCCGCCGGGGTGTCCCGGTGGGCCAGCAGCGCGAGGAGGGCGGCCTTGCGGACGTCGGCGTTGTCGTCGGCCAGGGCCTCGGCCAGGGCGGGTACGGCCGCCCCGGGGGCGGCGGCCGACAGCCCGGCCGCCGCCCCCGCCCGGACCTGCCAGGCCGGATCGGCCAGGGCCGCCACGGCGGTCGCGGCGTACGGGTCCGGGCAGCCGGCCGTGGCGAGGGCCGCCAGGGCGGCCCCCCGCACCAGCGGATCCGGGTCCCCCAGCAACGGCCGAAGCGCCACGTGCACCTCCCCGGTCAGGCCCGCGATCCGTGTCCGCCCCCGTCGGGCTCAGCCTCGGGCTCGGGCTCGGGCACCGGGACTTCCGTCCGGGCCGGGATCCGTGGCCGCGACTCGGCCCCACCACCGTCGCGCGCGGGCTCGGGTTCCGGTGCCGGGGCGGCCGTCTGGGCCGGAAGCCGCGGCCGGGTCTCCCCGCCACGACCGTCAGGTTCGGGCTCCGGTGCCACTGCCTGGGCCGGAGGCCGTAGCCGGGACTCAGCACTCCCACTTCCGGCTCCGACTCGGGCTGTGATGCCGGGGCTCCCGTCCGGGCCGGGATCCGTGGCCGGGACTCGACGCGACCGCCGTCGGGCGCGGGCTCGGCCCTCGGCGCGGGCTCCGGCGCGGGCTCGGCCCCGGGCTCCGGTGTCACCGCCTGGGCGGGAGGCCGTGGCCGGGACTGGGCGCCACCGCCGTCATGGTCCGGGGCCGGGGCCGGCGGCGAGCGCCTGATCGCGCGCCGTCCCGCCGCCTGGGCTACTCCTGGCGGGATCCCACGATGCGGCCGGTGACCTCGCCGAGGCCCACGCGCGTACCGTCCGTGCCGGGGGCCCAGGCGGTGAGGGTGACGGTGTCCCCGTCCTCCAGGAAGGTGCGCTTGCCGTCGGCGAGTTCGATCGCGTCGCGGCCGTTCCACGTCAGCTCCAGCAGCGAGCCGCGCTGGCCCGTCTCGGGGCCGCTGACGGTCCCGGAGCCGTAGACGTCGCCCGTCCGCAGGGAGGCGCCGTTGACGGTCATGTGCGCGAGCTGCTGGGCGGCGGTCCAGTACATCGACGCGAACGGCGGCTGCGCCACCTCCTGTCCGTTGATGGACACGGTGATGCGCAGGTCGAAGCCGCCGGGACGCTCGGCGGCCGAGTCGTCCAGGTAGGGCAGGAGCGGGAAGTCCCGGGCGGGCGGGGCGACACGGGCCGCGTCCAGGGCCTCCAGCGGGGTCACCCACGCGGACACGGAGGTGGCGAAGGACTTGCCGAGGAAGGGGCCGAGCGGCACGTACTCCCAGGCCTGGATGTCGCGCGCCGACCAGTCGTTGAGGAGGAAGAGCCCGAAGACGTGGTCCTCGAACTCGCCCAGCCCCACCGGGCGCCCCAGCTCGGACGGGGTGCCGACGACGAAGCCGACCTCGGCCTCGATGTCGAGCTTGACGGACGGGCCGAAGACGGGCGCCGGGTCGGTGGGCGCCTTGCGCTGCCCGGAGGGCCGTACGACATCCGTGCCCGATACGACGATCGTCCCCGACCGGCCGTGGTAACCGATGGGCAGGTGCTTCCAGTTGGGGGTCAGTGCGTCCCCGTCCGGGCGGAAGATCCGCCCGACGTTGGTGGCGTGGTGCTCGCTCGCGTAGAAGTCGACGTAGTCGGCGACCTCGTACGGCAGGTGCAGCTCGACCTCGTCCAGCGGCAGCAGGTGCGGCTCCACCGTGGGCCGGTGGCCGGGGTCGGTGACCCAGGCGGTCAGCGCGCGGCGCACATCGCGCCAGGCGGTACGACCGGCGGCCAGCAGCGGGTTGAGGGAGGACTGCCCGAGCAGCCCGGCGTACGGGGAACCGAGCGCGGCCGCGGCCGCCCCCGCGTCGAGCACGTGTCCGCCGATCCGCACGCCGATCCGGCGCCGGCTCTCCCCGGCGGTCGAGAAGACGCCGTACGGGAGGTTGTGCGGCCCGAACGGGTCGCCCTCGGGTACCTCGAGGGGGCTCTGCTGGGGCATGGGGTGCTGCCTCGCTTTCGACGCGGTCCGGGGGTGTCCCGGGGGCTTGTTGACACGTTACGTGGCTGGTGGGGCGTGCGGGAGGCCGGATTCGGGCACTATTTGTAGGACTTGTCCAACGGGGTCCGTATCCTTGGCGCCGTGACTTCCGCCCTCCCCTATGCCTTGATCGCCACCGACCTGGACGGGACTCTGCTGCGTGCCGGGGACGCCGTCTCCGCCCGTTCGTGCGCGGCGCTCGCGACGGCCCGCGCGGCGGGCGCCCAGCACATCATCGTCACCGGCCGCCCGGTTCCGCAGGTACGGCACGTCCTGGACGGCCTCGGCTACACGGGGCTCGCGGTGTGCGGGCAGGGCGCGCAGGTGTACGACGCGGCGCGCGGGCGCCTGCTGCACTCCGTCTGCATGGACCGGGGGCTGGCCGAGGTGGCCCTCGGCAAGATCGAGGCGGAGATCGGCGAGGTCTACGCGGCGGTCAACCAGGAGGGGGTGGACGCGGAGATGCTGATAGGGCCGGGCTACCGGATGTGGCACCCGCACCTGCCGACGGTACGGGTGCCGCGGCGCTGCGACCTCTGGCCGGCCCCGATCAACAAGGTGCTGCTCCAGCATCCCCTGCTGGACGACGACGAGCTGACGCGGGTGGCGCGGTCGGTGGTCGGCGACCTGGTGAACGTCACCATGGCGGGGGAGCACACGGTGGAACTCCAGCCGCCGGGCATCGACAAGGCCAGTGGGCTCGCGCGGGCGGCGGAGGTCCTGGGGCTGCCGGCGTCGGCGACGATCGCCTTTGGGGACATGCCGAACGATGTCCCGATGTTCGCGTGGTCCGCCCACGGGGTGGCCATGGCCAACGCCCACCGCGAGCTGGTCGCCGTCGCGGACGAGATCACGCTGTCCAACGAGGACGACGGCATCGCGGTGGTGCTTGAGCGGTTGTTCGCGTAGCGGACGGGTTGCCGCTGCGCGGGGCATTCCCCACCCCGCCCCTTCTCCCCCAGCTACCGCTGGGAGGTGCCCCCAGAAACCGGGCTCTGCCCGGACCCGCGCCTCAAACTCCCCCAGCTACCGCTGGGAGGGGCCCCCAGGCGGGGCTGAAATTGCCCTGCGGGCAATCCAGCCCCGGGCTGGCAGGCCGCATCGGCCAAACCGGCCCCGCCGGAGTTTGAGGCGCGGGGTCCGGGGCGGAGCCCCGGGGCCGGCCGCCAGGGCGGTCAACCAGCGGCACGCGGAAGCCGGCGTTCCCACGTCCGGTGGAAGACCACCTCGTCCCCCTCCCGGCACACCACCTCGTTCGACGTCAGGAACCCGCCCTCGTCGCAACGGATCTCCGACCGGGTCTCCACCCGCGCGTCCCAGCCCCGTTCCGGCCGATGGAGCCGGATCCGCCAGTCCGACCGCGTCCGGGCGGACAGCGGGTCCGCGTCCTGGATCTCGTACACCTCCAGCGCGTCCTCGTTGAACGCCAGGCCGTCCGGGTACACCCGGGTCCCCCCGTACCGCGGGTCCACCTCCAGCCGCCAGGTCCCGCGCGCGACGTCCCGTACGACCAGCCGCTCCGGCCGCGGCTCGTCCAGCGTGGCCGGGTACACGACCCCCAGCGGCTCCGCCTGCTCCGGCGCCTCGAAGACGATCCCCTCCCCGCCGGGCGACGCGGCCCGCACCGGGAGGGTCAGCGCGCTGCCCGCCGGGTCCAGGGTCCAGCCCGCCTCGGAGCCGGCCCGCGGCCAGATCCACGGCCAGTACGCCGAGGACACCGCGAGGCGGATGCGGTGTCCCGGCGGGAAGGCATGGCCGATGCCGTTCAGCTCGAAGGTGACGTCCTCGTACGCGCCCACAGGCCACGGCACGGCCCGCTCCCGGCCCCGGCGGGCGGAGAGGTTCAGCACGCCCCGCGTGATCAGCGTCGAGGAGCCGTCCGGCGCCACGTCGCACAGCCGGGCCACGACCTGTCCGTACGGCACGTCCAGGCGCAGCCGCAGGGTCACCGAGGGCCGTCCCAGGATCTCCACCGGCTCCCCGGCCGCCACCGGGAACTCGAAGCAGGCCGACTTCGCGTCCTCCTCCCGCTGGTCCGGCGGCAGGTCGGCGTCGTTGCCGAACGGGAAGAACCGGCCCGCGTCCATCCCGGTGTGCTGAGGGGAGGCGACGGCCACCGGCGCGCCCTGGAATCCGTACGCGACCGGGATGACCGACGCCGAGGGCCAGGACTTCTCCCCGACCCAGCGGCCCGGGAGTTCGTCGTACACCGTCGCCGGCGGGTGGGAGTCGCTGATCCAGGCGCGGAGCAGCGGCTCGTCCATCACGTCGTTGTCCTCGCCCTTCAGCCAGTGGTCCCACCAGCGCAGGGTCTCCTGGAGGAAGCCGATCGCCGGGCCGGGCGGCAGCCCGCGGTCCGGGTACTGGTGGGACCACGGGCCGATCAGGCCCCGGACCCGGGACGAGGGCAGGGCGGAGACCAGGCGCAGGACCGTGTCCCGGTAGGGGTCGTGCCAGCCGCCGACGGCGAGGACCGCCGCGCCGATCGCCGAGTAGTCCTCGCAGACGCTGCCGTGGCGCCAGTAGCCGTCGCGGGTCTGGTGCGAGAGCCAGGTGTGGATGAGCGGTTCGACGCCCTCCAGGCGGTCCAGCCACTGCTCCCGCCAGCCGTCGCCCACGAACTCCGGGTCCGGCGGGCGGGAGGCGAAGGCCAGCATGGCGGCCGCCCACGCGTGCATGTCCACGGCCAGCACCGAGCCGCCCGCGTAGTGCACGTCGTTGTCGTAGCGGTCGTCGGTCGAGCAGACGGTGACGACCGCTTTGAGGGCCTCGGGCGCGAGCGCCGCGATCTGCAGGCCGTTGAAGCCGCCCCAGGAGATGCCGAACATCCCCACCGCCCCCGTGCACCACGGCTGCCCCGCCAGCCACTCCACCACCGCGACCCCGTCGGCGAGCTCGCGGGCGTCGTACTCGTCGCCGGGGCGGCCGCCGCTGCACCCGTGGCCGCGTACGTCCACGCGCACCGAGGCGTAGCCGTGCCCCGCGTACCAGGGGTGGCGCTGCCAGTCGCGCGGCGCGGTCCAGTCGGTGAGCCGGTACGGCAGGTACTCCAGCAGCGCCGGTACGGGCTCCTCCGTGACCGGGCGCCAGACGCGGGCGTACAGCTCGACGCCGTCGGGCATCGGGATCCGGACATCCTCGCGGGTGGTCTCGTACGGGAAGTCGGTACGGATGATCATGCGCGAACCACCTTAGTGAACCGGGTGCGTGGCGCGCCGCAGCCAGGGCGCCGGCGCGAGCCGCCGACGGTCCTCCGCACGGCCGAGCGCATAGCGGCGGGCCCGGGGGCGTACTCGGCCGAGTGTTTGCGCCCGGCCGGATGGCGGCGGCCCAGGACGTACCGGACCAGGCCGGAGGTCATCCCGACGGCGGCGGCGGAGAAGCCCCACGGCCCGGTACGAACCGAGGGTGCGGTCGGCGAGCCATCCGCCCGCGACGGAGACGGGGTAGACCATGGTCCCGTACGCCGCCGAGACGGAGGCCGCGGTGCCCGGGTCCATCCCCCGGTCGCCGTCGGCCCCGTGTCCGCGAAGTATGGGTTCCGCGGGTTCCTCTATATCGGTCACAGTTCTGGACAAAACGTATGCTCCGGTTGATTCGGCTCCTCACGAACATACCGGTGCGCTTCGGGCGGTGCGCGGGTGGCGACCGGACAGGCGCTCTCGGTGATCGAAAACAGACCCGATACGCTGGCTTGAGTGATGGCAGCGACACATCGACAATCCAGGTGATCGTCAACGTGATCGTCAGCAGACAGGAGTACCCCTCGTGACCGTCGTCGGGCCGTTCGGACTGAGCGTGCGGGACCAGGCTCTTGAGACCGATGTCCAGGCCGGACTGGCCGCCGTCGAGGCGGGTCTGCTGGAGGCCACCAAGAGCGAAGTCCCCTTCATCACCGAGGCCGCACAGCATCTGGTGCGGGCCGGAGGCAAGCGCTTCCGTCCGCTGCTGGTGATGCTCGCCTCCCGTTTCGGCGATCCGTACGCGCCCGGAATCGTGCCCTCCGCCGTCGTGGTGGAGCTCACCCACCTGGCGACCCTCTACCACGACGACGTCATGGACGAGGCGGACGTACGCCGCGGGGTGGAGAGCGCCAACGCCCGCTGGGGCAACTCCGTGGCCGTCCTGACGGGTGACTTCCTGTTCGCCCGCGCCTCGCACATCCTGGCCGACCTCGGGCCGGAGGCCGTCCGCATCCAGGCCGAGGCCTTCGAGCGGCTGGTGACGGGCCAGATCCTGGAGACGGCCGGCCCGCGCGACGGCCGCGACCCCGTCGCCCACTACCTCGACGTCATCGCCGGCAAAACCGGCTCGCTGATCGCCGTCTCCGGCCGCTTCGGCGCGCTGATGTCCGGCGCCGACGAGTCCGTCGTCGACATCCTGACCCAGTACGGCGAGCGGCTCGGCACCGCCTTCCAGCTCGCCGACGACGTCCTGGACATCGCCTCCGACGCGCACGAGTCCGGCAAGACCCCGGGCACCGACCTGCGCGAGGGCATCCCGACCCTGCCCGTACTGCGGCTGCGCGAGATGGCCGCCCGGAGCGGCGCCGCGGACGACCTGGAGCTCGTGGCGCTCCTGGACGGGGACCTGACGGACGACGCCCGCCACGCCGAGGTGCTCACCCGGCTCCGCGCGCACCCCGCGCTGGAGCAGGCCCGCCGCGACACCATCCGCTACGCCGAGGACGCGCGGGCCACGCTGGCGCCGCTGCCGGAGTGCTCCGCGAAGTCGGCGCTGGAGGAACTGTGCGACGCGGTGGTGCACCGGGCGGGATAGCAACCGCGGAACGGGCCCTTCCGTCCGGCCGACCCCTACGGGTCGGAGGAGGAAGGGCCTTTCCGTGTCATCCCACGGGCGTACGCACAGTTGCGTCCGGGGGCTGACGCCCGCGCGGCGCCGATTTGGTCAGATGGAGTCATCAACCCCACCAGATCGGGTGAGCGCGGCGACACGGGGGTCGCCGCCGTCGACACAGAGGGCAGGGCACTCAAAATGGCAGCGAACACGAAGACTTCTCGCAAGGTCGCCCGGTACGCCGTACCGGTCGCGGTGGCGGGTGTGGCCGCGGCGACCGTCGCGATGGTCCCGGCCTTCGCCAACGCCGGCGGACCCGACCTGCCGAAGGTGACGGCGCAGCAGCTCATCGAGAAGATCGCCGCGTCGGACGTACAGGAGCTGTCCGGCACCGCCCGGATCACCACCGACCTGGGCCTGCCGAAGATCGCGAGCGGTCTGCTCGGCGGCGGCGGCATCGCGGGAGGCTCCGCCGCTCCGGAGGACAAGGTCGCGCAGCTGGCGAACGGGACGCACACCTTCCGCGTCGCGGCCGACGGCCCGGACCGCCAGAAGCTGACCTTCCTGGACGGCAAGGACGAGTACAGCCTCATCCACAACGGCAACGACGTGTGGGGCTACGACTCCAAGTCGAACGAGGTCTTCCACGAGAAGAACGCGGGCGACGCCGCCGACCACGGGAAGGCGGGCGACCGGCTCGCGGCCTCGCCCCAGCAGCTGGCCCAGGACGTCCTGAAGGCCGCCGGCCCGACCACGGACATCGGCGTCGGCGACACGGCGCAGGTGGCCGGGCGGGACGCCTACCAGCTGGTGCTCAAGCCCAAGCAGGGCGGATCCACGGTCGGCGCGATCCAGATAGCGGTCGACGCCAAGAACGGCGTGCCGCTGCGCGTGCAGCTGCTCTCCTCCCAGGGCGGCAAGCCGATCGTGGACGCCGGCTTCACCAAGGTGGACTTCGCCAAGCCGTCCGCCGACACCTTCGCCTTCACCGCGCCCAAGGGTGCCAAGGTGACCGAGGGCTCGGACGAGGCGGGCAAGGGCAAGGCCCCGGAAGACAAGCACTGGAAGGCCCTGGAGTCCTTCCCGGGCCTGGACGCCCTGACCGGCGGTGCGAACGGCAAGGGTGATGTGAAGGTGCTCGGCGAGGGCTGGGCCACCGTCGCGCAGATCGACACCGGGGCGGGCAAGGGCCTCACGGACCTGGAGAAGTCCGCGAAGGACAAGAACGCGCCCAAGGAGGCCAAGCAGTTCATGGACTCCCTCGGGGACAAGGTCACCGGCACGTTCGGCGAGGGCCGGATCTTCTCCACCCGCGTGGTCAACGCCCTGATCACGGACGACGGCAAGGTCTACGTCGGCGCGGTCACCAAGGACCAGCTGGTGAAGACGGCGAACGCCGCCAAGTAGCCACGAGGCAGCCGCGAAGCAGCAGCCGACGGCGGAAGGGTGGCCCGGGACCTGTGTCCCGGGCCACCCTTCCGCCGTTCCCCTCCTGCGTACAGCAGCCCCGCTGTACGGTGGTGTGCATGTCGAGACACGTCACCATCCGCCTGGACGAAGAGTTCCATGAACGCCTGAAGGCGCGCGCGGCGGCGCTGGGGACGACGGTCACCGCGCTGATCACCGAGGTCACGGAACGCGAACTCGACGACGACCGGAAGAACTTCCTCTCCGGCATAGAGGAGTTCGCCGACCACTGGGGCTACTTCCAGGAGCGGTTCGGCAATTGAAGATCACCATGGAGTGGGCCTGGACCGCTCTGGCCCACCATCTCCCGTCCGATCCCGCCGTCTGGGACCCCTCCGGGGTGGCCGCCGCGGTCGCCCGGCACCAGAACGACCTCGTACTGGTGCCCGAACAGCCCGCCCCGGACACCGCGTGGCGGGCCGCCGCGTTTCTGCACACCCTCGCCGTGTGCCCGGCGCTGGAATCGCCGATGAACGAGTTCTACGCGGCCGCCGCGACCCGCTCGTACCTGCGCGTGGCCGGGGCCAAGCAGCTGCCCTCGCCGGAGGAGCTCGGAGATCTGGTCGAGGCGGCGAAGCTGGGCCGCGCGGACATCTCGGCGGTCGCCGAAGAGCTGCGGGCCCGTATCCAGGACCCGCAGCCCGACGCGACACTCAGAAAGTGATCTTCCAGCTGTTGATGTAGCCGACGTCCTGCCCGGCCACGTCCTTGACCTGGAGCTTCCAGACCCCGTTGGCGACCTCGCTGGACGCGTTGACCGTGTACGACGCGATGACGTTGTCGGCCGAGTCCGAGCTGGAGGAGTTCTTCAGCCGGTACGCCGTGCCGTCGGGCGCGAGCAGGTCGATCACCAGGTCACCGCGGTAGGTGTGGACGATGTTCACGTCGACCTTGGTGGTGGCGGGCGCGTTGCCCGTGACGCCGGAGACCGTGATCGGCGAGGTCACCGCGGCGGCGGGGGAGTCAGGGACGGACACGTCCGCCGTGTTCTCGAAGGACGGGCCCGGCGGGACCGGGGTGGCCGCCCCGAGGTTCCAGACCGCGTAGGCGACGGCGTCGGAGTTGCGGTCCAGGGCGGTGTCGTTGATGTTCGCCAGGGAGTCGCACGAGGAGTGGTAGCAGCGGTCGAAGGCCTGACCGGAGGTGCCGCCCCACTTCTGCGCCTGGGCCGCCGTCTTGGTGTAGTCGGCGCCGGAGAACAGGCCGCCGACCGGGATGCCCGCGTTCTTGAAGGGGGCGTGGTCGGAGCGGCCGTCGCCCTCGGTCTCGATCTCGGTCGGGACGCCGAGGCCGGCGTAGTAGTTCTTGAAGGTCTGCTCGATGGTCGGGTCGTCGTCGTAGACGAAGTAGCCCGGGTTCGGCGAGCCGATCATGTCGAAGTTCAGGTAGCCGGAGATCTTCGCCTTCTCGGCGGCCGGCAGGTTGTTGACGTAGTACTTCGAGCCGACCAGGCCCAGCTCCTCCGCGCCCCACCAGCCGAAACGCAGGTGCTTCGTCGGCTGCAGGCCCGCACGGGAGACGGCGAGCGCGGTCTCCAGGACGGCCGCGGAACCGGAGCCGTTGTCGTTGATGCCGGCGCCCGCGGACACCGAGTCCAGGTGCGAGCCGGACATCAGGACCGAGTTCGGGTCGCCGCCCGGCCAGTCGGCGATCAGGTTGTAGCCCGTGGCGCCGCTGGAGGTGAAGGTCTGCAGGGTGGTGGTGAAGCCCGCGGCGTCGAGCTTGGCCTTCACGTAGTCGATCGAGGCCTTGTAGCCGGTCCTGCCGTGCGCGCGGTTTCCGCCGTTGTTGGCGGCGATGGTGGAGAGCTGCGACAGGTGGGCCTTGACGTTGGCCAGCGGGATGTCGGGCGGTGTCGGGGCCGCGGCGACCGCCGTGGGGGCGGCGAGCGCGGCGGGAGTGGTGGCGGCGAACAGGCCGGCGACCGCGAAAGCGGTCACGGCGGCAAGGCGCCGGGAGACGGACAGGCTCATGTGGGGGCTCCGGGGATTCCGCGGGGATTTGACGGAACGGGCGGTATAGAGCAGGTGAGCGATAGTGCGTCTGTGCGAGCCTGATGTTCAGCGAGAGTATGACTGTCCGTCAAGACCACAATTCGGTCAGGGGAGTTCGGAAAACGGACGATCCCCGGTACGGGGGTTCCGTACCGGGGATCGTGGGGCGCGCGTGCGCGCTGTTGCGGAGTCCTACGCGGGCTCGCGCGCCGGTGCCACGGCGGCGGCGGGCGCCATCGCGAGCGCCGCCCGGGAGCGCCGCGACGTACGCAGCGCGTCCCAGGTCAGGACGGCCAGCGCGGCCCACACCAGGGAGAATCCGGCCCAGCGCTCGGGCGGCATCGCCTCGTGGAAGTAGAGGACGCCGAGCCCGAACTGGAAGACCGGGGCCATGTACTGGAGGAGTCCGAGGGTGGACAGCGGGACCCGGATCGCCGCGGCGCCGAAGAACACCAGCGGGATCGCGGTGACCAGCCCGGTCGCGGCCAGCAGGAGCGAGTGGCCGACGCCGTGCGAGGCGAAGCTGGACTGGCCCTGCGCGCCCAGCCACAGCAGGTAGCCGAGGGCGGGCAGGAACAGCACGGCCGTCTCGGCGGTCAGCGACTCCAGGCCGCCCATGTTGAGCTTCTTCTTGATCAGCCCGTACGTCGCGAAGGAGAAGGCCAGGATCAGCGAGATCCACGGCGGCCGCCCGTAGCCGATGGCGAGCACCAGCACGGCGACGAAGCTGATGCCGACCGCCGCCCACTGGGCGCGGCGCAGCCGCTCACCCAGCACCAGCACGCCGATCGCGATGCTGACCAGGGGGTTGATGAAGTAGCCGAGGCTCGCCTCGACGACCTGGCCGTTGTTGACGGCCCAGATGTACAGGCCCCAGTTCACGCTGATCACCGAGGCGGCCAGCGTGGTCAGGCCGAGCTTGCGGGGCTGGCGGAGCAGCTCCCGTACCCAGCCCCAGCGGCGCAGCGCGAGCAGGGCCACCCCGACCACGGCCAGGGACCACACCATGCGGTGGGCGAGGATCTCGACGGCCCCGGAAGGCTTGAGGAGCGGCCAGAAGAGGGGGACCAGCCCCCACATCCCGTATGCGCCGAATCCGTAGAGCAAACCCGTGCGCTGCTCGTTCTCCGCCTTCACGGGGCCTCCTGTACGACTTCAAGCCAACCTGACGACGGTATCGCCCGCAGGGGGCGGATGTCATGCCCGTTTCCGGGAGATACTCATGACACTCGCGGGGGCTTGCGTGGCGGGGTCAGGCCAGCGCGGCCGCGATGGCCTCGGATACCGGGGTCGTCGGGCGCCCGATCAGGCGTGCCAGGTCCCCGCTGGTCCCCGCCAGTCGGCCGCGCGCGATCGCCGCGTCCACGTCGACGATGATCGCGGCGAAGCCCTCGGGGACCCCGGCGCCGGTCAGGACCGACAGGTGCTCGGCCGCCGGCACGTCGGCGTACGCGATCTCCTTGCCGGTCTGCGCCGACAGCTCGGCGGTGTACTCCGCCAGGCTCCACGCGGTGTCGCCCGAGAGCTCGTAGACCCGGTTCAGGTGGCCCTCGCCGGTGAGCACCACGGCCGCGGCGGCCGCGTAGTCGGCCCGCGCCGCCGAGGCGACGCGGCCCTCGCCCGCGCTGGCCACGACCGCGCCGTGCTCCAGGTGGGTGGCCAGGTCGCGGGTGTAGTTCTCGTGGTACCAGCCGTTGCGCAGGAAGGTGTACGGGATCCCGGAGTCGAGGACGGCCTGCTCGGTGGCCCGGTGCTCGGCGGCCAGCTCGAAGTCGGCCTCGGGGCCGCCCAGGACGCCGGTGTAGGCGAGCTGCGCCACGCCCGCGGCCCGCGCGGCCTCCAGAACGGCGGTGTGCTGCGCGACGCGGCGGCCGATCTCGTTGCCGGAGATCAGCAGGACCCGGTCGCCTGCCCGGAAGGCGGCGGCCAGGGCGGCCGGGTCGTCGTAGTCGGCCACGCGTACGTCGACCCCGTGCTCGGCCAGGTCGGCGGCCTTCTTCTCGTCGCGGACCACGACGGCGACGCGGTCGGCGTCCACTCGGGACAGCAGCTCCTCGATGACGAGACGGCCGAGGGCTCCGGTGGCTCCGGTGACGACGATGCTCATGATTGCTCCCCATTCGGTGGCGCGTGGCGCGGTGACGCTCTGCGATAACGCCACCCTATGGTAAGCGCTAACTTTTAGAAAGTGTTCCGCCTTGCGGGGAGGAGACTGCGCGGACATGCCGAAGCCCGGATCTCCTGGGAGATCCGGGCTTCGCTCCGGGCGGGAGGGCGGCGTGGCGTCGCGCAGGTCAGCCGACGACCGTCCAGGTGTCGTTGCCGCTCAGCAGGGTCGCGAGGTCGCCCTTGCCGTTGCGGTCGATGGCCGTGTCGAGCTGCTCGGACATGAGCGTGTCGTAGACGGGCCGCTCGGCGTCGCGGAAGACACCGATGGGCGTGTGGTGGAGGGTGTCGGGGTCGGCGAGGCGGGAGAGCGCGAACGCCGCCGTCGGGCTGGTGCCGTGCGCATCGTGGACCAGGATCCGCGACTCGTTCTCCGGGGTGACCGCGACGACCTGGAGGTCGCCGGTGGCGGGGTCCCGGACGACGCCCTTGTGCCCGTCGGTGCCGAAGCGGATCGGCTGCCCGTGCTCCAGCCGGATCACGGCCTCCTGCGCCTGGTCCTTGTCCTTCAGGACCTCGAAGGCCCCGTCGTTGAAGATGTTGCAGTTCTGGTAGATCTCCACCAGCGCCGTGCCCTGGTGGTCGGCGGCCGCGCGCAGCACCTCGGTGAGGTGCTTGCGGTCGGAGTCCACCGTCCGCGCCACGAACGAGGCCTCCGCGCCGATGGCCAGGGACACCGGGTTGAAGGGCGCGTCCAGGGAACCCATCGGGGTCGACTTGGTGATCTTGCCGACCTCGGAGGTGGGGGAGTACTGCCCCTTGGTCAGACCGTAGATCCGGTTGTTGAACAGCAGGATCTTGAGGTTGACGTTCCGCCGCAGGGCGTGGATGAGGTGGTTTCCGCCGATGGAGAGCGCGTCGCCGTCACCCGTGACGACCCAGACGGAGAGGTCGCGGCGGGAGGTGGCCAGGCCGGTGGCAATGGCCGGGGCACGGCCGTGGATCGAGTGCATCCCGTAGGTGTTCATGTAGTACGGGAAGCGGGAGGAACAGCCGATGCCCGAGACGAAGACGATGTTCTCCTTCGCCAGGCCGAGCTCGGGCATGAAGCCCTGGACGGCGGCGAGGACGGCGTAGTCGCCGCAGCCGGGGCACCAGCGGACCTCCTGGTCCGACTTGAAGTCCTTCGCCGACTGCACGGCCTCGGCCTTCGGCACCAGCGACAGCAGGGTGGGGGCGTCGGTCACCTCAGTCATTGATGGCCTCCTCGAGAACCTTCGCGAGCTGCTCCGCCTTGAACGGCATTCCGTTGACCTGGTTGTACGACTGCGCGTCGACCAGGTATTTCGCCCGGACCAGGGTGGCGAGCTGCCCGAGGTTCATCTCCGGCACCACTACCTTTTCGTAACGCTTCAGGACCTCTCCGAGATTCCCCGGGAAGGGGTTCACGTGGCGCAGATGAGCCTGCGCGATGGGGTGGCCGGCCGCGCGCAGACGGCGTACCGCGGCGGTGATGGGGCCGTACGTGGAGCCCCAGCCGATGACCAGGGTGCGCGCGCCGTCCGGGTCGTCGACGTCGAGGTCGGGGACCTGGATTCCGTCGATCTTGGCCTGGCGGGTGCGGACCATGAGGTCGTGGTTGGCGGGGTCGTAGGAGATGTTGCCGGTGCCGTCCTGCTTCTCGATCCCGCCGATGCGGTGTTCGAGGCCGGGGGTGCCGGGGACCGCCCACGGGCGGGCCAGGGTCTCCGGGTCGCGCTTGTAGGGCCAGAACACCTCGGTGCCGTCGGTGAGGGCGTGGTTGGGTCCGGTGGCGAACTTGACCTTGAGGTCGGGCAGGTCGGCGACGTCGGGGATCCTCCAGGGCTCGGATCCGTTGGCGAGGTAGCCGTCGGAGAGCAGGAAGACCGGGGTCCGGTAGGTGAGCGCGATCCGGGCCGCGTCGAGGGCCGCGTCGAAGCAGTCCGCGGGGGTGCGCGGCGCGACGATGGGGACGGGGGCCTCGCCGTTGCGCCCGTACATCGCCTGGAGCAGGTCGGCCTGCTCGGTCTTGGTGGGCAGCCCGGTGGAGGGCCCGCCGCGCTGGATGTCCACGATCAGCAGCGGCAGCTCCAGGGAGACGGCCAGGCCGATCGTCTCGGACTTCAGCGCCACACCGGGGCCGGAGGTGGTGGTCACGCCCAGGGCCCCGCCGAAGGCGGCTCCGAGGGCGGCGCCGATGCCGGCGATCTCGTCCTCGGCCTGGAAGGTCCGCACGCCGAAGTTCTTGTGCTTCGACAGCTCGTGCAGGATGTCCGAGGCCGGGGTGATCGGGTACGAGCCCAGGTAGAGCGGCAGATCGGCCTGCTGGGCGGCGGCGATCAGCCCGTACGACAGGGCCAGGTTCCCGGAGATGTTGCGGTAGGTGCCGGTCGGGAACGCCTGGCTCGCCGGGGCGACCTCGTAGGAGACCGCGAAGTCCTCCGTCGTCTCCCCGAAGTTCCAGCCCGCCCGGAAGGCGGCCACGTTCGCCTCCGCGATCTGCGGCTTCTTCGCGAACTTCTGCCGCAGGAAGTTCTCCGTACCCTCCGTCGGCCGGTGGTACATCCAGCTCAGCAGGCCCAGCGCGAACATGTTCTTGCTGCGCTCGGCCTCCTTGCGGGACAGCCCGAAATCCTTCAGCGCCTCGACGGTGAGGGTGGTCAGCGGGACGGGGTGGAGGCTGTAGGCGGCGAGGGAGCCGTCCTCCAGGGGAGAGGTCTGGTAGCCGACCTTGGCCATGGGGCGCTTGGTGAACTCATCGGTATTGATGATGATCTCCGCGCCGCGCGGCACGTCGCCGATGTTCGCCTTCAGGGCGGCGGGGTTCATCGCGACCAGCACGTTCGGGGCGTCACCGGGCGTGAGGATGTCGTGGTCCGCGAAATGCAGCTGGAAGGACGACACGCCGGGCAGGGTTCCGGCAGGGGCGCGGATCTCGGCGGGGAAGTTCGGGAGCGTGGACAGATCGTTGCCGAACGACGCCGTCTCCGAGGTGAACCGGTCACCGGTGAGCTGCATACCGTCACCGGAGTCACCCGCGAATCTGATGATCACACGATCGAGGCGGCGGACTTCCTTGCCGCCCGGACCCGCCGGGGTGCGCTGTCCACCGACAACCGCACCCCCGGCCCCGTCGGCCTGCTCGGCCGGGCTACTGACCTGGCTGGTCACTGAACTGGACCTCCTTCGAGGCGTGGGCACCCCCAGAACCAACCCTACGACGGTCGGCGCTCCGGGGGCGGCCACATTCTGGACCGTTGGACCGCCCATCGAGACGGCCCGACCGGTATGCCATATCTGACAGAGTGTCAGTCGATCAAGATTTCAGGTAGGTGAGAACGGCCAGTACACGCCGGTGATCCCCATCACTCGGCGACAGGCCCAGCTTCATGAAGATGTTGCTGACGTGCTTCTCCACCGCTCCGTCGCTCACGACCAGCTGCTTCGCCACGGCGGAGTTGGTGCGGCCTTCGGCCATCAGGCCGAGCACCTCGCGCTCACGCGGGGTCAGGCCCGCCAGCACGTCCTGCTTGCGGCTGCGGCCGAGCAGCTGGGCGACGACCTCGGGGTCCAGAGCGGTACCGCCCCGGGCCACCCGCACCACCGCGTCCAGGAACTCCCGCACCTCGGCCACCCGGTCCTTGAGCAGATACCCCACCCCGGTGCTGGAACCGGCCAGCAGCTCGGTGGCGTACTGCTCCTCCACGTACTGCGACAGCACGAGCACGCCTATCCCGGGGTGGTCGCGCCGCAGCCGGACGGCGGCCCGTACGCCTTCGTCGGTGTGCGTCGGCGGCATCCGTACGTCGGCCACCACCACATCCGGCAGCGCGTCCTCCGCCGCCAGCTCCGCCACCGTCTTGATCAGGGCTTCCGCGTCCCCGACGCCGGCCACGACGTCATGCCCCCGGTCGGTCAGCAGCCGGGTCAGGCCCTCACGCAGCAGCACCGAGTCCTCGGCGATGACCACCCGCACCCTGTCGTTCACGATTCAGCAGCTCCCGCGTCCACTCGTTCCCGCACTCCCTGGCACAGCCAAGCATCCCAGCCTCAAGGCTGGATCAAGGCAGGGCCGGACCAACGAGTGGGCGTACGGGGCGAGTTTTTCGAACACGCGAGGGGTGTCGACGGGTGTCGAGGGGTACCGGGAGGTCTTGAGGAGCGCCTACGGGCGCCACGGGAGCTCGGCGGTGACCGTGGTCCCGACCCCGACGGGGGAGTCGACGACCAGCACCCCTTCCACGGCGTCCAGCCGCTCGGCCAGCCCCGCCAGCCCCGTCCCGGCCCCGGCGCCCGCCCCGCCCCGGCCGTCGTCGGCGACCTGGATCAGCAGCCGCTCCCCGGACTTCCACACCTCCACGCTCGCGACCCGTGCCCGCGCGTGCTTGCTGATGTTCTGGAGCAGCTCCGAGACCGTGAAGTACGCGATCCCCTCGATCGACGCCGCGGGCCGGGCCGGGAGATCCACGGTCACCCGTACCGGAACGGCGCACCGCGAGGCCACCGACGACAGCGCCGCGTCCAGGCCCCGGTCGGTCAGCACCGCCGGGTGGATGCCGCGGGCCAGGTCGCGCAGCTCCTGGAGGGCGATCTTCACCTCTCCGTGGGCCTCGTCCACCATGCGGGCGGCGGCCCGCGGGTCCTCCGTGGCCTTCTCCCTGGCCAGCCCCAGATCCATCGCGAGGGCCACCAGCCGGGCCTGCGCCCCGTCGTGCAGATCCCGCTCGATGCGCCGCAGGTCGGCGGCGGCGGTGTCCACGACCACGCCCCGGTCGGACTCCAGCTCGCTCACGCGGCTGTCCAGCCGGGACGGCCCGAGCAGCCCGCCGACCACGACCCGGTCGACGGTGGTCAGGGCCCGGATCACCCAGGGGGTGGCGAGGGTGAAGGCCAGCCCGGCCAGGCAGGTGAGGGCGATCTCGGCGGGGGAGTCGAGGTAGAAGGAGTAGTCGCCGTTCTGGAAGAGCTGGAGCCCGGGCTGGTCGGTGTAGGCCGGGAAGACCCAGAACCAGAGCGGATACAGCAGGTAGGCCCACCCGGACGCCCAGAACACCAGCGCCACGCAGAAGCTGAACACCGCCCACGGGAAGTGGATCACGGAGTACAGCACGTGCCGCCAGGCGCTCCCGCTCTTGAGCAGCGCCCCCATCGCGGAGAGGGGGCCGCTCTTCTTCGCCCGGACCGGAGCCGGACCGGCGATGTCGGTCCCGAGCAGGGCGCGCACCCGGCCCCGCTCCAGTCGGCCGAACCCGCGGCACACGGCGAGCACACCGGCGAGGACCGGGACCCCGAGGAAGGTGACGAGCAGCCCGGCGCCGAGGCTCAGGCCGGTGACGGCGAGCGAGAAGTACAGGATGCTCAGCGGCAGCCCGACCAGCAGATACCCGAACTCGTGCCAGGTCCGCCGCTCGACGGGAGCCCGCAACACCGCCCCGATCCCACCGCCCGTACCCATCCCGTTGCCCATGATCCCGACCCGCCCTTCCCGTCTTCCCGTTACCCCTCCACCCTGTCGCCCCCATCCCACGGGAACCATGCGGCGAGTCGGCCTGTCGGATGGGGGGTTAACCCCACCCTTCCCCAGCCCCGCCGGCGTTTGAGGCGCGGGGTCCGGGGGCAGCGCCCCCGGCAACGGCGCCGCAGCCACAATCAGCCCCGCCGGCGTTTGAGGCGCGGGGTCTGGGGCGGAGGCCCGGGAAGCGGCGCCGCGCCCGGACACGCGACGGGACCCCCGCTCACCCCGGGAAGCGGCGCCGCGCCCGGACACGCGACGGGACCCCCGCCCACCCCGGACGGGAGTCCCGATCACGAACCAAAGGGCCCGGCTACGCGCGGTCGCGCCACGGCAGCTCCGCCGTCACCACCGTCCCCTCCCCCTCCGGAGAGTCCACGACGAAGACCCCGTCCACGGCGCCCAGCCGCTCCGCCAGCCCCGCCAGCCCGCTCCCGCCGGAGGCACCGGCCCCGCCCCGCCCGTCGTCCGTCACCCGGATCAGCAGCCGCGGCCCCGCCCGCCACACCTCCACGCTCGCGCCCAGCGCCCGCGCGTGCTTGCTCACGTTCTGCAGCAGCTCCGACACCACGAAGTACGCGATCCCCTCGATCGCCTCCGCCGGCCGCGCCGGCAGATCCACCGCCACCTTCACCGGCACCACGCACCGCGCCGCCACCGACGAGAGCGCCGCGTCCAGGCCCCGGTCGGTCAGCACCGCCGGATGGATCCCGCGCGCGAGGTCCCGTAGCTCCTGGAGCGCCAGCTTCACCTCCCCGTGGGCCTCGTCGACCATCGCCGCCGCGCCCTCCGGGTCCTCCAGCAGCTTCTCCTTCGCCAGGCCCAGCCCCATCGCGAGGGCCACCAGCCGGGCCTGCGCCCCGTCGTGCAGATCCCGCTCGATGCGCCGCAGGTCGGCGGCGGCGGTGTCCACGACCACGCCCCGGTCGGACTCCAGCTCCGCGATCCGCCGCTCCAGCCCGTCGGACGGCGACAGCAGCCCCCGTACCATCGCGCGGTCCGCGTTCGCCAGCATCCGCACCACGTACGGCAGCACCGGCCACAGCACGAACAGCCCGCTCAGCGCTACCGTGAAGGTGAGCAATCCCCACGGGAGCCGGACCAGCTGGTAAAGCACCGTCCGCCAGCCGACCGGGTCCTTGATGCTCGTCCACAGCCAGGGGAAGAACCCGCCGGCCCGCCGCGGGCCGGGAATCGGCGTCGGCTCGTCGACCCGCACGCCCAACAGTGCCCGGGCTCGTGCCCGGTCCAACCGTCCCAACTGCCGAGACAGATAGAGACCACATGCGAGCAGCGGAAGTCCGACCGCGGTCACGGACAGCACACCCGTGCCCGTCACCATGACAACTGCGTAAACAAATCCGACGATCGCCAGCGGCAAGTTGCTCACCAGATAGGCGATCTCCTTCCACGTCACGGCGCTGAAGACGGCGCGGACGGGCGGAGGCCGGTCGTTGTCGGGGATGTCCTGGCTCGTGGTCATGCGGCACAGCCTGCCAAGTGCCGTCCGCTGATGCCATGGGGTGGCCGGGGTGCTGTGAACGGGGGATAACCCCACCCCGTGTGAGGCAGGCCCTAGACTCCCGCGTGTAACAGATCGTCGACAGTGACCGAGGAGCGAGGAACGGACGTGCCCGAACCAACGGTATCGACCGTAACCGTGCTCGCGGCGGACTACTTCCGGAGTTATTCGGTCGTCGGCCTGCTGGCGCTGCTCGGTGTGCTCTTCGTGGCCGTGGCCTTCGGTGCCGGCCGCCTGCTGCGGCCCGTGGTCCCGACCCACGAGAAGCTGCTGACCTACGAGTGCGGTGTGGACCCGGTCGGCGAGGGCTGGGCGCACACCCAGGTCCGCTACTACGTCTACGCGTTCCTCTACGTCATCTTCGCCGTCGACTCGATCTTCCTGTTCCCATGGGCGACGGTGTTCGCCGCCGCCGGTTACGGCGCCACGACGCTGGTGGAGATGTTCATCTTCCTGGGCTTCCTGGCCGTCGGCCTGCTCTATGCGTACAAGAAGGGCGTCCTCGAATGGACGTGACACCGGCTGTGACACAGACCGAGAGTGTGATGCTCCCGGAGCCCAAGCGCCTGGGAGTGCTCTCCCGCCTCGCCCCGGAACCGATGAAGGTGGTCCTGAACTGGGGCCGCCGGTACAGCCTGTGGGTCTTCAACTTCGGCCTCGCCTGCTGCGCGATCGAGTTCATCGCCGCGTCGATGGCCCGCCACGACTTCATCCGCCTCGGCGTCATCCCCTTCGCGCCCGGGCCCCGGCAGGCCGACCTGATGATCGTCTCGGGCACGGTCACGGACAAGATGGCACCGGCCGTGAAGCGGCTCTACGAGCAGATGCCGGAGCCGAAGTACGTCATCTCCTTCGGCGCCTGCTCCAACTGCGGTGGCCCGTACTGGGACTCGTACTCCGTGACGAAGGGCGTCGACCAGATCATCCCGGTCGACGTCTACGTGCCCGGCTGCCCGCCCCGCCCGGAGGCCCTGCTCCAGGGCATCCTCAAGCTCCAGGAGAAGATCGCCCGCGAGTCGCTGGCGGACCGCTACGCATCGGGTCCGTCCGTGGCCCAGCTGACGAGCGGCCTGGTCACACCCCCTGGGGCCGGCGCGTGAACCTCTACGACTCCCTTCCCGACGCGGCGCCGATGGTCTTCGGCGAAGAAGCCGTGGGCTCGTCCTCGTACGACGTCCTGACGGTGGACGTCCCGGTCGGCTCCTGGATCTCCTCCCTGGAGATCGCCCGGGACAAGCTGGGCTGCACGTACTTCGACTGGCTGAGCGCGGTGGACGAGCCGGGCACCGGCTTCCGGATCTGCGCGCACGTCGTCTCTCTGGAGAACCACCGCGTACGCCGCCTGCTGCTGCGCACCACCGTCCCGCACTCCGCGCCCTCCCTGCCCTCGGCGGTCGCCGTGTACGCGGGCGCGGAATGGCACGAGCGCGAGACCTTCGAGATGTTCGGGGTCGTCTTCACCGACCATCCGCACCTGGTCCACCTCCTCCTCCCGGAGGACTTCGAGGGCCACCCGCTGCGCAAGGACTTCGTCCTGGCCGCACGCGTCGCCAAGGCCTGGCCCGGCGCCAAGGAGCCGGGCGAGGCCCACGATCCGGACGCCCCCAAGCGCCGCCAGATGCTCCCGCCGGGCGTCCCGGACCCCAACGACTGGGGCCCGATGAAGGGCCAGCTCCCGCCGGCCCCCGCCCGCCCGGCCCGCACCCCGCGCGCCGCCGGCGCGGCGGGCGCCCCCGCCCGCACCCCCCGCGAGGGCGCCCCCGCCCGCCGCACCCGCTCGGTCACGGACGGCTCGGCCACCCAGCCGACACCCACCCCGTCGACGGACACCCCGACGGCGGAGACCCAGCCCCGCCCTGCCCGCCGCACCCGCTCGACCACGGACGGCTCGGCCAGCCAAACCACGCCGACGCCCCCGACCACTCCGACCGCGCCGGGAGCCCCCGCGACCCCGGCTGCGCCGGCGACCCCGGCCACCCCGGCAGCCCCGGCAGCCCTGGGAACCCCGGGAGCCCCGGCGACGCCGGCTGCGCCGGGAACCCCGGGCACCCCGGCCGCCGCGCCGGAAGCCGAAGCCGAGGGCCCCCGCCCCGCCCGCCGTACCCGCTCCGCGGCCGACGGCTCGGCGAGCCAGGCTGCGCCGGGAGCCCCGGCTGCTCCGCAAACGCCGGAAGCCCCGGCCGTGCCGGAAACCCCGGCCGCGCCGGAAGCCGAAGCCGAGGGCCCCCGCCCTGCCCGCCGTACCCGCTCCGCGGCCGATGGCTCGGCGAGCCAGGCCACCGCGCCGGAGGCGGCCCGGCGCCCGGCCCCCCGCAGCGCGGACGCGCCCTGGCACAACCCGAAGCCCGCCTTCGAGGAGCCCCCGGCGAAGCCGGATGCGTCCGGGCGGCAGGCCGAGGCCTCGGACGGTGAGTCCCCGGCACCCCCGCCGGAGGCGGGCGGCGGCCAGCCTGACCAGACCCCGGACACCACCCCGGACCCCACCCCTGACAACGGAGGCGACGCGTGAACGACGTCCTCGACGTCGCCCTGCGGCTGATCGTCGTCTTCGCCGTCTTCCTCGTGCTCCCGCTCGTAGTCGGGCAGACCGAGCACAAGGTGATGGCTCACATGCAGGGCCGCCTCGGCCCCATGTACGCCGGCGGCTTCCACGGCTGGGCCCAGCTCGTCGCCGACGGCGTGAAGTTCGCGCAGAAGGAAGACATCGTCCCGGCCAACGCCGACCGCCGGATCTTCCAGCTCGCCCCCGCCGTCGCCCTGCTCCCGTACCTCCTCGTCCTCATCGCCATCCCGATCGGCCCGGGCGAGGGCGCGATCGGCCAGGTCATCGACGCCGGCATCTTCTACGTGCTCGCCGTCATGGGCGTCGGAGTCCTCGGCTCGCTCATGGCCGGCTGGGCCTCCGCCAACAAGTTCTCCATGCTCGGCGGCCTGCGCACCGCCGCCCAGCTGCTCGCCTACGAGCTGCCCATGCTGCTCGCCGCCGCCTCGGTGGCCATGGCGGCCGGGACGGTCTCCCTCACCGGCATCGTCGAGAGCTTCCAGTGGTGGTGGCTGCCCTGGCAGATCGTCGGCGCGCTCGTCTTCTTCACCGCCGGCCTCGCCGAACTCCAGCGGCCCCCCTTCGACATGCCCGTCGCCGACTCCGAGATCATCTTCGGCGCGTACACCGAGTACACCGGCCTGCGCTTCGCGCTGTTCCTGCTCGCCGAGTACGCCGGCATCGTCGTCCTCTGCGCCCTCACCACCGTCCTCTTCCTCGGCGGCTGGCAGGGACCCTTCGGCGCCGACGGTCTCGGCTGGGTCTGGACCCTGCTCAAGACCGCGATCCTCGCCTTCGTCGTGATCTGGCTCCGCGTGAGCTACCCGCGCCTGCGCGAGGACCAGCTCCAGAAGCTCGCCTGGACCACACTCATCCCGCTCGCGCTCGCCCAGATCGCGCTCACCGGCATCGTGAAGGTGGCGATGAACTGATGCCCATCCCCGGATCCGGCCTCGCCAAGGGCCTTGCCGTGACGCTGCGCACGATGACGAAGCGCTCGCACACCGCCCAGTACCCCGAGGTCCAGCCCCAGCTCCCGCCGCGCAGCCGCGGGGTCATCGGCCTGTTCGAGGAGAACTGCACGGTCTGCATGCTGTGCGCCCGTGAGTGCCCCGACTGGTGCATCTACATCGACTCCCACAAGGAGACGGTCCCGGCGTCCACCCCCGGTGGCCGTGAGCGCAGCCGCAACGTCCTCGACCGCTTCGCCATCGACTTCTCCCTCTGTATGTACTGCGGCATCTGCATCGAGGTGTGCCCCTTCGACGCCCTCTTCTGGTCGCCGGAGTTCGAGTACGCGGAGACCGACATCCACGACCTGACCCACGAGCGCGACAAGCTCCGCGAGTGGATGTGGACCGTCCCGGCCCCGCCCGCCCTGGACCCGGCCGCCGAGGAACCCAAGGAGATCGCCGCCGCCCGCAAGGCCGTGGAGAAGGCCGAGGCCGCCGCGGCAGCAGCCGCCGCCGAAGCCGCCCAGGCCGAAGCCGCAGCGGCCACGCCCACCGAGCCCGGCACCCCCGGCCCCGGTACCGACCCGGCGGGAGGCACCGCCTGATGCTCACCGCCCACCTCGCGGCCGCCGCCCCAGGCGCGGGTTTCCTCTCCCCGGTCGGCGTCGAGATCGCCTTCGTCCTCGTCGGCCTCGCCACCCTCGGCGCGGCCCTCGTCACGGTCACCACCAAGCAACTGGTGCACGCCGCCCTCTGGCTGGTCGTCGCGCTCGGCGGCATCGCCGTCGAGTACCTGCTGCTGACCGCCGAGTTCATCGCCTGGGTCCAGGTCCTGATCTACCTCGGCTCCGTGGTCGTCCTCCTCCTCTTCGGGCTGATGCTCACCAAGGCGCCCATCGGCCGCTCCCCGGACGCCGACTCCGGCAACCGCTGGGTCGCGGCCGGCGTCGCCGGCGTCGCGGCCGTCGCACTCGTCTGGGTCGTCGTCGACGCCTTCCGGACGGCCTGGATCGACCTCGACGGCCCCGTCCAGGGCTCGACCAAGGTCTCCGGCGAGATCCTCTTCCAGCACTGGGTGCTGCCCTTCGAAGCGCTCTCCGTCCTCCTCCTCGCAGCCCTGATCGGCGCCATCGTGCTGTCCCGCAAGGACAGCCCCGTTGAAGACAACGCCGCCGCCGGACGGGCCGGCACCGGCGACAAGAAGGGGCAGCGCTGATGCACCTCGCCTACCCCGCGGTGCTCGCGGCGCTGCTCTTCTGCACGGGCCTGTACGGAGTGCTCGCCCGCCGCAACGCCATCCTGGTCCTGATGTCCGTCGAGCTGATGCTCAACGCCGTCAACCTCAACCTGGTGGCCTTCGACGTCTGGCTGCGCGACACCCTGCACGCCGGCCAGGCCCTCACCCTCTTCACCATCGCCATCGCCGCCGCCGAGATCGGCATCGGCCTCGCGATCGTGCTGATGGTGTACCGCAACCGCGGCACCTCGGACGTCGACCGGCTCCGCGACACCGCCGAGGGCCACGAGCCCGCCCCGAACAACCAGAGCGAGGTCACCGCGTGAGCACCACGACCCTCGCCGTCCTGGTCCCCCTCCTGCCCTTCCTGGGCGCGGTCGCGGGACTTCTCTTCGGCCGCACCGCCCCCGGATTCGTCCGGCCCCTCGCCATCCTGCCGACGCTGGGCGCGGCCGTACTGGCCGTGGTCGTCGCCATCCGGCAGGGCGGCGGCGCGCCGATCAGCACCGCGACCGAGCTGACCCCGACCGGCTCGGTACCGATCGACCTCTCGCTCTACATCGACGGCTTCGCCGCGCTGGTCGCCGTCCTGGTCGGGGTCGTCGCCACCTGCGTACAGCTCTACTCGACGGCGTACCTCCGCGAGGACCCGCGCTACCCGTCGTATGCCGCTCTGGTCTCACTGTTCACCTCCGCCATGCTGCTCGTCGTCTACTCCGGCGACCTGATGGTGCTGCTGGTCGGCTGGGAGGTCATGGGCATCTGCTCGTACTTCCTGGTCGGCCACTACTGGGAGACCGAGGCGGCCCGCTCCGCCTCCCTGAAGGCCTTCCTCGTCACCAAGCTCGGTGACGTCCCCTTCCTGATCGGCCTGTTCGCGCTCGCCACCGACGCCGGCTCCTTCCAGATCACGAAGATCCTGGGCACCGTCGCCGCGGGCGGGCTCGACCACCCGACGCTGATCGCGCTGCTCCTGCTCGCCGGAGTCGCGGGCAAGTCCGCGCAGTTCCCGCTGCACACCTGGCTCCCGGACGCCATGGCGGGCCCGACCCCGGTCTCCGCGCTGATCCACGCCGCGACGATGGTCGCCGCCGGTGTCTACTTCGTCGCCCGCCTCCTCCCCGTCTTCGCGGCCTCCCAGGCCGCGCTGGTGGTCATGGCCGTCATGGCGGCCGTCACGATGGTCGGCTCCGGCCTCGCCGCCCTGGCCCAGGACGACATCAAGCGGGTGCTCGCCTACTCCACGATCGGCCAGCTCGGCTACATGACCGGCGCCCTGGCCGTCGGCGACCGCGGCGCCGCCGTCTTCCACCTCCTGTCCCACGGCGCCTTCAAGGCGCTCCTGTTCCTCGGCGCGGGCGTGATCATCCACGCCGCCGGTACGAACTCCCTGGCCGCCATGTCCCGTATGGACGGCCTGGCCAAGCGCATTCCCGACGCCTTCTGGACGATGACGATCGCGCTGCTCGCGCTCGCCGCGATCCCGCCGTTCGCCGGCTTCTTCTCCAAGGAAGCCGTCCTCGTCGCCGCCGAGCACACCGCCACCGGCCACTCGGAGTTCGCGCCCAGCAGCGCCGGCTGGGTGGTCCTGGTCGCGGGCGTGCTGACCGCCCTGCTCACCGCCGCCTACGCCACCCGGCTGTGGCTGATGGCCTTCCGCGGCCGGGGCGCCGCCGCCCCCGACCACGGCAAGGAACCCCTCGCCATGACCGGCGTGCTGTGGCTGCTCGCGATCCCCTCGGTCGGCTTCGGCCTCGCGGCGGGCCCCATCGCCGACTGGTTCGACGGCGGGGAACTCACCCCGACCCTGGTCACCTCGATCCTCGGCACGGGCGCCGCGGTCGTCGGCGTGATGGTCACCTACGCCCTCTGGCAGCGCGCCACGGTCAAGGCCGTCGCCGCCGGGTACGGAGCCGGCCTGTCCGCGTCCGTCGCCGCCGCCGAATCAGCCGCCGAGACCCCCGAGGTCGCCGAGGTCACCCACGACCACCCCGCCGTCCCGGCCGGCTCCGCCCCGGACCCCGGCAAGGCGCTCCTCGGACCGCTGCACCGCCACGCGGCCGAGGGCTTCCACCTCGACGCCGTCTACGACCGGCTCTTCGTCCGCCCCGTCCTCGCGGCCGCCGGCCTGGTCCGCTTCCTCGACCGTGAGGTCGTGGACACGTACGTCCGCGGCGCGGGCACCGGCCCCCGGCTGCTCGGCAGCCTCGTACGCCGGGCCCAGACCGGCAACGTGCAGAGCTACCTGAGCGCCCTGCTCGCCGGCGCCGTGGTCCTGGCGATCGCCACCGCCGTCCTCGCCAACGTCAACGCCGGATCGTGAGCCGTGAGTCAGCCGTGATTGATATCAGCCCGTCCGTGATGCAGTTCCTTCTGGCGTTCATCGTGGCCGCACCGCTCCTCGGCGCCGCCGCGGCCCTCCTGCCGCCCCCGCCCGGCCTCAAGGGCCGCGGCCCCGAACAGGCCGTGCTCCGCCACGGTGTGACCGTGACCGGCGTCATCCTCGCCGCGGCGATCGCCCTCACCCTGGGCTTCGACCACGACGCCCCGTCCCGCTTCCAGGCGACGACGGACATCAGCTGGATCCAGGCGCTGAACGTCCGGATCCACCTCGGCATCGACGGCATCTCGCTCCCCCTCCTCCTGATGACCGCGCTGCTGTTCTTCCTCTGCGCGCTCTACAGCTACTTCAAGCTCCCCGAAGGCCCTTCCCCGAAGGCCTTCGTCGCCCTGCTCCTCATCCTCGAATCCGGCACCCTCGCGACCTTCGCCGTACTCGACCTGCTGCTCTTCTTCCTCGCCTTCGAGATGGTCCTCATCCCGATGTACTTCCTCATCGCCCGCTGGGGCGGTGCTCAGCGGCAGGCTGCCGCCTGGAAGTTCATCCTCTACACGCTCCTCGGCTCCGTCGTCATGCTGCTCGGTCTGCTGCTCATCGGACTGAAGAGCGGCACTTTCGACATGGTGGCACTCGCCTCTGACAACGGCCGCGAACTGACCCACACCACCCAGCTCCTGGCCGTCCTCTCCATCGGCATCGGCCTCGCCGTGAAGACCCCGATGTGGCCGCTGCACAGCTGGCTGCCGGACGCGCACACCGCCGCGCCCACCGTCGGCTCCGTCCTGCTGGCCGGCGTCCTGCTCAAGATGGGCACGTACGGATTCGTCCGCATCCTGCTCCCGGTCACCCCCGACGGCATGGCCACCTTCGCCCCCTACCTGGCCGCCTTCGCAGTCGTCGGCATCGTCTACGGATCCCTCGCCTGCCTCGCCCTGGCCCGCAAGGGGAACAAGGGCGACCTCAAGCGCCTCATCGCGTACTCCTCCGTCGGCCACATGGGCTTCGTGCTCCTCGGCATCGCGTCCATGACCCCCACCGGGGTCAACGGCGCGCTCTTCGCCAACATCGCCCACGGCCTGATCACCGGCCTGCTCTTCTTCCTGGTCGGCGCCCTCAAGGACCGCTACGGCACCGCCGACCTCGACACCCTCGCCGGGGCCACCGGCGCCGCCCTCTACGGCCGCGCCCCCCGCATGGGCGCGTTCCTCGCCTTCGCCGCCGTCGCCTCCCTGGGCCTGCCCGGCCTGGCCGGCTTCTGGGGCGAGATGCTGGCGCTCTTCGGCGCCTTCGAGCCCGCCGAGGGGCTGTCCCGCCCGGCCTTCCTCACCTTCATGGCCATCGGAGCGTTCGGCACCCTGCTCACCGCCGCCTACCTCCTGATCGTCGTGCGGCGCGTCTGCATGGGCGACCCGAAGTCCGGCCCCGAGCTCGCCGTCGCGGACATCCAGCGCTACGAGTTCGCCGCCTGGACCCCGCTCGTCGCCCTCACCGTCCTCGCCGGCCTGTGGCCCGCTGTCCTCCTCGGCCTCACCGACCCGGCCGTCCAGAAGCTCCTCGCAGGAGGCAACGCATGACGGCCCAGGCCCTCACGGTCCTCTCCGCCGACACCCCCAGCCTGGTCCAGTCCGTCGACTGGCTCGCCCTCGCACCCGTGGTGATCACCGCCGCCGTCGGCCTGGCCGTCCTGATCGCCGACCTCTTCGTACCCGAGCGCGCCAAGCCCGCCCTCGGCTGGATCTCCGTCGCCGGCCTCGCCGTCGCGACCGCCACCCTGCTGCCGCTGCGCGCGGGCGACCGCACCACCTTCTGCCTCACCGGCGACCCGGCCGCCTGCAGTTACACCGCCGACCACTTCGCGCTCGTCATCCAGTTCCTGGTCCTGGCCGGCGCCCTGGTCACCGCCCTGCTGTCGGTCACCGCCGTCCGCGACACGCGCATGCCCGCAGGCGAGTACTGGTTCCTGCTGCTCTCCTCCGCCGCCGGCGCCGCCCTGCTGCCCGCCTCCCGCGACCTCGCCACTCTGATCGTCGCCCTCGAAGTGGCCTCGCTGCCCGCCTTCGCCCTCGTCGGCATGCGCCGCGGCGACCGCCTCTCCTCGGAGGCCGCCCTCAAGTTCTTCCTCTCCTCCGTCGCCGCCACCGCCGTGTCGCTGATGGGCGTCAGCTTCGTCTACGCCGCCACCGGCTCCCTGCACCTCACCCAGGTCGCCGACCGCCTCCAGGACGTCCCCGGGCAGCTCGACACCCTCGCCATGGTCGGCGTCGCGCTCACCCTCGTCGGCTTCGCCTTCAAGACCGCGGCCGTCCCCTTCCACTTCTGGGTCCCCGACACCTACGTCGGCGCCCCCCTGCCCATCGCCGGCTACCTCTCGGTGATCGGCAAGGCCGTCGGTTTCACCGGCCTCATCCTCGTCACGGTGATCGCCTTCCCGGCGTACTCCGAGATCTGGGGCCCGGCCCTGGCCGTCCTCGCCGCGCTCACCATGACGCTGGGCAACGCCGCCGCCCTGCGCCAGTCCGCGGACCGCCCGAACAGCGCCGTACGGCTGCTCGCCTGGTCCTCGGTCGGCCAGGCCGGCTACCTGCTCGTCCCGATCGCCGCGGCCGCGTACTCCGACCGCGACCAGATCGGCTCCACCGTCGCCTACGCCCTGATGTACGCCGCCGTGAACCTGGGCGCCTTCTCCGTGGCCGCGCTGGTCGCCCGTACCAAGCCGCTCCACCGGATCAGCGACTACCGGGGCCTGTACGCCGAGCGCCCGCTGGCCGCCCTCTCGCTGGCCTTCTTCCTGCTCTGCCTGGCCGGCCTGCCGCCGGGCATCATCGGCCTCTTCGCCAAGGTCATCGTCTTCCGGTCCGCGGTCGACGCGGGCCTGGGCTGGCTGGCCGTCGTCATGGCGATCAACGTCGTCGTCGCCCTCTACTACTACTTGCGCTGGACCGCGCTGCTGTTCCGCATGCCCGAGGGCGCGGCCGAGACCCGTACGACGGCCCCCTGGCCGGTCACCGCGGCCATCGTGCTCACCGCCGTGACCGCCCTGGTCCTCTCGGGCGCCCCGCAGCTGGTCCTGCGCGTCGCGTCGGGCAGCCTCTTCCCGCAATAACCCGTACGGAGCAACGCCTGTCCCTGCCCCGCCGCCCCCGCCACGCGGGCGGCGGGGCAGTCGTGCCCTGGGAACCAGACGCCCTCACCTCGCGTTGACCAGGAAGGGAGGGTCCACTGGACCGTAGGCCCTCGCTCCGGGTCCCCCTGCCGCACCACTTGGAGGGCGTACCGTGCACCGCCGGCACAACGGGCTCAAGACCGCCGTACTCCTCGGCGGGCTGTCCGCACTCATCATCGTCATCGGAAGCTTCTTCGGACGGACCGGCCTGATCGTCGCCGTCCTCATCGCCCTCGGGACGAACGCGTACGCGTACTGGAACAGCGACAAGCTGGCTCTACGCGCGATGCGCGCCCGCCCCGTCAGCGAGTTCGAGGCCCCCGCGCTCTACCGCATGGTGCGCGAGCTCTCCACGTCCGCGCGCCAGCCCATGCCCCGCCTCTACATCTCGCCCACCGAGGCGCCCAACGCCTTCGCCACCGGCCGCAACCCGCGCAACGCCGCGGTCTGCTGCACCGAGGGCATCCTGCGCATACTCGACGAGCGCGAACTGCGCGGAGTCATCGGCCACGAACTCAGCCACGTCTACAACCGCGACATCCTGATCTCGTCCGTCGCCGGAGCCCTCGCCTCGGTGATCATGTTCCTGGTGAACTTCGCCTGGCTGATCCCGGTCGGCCGATCGAACGACGACGAGGGACCGGGCCTCTTCGGCATGCTGCTGATCATGATCCTCGGCCCGCTGGCCGCCGCTGTGATCCAGCTGGCCATCAGCCGCTCCCGTGAGTACGAGGCCGACGCGTCCGGCGCCCAGCTCACCGGGGACCCGCTCGCCCTGGCGAGCGCCCTGCGCAAGCTCGACGCGGGCACCAAGCAGCTCCCGCTGCCCCCGGAACCCCGCCTGGAGACGGCGAGCCACATGATGATCGCCAACCCGTTCCGCCCAGGCGAAGGTCTTTCTAAGATGTTCTCGACACACCCTCCGATGGCCGAGCGCATCGCCCGGCTCGAACAGATGGCAGGCCGCCGACAGTGAAGACCATCCTGAACGTCATCTGGCTCATCCTCAGCGGTATCTGGCTGTTCCTGGGCTACGTCCTCGCCGGGGTGCTGCTCTGCATCACCATCATCGGCATCCCCTTCGGCATCGCCGCCTTCCGCATCGCCGTCTACGCCCTGTGGCCCTTCGGGTACACCACGGTCGAGCGCCGCGACGCGGGCGCCGCCTCCTGCATCGGCAACGTCCTGTGGCTGGTCCTGGCGGGCTGGTGGCTGGCCATCGGCCACATCGTCACCGGCCTCGCGCTGTGCATCACGATCATCGGCATCCCGTTCGGCATCGCCAACTTCAAGATGGTCCCGCTCTCCCTGCTCCCGCTGGGCCGCGAAATCGTCCCCACGGACGCCCCGTTCGCCTCTCGGTGACCGCGTTCGCCCTGTGAGGCGAGGACGAGGACCACGACGACGAGCAGCTATGACGTGACCGTCGGCAAGGATCCCTCGCCGTCTCGGACGCCCTGTGCGGCGGCTTCGGGGTCAAGGGGCCCTTCCCCGCACACCTGCGACGAGCTCGTCGCCTTCCTGCGCTAACGGCGGATCGAGGTCGTCCTCGGCTGAGTTATCCACAGGCTGAGCGGGCTGTCAGTGGGGTGGGTCACCATGAACGCATGAACGAGACCGAGCAGTTGCTGAAGCAAGTCGCAGACCGCGTACGCAACTCCGCGCGCGGGCAGGGAAGGCCCCTGCCCGCGCCGCCGGCCACCGGGGAGATCGCCCACGCCGAGGGCATACTCGGCTTCGCCCTGCCGCCGCTGCTCGCCGCGCTCTACACGCGCGTCGGCGACGGCGGATTCGGCCCGGAGCAGGGGTGCTGCCGCTTCGTCAGGCCGTCGGGACATATGAGGCGCAGCGCGCGTCCGGGTGGCGCTGGCCCGAGGGCGTACTGCCGATAGCCGACTTCGGCTGCGCCGTGTACGCCTGCGTGGACTGCCGCTCCGAGACGGCCCAGGTGCTGCTGTTCGACCCGAATCCAGGGGAGTCCGACCTCGCCTGGTCCATCGACACCCCGAGTCTGGCCGGCTGGCTCCGCGGCTGGCTGGACGGCACCGCCTGGTTCTGCGAGGAGTCCACCCTGGGGGAGGAGCTCGACCTGGAACTGGCTCCCTGGACCGAGTTCAGATCCCGGATCTGAACCGCCGGCGCACACCGTAGGCCAGCGCGCCGACCGCCAGCACCGCCGCCCCCGAGACCGCCGACGCGAGGGGCAGCGCGCAGGCCAGCACCACACAGCCGGACAGCCCGACGGCTGCCACGGCTCGGCCCTTGACACCTGAATCGAGAGTCCACGCGGAGGCGTTCGCGATCGCGTAGTAGGCCAGCACTCCGAAGGAGGAGAAACCGATCGCGCCCCTCAGATCGGCGGTGGCCGCGAGCACCGCCACGACCGCACCCACTGCCAGCTCCGCATGGTGCGGGACGTGATGCCGGGGATGTACGGCGGCCAGCGCACGGGGGAGGTGGCCGTCCCGGGCCATCGCCAAGGCCGTCCGCGAGACCCCGAGGACGAGGGCCAGCAGTGAGCCCAGCGCCGCCAAGGCCGCGCCCACCCGGACGACCGGGGCCAGTCCGGGCCGGCCGGCCGCCCGGACCGCGTCGGCCAGCGGAGCCGTCGACCCCGCCAGCCCGTCGGCGCCGAGCACCGACAGAGCCGCCACCGCCACGGCGGCGTACACCAGCAGCGCGATCCCCAGGGCGAGCGGCACCGCCCGCGGGATCGTCCGCTCCGGGTCGCGCACCTCCTCGCCCAAGGTGGTGATCCGGGCGTAGCCCGCGAAGGCGAAGAACAGCAGCCCGGCCCCCTGCAACAGGCCGACGGCGCCCCAGTCCTCGCCTCCGAGCCGCCCGGCGTCGGCGGCCTCGGAGGACAGGCACACCACGACCACGCCGGCCAGCACGGCCAGGACCGCCGCCACGATCAGCCGGGCCAGCCGGGCGGACTTCTGCACGCCGCCGTAGCTCGCGGCGGTCAGCGCCACCACCGCGGCGACGGCCACGACGTGCTGCTGCCCGGGCCAGACGTACGCGCCGACAGTCAGGGCCATCGCCGCGCAGGAGGCGGTCTTGCCGACCACGAACCCCCAGCCGGCCAGATATCCCCAGAAGGGCCCGAGCCGCTCGCGCCCGTAGACGTACGTGCCGCCGGAGGACGGGTACCGGGCGGCCAGCCGCGCCGAGGAGTGCGCGTTGCAGTAGGCCACCAGGGCCGCCAGAGCGAGGGCAGCGAGGAGCGCGCCGCCCGCCGCGCGTGCCGCCGGGGCGAGGGCGGCGAAGATTCCGGCGCCGACCATTGCGCCGAGCCCGACCACGACCGCGTCGGAGACTCCCAGGCTGCGCTTCAACTCGTTGTCCACGGGGCGGAGGCTAACCGCCCTAGATGACGCCTTCCCGGCCGGGGAGCGGCATCCGCTTGCGCTCCCACCCCTCCAGGGCGGTCAGGCAGGCGTGGTCGAGATGGCGCAGCCCGCTCAGATCGAGCCGCACGGGTTTCCCGTGCGGCAGGGCGTCCAGGGCGTCGAGCAGCTTGGGCAGCCTCAGGAAGCTGGCGTTCCCCACGATGCGCACGCACAGATCGCCGTCCTCCCACACCTCCTCGATGTGCACGTGGGAGGTCTCCCAGGCCGCCTTGGCGACGGCGAGACCCAGGCCGACCAGCACTCCCTCGAAGAGATTGGTGACCACGATCGCGGAGGCGGTGGCCACCAGCACCACCGCCTCACCCCGGTGTGTCCGCCACAGCGCGGCCACCGCCCGGGCCGGCAGCAGTTTCCAGCCGGCGTGCAGCAGCACCCCGGCCAGCGCGGCGAGCGGCACGGCCTCCAGGGCCCGGGGGAAGGCCACGGCGAAGAGCAGCAGCCAGCCGCCGTGCAGCACCCGGGCCGCCCGGGTTCGGGCCCCGGCCTCCACATTGGCGGCGCTGCGCACGATGACGGCGGTCATCGGCAGCGCCCCGAGCAGCCCGCACACGCTGTTGCCCACGCCCTGGGCGATGAGTTCCCGGTCGTACTCCGTTCTCGGCCCGTCGTGCATGCGGTCCACGGCGGCGGCGCTGAACAGCGTCTCGGCGGAGGCGATCAGCGCAAGCGCGATCACGGTCCCGATCGCCCCGACGGAGGCCAGCACACCGAAGTCGCCCCAGGCGGGAGGGGACACCGCTTCCAGCACCCCCGTCACCCGCACCCTCTCCACGGGCAGCCCCAGCAGGGCGGCCACGGCGGTGGCGGCCGCCACCCCCACCAGCGCCCCGGGCAGCAGGCGCACCCGCGCCGGCATCCGGCGCCACAGCGACATGACGGCGATGGTCCCGGCCCCGAGCGCCACGGCGGCCCAGTCGGCCTGCGCCCCGAGCTCGTGCACCCCGCTCAGCTTGGCCAGGGTCTGCCCCGGAGCCTCCACGCCGCCCAGGGCGTAGAGCTGCCCGGAGATCAGCACCAGCCCGATCCCGGCCAGCATCCCGTGCACGACGGCGACGGAGATCGCCCGGAACCACCGCCCGAGCCGCAGCACCCCCATGCCCAGCTGCACCACCCCGGCGGCCAGCACCAGCACCCCGAGCGCGGGCAGACCGTACGCCCGCACCGCCTCGTAGACCAGCACGGTGAGCCCGGCCGCGGGCCCGCTCACCTGCAGCGAACTCCCTCGGAACCAGCCGGTGACCAGCCCTCCGACCACCCCGGTGACGATCCCCAGCTCGGCCGGCACCCCGGAGGCGACGGACACGCCCACACAGAGGGGTAACGCGACCAGCGCGACGACGACGGACGCCCCGAAGTCTTCACGAAACGTGCCGGCCCCAGGCATGCGAGAACCCCCTGCCACGCGGTGGATGGATGCCCCACCCACCTTGCCGGGCGCATGCAGGCCACCCAAGTGCCCACGGAAGCCCGCGGTGGCGCACGCGCCGCTCACGCCCCGCACACACCCCCGCAACCCCTGCAACACCCGTAACCGCCGAGGCCCCCGTAACCGCCGCGGCCCGGCGGTCCGTGAGGACCGCCGGGCCGGCGTGCGGGCAGGTCTGGGACCTGGGTCAGCGGTAGTTCACGAACTGGATCGCGAAGTCCAGGTCCTTGCCCTTGAGCAGCGCCTGGACCTCCTGGAGGTCGTCACGGCTCTTGGAGCTGACGCGCAGCTCCTCGCCCTGGACCTGGGCCTTGACGCCCTTGGGGCCCTCGTCCCGGATGATCTTCGCGACCTTCTTGGCGTTCTCCTGGGAGATGCCTTCCTCGATCGTGGCGAAGATCTTGTACTCCTTGCCGGACAGCTGCGGCTCGCCGGCGTCCAGCGCCTTGAGCGAGATCCCGCGCTTGACCAGCTTGGTCTCGAACACGTCGAGGACGGCCTTGACGCGCTCCTCGGAGTTCGCCTCCATCAGGATCTTCTCGCCGGACCAGGCGATCGTGGCGCCGGTGCCCTTGAAGTCGTAGCGCTGCGAGAGCTCCTTGGCGGCCTGGTTGAGGGCGTTGTCGACCTCCTGCCGCTCGACCTTCGAGACGATGTCGAAACTGGAGTCGGCCATGTGCTGTGGCTCCTTGAAGTCGGTTGTGATCGCCCCGGAGGGCGCGGCCGGACATCCCCGGCCCGCTCCGCAAAGCCTAGCCACCGCACCCGGCCGCAGCGCTGATCAATCCGGTGGCGAAGCACCCCCGGTCATCAGGTATCGTTTACGTCGTTGCCACAGAGCACCGCCCCAAAGCGGACTCGCCGGCGACATCTCATGGCGATGTGCCCGAGTGGCCAATGGGAGCGGACTGTAAATCCGTCGGCTTAGCCTACCCAGGTTCGAATCCTGGCGTCGCCACGCGATGTGAGACCCCCGTTACTTGTAGCGGGGGTCTTCTCGCATGCGTCTTGCCCTTGCAGGCTTACGGGCGTACGGCTTACGGGCGGAAAACCGGTGGGCACGAGCGGGGCGCGCGGGCATGCTGACGGCATGACCAGCATCCGAAAGGCCCATGCCGCGTAAGCCCGTGTCGCAGGTCCGGGCGGACCTGCCCCGAAAAGTGCGCCGTGGGGACGACCGAGCCGTCATCTCCGGGCTCTCCGCCAAGACCGTCGCAGAGATCGCCCGCATCGAGCGCCGGGCCTATGCGCCGGGCGCTGCCCACCAGGCTCTGCGCGGCTGGCGCGAGACGGTGTACGAGCCAGGGCCCTGGGTGACGTACCCGCGGTGGTTCAGCGAATGCCCGTGCTGTGAGCCCGCCTGGGGCGGAGACCACCGGCAGACGCTGGAGGCCATCTGCCACCGCCTCTCGCGGAGGCCCGCGCGCGAGCTGCGTGCCGTGCTCGCGCCGCTCGACGAGCGGTTCCTCGCGCGCACCCTCAACGATCCGTACGCCTCGCCGCGTGATCCGTGGTGGCGCCGGCGGCTGGAGACTCCGTGAGGCCCGTCATCGACCGCATCGTCGGGGTCTCCTGTTCGTTCACCAGGGGTGAAATGGACATTTGACACGCGGGGGAAAGCAAGCGGTGGGGTCCTCGTCGCCCTGCTCGGCGCCGGGATTCCGGCCCTGGTGGGAGCGGCGCTCCACACCGACGTGGGGGAGCCGTACCAGGAGACCCGGCTCTACTTCGGCACGGAGCGCCCCGACGGCCGCGACCCGATCGGGGAGCCGGAGTTCATGCGGTTCCTGGACCGCGAGATCACCCCCGCCTTCCCCGAGGGGCTGACCGTCCACGACGGGTACGGCCAGTGGCGCGGCAAGGACGGCAGGTCCGTCCGCGAGACCTCGTACGAGGTGGTGCTGCTCTACCCCGAGAAAGAGGCCGACGAGCGCAGCGCGCGCATCGAGAAGATCCGCCAGGCCTATGAGGACCGGTACCGGCAGGACTCGGTCGGGCGGTCCGACGACAAGGTCACCGCCGAGTTCTGACCGGGCCGATACCCCGTCAGTTGCCCGCGACGTCCTTGACGGCCACGGTGACCGGCGTCGAACCGGAGGTCAGCTCCAGGGTCAGGCCCGCCGTCGCCGGGGTCTCGACCAGTTCCGCGAGCACCGCCGCCACGTCGTCGCGGGGCACGGACCCGCGGCCCGTCCGCGCCTCCAGGCGGACCAGGCCCGTACCGGCGTCGTCGATCAGCGAGCCGGGGCGCAGGATCGTCCACTCCAGGCCCAGCCGGGTCCGGACGTGGTCGTCGGCCTCGCCCTTGGCCCGCAGGTAGACGTCGAAGACGTCACCGCCCTCGTGGTGCGTGTCCGCGCCCATCGAAGAGACCATCAGGAAGCGTCGTACGCGTGCCCGTTCGGCCGCGTCGGCGAACAGCACCGCCGCGCCCCGGTCCACGGTGTCCTTGCGCCCGACACCGCTGCCGGCGCCCGCGCCGGCCGCGAAGACCGCCACGTCCGCGCCCTGGAGGATGCCCGCCACGTGCTCCACCGAGGCCGACTCCAGATCGCACAGCACCGGTTCGGCGCCGGCCTCCCTGAGGTCGTCGCCCTGTGCCGGGTCGCGGATGATGCCCGCGACCTCGTACCCGCGCGCGGCGAGCAGGCGCTCCAGCCGCAGCGCGATCTGACCGTGTCCACCCGCGATGACGATGCGCATGACCCGACCGTACGACGAGCCGGGCGCCCACGCCCGCGAACGCCGGGCGAACCTTCAGGGTCCGGGCTCCGAACGGCCCTGCCGGGGCAGGTCCAGGGCCACCGCGACGGCGGAGTCGCAGTACTCCCGCACGGCACTCGTACGGGCTACCACCCGCCCGCGGTGGATCACGATCCGGCTGTACGCGAGGGAGAGCACGGCCGCGATCCGGTCCCCGCGCACCGCGAGCAGCTCCGCCGGGAAACCGGCCTCCACCCGGACCTCCGGCAGGCCCATGGCCTCGCGGGCGGCGGAGCTGACCGACTCGTAGGCCTCGCCCGGCCGGAGGCCGCCCTGGGAGGCCAGCAGGTACGCGGCCTCCAGCGGGTCGCCACGGCCGACCGGGTTCCCGGCGTCGCGCAGCGCCCCGCTGCCGGCCGTGACCCGCACGCCCGAGGTCCGCAGCAGACGTACGGGGGCGGCGCGCAGGCCGCGGCGTTCCAGGGCCGCGCAGTCGCCCTGGGGCAGGCAGGTCACCCGTACGCCGGCCGCGGCCAGCTGGTCGGCGGCGCGGGCGGCCACGTCCAGCGGGAGCCGGGAGAGGCCGCCGCAGGGGCCGATGGTCACCCCGGGGCGCAGCCCGCCGGCCATCGCGGCGAGCCGGGACAGGCGGGCGGGATCGTCACCGTCCGTGTGCAGGTCCACGGGGCAGCCGTGCTCGTCGGCGAGTTCCAGGACGGCTTCCAGGAAGCCCGTCGGGTCGGGGTCCAGGTCGGGGCAGCCGCCGATCACGGAGGCGCCCATCTTGACCGCGTCCCGCAGCATCGCGAGCCCATCGGCGCCGGCCACCCCGGTCAGCAGCCGGGGTACGGCCACGGTGGTCAGGTCGGTGAGCCCGCGCAGCGAACGGCGGGCCTGGAGCACGGCCTCCAAGGGCCCGAGGCCGTGCACGTCGCCGATCCGGACGTGCGAGCGCACGGCGGTGGCGCCGTGGCCGAGCTGGAGCAGGGCCGCTTCGGTGGCCCGGCGCTGGACCTCGTCAGGGGTGTACGAGACGGGTCCCTCGCCGTCGGCGGTCAGGGCGGTGTCCCCATGGGCGTGGGGCTCGGCGGGGGCGGGCAGCAGCAGATAGCCGCTGAGGTCCACGCGGGAGAGGGCGGGGGCCGGGAGGCTGCCCGCGGTGCCCACGGCCTGGATCCGGCCGCCGCTGAGGCGGACGTCGACGGTCCGGCCGTCGGTGAGGCGGGCCCCGGCGAGCAGCAGGGTGGTGGCCTCGGCGGCGGCCGCGATCCCGCCCACGCGGAGGCGGGCGGGGCTCTGGGAGGGGCCGTGTGCGGGTCCGTGGCCGCCGCCCTCGCCGCGGCCGCTGCGAGGGGAGTGGGACGGCTGCTGCGGCTGGCTGTCGGACATCGCGCTCCTGCGGTGGCTCGGGCGGTTCCTGGGCCCTGGCCGCGGCCCGCGGCCCAAGATCACGCAGCGTGCTCAGAGCCTAGGGCGCGGGGCAGCCCGGTTCACGGAAGAGCGCAATAGTCGTACCGGTGTGGTGCGCGTGCGCCTCGGCGCCCGCGTGTGCGCCCCGTCGGCGTCAACAGGCGTCAACAGGCGTCAACAGGCGCCGACGGGGCGCCGGTCGGCCCCCGTTCGCGGGTGGTGGGACGTGAGCCCGCACACATTCCGGGGCGGAAGTGGCCGGAGAGGCCTCTGCGGTCTGATCAAGAAAGGCTTCCGGACCCCCTCGGAGCCCGGTCCCCGCAAAGGATTTGGGCGATCGGCGGGCAACCGTGTAATGTCTTCATCGCTCGCCCCAATAGCTCAGTCGGTAGAGCGTCTCCATGGTAAGGAGAAGGTCTGCGGTTCGATTCCGCATTGGGGCTCTGGTGAGAGAGGTTCCCCACCCTCGGGTGGGGAGCGGATCACATCAAAGCGGCGTAGCTCAGTCGGTAGAGCAAGCGGCTCATAATCGCTGTGTCACCGGTTCAAGTCCGGTCGCCGCTACACACAGTAGCCGATTGCGGGGTCGGTCTCCCGGTCGGCTACTCTTGTATGCGTTCATCCGTCCCAATTTCCGTCAAGGAGCACTCACGTGGCTGCCACCGACGTCCGCCCGAAGATCACGCTGGCCTGCGTGGAGTGCAAGGAGCGGAACTACATCACCAAGAAGAACCGGCGTAACAACCCGGACCGTCTTGAGATGCAGAAGCACTGCCCGCGTTGCAACTCGCACACCGCGCACCGCGAGACCCGCTGACCCCAGCGAAGTCTCGTATACAGGCACCGTCATGAGGTCGTCCCCTTCATTGGGGGCGGCCTTGTGTCGTTTTGGCGCCCCGCGCCTGTGGCACATGCCGCACCTGTTTTTCGTGTTCCGTCATGTCCCTTCATCAGGAGGTAGTGAGTCATGGCTCTCGACCAGTCCTTCGTGGGGCGGAGCTACCCGCCCACCGATCCTTACGAGGTCGGCCGGGAGAAGATCCGCGAATTCGCGGTAGCGGTGGGTGACGCCAATCCCGTCTACACCGACCCCGAAGCCGCCAAGGCGTACGGCTACCCCGATGTGATCGCTCCGCCGACCTTTGTGTTCGCCATCACGTTCGCGGCGGCGGGCCAGGTCGTCGAGGATCCGCAGCTGGGGCTGGACTACAGCCGCGTCGTGCACGGCGACCAGAAGTTCGCGTACTCGCGCCCCGTGCGTGCCGGTGACCGGCTTTCGGTGACCTCCACCATCGAGGCCGTGAAGTCCCTCGCGGGCAACGACATCATCGACATCCGCGGCGAAGTCCACGACGAGACCGGCGAGCACGTGGTGACGGCGTGGACGAAGCTCGTCTCCCGCGCCCCCGAGGAGGCCTGACATGGCAGCGCAGATCCAGTACGCCGACGTCGAGGTCGGCACCGAGCTGCCGGCGGCGTCCTTCCCCGTGACCCGCGCCACGCTCGTCCGCTACGCCGGGGCCTCGGGAGACTTCAACCCGATCCACTGGAACGAGAAGTTCGCCAAGGAGGTCGGACTGCCGGACGTGATCGCGCACGGCATGTTCACCATGGCCGAGGCGGTCCGCGTGGTCACCGACTGGGTCGGCGACCCGGGCGCGGTGGTCGAGTACGGCGTGCGCTTCACCAAGCCGGTCGTGGTCCCGAACGACGACCAGGGCGGCCTGATCGAGGTCACCGCCAAGGTCGCGGCCAAGCTGGACGACAACCGCGTCCGGGTCGACCTGACGGCCATGAGCGCCGGCCAGAAGGTGCTGGGCATGTCCCGCGCGGTGGTCGAACTGGCGTGAGGGCGGGGCGGGGCGCTCACGTCCCGCCCACCCCGCAGCCCCACTCCTTGCCAAGTTAGTGATTGAGCACTAACTTAAATGCATGGCAAGGATGAGCGCAGAAGAGCGGCGCGAGAGCGTCATCCGCGCGGCGATGCACGAGTTCGCCCGCGGCGGGTACTACGGGACCTCCACCGAGGCGATCGCCAAGCGGGTGGGCGTCTCGCAGCCGTATCTCTTCCGGCTCTTCCCGAACAAGCTCGCGATCTTCCTCGCCGCCGCCGAGCGCTGTCTGCGCGACACCCGGGAGGTCTTCGCCGAGGCCGCCGAAGGGCTGTACGGCGAGGAGGCCACGCGGGCCATGGCGAACGCCTACACCCGGCTCATCGCCGAGGATCCCGACAAGCTCCAGATGCAGCTCCAGATGTACGTCACCGTCGCCGCCGCCGAAGCGGCCGGGGACCACGAGCTCGGCGAGCTCGTCCGGAAGGGCTGGATGGAGCTGTGGGACACCGTCCACGTGCCGTTCGGCGGCGACGTGAGCGAGACCACGACCTTCATGGCGTACGGGATGCTGATCAACACCCTCGCCGCCATGGGTTTCCCGCCCGAGCACCGGGTCTGGGAGGGGCTGTACCCCGAGGCCCACAGCAAGGGCCGCCTGGAGAAGTGAGGGCATGCCGTCTGTCAGGCGGGCCGCTCATGCGCACGAAAGTTAGTCAGCGATAACTAACAATCCGCAGGGGGAAATCGTGAACACGCAAGACCCGGACACCAAGCTCCGCGGGCCCGCCGTCTGGGCCCTCGTCCTCACCGGTGTGGCCAGCTTCATGGCCGCCCTGGACAACCTCGTCGTCACCACCGCCCTTCCCGCCATCCGCGAGGACCTCGGCGGCAAGCTGGAGGACCTGGAGTGGACGGTGAACGCGTACACGCTCACCTTCGCCGTCCTCCTCATGTTCGGCGCCGCCCTCGGTGACCGCTTCGGCCGCCGCCGGCTCTTCATCGCGGGCCTCGCGATCTTCACCGGCGCCTCCGCCGCCGCCGCGCTCTCGTCCGGCATCGACGCGCTCATCGCCGCCCGCGCCGTCCAGGGCGTCGGCGCCGCGATCATGATGCCGCTCACCCTGACCCTGCTCACCGCCGCCGTACCGGCGGCCCGCCGCGGCATGGCCCTCGGCATCTACGGCGCCGTCACGGGCCTCGCCGTCGCCAGCGGCCCCCTCATCGGCGGCAGCCTCACCGAGCACATCTCCTGGCAGTGGATCTTCTGGCTCAACGTTCCGATAGGCCTGGCCCTGATACCGCTCGCCCGCCTGCGGCTCGCCGAGTCCACCGCCCCCGGCGCCCGCCTCGACGTCCCGGGCACCCTGCTCATCAGCGGCGGCCTCTTCGGCATCGTCTACGCCCTGGTCAACGCCAACGCCAAGGGCTGGACCAGCGCCCCCGTGCTCACCGGCCTGATCGTCGGAGCCGCGCTCGTCGGAGGGTTCATCCACCACGGCTTCAACAACGCGAACCCCATGCTCCCCATGCGGCTCTTCCGGAACCGCGGCTTCCTCGGGATCAACTTGGCCAGCCTGCTGATGTTCCTGGGCATGTTCGGCTCGATCTTCCTGCTCAGCCAGTTCCTCCAGGGCGTCGCCGGCTACTCGCCCACCCAGGCGGGCCTGCGCATGCTCCCCTGGACCGGCATGCCGATGATCGTCGCCCCCTTCGCGGGCATCCTCTCCGACCGCATCGGCGGCCGTCCCGTCGTCGCCGCCGGGCTGGCGTTCCAGGCCCTCGGCCTCGGCTGGTTCGCGGCGATCCTGAGCGCGGACGTCTCGTACGCGGCCCAGCTGCCGCCGCTGATCCTCAGCGGGATCGGCATGGCCCTCTACTTCGCCCCCGCCGCCAACGTCCTGATGTCCACCGTCGCCCCGGCCGACCAGGGCAAGGCCTCCGGCGCCAACAACGCCCTGCGCGAGGTCGGCGGAGCCCTCGGAGTCGCGGTCCTGGCCTCGGTCTTCTCCGCCCAGGGCGGCTACGAGTCCCCGCAGGCCTTCACCGACGGCACGATCCCCGCCCTGTGGATCGGCGCCGGCGCGGTCGCCCTGTCCGCCGCGCTCGCCCTGCTCCTGCCGGGCAGGGCCAAGCCCTCCCGGGCTGTCGGCGCGTCGGCCGTGGTCCCGGACAAGCTTCCCGTCGCCGGCTGATCCAGTCCGTCAAGGTACTACTCAAAAGGCAGTTGCAGCCCTTACGGTCCGTGCGACCCCATGAAGGAGTGACGCCATGCCCGACATCCCCTGGTCCACCCCCACCCAGGCCGCCCCCGACGCCGAGGTCTACGTCATGGCCTCCCGCTTCGAGACCGTCACCCTCACGGGCGCCCTCAGGTTCTTCCTCAAGACCCCCGGCATCATCGGCCAGATCCGCAAGGCCCCCGGCGCCCACGGCGTCGCCCTGCGGGCACGCGTCCTCGGCCGCACCTTCCTGACCCTCTCCGCCTGGGAGGACCGGGACGCGCTCTACCGGTTCGCCCGCAGCGAGCCGCACCGCTCCAGCTCCCGGGCCGCCGCCGCCTTCATGAAGGAGTCGGCCTTCACCTTCTGGACGGTGAAGGCCGCCGAGCTCCCCATCGGCTGGGCCGAGGCGGAGCGCCGCCTGGCCGAGCAGAAGACGGCCTACTGAGTCACGGTCCGTGGCCCCGCAGGGATGCGAGGGGTGCGGACCGTACTCTTGTCCACGTGCAGGAACTCCACGACGCCCCCCTCGCCCCGCTGACCACCTTCCGCCTCGGTGGGCCCGCCACCCGTCTGGTCACCGCGACCACCGACGCCGAGGTGGTCGCCGCCGTCCGGGCCGCGGACGAGAGCGGCACCCCGCTCCTCGTCATCGGCGGCGGCAGCAACCTGGTCATCGGCGACCAGGGCTTCGACGGCACCGCCCTGCGCATCGCGACCACCGGCTTCCACCTCGACGGCACGCACCTGGAACTCGCCGCCGGCGAGAACTGGAGCGACGCCGTCGCCCGCACCGTCGAAGCCGGCCTCGCCGGAATCGAGTGCCTCGCCGGGATCCCGGGCTCCGCCGGCGCCACCCCCATCCAGAACGTCGGGGCGTACGGCCAGGAGGTCTGCGACACCATCACCGAGGTCGTCGCCTACGACCGCACCCGCCGCGAGACGGTCACGCTGACCGCCGCCGAGTGCGCGTTCACGTACCGCAACAGCCTCTTCAAGCACGAGCCCGAGCGGTACGTCGTCCTGCGCGTGCGCTTCGCCCTGGAGGACGCCGGCGGGCTGTCGGCGCCGATCAAGTACCCCGAGACCGCCCGCGCCCTCGGCGTCGGGGCCGGCGACCGCGTCCCCGCCGCCACCGCCCGCGAGACCGTGCTGCGTCTGCGCGCCGGCAAGGGGATGGTCCTCGACCCCGCCGACCACGACACCTGGTCGGCCGGCTCCTTCTTCCACAACCCGATCCTGACCGACGAGGCCTACGCCGCCTTCCTCGCCCGCGTCCAGGACCGCCTCGGCCCCGACACCGCCCCGCCCGCCTACCCCGCGGGCGACGGCCGTACGAAGACCAGCGCCGCCTGGCTCATCGACAAGGCCGGATTCACCAAGGGCTACGGCACCGGCCCCGCGCGGATCTCCACGAAGCACACGCTCGCCCTCACCAACCGGGGCGAGGCCACCACCGAGGACCTCCTCGTCCTGGCCCGCGAGGTCGTCGCGGGCGTCCACGCGGCCTTCGGCGTCACCCTGGTCAACGAGCCGGTGACGGTCGGCGTCAGCATCTGAGGAGCCCGGGCGCCCATGCTCTGTCCCCTGCACGGGGCCGGTACGGACCCGACCCGCCTCGTGGGGCGCACGCTCAGCCGAGTCGTCGCGTCCTGGCACATCAGCGACGGCGAGCGCTCCGAGGCTCCCCTCGACGTCTGGCTCATCGACAGCGTCGGGGACTCCATCCGCATCACCACCGGGTCCGACCAGTGCCTCATCGTCGAGTCCGCCGCCCCGCACGAGCCGTACGACATGGGGGAGTGGGGCCGCATCGAGGTCGGCGAGGACCTCGGCGACCACCCCTTCCTGCGCCACCTCGGCGAGACGGTCGCCTCGGTCGCCGAGTTCGCGCTGCCCGAGCAGGGGCGCACGCACCTGGAGATCGGCTTCCCGGACGGCGGACGGGTGCGCGCCGACTGCTACGAGGGGGACCTGCGGCTCACCCGGTGAGCCAGTGGTCGATCCCGGCCAGCAGCTTGGCCTGTACGTCCTCGGGCGCGGCCGAACCGCGCACCGACTGGCGGGCCAGCTCGGCGAGCTCCGCGTCCGTGAAGCCGTGGTGGCGGCGGGCGATCTCGTACTGCGCCGCGAGCCGGGACCCGAACAGCAGCGGGTCGTCCGCGCCGAGCGCCATCGGCACCCCGGCTGCGAAGAGGGTGCGCAGCGGGACGTCCTCGGGCCGCTCGTAGACCCCGAGGGCCACGTTCGACGCGGGGCAGACCTCACAGGTGATCTGCCGGTCGGCGAGCCGCTTGAGCAGCCGGGGGTCCTCGGCGGCGCGTACGCCGTGCCCGATGCGGGAGGCGTGGAGATCGTCGAGGCAGTCGCGGACGGAGGCGGGGCCGGTGAGTTCGCCGCCGTGCGGGGCCGCGAGGAGGCCGCCCTCGCGGGCGATGGCGAAGGCGCGGTCGAAGTCGCGGGCCATGCCGCGGCGCTCGTCGTTGGAGAGGCCGAAGCCGACGATGCCGCGGTCGGCGTAGCGGACGGCGAGGCGGGCGAGGGTGCGGGCGTCGAGGGGGTGCTTCATGCGGTTGGCGGCGATGAGGACCCGCATCCCGAGGCCGGTCTCGCGGGACGCGCTGTCCACGGCGTCGAGGATGATCTCGACGGCCGGGATCATCCCGCCGAGGAGGGGGGCGTAGGACGTGGGATCCACCTGGATCTCCAGCCAGCCGCTGCCGTCCCGTACGTCCTCCTCCGCGGCCTCGCGGACCAGGCGCCGGATGTCGTCGGGCTCGCGGAGGCAGGAACGGGCGGCGTCGTAGAGCCGCTGGAAGCGGAACCAGCCGCGCTCGTCGGTGGCGCGGAGTTTGGGCGGCTCGCCGGCGGTCAGTGCGTCGGGGAGGCGCACGCCGTACTTGTCCGCGAGCTCCAGGAGGGTCGATGGTCGCATCGACCCGGTGAAGTGCAGGTGCAGGTGGGCTTTCGGCAGAAGCGTGAGATCGCGTGCGTGCTCCATCCGGTGATCCTGCCGTACCGCTGCGCTCGGCGGGAGGGGGTTTTACCTATTGGGGGCTTGCCCGAACGGGCGAGCGGGGTCGGGGGTGGGGGAGGGGCCGCTGCGCGGGGCCTCCCGGGCGCAGCCCGGACCCGCGCCTCAAACGCCGGCGGGGCTGAAAGACCGGGGCTCCGTCCCAAGCCCCGCGCCTCAAACGCCGGCGGGTTGTGCCCGGCGGGGCTGGATTCGGGTGGTGCCGCCCGCGGCCCGGGAATGACTGAGCGGCGCCGCCCCGGTAGGGGAGACGCCGCTCAGGGGTGGGCTGCCGGCCGCGTCAGGCCTAGGCCTTGGCCTCCGACAGGAGCTTCTGGACGCGGGAGACGCCCTCCACCAGGTCCTCGTCGCCGAGGGCGTAGGAGAGGCGGAGGTAGCCCGGGGTGCCGAAGGCCTCGCCCGGGACGACCGCGACCTCGACCTCGTCGAGGATCAGGGCGGCGAGCTCGACGGAGGTCTGCGGGCGCTTGCCGCGGATCTCCTTGCCGAGGAGCGCCTTGACCGAGGGGTACACGTAGAACGCGCCCTCCGGGGTCGGGCAGATGACGCCGTCGATCTCGTTCAGCATCCGCACGATCGTCTGGCGGCGGCGGTCGAAGGCGGTGCGCATCTCGTGGACCGCGTCCAGGTTGCCGGAGACGGCGGCCAGCGCCGCGACCTGGGCCACGTTGGAGACGTTGGAGGTGGCGTGCGACTGCAGGTTGGTCGCGGCCTTCACCACGTCCCGGGGGCCGATGATCCAGCCCACCCGCCAGCCGGTCATCGCGTACGTCTTGGCGACGCCGTTGACGATGATGCACTTGTCGGCCAGCTCGGGGACGATCGCCGGGAGCGAGACGAACTTCGCGTCGCCGTAGACCAGGTGCTCGTAGATCTCGTCCGTGAGGACCCACAGGCCCTTCTCCGCCGCCCAGCGGCCGATCGCCTCGGCGTCGGCCTCGGAGTAGACGGCGCCGGTCGGGTTCGACGGGGAGACGAAGAGGACGACCTTCGTGCGCTCGGTGCGGGCGGCTTCGAGCTGCTCGACGGAGACGCGGTAGCCGGTGGTCTCGTCGGCGACGACCTCGACCGGGACACCGCCGGCGAGACGGATGGACTCCGGGTAGGTGGTCCAGTACGGAGCCGGGACGATGACCTCGTCGCCCGGGTCCAGGATGGCGGCGAAGGCCTCGTAGATCGCCTGCTTGCCGCCGTTGGTCACCAGGACCTGGGACGCGTCGACCTCGTAGCCGGAGTCGCGCAGGGTCTTCGCGGCGATCGCGGCCTTGAGCTCGGGCAGGCCGCCGGCCGGCGTGTAGCGGTGGTACTTGGGGTTGCGGCAGGCCTCGACCGCGGCCTCGACGATGTAGTCCGGGGTCGGGAAGTCGGGCTCGCCCGCGCCGAAGCCGATCACCGGGCGCCCGGCGGCCTTGAGGGCCTTGGCCTTGGCGTCGACGGCGAGGGTGGCGGACTCGGAGATGGCGCCGATACGGGCGGACACCCGGCGCTCGGAAGAAGGCGTTGCAGAGGTCATGCGGGCAATCGTCCCAGACGGCAAAGAGGCGCCGCACACCGTTTCAGTTACCGGACCTGCGGATGCCGCGCCGGGTTCTGTTCGACGTCAGGGCCCGGTTCACGTACACTCACCTGTCGTTGGACCTCGCCGACCACCCCAGAGCGTGAGCACTCCGTGCACTCGCTTGGATGCGGTAGGTTGGGGGACGCAAAGGGTCGTAGCTCAATTGGTAGAGCACTGGTCTCCAAAACCAGCGGTTGGGGGTTCGAGTCCCTCCGGCCCTGCTCCACACTCCTTCTCGGATGTGTGTGCGCAGGTACGTACTTCGATGCAACGCCGTGCGGCGCAACCGGGCGCGGTACGGCCACGACCCGGATTCAGGTGAGAGACGTGACGGACGCCCTGGGCTCCATCGACATGCCTGACGCCGAGGACGAGACTCGCGAGAAGAAGGCCCGCAAGGGCGGCAAGCGCGGCAAGAAGGGCCCTCTGGGCCGTCTCGCGCTGTTCTACCGCCAGATCGTCGCGGAACTCCGCAAGGTTGTATGGCCCACTCGCAACCAGCTCACGACGTACACCACCGTGGTGATTGTCTTCGTGGTCATCATGATCGGTCTGGTGACCGTGATTGACTATGGGTTCCAGGAAGCCATCAAGTTCGTCTTCGGCTGATCCCCGCGGAGGGCGGCGCCTTGATGGGTGCCGCCCGTTTTCGCATGTTCCACCACCTTTTGTATCCAGGAAGAAGCAGCCACCGTGTCTGACCCGAACCTGAACGCGAGCCGCGACTCCGTCGAGTCCGTCGAGGACGAGCTCGACATCGTCGAGGCGGCAGACGCTGTGGACCCCGACGAGGCCGAGCACGCCGACGCCAAGGCGGGTGTCGCCGCCGAACAGGCCGCGCTGCACGTCGAGGACGAGGTCGAGGCTGACGCCGAGATCGAGGACGACGCCGAGGTCGAGCCGGCCGCCGACGACGCCGAGGAAGAGGGCGACGCCGAGGCCGAGGTCGAGGCCGCAGCCGACGAGGAGGCCGAGGAGGCCGCCGAGGTCGAGCCCGCCGAGCCCGTCGACCCCATCCAGGCCCTGCGCGACGAGCTGCGCCTCCTGCCCGGCGAGTGGTACGTGATCCACACCTACGCCGGCTACGAGAAGCGCGTGAAGGCCAACCTGGAGCAGCGCGCCGTCTCGCTGAACGTCGAGGAGTTCATCTACCAGGCCGAGGTGCCCGAGGAAGAGATCGTCCAGATCAAGAACGGCGAGCGCAAGAACGTCCGGCAGAACAAGCTGCCCGGTTACGTTCTCGTCCGCATGGATCTGACGAACGAGTCCTGGGGCGTCGTCCGCAACACGCCTGGCGTCACCGGCTTCGTCGGCAACGCGTACGACCCGTACCCGCTGACCCTGGACGAGATCGTCAAGATGCTCGCCCCGGAGGCGCAGGAGAAGGCCGCCAAGGCCGCCGCGGAAGAGGCCGGTCTGCCGGCGCCCGCCGTCAAGCGCACGATCGAGGTGCTCGACTTCGAGGTCGGCGACTCGGTCACCGTCACCGACGGCCCGTTCGCGACGCTCCAGGCGACCATCAACGAGATCAACCCGGACTCGAAGAAGGTCAAGGGTCTCGTCGAGATCTTCGGCCGCGAGACCCCGGTCGAGCTCAGCTTCGACCAGATTCAGAAGAACTGATCCACCTCTTCTGAGACTCAGCTTCCGGACAGGTCAGATCGCCCTCTGAAGGGCGGTCTGACCTGCTCGGTTTTTAGCCCCGCAGCGATACCCGTTATCGTGGTGCGGTATGCCTCCATCCGGATGACCGGATTGGCGGCGAAAACTCTCACTAGGACCCGGAGAGAGCAATGCCTCCCAAGAAGAAGAAGGTCACGGGGCTTATCAAGCTCCAGATCAAGGCCGGTGCGGCCAACCCGGCTCCGCCGGTCGGCCCCGCGCTCGGTCAGCACGGCGTCAACATCATGGAGTTCTGCAAGGCCTACAACGCCGCGACCGAGTCGCAGCGTGGCATGGTCGTGCCGGTGGAGATCACGGTCTACGACGACCGTTCCTTCACCTTCATCACCAAGACCCCGCCGGCCGCGCGCCTCATCCTGAAGGCCGCGGGCATCGAGAAGGGCTCCGGCGAGCCGCACAAGACCAAGGTCGCCAAGCTCACCGGCGCCCAGGTCCGCGAGATCGCCGAGCTGAAGATGCCCGACCTGAACGCCAACGACGTCGACGCCGCGATGAAGATCATCGCCGGCACCGCGCGCTCGATGGGCGTCACGGTCGAAGGCTGATCCAGCCACCCCCCAGCACCACCAGTGGTAGGACCAAGCGCTGGTCCGCACCACGACTCCATGCCTGAAGTCACAACACAGGAGCAGAAGTGAAGCGCAGCAAGACTCTCCGCGCTGCGGACGCCAAGGTCGACCGGGAGAAGCTGTACGCCCCGCTCGAGGCCGTCCGTCTCGCCAAGGAGACCTCCGCGACCAAGTTCGACAGCACCGTCGAGGTCGCCTTCCGCCTGGGTGTCGACCCGCGCAAGGCCGACCAGATGGTCCGTGGCACCGTGAACCTCCCGCACGGCACCGGCAAGACCGCCCGGGTCCTGGTCTTCGCGACCGGTGACCGTGCTGCGGCCGCGGAAGCCGCCGGCGCCGACATTGTCGGCGACGACGAGCTGATCAACGAGATCGCCAAGGGCAACCGCCTCAACGAGTTCGACGCCGTTGTCGCCACCCCGGACCTCATGGGCAAGGTCGGCCGCCTCGGCCGCGTGCTCGGTCCCCGTGGCCTCATGCCGAACCCGAAGACCGGCACCGTCACCATGGACGTCGCGAAGGCTGTCACCGAGATCAAGGGTGGCAAGATCGAGTTCCGCGTCGACAAGCACTCGAACCTGCACTTCATCATCGGCAAGGTCTCCTTCTCCGATGAGCAGCTGGTCGAGAACTACGGCGCGGCCCTGGACGAGATCCTCCGTCTGAAGCCGTCCGCCGCGAAGGGCCGCTACATCAAGAAGGCCGCCCTGAGCACCACGATGGGTCCCGGCATCCTGCTGGACCAGAACCGCACCCGGAACCTCCTCGTCGAGGAAGACCCGGCTGCTGTCTGAGCCTCACGGCTCTGATCGTCGCAACGGGCCTCTCGCCCCCCTCACGGGGTGGCGGGGGGCCCGTTTCCGTGTTCAGCGCCACATGTGCCGTGATGCGGGGTAATGGGCGCGCGATCCGTCGGCGGGGGAACGTAAGGTCGCCTTGACCAACGATCACCAAAGGGGTGGGGACCTCCGTGTCTGTTTACCGGAAGAAGACCGTCGGCGCCGCGCTGGCCGCCGTACTGCTCGTGGGCGGCGCCACGGCGTGCGAGAACGGCAAGAAGGACGACTCGGGCAAGGCCGCCGCCAGTGCGTCCGCGCAGCCGAGCACGCCGGTGGCGGGCGGTTCCGCCACCGAGGCGCTGACCGCGGCCTACAAGAAGACCTCGGCCGCCAAGTCGGCCAAGGTCCGCATGACCATGTCGATGCCCGCGTCCGCCGGTGGCGGCGGCACCATGGAGATGACGGGCGTCCAGGGCTGGGACCCGAACGTCATGGACATCACCATGAAGGGGGCGCTCACCCCGGGCTCCGGAGTCGACTCCATACGCATGATCATGTCGAACGACGTCATGTTCATGGAGATGCCGGCCGACTCCCCGATGTCCGAGGGGATGGACGGCAAGCGCTGGATGAAGCTGGACATCAAGGCGGCCGCGGAGGCTTCGGGGGACGCGGAGGCGCTGAAGAAGCTCGGCGGCGTCGGCGGCATGGAGCAGAGCCAGGACCCGGCCAAGCAGCTCGCCCTGCTGCTCAGCTCGCCGAACGTGAAGCACCTCGGCGCCGAGAAGGTCGAGGGCACGGACACCGAGCACTACAAGGGCACCCTGACCCTCGCGGAGATGCTCGCGGCCAACGAGTCCTCCAAGGGGCTGTCCGAGGCCGACCGCACGAAGCTCGTCGAGGCCATGAAGAAGTCCGGCATCGTGGACTACGACATGGACGTCTGGGTGAACAAGGACGGCTACCCGGTCCACATGAAGGTCGGCATCCGCATGCCCCAGGGGTCCATGAACATGGACGCCTACTACTCGGACTACGGCTCCGCGGCCACCGTTCAGGCCCCGCCGGAGAACGAGACCCTCGACCTCTTCGCCATGCTCAAGGAACTGGGCGGGACCGGCGCCGGGGCCTGACCGGCCCCGCGCGGATGCGGCCGGTCCGTATCCGGTTGTTGAAAGATCCATTCACGGGGGAGAACCAGATGCACAAGGCTGTCCGGACCCGGGCCGGTATCGCGATGGCGGGTACCGCACTGCTCGTGGGCGGCCTCACGGCCTGCGGCGGCGACAAGGCCGCCGCGGGCAGCGGCACGGCGGGCAGCGGCACGGCGGGCGGGGGCGCGGCGGGCGGGGGCAAGGCCGCGGAAGCCGGGGCCCAGACGCCGGCGGACGCGGTGAAGGCCTCGTACGTGAAGACGGCGGCGGCCAAGTTCGCCAAGGCCGAGATCTCCACCGTCGGGAGCGACGGCAAGACCACCGGCCAGTCCGGCACGAAGGGCTGGTACCCGTCCAGCCACGACGTGACGCTCAAGGACGAGAAGCACACCGGCGCGCAGTCGGTCGTGATCGGTGACACCGTCTACACCAAGATGGACAAGCCCATCGACGGCAAGACCTGGATGAGGCTGGAGCTGTCCAAGGACGGGAAGCCGGGCGTCCGGCTGAACGAGGACCCGGCCGAGTACCTCGCGATGCTGCTGGGCCAGACCAAGCTCACGCTGGTCGGGGCCGAGAAGACCGACGGCATCGACGCCCGGCACTACAAGGGCAGCTTCACCAACGCGGACCTGCTCGCGGCGGACGAGTCCACCAAGGTCATGGAGGAGAAGAACCGCCAGTACCTCCACGACTCCGTGAAGCACGTCACGGCCTTCGAGGTCGACCTGTGGATCGGCCAGGACGGCTACCCCGTCCGCGTCGACTCGGTGAGCACCGACGCCGAGGGCACGTCCAGGACCACGGCGAAGTTCTCCGACTTCGGCGCGGCGGCCCCGGTCACCGCACCGCCCGCCGACCAGGCCGTCTCCTTCGACGACGTGCTGAAGGGCAGCGGCTCCTGAGGCGATTTGCCTCGACTGGACCCCTTCACGTACGCTTCCCCAGAAGCCAAAGACCGCTGGTCGTTGCCGTGCCCGCAAGGGTGCGGCGGCCGAAGGATCCGCTGAGCGCGGACGTCCTGCGCAGGTGTTCGTGGAAAAGCTCCCGGAGTAATTCGGTTGAGCTTACGCCCCGTGCGCATGCGCCGGGGCGTTTCGTTTTGTTCAGCCCCTTCTGAGCGGTCCTCATCACCCGGAAGGAGGCCGACGCTCTATGGCAAGGCCCGACAAGGCTGCCGCGGTAGCCGAGCTCACGGACCAGTTCCAGAGCTCGAACGCCGCCGTGCTGACCGAGTACCGGGGTCTCACCGTCGCGCAGCTCAAGACGCTGCGTCGTTCGCTCGGTGAGAACGCCCAGTACGCCGTGGTGAAGAACACGCTGACCAAGATTGCGGCCAACCAGGCCGGGATCACCGCGCTGGACGAGCACTTCGCTGGTCCGACCGCGGTCGCCTTCATCACCGGTGACCCGGTGGAGTCGGCGAAGAGCCTGCGTGACTTCGCCAAGGACAACCCGAATCTCATCATCAAGGCGGGTGTCCTTGATGGTAAGGCGCTCACCGCCGATGAGATCAAGAAGCTTGCGGACCTCGAGTCCCGCGAGGTTCTGCTCAGCAAGCTGGCCGGCGCGTTCAAGGGCAAGCAGTCTCAGGCTGCCTCGCTCTTCCAGGCGCTGCCGTCGAAGTTCGTCCGCACTGCGGAAGCGCTTCGCGTCAAGCTCGCCGAGCAGGGCGGTGCCGAGTAATTCGGCTCGCGCACTGATCTACGCCGCCTAGTGCGTGGGTCGTAGCGGGCCGTAACGCCCGCCTCTATATACATCCGGCACCTGCCGAATTAGTGGAAGGATCGCCCATCATGGCGAAGCTCTCTCAGGACGACCTCCTCGCCCAGTTCGAGGAGATGACCCTCATCGAGCTCTCCGAGTTCGTGAAGGCCTTCGAGGAGAAGTTCGACGTCACCGCCGCCGCGGCCGTCGCCGTTGCCGGCCCGGTCCAGGGTGGTCCGGTCGAGGCCGCCGAGGAGCAGGACGAGTTCGACGTCATCCTCACCGGTGCCGGCGACAAGAAGATCCAGGTCATCAAGGTCGTGCGCGAGCTGACCTCCCTGGGCCTCAAGGAGGCCAAGGACCTCGTGGACGGCGCCCCGAAGCCCGTCCTCGAGAAGGTCACCAAGGAGGCCGCCGAGAAGGCTGCCGAGTCCCTCAAGGGCGCCGGTGCGGCCGTCGAGGTCAAGTAACACCTCTGGGGCCCTCTAGGGGCTCCAACCAAGGGCGATCACCCGTAAGGGTGGTCGCCCTTTGGCGTACCCGTAGTGCCTGACTTGCCCTGGTCTCGTTGGGGAGTAGGGTGATCATCGTTGCCTCGAAGCTGGGTCCGGAGATGATCCGCTCGGAGCAGGGGGCCTTGACGAACGGGACGTGGCGCGCAATTCTCAGACCCGTCGCAAGCTCGACCGCCTCGATCCGAGATCCGAGGCATGGATCGACTACGAAGAGGGCAGTACTGATACGCGCTCTGTGTTCGAGGGCCGCAGCGTTGGATGCATGCAGGGTTGGTTTCAACAACATGGGGAAGGCCTGTTGCCGGTTTCCGGAAACCTGGTCTGGACATCAGTGAGCCAAGTGGCTACACTGACCCTTTGCGCTGCCTGTTAGCTGTCCCCTGCCCGTCGCCAGGGACATGCCCACGCTTGAGCACACTTGATTGATCCGCCCTGACCTGGACTTTTGACCAGATCGGGAGCGCCTGTCTTCTGTGTCGGCTGGGACCGGTACGCGCGTAGTGAGTCCGAGCCCTCGGAAGGACCCCCTCTTGGCCGCCTCGCGCAACGCCTCGACCAATACGAACACCGGTGCCAGCACTGCCCCGCTGCGCATCTCCTTTGCAAAGATCAAGGAGCCCCTCGAGGTTCCGAACCTCCTGGCGCTGCAGACCGAGAGCTTTGACTGGCTTCTCGGCAATGCTGCCTGGAAGTCTCGCGTCGAGTCGGCGCTTGAGAGTGGACAGGACGTCCCCACCAAGTCCGGTCTGGAAGAGATCTTCGAGGAGATCTCGCCGATCGAGGACTTCTCCGGGTCGATGTCGCTGACCTTCCGCGACCACCGTTTCGAGCCGGCGAAGAACTCTGTCGACGAGTGCAAGGAGCGCGACTTCACGTACGCGGCTCCGCTGTTCGTCACGGCCGAGTTCACGAACAACGAGACCGGAGAGATCAAGTCTCAGACGGTCTTCATGGGCGACTTCCCGCTCATGACCAACAAGGGCACCTTCGTCATCAACGGCACCGAGCGTGTCGTCGTGTCGCAGCTTGTCCGTTCCCCTGGTGTCTACTTCGACTCCTCCATCGACAAGACGTCCGACAAGGACATCTTCTCCGCCAAGATCATCCCGTCCCGGGGTGCCTGGCTGGAGATGGAGATCGACAAGCGCGACATGGTCGGTGTCCGCATCGACCGCAAGCGCAAGCAGTCCGTCACCGTCCTCCTGAAGGCTCTCGGCTGGACCACCGAGCAGATCCTCGAGGAGTTCGGCGAGTACGAGTCCATGCGCGCCACCCTGGAGAAGGACCACACCCAGGGCCAGGACGACGCGCTGCTCGACATCTACCGCAAGCTGCGCCCGGGCGAGCCGCCGACCCGTGAGGCCGCTCAGACGCTGCTCGAGAACCTCTACTTCAACCCGAAGCGCTACGACCTCGCGAAGGTCGGCCGCTACAAGGTGAACAAGAAGCTCGGCGCCGACGAGCCGCTCGACGCCGGTGTGCTCACCACCGACGACGTCATCGCGACGATCAAGTACCTGGTCAAGCTGCACGCCGGCGAGACCGAGACGACCGGCGAGTCCGGCCGTTCGATCGTGGTCGAGACCGATGACATCGACCACTTCGGCAACCGTCGTCTGCGCAACGTCGGCGAGCTCATCCAGAACCAGGTCCGCACGGGTCTGGCTCGTATGGAGCGCGTCGTGCGTGAGCGCATGACCACCCAGGACGTCGAGGCGATCACGCCGCAGACCCTGATCAACATCCGGCCGGTCGTCGCCTCCATCAAGGAGTTCTTCGGCACCAGCCAGCTGTCGCAGTTCATGGACCAGAACAACCCGCTGTCGGGCCTGACCCACAAGCGCCGCCTGTCGGCGCTGGGCCCCGGTGGTCTGTCCCGTGAGCGGGCCGGCTTCGAGGTCCGTGACGTCCACCCGTCGCACTACGGCCGCATGTGCCCGATCGAGACCCCTGAAGGCCCGAACATCGGTCTGATCGGCTCGCTCGCGTCCTACGGCCGCGTCAACGCGTTCGGTTTCGTCGAGACCCCGTACCGCAAGGTCGTCGACGGTGTCGTCACCGACGAGGTCGACTACCTGACCGCCGACGAGGAAGACCGCTTCGTCATCGCCCAGGCCAACGCCGGCCTGTCCGAGGACATGCGCTTCACCGAGAACCGCGTGCTGGTCCGCCGTCGTGGCGGCGAGATCGACTACATCGCCGGCGACGACGTCGACTACATGGACGTCTCCCCGCGCCAGATGGTGTCCGTCGCGACCGCGATGATCCCCTTCCTGGAGCACGACGACGCCAACCGTGCCCTCATGGGCGCGAACATGATGCGCCAGGCCGTTCCGCTCATCAAGGCGGAGGCGCCGCTCGTCGGTACCGGCATGGAGTACCGCTGTGCGGTCGACGCCGGTGACTCGATCCGTGCGGAGAAGGACGGTGTCGTCCAGGAGGTCTCGGCCGACTACATCACCGTCGCCAACGACGACGGCACGTACACCACGTACCGCGTCGCCAAGTTCTCCCGCTCGAACCAGGGCACCTCGGTCAACCAGAAGGTCATCGTCAACGAGGGTGACCGGATCATCGAGTCCCAGGTCCTCGCCGACGGACCGGCGACCGAAGAGGGCGAGATGGCCCTCGGCAAGAACCTGCTCGTCGCGTTCATGCCGTGGGAAGGTCACAACTACGAGGACGCGATCATCCTGTCGCAGCGCCTCGTGCAGGACGACGTCCTCTCCTCGATCCACATCGAGGAGCACGAGGTCGACGCCCGTGACACCAAGCTCGGCCCCGAGGAGATCACCCGGGACATCCCGAACGTCTCCGAGGAGGTCCTCGCGGACCTCGACGAGCGCGGCATCATCCGCATCGGTGCGGACGTCGTCGCCGGCGACATCCTGGTCGGCAAGGTCACGCCCAAGGGTGAGACCGAGCTGACCCCGGAGGAGCGCCTGCTCCGCGCGATCTTCGGTGAGAAGGCCCGCGAGGTGCGTGACACCTCGCTCAAGGTCCCTCACGGTGAGATCGGCAAGGTCATCGGTGTCCGCGTCTTCGACCGCGAGGAGGGCGACGAGCTTCCTCCGGGCGTGAACCAGCTGGTCCGCGTCTACGTGGCCCAGAAGCGCAAGATCACCGACGGTGACAAGCTCGCCGGCCGCCACGGCAACAAGGGTGTCATCTCCAAGATCCTTCCGATCGAGGACATGCCCTTCCTTGAGGACGGCACGCCGGTCGACATCATCCTGAACCCGCTGGGTGTCCCGTCCCGAATGAACCCGGGACAGGTCCTGGAGATCCACCTCGGCTGGCTCGCCAGCCGCGGCTGGGACGTCTCCGGTCTGGCGGACGAGTGGGCGCAGCGCCTCCAGGCGATCGGCGCCGACAAGGTCGAGCCCGGTACCAACGTCGCCACCCCGGTGTTCGACGGCGCCCGCGAGGACGAGCTGGCCGGCCTGCTGCAGCACACCATCCCGAACCGCGACGGCGAGCGCATGGTGCTCCCGACCGGTAAGGCACGCCTGTTCGACGGCCGCTCCGGCGAGCCGTTCCCGGACCCGATCTCGGTCGGGTACATGTACATCCTCAAGCTCCACCACCTGGTCGACGACAAGCTCCACGCGCGGTCGACCGGTCCGTACTCGATGATCACGCAGCAGCCGCTGGGTGGTAAGGCACAGTTCGGTGGCCAGCGCTTCGGTGAGATGGAGGTGTGGGCGCTCGAGGCTTATGGCGCCGCTTACGCCCTCCAGGAGCTGCTGACCATCAAGTCCGACGACGTCACCGGCCGCGTGAAGGTCTACGAGGCCATCGTCAAGGGCGAGAACATCCCCGAGCCGGGCATTCCCGAGTCCTTCAAGGTGCTCATCAAGGAAATGCAGTCGCTCTGCCTCAACGTGGAGGTGCTGTCCTCGGACGGCATGTCCATCGAGATGCGCGACACCGACGAGGACGTCTTCCGCGCGGCGGAGGAGCTCGGTATCGACCTGTCCCGGCGTGAGCCGAGCAGCGTCGAAGAGGTCTGACGGGCCTGACGGGGGGCTCGCTCAAGAGCCCCCCGTCATCCCCGGGACCGTTCAGACCATGATTGAGACTCGACCCCGAAAGAGGGATTGACGCACAGTGCTCGACGTCAACTTCTTCGACGAGCTGCGGATCGGCCTTGCCACCGCGGACGACATCCGAACCTGGTCGCACGGCGAGGTCAAGAAGCCGGAGACCATCAACTACCGCACCCTCAAGCCCGAGAAGGACGGACTCTTCTGCGAGAAGATCTTCGGTCCTACCCGGGACTGGGAGTGCTACTGCGGCAAGTACAAGCGTGTCCGCTTCAAGGGCATCATCTGTGAGCGTTGTGGCGTCGAGGTCACGCGCGCCAAGGTGCGCCGTGAGCGGATGGGCCACATCGAGCTTGCCGCTCCCGTCACCCACATCTGGTACTTCAAGGGCGTCCCGTCGCGCCTCGGCTACCTGCTGGACCTCGCGCCGAAGGACCTCGAGAAGGTCATCTACTTCGCCGCGTACATGATCACGTTCGTGGACGACGAGCGCCGCACCCGCGACCTCCCGTCGCTGGAGGCCCACGTCTCCGTCGAGCGCCAGCAGATCGAGAACCGCCGTGACGCGGACCTCGAAGGCCGTGCCAAGAAGCTCGAGACCGACCTGGCCGAACTTGAGGCCGAGGGCGCGAAGGCCGACGTGCGCCGCAAGGTGCGCGAAGGCGCCGAGCGCGAGATGAAGCAGCTCCGTGACCGCGCCCAGCGCGAGATCGACCGCCTCGACGAGGTGTGGGCCCGCTTCAAGAACCTCAAGGTCCAGGACCTCGAGGGCGACGAGCTGCTCTACCGCGAGCTGCGCGACCGCTTCGGTACGTACTTCGACGGCTGCATGGGCGCCGCGGCGCTGCAGAAGCGCCTGGAGTCCTTCGACCTCGAGGAGGAGGCCGAGCGCCTCCGCGAGATCATCCGTACCGGCAAGGGCCAGAAGAAGACCCGTGCGCTCAAGCGCCTCAAGGTCGTCTCCGCGTTCCTGCAGACCAGCAACAAGCCCAAGGGCATGGTTCTGGACTGCGTGCCGGTGATCCCGCCGGACCTGCGTCCGATGGTGCAGCTGGACGGTGGCCGCTTCGCGACCTCCGACCTGAACGACCTGTACCGCCGCGTGATCAACCGCAACAACCGTCTGAAGCGCCTCCTCGACCTCGGTGCCCCCGAGATCATCGTGAACAACGAGAAGCGCATGCTTCAGGAGGCCGTGGACGCCCTCTTCGACAACGGTCGTCGTGGTCGTCCGGTGACCGGTCCCGGCAACCGTCCCCTGAAGTCCCTCAGCGACATGCTGAAGGGCAAGCAGGGTCGATTCCGTCAGAACCTTCTCGGTAAGCGCGTGGACTACTCCGCGCGTTCCGTGATCGTCGTCGGTCCCCAGCTGAAGCTGCACCAGTGCGGTCTGCCCAAGGCCATGGCGCTGGAGCTCTTCAAGCCGTTCGTGATGAAGCGCCTGGTCGACCTGAACCACGCGCAGAACATCAAGTCGGCGAAGCGCATGGTCGAGCGCGGCCGTACGGTCGTCTACGACGTGCTCGAAGAGGTCATCGCCGAGCACCCGGTCCTGCTGAACCGTGCGCCCACGCTGCACCGCCTCGGCATCCAGGCCTTCGAGCCCCAGCTGGTCGAAGGCAAGGCCATCCAGATCCACCCGCTCGTCTGCACCGCGTTCAACGCGGACTTCGACGGTGACCAGATGGCCGTGCACCTGCCGCTCTCCGCGGAGGCGCAGGCCGAGGCCCGCATCCTGATGCTGTCCTCGAACAACATCCTCAAGCCGGCCGACGGCCGTCCGGTCACGATGCCGACCCAGGACATGGTCCTCGGTCTGTTCTTCCTGACCACCGACGGTGAGCTCCGTGACGTCAAGGGCGAGGGCCGCGCGTTCGGCTCCACGGCCGAGGCGACCATGGCGTTCGACAACGGCGAGCTCGCGCTCCAGTCGTCCGTCGACATCCGCTTCCCGGTGGGCACCATCCCGCCGCGTGGCTGGGTGCCGCCGGTCGCCGAGGAAGGCGAGCAGGAGTTCCAGCCGGGCGACAGCTTCCGTCTGCGCACCACCCTGGGCCGCGCGCTCTTCAACGAGCTGCTGCCCGAGGACTACCCGTTCGTCGACTACTCGGTGGGCAAGAAGCAGCTCTCCGAGATCGTCAACGACCTGGCGGAGCGCTACCCCAAGGTCATCGTGGCGGCGACGCTCGACAACCTGAAGGCGGCCGGCTTCCACTGGGCGACCCGTTCGGGCGTCACCGTGGCCATCTCCGACGTCGTCGTGCCCGAGGCCAAGAAGGCCATCGTCGCGGGCTACGAGGCGATGGACGAGAAGGTCCAGAAGCAGTACGAGCGCGGTCTGATCACCAAGGACGAGCGCACGCAGGAGCTCATCGCGATCTGGACCAAGGCGACCAACGAGGTTGCCGAGGCGATGAACGCGAACTTCCCCAAGACGAACCCCATCTTCATGATGGTTGACTCGGGTGCCCGAGGAAACATGATGCAGATGCGACAGATCGCCGGTATGCGTGGTCTGGTGTCGAACGCGAAGAACGAGACCATCCCGCGTCCGATCAAGGCGTCCTTCCGTGAGGGCCTCACCGTTCTGGAGTACTTCATCTCCACGCACGGTGCCCGTAAGGGTCTGGCGGACACCGCCCTGCGTACCGCCGACTCGGGTTACCTGACCCGTCGACTGGTGGACGTCTCGCAGGACGTGATCATCCGCGAGGAGGACTGCGGCACCGAGCGCGGCCTGAAGCTGAAGATCGCCGTTCGCGGCGAGGACGGCGTGCTGCGCAAGGCCGACGACGTCGAGACCTCGATCTACGCCCGCATGCTGGCCGAGGACGTCGTCATCGACGGCAAGGTCATCGCGCCGGCCAACGTCGACCTCGGTGACGTGCTCATCGACGCCCTGGTCGCCAACGGCGTCGAGGAGGTCAAGACCCGCTCGGTCCTGACCTGTGAGTCCGCGGTCGGCACCTGTGCCTTCTGCTACGGACGCTCGCTCGCCACCGGCAAGCTGGTCGACATCGGTGAGGCGGTCGGCATCATCGCCGCCCAGTCCATCGGTGAGCCCGGTACCCAGCTGACGATGCGTACCTTCCACACCGGTGGTGTGGCCGGTGACGACATCACGCAGGGTCTGCCGCGTGTCGTCGAGCTCTTCGAGGCCCGTACCCCGAAGGGTGTCGCCCCGATCTCCGAGGCCGCCGGCCGCGTGCGGATCGAGGAGACCGAGAAGACGAAGAAGATCGTCATCACGCCCGACGACGGCAGCGACGAGACGGCCTTCCCGATCTCGAAGCGCGCCAAGGTCATCGTGTCCGAGGGTGACCACGTCGAGGTGGGCCAGAAGCTCACCATGGGTGCCACCAACCCGCACGACGTGCTGCGCATCCTCGGCCAGCGTGCCGTCCAGGTCCACCTGGTCGGCGAAGTCCAGAAGGTCTACAACTCGCAGGGCGTGTCGATCCACGACAAGCACATCGAGATCATCATCCGGCAGATGCTGCGCCGCGTGACGATCATCGAGTCCGGCGACGCGGAGCTCCTGCCGGGCGAGCTGGTCGAGCGGTCGAAGTTCGAGACCGAGAACCGTCGTGTGGTCACCGAGGGCGGTCACCCCGCCTCCGGCCGTCCGCAGCTGATGGGTATCACCAAGGCCTCGCTCGCCACCGAGTCGTGGCTGTCGGCGGCGTCCTTCCAGGAGACGACCAGGGTTCTGACGGACGCGGCGATCAACGCCAAGTCCGACTCCCTGATCGGCCTCAAGGAGAACGTCATCATCGGTAAGCTCATCCCGGCCGGTACGGGCCTCGCCCGCTACCGCAACATCCGGGTGGAGCCCACCGAGGAGGCCAAGGCCGCGATGTACTCGGCCGTCGGCTACGACGACATCGACTACTCGCCCTTCGGCACCGGCTCCGGCCAGGCTGTCCCGCTGGAGGACTACGACTACGGCCCGTACAACGGCTGAGTCGGACCAGAGCAGTAACCGCAGGGCGGTCACCCGAGAGGGTGGCCGCCCTGCGGCGTTTCTACTGGCGGGGCGGCTGGAGGTACGGCTGGAGGTGGTGCAGCCGGGTCCGGTGGTCGGGGTGGGTGGAGAGCAGCCGGTCCAGGGTGCCGGGCTCGGTGAACGGCTTCCCGGTCTGGACAAGCACCGCGTGCTTCTCCTGCTCCTCCTGGGCCATCACCCCGTGCAGCATCTGGGCGAGCATCGGCGCGAAGCCGAGTACGGCCGCGTGTTCGTCGGCCCGCAGCTCGGCGCGCCGGCCCACCGCGGCCGTCAGGTAGGGCATCACGAGGAGCAGCAGCGGGAGCCCGTAGGTGGCGGTGATCGTCAGGAGGGTGAACAGGCCGACGAAGATGATCACGAATCCGGCGGCCAGGTAGGAGAAGAAGCTGGTGAACCGGATGACGAACACGGTCACGGCCCGGATGACCTGCCAGGCGATCCGCCCGGGCAGGGAGTACCACCAGCCCAGCAGCCCGGACCAGGCGTGGCCGCCGGTGTGGTGGCCGAGCTCGTGGGCGAGCACGGCCGCGAGCTGGGACTTGGGCAGGTTCTCCAGGGCGTACCGGGTGACGCCGACGATGTGGCCGGCGGCCGCGTACGCGTTGAGGTGGTGGGTGTCCTCGATCCACAGCTCGTAGCGGTCGCCGTCGACGCCGGCGCGGGCCGTGACCTCGCGCCAGACCGGGGAGAGCGCGGCGAGCTCGTGGGGGAGCGGGCGCTGCAGACGCAGCAGGTGGCGGGCGAAGAAGTCCTCGCTGGGGCGGTGGAAGACGAGGGCCCCGGAGGCGATCCAGAGCAGGGTGGGGACCCAGTAGGGCAGTCCGGACAGGGCCTCCAGGATCGTGGCGAGGAGCAGGACCACCATCAGGCTCATCAGGAACCCGGGGACGTGCAGCGCGAGCTGGCCGAAGGCGGTGGCGTCCGCGCTGCGCTGGTGCGCCTTGAGGTGGACGCGGGTGCCGGGGGCGTTCTGGTACTCCAGGTCGTCCAGCGGCGCCGGGGTCGGCGGGGCGGGCGGTGCGTGTAACGGGGCCGGCGGGGCCGCGGGGGCGGGCTGGTACTGGGGGTACGAGGGCTGCTGCTGGGCCTGCGGTGGCTGCTGGTACTGCTGGTAATGCGGGTACTGCGGGTACGCGGGGGCCTGGGGCGGAGGCGGCTGCTGCTGCGGGTACGTCGGTCCCTGAGGCGGCTGCTGCTGCGGGTAGGCGGGTGCCTGAGGCGGCTGTTGCTGCGGATACGCCGGAGGTGGCGGGCTCTGGGGGTACTGCGGGCCCTGCGGGTACTGGGGACCCTGCGGGTACTGGGGTTCGGGTGGCTGGTTCACGGTGAATCCTTCGTCGTATCGGGGACGTCAGCCGATGAGCAGGGAGGCGGGGAGCAGTACCGCGCCGGCGCAGAGGGCGAACAGGCCGGTCCTGATCCACTGGTGCTTGCGGGCGGCGATCCGGCTGTTTTCCGCGAGCGCGGCCATGAGCGAGGCGGCGGGGTCGCGGTCGGTGTCGGCGAGGGCCTCGGCCAGGCGGCCCTGGCGGACCGCCGAGCGGATGTCGCCGAAGTACGAGAGCGGGGAGCCCGGCCGCCACTCGGCCGAGCGGTACCGGGGCAGCACCGCCAGCAGCAGGGCGAGCAGGGCCAGGGCGAGTGCGGCGGCCCCCGCCCACCAGACGGCCGTGCCGGGTGCGGAGAGCGAGCCGGGCCGCCAGCCCTTGCCGGCGAGCAGGGCGCTGATCACCCCGGCGGTCATCCCGAGGGCTCCGACCAGCACCGAGGCCTTGCTGTCGGCCCGGGCTATCTCGGCGCGCACGTCGGCGAGCAGCCGGGTGGCGGCCTCCCCGCCGGGCGCGGGCGCGGGTGCGGGCGGTGTCGGGGCCGGGGCCGGGGACTGCGTCGCGGTCACGGCTGCGGCCTTTCCTCGTCGGGCTGGGCCTGGGCCTGGGGCTCGGGCTGGGACTCGGGCTCGGCCGCGGGGGCGGGCGGCTGTACGGGAGCGGTCCCGTACCCGGGCGGCGGCTCCCACTGGGCGAACGTCGGGGACGGTCCGTACGGCGCGGGCTGCTGCGGTGCGGCCGGCGGGTAGCCCGGTACCGGCACACCCTGCACCGGCGGGCCCGCGGGCGCGGGCGGCTGGGGTGCGGCCGGGCCGTAGCCCGGTACGGGGACGCCTTGCACCGGCGCTCCGGGCGCGCCCGCGGGCGGCTGGGGTGCGGCCGGGCCGTAGCCCGGTACGGGGACGCCTTGCACCGGCGGCCCGGGCGGGCCTGCGGGCGGCTGGGGTGCGGCCGGGCCGTAGCCCTGGGCGGGTACGCCCTGCATCGGCGGCCCGGGCGGGAGCTGGCCCGGGTAGGGCGGGGTCGGGTCGTGGGGGACGCCGGGGAGGCGCTGGTTCAGGATGTCGTTCATGGCCCGCAGCGCCAGCTGCTTGGGTCCCTGCAGCTCGTGCCGCTCGGCCCCGCCGTCGCTGAGCACCTGGCTGACCAGGCTCATCTGGTCCCGGATCATCTGGAGCTGGTCCTCGCGCATGGTCCGCATGACGAGGGCCGAGTCCTCGGGGTGCTGGGCCAGGTGCAGGGCCCACGCGTGCACGCCGCCCTGCTCCAGGTGCCACTGGTAGAAGGCGATCTTCTCCGCCTCGACCCGCTGGAGCTCCGCCTGCTGACGGCTCAGCTCCAGGCGCTGCTGGTGCTCCCACTGCTGCTGCCGCAGCACCAGCTCGTGCTGCCGGCCCCCGTACGCCAGCGCCCGCTCGGTGGTGAGCTCGTCCTGCTGGCGGGCCCGCTGGTCGAGCTGGACGTCGTAGCGCATGCCGAGCTGCTCGGTGAGGATCTGCTCGTCGGTGCCGTGGTGGATGGCCTGCATGCGCAGCTGGTGGTCGATGTTCTCCTGGTCGCGCCGCAGCCGGACGGTCCAGGAGGTCTGGAGCCCGCACGTCCGGCCGAGCGGGCCGGCCGCGGGCAGCGCCCGCAGCAGTTCCACCTCGGCCTCGGCGCTCTGCGCGATGGAGAAGCGCCGGGCGACCGGCCGTGCGGCCTGCTCCAGCTCACCGAGCAGCAGCCGGGGCACGTCGCGGTGACGGCTCTCCACGAACCGGGCGGGGTCCGTCACCTGCCAGCTGATCTCCACGACCACGACGAACTGGAACGCGTCGTTATCGCTGGGGAGCTCGACCTCCGACCGGATGTGGTGGACTCCCGTGTCGACTTCGTAGACCGCCGTGTAGCCGCGGGTGGAGCCGGGCCGCTGCGGCGGCAGGAAGGCGACGTACCCGCCCTTGGCGGTAGAGAAGACCAGGGCGTGGTCGATGCGGGTCTGCAGCTTGCGGAAGACCTCGAACCGCCCCAGCTGCTGGACGGTGATCACCGGGTCGATCAGCTGGGTGCGCCGGTCGGCCGGCTGCTCCCAGTCGGGGTGGCGGCGGGGATCGGACATCGTGCGGCTTCTCCTCGGTTCAGTGGGTCGGCAGTACGGTCAGCAGGCGCTCGGAGACGGCGGGTACCAGCCCGTCCTTCCCGAAGGTCAGCAGGTGGAGCAGCCGGTTGCGCTCGTCGGTGCGGGTGACCAGGGCGGGCAGCAGGGCGGCGAGCGCCCATTCGGTGGCGTGGTCGCGGTCCGCGGCCACCACCCAGTCGTGCAGCAGATCGAGGGGGCTCTCGATGCTGAAGCCGTCGAGGGCGGCCCGCCACAGGGAGGCGATGCCCTGGGCGGACTCCGGCCTTCCGGTGACGGCCCGGGCGTACCAGTCGAGGACCAGCGGGCGGCCGTGGGGCTCGTCGCCCTCGGTGTGCCGGCAGGCGCGCAGGAAGCCGTTCAGCAGGACGTGGACGGCGACCACGTCGTCGTCGCGCGTGCGCAGCAGTTCGGCGAGGACCTCGTCGCGCGCCTCGGAGAGGAGCAGCAGCTCGACGGACTGGGCGACTTCGGCCTGCGACTCCGGGTCCTTGTTGAGCGTGCGGGCGACGGCGCGCAGTGCTTCGACGGTTTCCGTCGGCCGCTCTTCGCCGATCAGCCCGTGGACGCGGATCGCGGCCCAGCGCAGGCGCAGGTGGCTCGTGTCGTCGGCGCACCAGCGGTCGATGATCCGCGGGATGTTCGGGGTGCCGATGATGTGGGCGAGCGTGAGGGCGTTGACGGCGCCGATCCGCAGCCACGGGCGGTCGGACAGCGCCCATTCCTCGATGACCAGGGCCATCGCGGAGGGCAGGTCGTGGAGGGCGAGCACGGCGACGGTGGACGCGGCCCGGGTGCGTACGAAGGACCGCCCGTCGGCGGCGAGCAGCCGCAGCCAGCCGACCAGCGCGGGGCGGGCGGACGGGTGGCCGGTCCACACCTCGCGGAGCAGGACCGCCGCGAGGCGGTCGTCCTGGAAGGCGGCCATCGACTGGGTGACCGGGCCCCACTCGGTCTGCTCCTCCTTCGGGTAGCGGATGGCGCGGGCCAGCTGGAGGCGCTTGGCGGGGTTGGTGCCGAAGACGGGGACGGCCGCGGGCACATCCGGGTCCTCGGTGCGCTGGAGGAGGCCGAAGAGGAGGTCGCTGAGCTCGGCGGTGAGGGCGTACGGCCCTTTGTGGAAGGCGGCGAGGGCGACGAGGAAGGCCTTCTCCCGCAGGTGGAGCGTCCCGTCCTGGTCCTCGAACCACTCCTGGATCTGCTGCTCCAGGGCGCCCTGGGAGAAGGTCTCGATCTCCGACGGGTCGCCGCCGTGGAGGGAGTGGCGCCCCAGTACGGTCGCGAAACGCGCGGCCTCGCGGAGCTGGTGGTGGCTGTTCAGGAAGTCGGTGACGGCGGGCAGGGCGAGCAGTCGCCGCAACTCGCCTTCGTCGTCCACCTGGGCGCGCAGCGAGGAGCGCAGGACGGCCGCCGTGCCGGGAGGCTGCCAGGGGTGGCCCGAGATGCCCTCCAGGTGGGTGTGCGGGCCGGCGGTGATCACCAGGAAGCTGTGGTCGTCGAGCTTGTCCCTGGCGGCCAGCAGGTGCGTGTCGCGCAGCGGCTGGCGCCGCGTGGTGATCGGGTCGCACAGGACGTACCCGCGCGCCTCTCCGGTGCCGAGCCGGTCGGCCAGGTCCTCGGGGGAGGTGCTGCGGTCCAGCGAGTGGACCGACGTGGTGCCCAGGCGCCGCAGCAGCAGGAGCGCGGCGGTGCGCCGGCCGGTGAAACGGGGGCCGGTGAGCACCAGGACGCGCTCCTTGCGCAGCTGCTCCAGCAGGTCCTGGAAGTTGCTGCCGTCCTCGACGAACACCTGGTCGAGACGGGCGAGAGTGGCTCTCGGGACCTCGCCGGAGGTGTGCGCGGCGCCGCCGACCGTCACGTGGTTCACGGTGACGCCGCCGTGGAAGGTGCCGCCGCTGATGCCCTGGTTGAGGCCGCCGAACTGCCCGCCGCCGACGCCGGCGCGCATGGCGTCGGGGATGCCGCGGAAGAGGTCGCGCCGGGCGTCGTAGGCGCTCTGGGGCGCTTCCTCCGCCGGAGCCGGAGCTGCGGCCGCGGCCGCAGGCTCGGCCGGGGATTCCGCCTGGTCCGGGCCCTCGGCCGGTACCGGGGCCTCCGCCACAGGGGTGCTCATCGGCGGTCACCGCCGCCCAGCTGGATGTCACCGAGGAAGGTGCCGCCGTTGATGCCGTAGTTGGTGCCGCCGAACTGCCCGCCGCTGATCTGGTTCGCCGACCGGGCCGCCGTTGCTGCCCCGTTCCTGGCGCCGGAGTCCCCCTCGGGCTCCGGCGCCGGGCCGCCCTTCGGCAGGGGCCCGTACAGCCACGCGCCCAGCGGGCCGTTCTTGCTGGGCATGGTGACCGCGGTGAATTCCTCGGCCGGGATCCCGGTGTGGTTGTGCCGCACGATGCCGGCGTACACCGGCTCCGAGACGCAGAGCGCGTAGTCGTCCGTACGCTCGCGCAGGGCTTCCTTCAGGGGTTCGCCGTCCAGCAGCCGGCAGGCGTGGTTGAGGTCCGTGCCGACCCAGCCGTCGAACTCGTCGATCGCGACGTACCCGGTCGCGAGCACGGCCCGCAGCCGGATCTGCGCCGAGCTGGCCGCCAGCCGGTTCACGGCGCGCAGCTGGGCGGGAACCTCGGTCAGCAGGGCGCGCAGCAGTGTGGTCAGCGGAGCGCCCGGGTCGATCAGCTCCATGATCGCATCGCCGCGGTCGGCGCGCAGCCGTAACGTCTGGTCGATACCGGCGGCCAGCAGGGTCCGGTCGACGACGTCGTAGAGCATCCGGCGGAGGAAGGCCTGCTGGACGTCGTCGCGGTCGCTGTAGCGCTCGGTGTCGACCAGGAGGATGGTGCGGGGGAGTGGGTCGTTCATGATCGCCTCTCGTGGTGGATCCCGGCGGATCCCTGCTGTGACAAGAGAGTGGGGCAGGCGGGTGCGCCGCCGTGAGGGCGGATGACGCACCCGGAGTGTGACGCCGTGCACTGAAGGCGCGGTCAGCCCCTGCGGGTGTGGCTAGGCCGGGGGCTGCGACTGCGCGATCCGGCGCAGGACGTCCGGCCGTACGATCACCAAGGCCCGGCGGCCGGTGATCACGACGCCGCGTTCGCGGAGCTCCTTGAGCTCCCGCTGGACCATCTCGCGGGAGGCCCCGACGGCCCCGGCGAGCTCTTCCTTGGTGAGCGGAACGGTCAGCTCCACGCCTGCGGGGGTGGCGCGGCCGTGGGTTCTGGCCAGGTCCAGGAGCAGGACGGCGAGGCGTTCGCGCACGCTCAACGACGCGAACTCCAGGCGGCGCCGGTCGGCGGCGCGGGTGCGGTCGGAGGTGAGGGCGAGCAGTTGGAGGGCGACCGCGGGGCAGGCGGCGAGGAACGCGCGGAACGCCTCGTGGTCGACGGCCACGGCCCGGACCGGCTCCAGCGCGGTCACGGTGGCGGAGCGGACGCGCCCGGTCAGGGCGGCGGACTCGCCGAGGATGTCGCCGGGCCCGCGCAGGGCGAGCAGCGCCTGGTAGCCGTTGGGGGCGGCGATGGTCACCTTGGTCCAGCCGTGCAGGACCAGCAGGACGTGCGACGAGGGCTCGTGCTGGTGGATCAGGCGGTCGCGCGGCGCGAAGGCCAGTTCACGGCCGAGCGCGCGTAACGCCGTACCGTCCTCGTGCTCCAGCCGGGCCAGGAAGGGGACCCGGTCGTCCAGCCCTCCGTCGCCCGGGAGGTTCTCCACAGCCATGCGGCCCCCCGCCCCGATGCGTCAGGGCGGTCAATGTACTGACCGCGGGCCCCTCGCAGATCCGGAACCACGAGATTGGAGCCGGACGATCACGGACAGTGCCCGGTCACGCGCTCCCGCCCGCGCGGCGTCGGCGCGCGCCCGCCACCGTGACCGAGACCAGGGCCAGGAGGGCGAGGGTGGCGGCGGCGAGGCCCGGGGTGAGGCCCTTGGGGGTGAAGGTGCAGGAGACCTTCTTCGCGCCGGGGGCCAGGGGCAGCGACACCAGGCCGTGGAAGTCGCGCACGGGGGCGGAGCACTGCCAGCCCGGGATGTCGGTCATCGCGAAGACCGCGGTGCCGGCGGCGCCCTCGGGAAGGGTGGCCTCGATGGTGTGGCCGCCCGCCTTGACCTCGGTGGCCCCGCCGGCGCTCAGCCGGGCGACGGCCTGGTCGAGCGCAGCACGGTCCAGGCAGCCCAGCGGGTGGTCCCCGGCGGTCGCGCCCTGTGTACGGGTGTGCACGGTGACGTCGAGCCGGCCGGAGGCGGGGACCCGGCCCAGCGGGATCACGCCGGACATCTGGTCCTCCAGCTGCCGTTCGGCGCCGCCGGTCCGGAGGGTGCCGTAGAGCTCGGGGGAGTACCAGTAGGCCTCGGAGCCGGGGGCGCACCGGGCCGCGTACGTCTGCTCTGTGGCGCTGCCGCCGCGGGTGACCTGCGGGACCTGGTAGACGGTGGCGCCCAGGACGTTCTCCTGGCGGGCGTAGACGCTGCCCGCCGGGTTCGGCGAGGTGTAGGGGGCGGAGCGGACCGTGACCAGCGGGGGCGCGGGGAAGGTCGAGCCCGTCCAGCTGCCCGGGGCGGTCCCGGGGCGGACCCGCGCACCGATCGAGAAGATCGCGTCGAGCACCGGGTTGTCGGCGCCGAAGAAGGTCCGGCCGTCGTTCTTGAAGCCGTAGCCGAGGGGTTCCAGCGCCCGGTACGTGGCCTCCGGGAGGTAGCTGCTGTAGTACTGCGGGCCCTCGGCGCGCAGGGCGAGGGCGTCGTTGTACGAGGTCTGCGGCGCGCCCGAGTCGGTCCGGTGGGCGGGCCAGCCGTCCACCCGCCGGACGGCGTCGTAGTGGTCGGCGATCGACCGGTTCGAGGTGGCGGTCGGCTTCGCCCAGCGTTCGCGGGCCCGGCGGGCGTCCGCGTTGGCCGCCGCCACCGTGGACTCGGCGAAGACCACGCCGACCATGAGGACGGCCGCGACGGGGATCAGGTACCGGCGCTTCTCGCCCAGCGCGAGCAGGATCAGCGCCAGCAGCGACAGGACCCCGCCGCCGAGCACCGCGGGCCAGGTCCAGCCGCCGAAGTCGTCGGTGTGCCGGAGTGCGAAGGTGGCCGCGACCAGCAGGCCGGCGGTGAGCGCGAGGTGGAGCGGACGCGGCCGGTGGGCCAGCGCCAGCCAGGCCAGGACGACCACCATGCCGCTGAAGACGAAGGCCTCGCGGTACGGGTTGCCGTTGGGCACCGCCAGCCCGTGCCACACGTACTGCGTGGGCGGGAACTGGAACGAGGCGACCACCAGCAGGGTCGCGGCCGCCCACACCAGGCGGGTCTTGCGCGCCAGGGCGGCGTTGAAGACGAAGGAGCCCGCCAGGATCAGGCCGAGCGAGGCGATGTACAGGCGCGGACGCCCGCCCCACAGGTGGGTGGCCGGGAGCATGCCCGCGAGGAAGACCTCGATCCGGACCGGGTCGAAGGCGGCGGCCTGGGTGGGCTGTGCCGAGCCGCTGGACAGGAACGACGGCAGCAGGAGCGGCAGGGTGAGCAGCACCCCGGTCGCGGCGGCCGTAGAGACCCGCCACAGGGCGCGCAGCTGCTGCCCGCCCGTCATGTCGCGGGTGATCAGGCGGATGGCCAGCAGGACGCAGGCGGCCATCGTGGCCATCATCGCCGTGTAGAAGTTCCCGTACCAGGCGAGCGCGACCAGCAGGGCCGCGCCCGGCCAGCGGCGCCCCTCCAGGCACCACTCGACGGCGATGCCGAGCAGGGGGAGCGCGACCAGGCCCCACAGCCACATGGGGATGTACGAGGCGTCGCTGAGCGCCCAGCCGCACAGGCCGTAGCAGGCGCCGAGGACGCCGCGCTGCCACCACGGGCCCGGGTGCAGCTTGCCGAGGTACACCGTCATCAGGGCGGCGGCGGTGCCCATGGTGAGCGGGGTGAGCGCGAAGACGGCGAGGTCGACGTGGGCGCGCGGGACCAGGACGGTCAGCCAGGAGAACGGGTTGCCGAGGTACGTGTAGTAGTCGGACAGGAACTGTTGTCCGAAGCCGCCGCGCCAGGTGAAGAGCACGTCACCGGCGGCCTGGCCGTGGACCAGGTCCCACAGCGCGCGGTGGAAGGGCACGTACTGGTTGGCCTGGTCGTTGATGGCCCGGCCGGTGTCGCCGAAGGGGAAGGTGCCGCGCGCCACCCAGGCGGCGCAGAACGCGCCCGAGGTGATCAGGAAGGCGAGCAGGGGCCCGTACAGCGGGGCGAGCCGAGGACGCCGGCGGCGGGGGGAGGGGAGGTCCCGGGCGCTGTCGGGGCGCGGGCTGTCCGCCGTGACCGGCTCCGAGGTGACCGTCCCCAATGTCCCGCTCCCCTGATGGTCGTGCCGTTTGGGCTGAATCGCTGGGCAGTTTAGGGGGCCGGTGCGGGGCCGCGTGCGGGGGCTCGCGCATGTGCTCGTACGGGGCCGCCGCGGGGCCGGCCCTCTTGGGGGGACTGACCTGGGCGTCTTTACCACGCCTCTACCACATGTGCGAGTCGGCGGGGCCGCACGGGGGTGTCGCCCATGCGGCGCACGGGTCGTGGCGATCTCCCCGCTCCGGCGGCCGGGCTTTTGTTTTGACCGGAGTGGTTGCGGTAGGTACGCTCAGACCTTGTGCCTGGGGTGTGCCTGGGCTCCCGTGCGTGTCCATCAACCGCAGGAGAGCCCGTATCGGCCACCGCGATCCATGCGTTTCCGTGCTTGCGCGGAGGTCCGCCGGATCCGACACACCCGACCGCGTGGGTCGGCAAATGTTCCAGGTTAGCTTCACTACACGGCACACAGAAACCGGAGAAGTAGTGCCTACGATCCAGCAGCTGGTCCGTAAGGGCCGGCAGGACAAGGTCGAGAAGACAAAGACCCCCGCGCTTGAGGCTTCGCCCCAGCGTCGCGGCGTCTGCACGCGTGTGTTCACGACCACCCCGAAGAAGCCGAACTCGGCGCTGCGTAAGGTCGCGCGTGTGCGTCTGACCTCTGGCATCGAGGTCACCGCTTACATTCCGGGTGAGGGACACAACCTGCAGGAGCACTCGATCGTGCTCGTGCGTGGTGGCCGTGTGAAGGACCTGCCGGGTGTTCGTTACAAGATCATCCGCGGTGCGCTTGACACCCAGGCTGTCAAGAACCGCAAGCAGGCCCGCAGCCGCTACGGCGCCAAGAAGGAGAAGTAAGAATGCCTCGTAAGGGCCCCGCCCCGAAGCGCCCGGTCATCATCGACCCGGTCTACGCATCTCCTCTGGTGACGTCGCTCATCAACAAGATCCTCCTGAACGGCAAGCGCTCCACCGCCGAGCGCATCGTCTACGGCGCCATGGAAGGCCTCCGCGAGAAGACCGGCAACGACCCGGTCATCACGCTGAAGCGCGCGCTGGAGAACGTCAAGCCGTCCCTCGAGGTCAAGTCCCGCCGTGTCGGTGGCGCGACCTACCAGGTCCCCGTCGAGGTCAAGCCGGGTCGCCAGTCGACCCTGGCCCTCCGCTGGCTCGTGGGTTACTCCCGCGCCCGTCGTGAGAAGACCATGACCGAGCGCCTCATGAACGAGCTGCTCGACGCCTCCAACGGTCTTGGCGCTGCCGTCAAGAAGCGCGAGGACACGCACAAGATGGCCGAGTCCAACAAGGCCTTCGCGCACTACCGCTGGTAGTCCCAACCCACATCGAGACCGAGAGAAGACTGAGCCGATATGGCTACCACTTCGCTTGACCTGGCCAAGGTGCGCAACATCGGCATCATGGCTCACATCGACGCGGGCAAGACGACCACCACCGAGCGCATCCTGTTCTACACCGGTGTGTCTTACAAGATCGGTGAAGTCCACGACGGCGCTGCCACGATGGACTGGATGGAGCAGGAGCAGGAGCGCGGCATCACGATCACGTCCGCCGCGACGACCTGCCACTGGCCGCTCGAGGACGTCGACCACACCATCAACATCATCGACACCCCGGGTCACGTTGACTTCACGGTCGAGGTGGAGCGTTCGCTCCGCGTCCTCGACGGTGCCGTCACCGTGTTCGACGGTGTCGCCGGTGTGGAGCCGCAGTCCGAGACCGTTTGGCGTCAGGCGGACCGCTACGGCGTGCCGCGCATCTGCTTCGTCAACAAGCTGGACCGCACCGGCGCCGAGTTCCACCGCTGCGTCGACATGATCAAGGACCGCCTTGGCGCGGTTCCGATCGTCATGCAGCTCCCCATCGGTGCCGAGATGGACTTCACTGGTGTCGTCGACCTCGTCACGATGAAGGCGTTCGTCTGGTCCGCCGAGGCGACCAAGGGCGAGATGTACGACGTCGTCGACATCCCGGCCACGCACACCGAGGCTGCTGAAGAGTGGCGCGGCAAGCTGGTCGAGACCGTCGCCGAGAACGACGACGAGATCATGGAGCTCTTCCTGAACGGCGACGAGCCGTCCGTGGAGCAGCTGCACGCCGCCGTCCGTCGCATCATCCTGAACAGCGGCAAGGGCAAGGGCGAGCCCACGATCACCGCGGTGTTCTGTGGCACGGCGTTCAAGAACAAGGGCGTTCAGCCCCTGCTCGACGCCGTCGTCCGTTACCTGCCGTCGCCGCTGGACATCGAGGCCATCGAAGGCCACGACGTCCGCGACGCCGAGGTCGTCGTGAAGCGCAAGCCTTCCGACGAGGAGCCCCTCGCGGCTCTGGCGTTCAAGATCATGAGCGACCCGCACCTCGGCAAGCTCACCTTCGTCCGGGTTTACTCGGGCCGCCTGGAGGCCGGCACTGCGGTGCTGAACTCCGTCAAGGGCAAGAAGGAGCGCATCGGCAAGATCTACCGCATGCACGCCAACAAGCGTGAAGAGATCGCCGCGGTGGGCGCCGGTGACATCGTCGCCGTCATGGGCCTGAAGCAGACCACCACCGGTGAGACGCTGTGTGACGACAAGGCACCCGTGATCCTGGAGTCCATGGACTTCCCGGCTCCGGTCATCCAGGTCGCCATCGAGCCCAAGTCCAAGGGTGACCAGGAGAAGCTGGGTGTCGCCATCCAGCGTCTCGCGGAGGAGGACCCCTCCTTCCACGTTCACTCGGACGAGGAGACGGGCCAGACCATCCTCGGCGGTATGGGCGAGCTGCACCTCGAGGTGCTGGTCGACCGTATGAAGCGCGAGTTCAAGGTCGAGGCCAACGTCGGCAAGCCGCAGGTGGCCTACCGCGAGACGATCCGCAAGGCCGTCGAGCGTCACGACTACACCCACAAGAAGCAGACCGGTGGTACCGGTCAGTTCGCCAAGGTGCAGATCGCGATCGAGCCCATCACCGAGACCGACGGTCCGGCGTACGAGTTCGTGAACAAGGTCACCGGTGGCCGCGTGCCGAAGGAGTACATCCCTTCGGTCGACGCCGGTGCGCAGGAGGCCATGCAGTTCGGCATCCTGGCCGGCTACGAGATGACGGGCGTTCGCGTCACGCTTCTCGACGGTGGCTACCACGAGGTCGACTCCTCCGAGCTCGCGTTCAAGATCGCCGGTTCGCAGGCCTTCAAGGAGGCCGCGCGCAAGGCTTCTCCCGTGCTCCTTGAGCCGATGATGGCCGTCGAGGTCACCACGCCCGAGGACTACATGGGTGACGTCATCGGCGACATCAACTCCCGCCGTGGCCAGATCCAGGCCATGGAGGAGCGTCACGGCGCTCGCGTCGTGAAGGGCCTCGTGCCCCTTTCGGAGATGTTCGGCTACGTCGGAGACCTCCGCAGCAAGACCTCGGGTCGCGCCAGCTACTCGATGCAGTTCGACTCCTACGCCGAGGTTCCCCGGAACGTCGCTGAGGAGATCATCGCGAAGGCCAAGGGCGAGTAACTCTTCCGAGTTCACGCTTTAGGCTTGCCACCGGAGCCTCTGGGGCAACAGGAGGAAATCTCCCGTTGCCCCGGGGGAGCCGGCTATCCAGCAAAGATCACCTGGCGCCGATCTGTAAGGCGTACAGAACCACTCTCAGGAGGACCCCCGTGGCGAAGGCGAAGTTCGAGCGGACTAAGCCGCACGTCAACATCGGCACCATCGGTCACATTGACCACGGTAAGACGACCCTCACGGCCGCCATTACCAAGGTGCTGCACGACAAGTACCCGGACCTGAACGCGGCCTCGGCCTTCGATCAGATCGACAAGGCTCCTGAGGAGCGCCAGCGCGGTATCACCATCTCCATCGCGCACGTCGAGTACCAGACCGAGGCGCGTCACTACGCCCACGTCGACTGCCCGGGTCACGCGGACTACATCAAGAACATGATCACCGGTGCCGCGCAGATGGACGGCGCGATCCTCGTGGTCGCCGCCACCGACGGCCCGATGCCGCAGACCAAGGAGCACGTGCTCCTGGCCCGCCAGGTCGGCGTTCCGTACATCGTTGTCGCCCTCAACAAGGCCGACATGGTGGACGACGAGGAGATCCTGGAGCTCGTCGAGCTCGAGGTCCGTGAGCTGCTCTCCGAGTACGACTTCCCGGGCGACGACCTGCCGGTCGTCCGCGTCTCCGCGCTGAAGGCGCTCGAGGGCGACAAGGAGTGGGGCGACAAGCTCATCGGCCTCATGGACGCCGTCGACGAGGCCATCCCGACCCCGCCGCGTGACACCGAGATGCCGTTCCTCATGCCCGTCGAGGACGTCTTCACGATCACCGGTCGCGGTACGGTCGTCACCGGCCGTATCGAGCGTGGTGTCCTGAAGGTCAACGAGACCGTCGACATCATCGGTATCAAGGAAGAGAAGACCACCACCACGGTCACCGGTATCGAGATGTTCCGCAAGCTGCTCGACGAGGGCCAGGCCGGTGAGAACGTCGGTCTGCTCCTCCGTGGCATCAAGCGCGAGGACGTCGAGCGCGGCCAGGTCATCATCAAGCCGGGTTCGGTCACGCCGCACACCGAGTTCGAGGCCCAGGCCTACATCCTGTCGAAGGACGAGGGTGGCCGTCACACCCCCTTCTTCAACAACTACCGTCCGCAGTTCTACTTCCGTACCACGGACGTCACGGGTGTCGTCACCCTGCCGGCCGGCACGGAGATGGTCATGCCGGGCGACAACACCGAGATGACGGTCGCGCTGATCCAGCCGGTCGCCATGGAGGAGGGCCTGAAGTTCGCCATCCGTGAGGGTGGTCGTACCGTGGGCGCCGGCCAGGTCACCAAGATCACGAAGTAATTCGTGCTCTGACCTGGTAGCTCGCTGACGCGAGCGCCAAGTTGCACTGAAGGGCCCCGGCCCACCGCTTCGGCGGTGGGGCGGGGCCCTTCGGCGTAGCGGGGAGGGAACGGTGAACGAGAGGAGGGCCGCACCCTTTCGGGTGCGGCCCTCCTCTCGTGACAGCGGTGGGTCAGGCGGGTCGGTTCACGCGGAGCGACTCGGTGAACTCCTTGCAGGCCGCGTAGTCGGGCAGCAGCCCGGACGCGACCGCGTCGGCCAGCGACGGGGCGGCCTCGTCACGCGCGGACAGCAGCGGCACGTCGGCCGGCCACTCGATGGCCAGGTCGGCGTCGAGCGGGTGAACCGAGTGCTCGCCGGTCGGGTTGTACGTCTCCGAGCAGAGGTACGACAGCGTCGCGTCGTCGCTCAGCGCGCAGAACCCGTGGCCGAGGCCCTCGGGGATGTAGACCGCCCGGCGGTCCACGTCGTCCAGCCGGACGCCCTCCCACGTGCCGAACGTGGGGGAGCCGACCCGCAGGTCCACGATGACGTCGAGCACGGCGCCGCGCACGCAGGTCACGTACTTGGCCTGGCCGCGCGGCACATCGGCGAAGTGGATGCCGCGGACCACGCCCGCGGAGGAGACCGAGAGGTTCGCCTGCGCCAGGTTCAGCGGGTGGCCGACCACCTCGGCCAGCCGGTCGAAGCGGTACCACTCGGTGAACAGGCCGCGCGGGTCCCCGTGCAGCTGCGGGGTGACCTCGAAGGCGCCCTCGATGGAGAGTTCACGGAACTTCATCGGGCGTCCTCCTCGTCGAGCAGGGCCAGCAGGTAGTCGCCGTAACCGCTCTTGGTGAGCGGCTGGGCGAGCTCGCGCAGCTGCGCGGAATCGATCAGGCCGGCCCGCCAGGCCGCCTCCTCGATACAGCCGATCTTGAAGCCCTGGCGCTCCTCGATGACGCGGACGAACTCGGAGGCCTGCACCATCGAGACGAAGGTGCCGGTGTCCAGCCACGCGGTACCGCGGTCGAGGATGGTGACGTTCAGCTCGCCGGCCTGGAGGTACGCGTCGTTGACCGCGGTGATCTCCAGTTCGCCGCGGGCGCTGGGCTTCAGGCCGCGGGCGATCTCGACGACCTGGTTGTCGTAGAAGTACAGGCCCGGCACCGCGTAGCGGGACTTGGGCTTGACCGGCTTCTCCTCGATGGAGATGGCCTGGCCGTTCTCGTCGAACTCCACCACGCCGTACGCCGTCGGGTCCGCCACCGGGTACGCGAAGACCCGGCCGCCCTTGGAGTCGGTGTGCTGGGCGAGCCGGGTGCCGAGGCCGCTGCCGTGGAAGATGTTGTCGCCGAGGATCAGCGCGACGGACTGGTCACCGATGAAGTCGGCCCCGAGGACGAAGGCCTGGGCGATGCCCTCCGGGCGCTCCTGGACGGCGTACTCCAGCCGCAGGCCGAACTGCGAGCCGTCGCCGAGCAGCCGCTCGAACTGCTCGCGGTCTTCCGGGGTGGTGATGATCAGGATTTCACTGATACCCGCCATCACCAGGGTGGAGAGGGGGTAGTAGATCATCGGCTTGTCGAAGACGGGCAGCAGCTGCTTCGAAACGGCCCGGGTCAACGGCCAGAGTCGCGATCCGGTGCCACCGGCCAAAAGGATTCCACGCATGGGTGAACCCTATGCGAGAGCGTGCAGGGGAGCCGAGCCAAGGGAATGTGACGTTCGGCAGGCCGCTAGACTCTTCGTATTATGCGCATCCTCGTGACCGGCGGCGCCGGCTTCATCGGTTCAGAATTCGTCCGCCAGCAGCTCGGTGCAGATGCCGCCGCTCGGATCACGGTCTTCGACAAGCTGACCTACTCCGGCGTCGAGGCGAATCTGGCGCCGGTCGCGGACCACCCCGGATACACCTTCGTCAAGGGCGACATCTGCGACGCCGAGGCCGTCGACCAGGTGATGCCCGGTCACGACGTCGTCGTGCACTTCGCCGCCGAGTCCCACGTGGACCGCTCCATCGCCGGCGCGGGCCCCTTCGTGATGACCAACGTGGTGGGTACGCAGGTCCTGCTGGACTCCGCCCGCAAGCACGGCGTCGGCCGCTTCGTCCACATCTCCACGGACGAGGTCTACGGCTCGATCAGCGAGGGCTCCTGGACGGAGGAGTGGCCGCTGGTGCCGAACTCCCCGTACTCCGCCTCCAAGGCGTCGTCCGACCTGCTGGCGCTGGCCTACCACCGCACCCACGGCATGGACGTGGTGGTCACCCGCTGCTCCAACAACTACGGGCACTACCAGTTCCCGGAGAAGGTCATCCCGCTGTTCGTCTCCAACCTGATGGACGGCAAGAAGGTCCCGCTGTACGGCAACGGCGGCAACGTGCGCGACTGGCTGCACGTCTCCGACCACTGCCGCGGCATCGACCTGGCCATGCGCAAGGGCCGCGCCGGCGAGGTCTACAACATCGGCGGCGGCACCGAGCTCACCAACAAGGAGCTCACCGGCGTGCTGCTGGAGGCCGCGGGCCTCGGCTGGGACATGGTCGAGCAGGTCGAGGACCGCAAGGGCCACGACCTCCGCTACTCGATCGACATCAGCAAGATCGGCGCCGAGCTCGGCTACGCGCCGCAGGTCACCTTCGAGGACGGCATCAAGGCCACCATCGACTGGTACCGCGAGAACCGCGCCTGGTGGGAGCCGCTCAAGGTGAAGGCGGCGCTGCAGAAGTGACCGCCGACTCCGGGGCCACGCGCTGGCTCGTCACCGGCGCCGCCGGGATGCTCGGCCAGGACGTCCTGGCCGTCCTGAAGGACGCCGGGATCGAGGCCGTGGGCCTCGGCCGCGCCGACCTCGACATCACCGACCCGGCAGCCGTCCGGGCCGCCGTCGAGGGCGCCGCCGTGGTCGTCAACTGCGCCGCCTGGACGGACGTGGACGGTGCGGAGACGGCCGAGGACGCCGCCACCGCCGTCAACGGCACCGGCGTCCGCGTGCTCGCCGGGGCCTGCGCCGCGGCCGGTGCGCGCCTGCTGCACGTCTCCACCGACTACGTGCTGCCCGGCGACGCCTCGGAGCCGTACCGCGAGGACGCCGAGACCGGCCCGGTCAACGCCTACGGGCGTACCAAGCTGGTCGGCGAGCAGGCCGTCGCCGAGCTGCTGCCGCAGGACGGCTACGTGGTCCGCACCGCCTGGCTGTACGGCGAGAACGGCCCGAACTTCGTCGCCACCATGCTGAAGCTGGCGGCCCAGCGGGACACCCTGGACGTCGTCGACGACCAGCACGGCCAGCCCACCTGGTCGTACGCGCTCGCCCGCCGACTGGTCGAACTCGGCCTCGCCGCGCAGGACGGCCGCGCCCCCGGCGGGGTCTACCACGGCACCGCGAGCGGCCGGACGACCTGGTTCGGGCTGGCTCGCGAGAGCTACCGGCTGAGCGGCCTGGACCCGGAGCGGATCCGTCCGACCGACTCCGCGGCGTTCGTACGCCCCGCGGTCCGCCCCGCCTTCAGCGTGCTCGCGCACGACCGCTGGGCCGAGGCCGGCCTGGCCCCGCTGCCCGACTGGCGGGAGCAGCTGGCCGAGGCCCTCGGCACCCCGGTCTTCACCGCGCTGGCCGCGCAGGCCCGGGACGGCCGTACGGGATGAGGGCCCTGCTGAACAAGCTGACCGCGGCGCTGCCGCCGGGCACCGTCGCGGTGGCCGGCGGCACCGTCGTGCTCGGCGCGGCCTCCTACGTCCACCTGGGCGTGGCCGGCCACAGCCTGGCCGAGCGGGGCATGGCCATGGCGAACGTCTCGGTGCTGTGGACGATCGTGATGTCCATCGGCATCGGCGTCTTCTTCCCCATCGAGCAGGAGCTCACCCGGATCGTCTCGGCCCGTGTGGTGCTGGGCCAGGGCACCGCCCCGGTGCTCCGCCGGGCCACCGTGCTCACCGCGGGGATCCTTGGGGCGACCCTGCTCGTACTGGGCCTCGGCGCGGGCCCGATCGCGGACCTGCTGTTCCAGGGTGACCGGGGCCTCGTGGCCGCGCTCGGCGGCGCCTTCACGGGCATGGCCGTCTGCTACCTCACCCGTGGCGTGCTGGCCGGCCTCGGCCGGTTCGGCGCGTACGGCACCCAGCTCGCCGTCGACGGCGGCCTGCGGATCGTGCTCGCGGCCGGCTGCGCCCTCTTCGGGCTGCACTCCGCGCTCGCCTTCAGCCTGGTCCTGGCCGTCGCGCCCGTCATCGCGACCCTGGTCACCCTGCCGACGCTGCTGCGCGCCGTCGGCCCCGGCGAACCCATCGCCTGGCGGGATCTGTACAGCGGACTGGGCCTGCTCATCTGCGCGACCCTGCTGTCCCAGCTGGTCGTCAACGCCGCGGTGATGAGCACCAAGCTGCTGGCCCCCACCGACGGCGCCCTGATCGGGGCCCTGCTCAGCGCGCTGGTCCTGGCCCGGGTGCCGCTCTTCGTCTTCGGCTCGCTGCAGGCCTCGCTGCTCAGCGGTCTCACCGCCGCCTTCACCGCCGGAGACCGGGCAGCGTTCTGGGCGATGCTGCGCCGGATCGGCGTGGTCGTCGGGGCGCTCGGGCTGCTCGGCGGAGTGCCCGCGACGGTGCTCGGACCCTGGCTGATCGAGGTGCTCTTCAAGGCCGAGCCGGTGCTGGGCAGCTTCGACTTCTTCCTGATGTCCGCGGGCACCGTGGCGTACATGTTCGCGATGGTGCTCGGACAGGCGCTCATGGTATTCAAGCGGCACAACCTGCAACTGCTCTGCTGGGCCGTCGGTACCGCGGTCCTGGTGGGCATCACCTTGATACCGGGCGATGTGGCCCTGCGCGTGATCGTTGCCTACGCGCTCGGTTCCGTCGCCACCGTGCTCGCTATGCTGGCAGCTCTGAGGCTGAGCTTCCCCGGAGCGGCTGCACCGGCCGCTGAAGGGTCCGGGCAGATGGCCGACACAAGCAGCCCGGGCGTGGGTGCGGTCGGTAAATGACCATGCAGGCCCACGACGTCACACCGATCACCGAGCACTCGTTTGTGCCCCGTTCCGCTGGAGCTACCGTGTCCCAATACGACGATGTCTGGCTGGTCATACCGGCCTATAACGAGGGCCAGGTGATCGCCGACGTGGTCGAGGGGGCCCGCAAGACGTTCCCCAACATCGTCGTCGTCGACGACGGCAGCACGGACGACTCGGCCAAGCACATCGCGACCACCGGCGCCCACCTGGTGCGACACCCCGTCAACCTCGGCCAGGGCGCGGCGCTGCAGACGGGTCTCACCTACGCGCTCGCCCAGCCCGGCGCCCAGTACTTCGCCACCTTCGACGCCGACGGCCAGCACCAGACCAAGGACGTCGAGACGATGGTCGCGGTGCTGCGCGGCGGCGAGGCCGACGTCGTCCTCGGCTCCCGCTTCATCGAGCAGAACGGCCAGGTGCCGTGGATCAAGCAGGTGGTGCTGCGTACGGCCGCCGCGGTCAGCCCCACCGCCCGCAAGCTCAAGCTCACCGACTCGCACAACGGCCTGCGCGTGCTGAGCCGCAAGGCCGCCGAGCAGCTGAACATCACGATGAACGGCATGGCCCATGCGTCCGAGCTCGTCGGCTTCCTGGCCGGCTCCGGACTGCGGGTCACCGAGGTCCCGGTGGACATCCTCTACACCGATTACTCACGCGCCAAGGGTCAGTCCCTGATCAACGGCGTCAACATCCTTTTTGACATTTCGCTGCGGGAGCGTGGGCGTCGATGAAGTACTTCTGGATCCAGCTGCTGCTGATCCTCGGTTCGGTGTCCATGGCACTGATGTTCATCCGGACCTGGGGCCAGGCGAAGAACCGGGCCTGGAAGCGCATAGCGTTCTCGGTGTTCGTCGTCGTCAACGTGTACGCGGTGCTCCGCCCGACCGACGTCACCTGGGTCGCCCATCAGCTCGGCGTCGGCCGAGGCACCGACCTGGTGCTCTACGTGATGGTGCTCGCGATGGGCTTCCTCACGCTCAACACCTTCCTGCGCTTCCGGTCGCTGGAGAAGAAGATCACCGACCTGGCCCGGACGGTGGCCATCAACGAGGGCCTCCGGCACAACGACGAGCGCCTCGGCCCGGACGCGCCCGCCGTACCCGCGCCCGCCGTACCCGCGCCCGCCGCACCGGCGGCCGCTGACGCCGATGTCGATGCCGCTGCCGACTCCGATTCCGTGAAGGCCTGACGCTCCATGGCGACGTTCGACTTCATGCTCCCCTACTACGGGGACGTGCAGCTGATGCAGGACGCGGTGCGCAGCGTCCTGGCGCAGACGGACCCGGACTTCCGGCTCGTCGTGATCGACGACGGCAAGGAGCCGGACGTACCCGGCTGGTTCGAGCAGCTCGGCGACGAGCGGGTCCAGTACACCCGCAACGAGCAGAACCTCGGCATCACCAAGAACTTCCAGAAGTGCGTGGAGCGCTCCGAGTCCGACTACGTGGTCATCATGGGCTGCGACGACCTCCTGCACCCGCACTACCTGGAGACCGTCCGCTCGATCATCGGCGCCCACCCGGGCATCGGCATGGTCCAGCCCGGCGTCGAGGTCATCGACGGCGAAGGCCGCGTGACGCAGGGCGGACTCGCGGACAACACCAAGAAGCGGCTGTACGCGCCGCAGGTGAAGGGCCGTCGGCTGATGGCCGGTGAGGAACTGGCCGCCAGCGTGCTGCGCGGCAACTGGCTGTATTTCCCCTCCATCGCCTGGCGCGGCGAGGCGCTGCGCAAGGTGAACTTCCGCGACGACTACTCGGTGATCCAGGACCTGGCGCTGGTGGTCGACCTGCTGGAGGACGGCGAGGAGATGGTGATCGACAGCTCGACCACGGTCTTCCAGTACCGCAGGCACGCCGTCAGCGAGTCGTCGGTGCAGGCCTTCTCGGGCACCCGCTTCACCGAGGCCGCGCGGTACTTCGCCGCGGTCGCCGCGCGGATGGACGCCCGGGGCTGGCCCAAGGCGGCCCGCGCGGCCCGCTTCCACAGCGCGTCCCGCCTGCACGCGCTCACCATGCTTCCCGGCGCCCTGCGCCGCGGGCACCGGGAGGGCGCCCGCACCCTGGCGAAGCACGCCTTCACCTCCGGCCAGAACTGAGCCGATCCGCACACCACGAAACGGACTGAGATGACACACCTGGCCCCCGAGGCGGTCGGACAGGCCGGCTCGGAGCACCGCCCCTCCGAGGAAGCGGAAGGCAAGCGCCTCTCGTCCGTTTCCCGGAGCCGTGCGTGGCGGTCCCGGCGCTGGGTGCTCCCCCTGGCCGAGGTCGTGGTCAGTCTCGTGGCGGCCCTCGGCTACACGCTGCTGTGCACGCGCATCGGCGTCAACCCGATCAACCGCATCGGCCAGGTCAGCGGCCTCGCCAAGATGCAGCAGTACGCGGCCCTGCTCGGGCTGCCCCTGCTCGCACTGCTCCTCTACACCGCGTACCGCGGGCGCCCGTGGCGCCACCAGTTGGTGAAGCGCCTGGTCTGCGCGGCGCTCGCCGGTCTGGCCACCGGCGTGGTGGCGGGCGGCGTGGTCGTCGCGCTGCGCGGGACGCCGCATCCGCTCGGCGGCCAGGAGGGCGACCCGAGCGTCCTGGTGGAGATGGCCAACTCGTTCCTGTCGGGCGAGGGCATGTCGGGCATCTACCCGCCCGCGTTCCCGGCGCTGATGGCCCTCTGGGCGAAGGTCCGCTACGACGGCCTGGGCCAGGCGGGCTTCGCCCTGCAGGACATGCAGATCTTCTTCAGCGCCCTGTTCGGCCCGATGGCGTACCTGGCGTGGCGCCTGCTGCTCCGCCCGTTCTGGGCCCTGCTGATCGCCGTCCCGGCGGCGGTGGTCTTCCTCGACCCGATCCGCCCGTACAGCCACGTCGTGATGGTCGTGCTGCTGCCGCTCCTCGGTTACTGCCTGCTGCAGGTGCGCAAGGCGGGCACCCGTTCCCTGAAGTCCCTGGTGCTGCGCGGCGTGGCACTCGGCCTGGTCTTCGGCGTGCTGTTCCTCTGGTACTCCGGCTGGTACGTCTGGGCCGCGCCCGGTGCGGCCCTGCTCTTCCTCTTCCTCTTCCCGTGGCGGGCGGGCGCCCCCACGGTGAAGCGGGCCGCCGCGTTCGTCGCGGCCGTCCTGGTCACGGCCGGAGTGATCGGCGCCCCGCTGCTGTACCAGATGGTGCGGCTCGGTGCGCAGACCCCGGACCGCTACGCGTACCTCGGGGTGTACGCGGACCCGGCGTACGTCCTGGGCTGGACCTCCGACCGGACGGGAACCCTCACCTACCAGGACTGGCCGGTCTCCGGCGACATGGCGGGACAGACCGGCTTCGCGCTGCTGCTGCTCTTCGGCGTGGGCCTCGGAGTCGGCCTGGGCCTGCGGAACATCATGGTCCGCACCGCGGCGGCGGTCCTCGCGGGTGCCTGGCTGGCCCGCTTCTGGTTCGCCTCGAACATGGCGCACGACAAGGCGGTGCAGCTCTTCCCCCGGACCACGTGGATCATCATGTACTGCCTGATGATCCTGGCCGTGCTGGGCATGATGATGGTGGTCCAGCGGGGTACCGGCTGGGCCGAGCGCACCCTGCGCCCGGCCGGGGCCGACCCGGCGGCGCGGGTCGTCCCGCGCCGGGCGGTGCGGCAGCTCTCGGCCGGCATGGTGTGCGCGGTGGCGCTGTTCGCCACGATGGGGGCGTCCTGGTCGGCCAACCGCTACATGCCGGCGCCCGAGTCGGACAACACCATGGGCCTCGACGCCTGGCGTGCGCACGTGATCAAGAAGCCGAACGGCCAGTGCCCGCGCTATTCGCCGGTCAAGAACTGCGACGACCTCAACGTCAAGCTCTGGAAGCAGTTCAAGGACGACGGCGAGATCTGGTGCGCGAACATCGTGGCCAAGGACTGGCCCGCCGTCTGCGGCCGCAAGGCGCCCTTCAAGGACAAGTCGGTGGAATAGCGCACCCGTACGAACCCGACTGAAACGGACCACGTCGTCCCACCCCGATCGGCTGTCACCGGGAGCCAGTAGTATCCCGGTCAACCAGTGCTCTCACCTGGTGTGTTCGCCAAAGGGGTTGGGACAACTTGAAGATAGGGCGTGTGCGCGGTACTGCTCTTGCAGCCGCGCTCGGTGTGGTTGCGGTACTCGGATTCCAGGGGGCGGCCAACGGTTTCGGCGCGGACTCCCTGGATGACAACGCAGGGGCGCGCTACCGCGCTTCGGGCAAGGCGAACGGTCCCGTCACGGGCAAGGTCCACAAGCTCGCGCTGAAGTCGCAGGGGGCTGGCAAGGCCGTCCTCTCGCAGCAGGACACCAAGCCCTTCGGCCTCCTGGGCGTCTCCTGGACGGACCCGGCCGCCGAGGTCAAGGGGACCATCGAGGCCCGTACCCGCGATGCGGAGACCGGCGAGTGGTCCAAGTGGATCACCCTGGAAGCGGCCAAGGCGGGTCTCGACGGCAAGCGCCCGGGGCTCCGCGGCGCGACCGAACCCGTCTGGGTCGGCCCGTCCGACGGCGCCGAGGTACGGGTGGGCGGCAACGCCGCCGCGCTCCCCGCCGGACTGGAGCTCAACCTGGTGGACCCGGGCGCCGCCCCGGCCGCCAAGAAGAAGGACGCCAACCTGGGCGCCGCCCCGGTGGCCTTCGCCCTCCCGACGGCGGACGGCGACCCGCCCACCACGCCGCCGACGACCCCCGGGCCCGCCTCCACGGCGCCGAAGCCCGACATGGTCTCGCGCGTCGCGTGGGGTGCGGACGAGAGCCTGAACAACGAGGGCCCGATCTACCTCACCGGGGGCAAGGTCAAGGCGGTCTTCGTCCACCACACGGCGGCCACCGCGCCGTACGAGTGCTCCGAGTCCGCGGCCATCGTCCGCAGCCTGCACGTCTACCACGTGCAGTCCAACGGCTGGCGCGACCTCGGCTACAACTTCCTGGTCGACAAGTGCGGCACGGTCTTCGAGGGCCGTCAGGGTGGCACCGACCAGCCCGTCTACGGCGCGCACACCTTCGGCTGGAACGCCGAGTCGACGGGCATCGCCGTACTGGGCGACTACACGACCGCGGGGGCCTCGGCCGCCGCGCTCGAATCCATCTCCAAGGTCGCCGCGTACAAGCTGGGCCAGTACGACGGCGACATGAACGGCACGACGACGCTGACCGCGGGCGCCACGCAGAAGAACTTCTTCGGCACCGACTTCATCGACAAGCAGTCGTACACGTTCAAGACGCTGTCGGGTCACCGGGACGGCTTCAACACCCAGTGCCCGGGCAACTCGCTCTACCCGCAGCTGGACACCATCCGTAAGTCCGGCCCCGCGGCGAAGCTGAACATCACCTCGGTGAACGGGGTCGCGCCCAAGCCGGGTACCCCGATCGAGACCCCCGGTCCGGTGTCGCTCAGCTGGGAGACCAGCACGGCCAGCGCCCTGGTGACCCAGTTCGAGCTGCTGGTCGACGGCAAGCCGGTCGCGACCACCGCGGGCACCGCCCGTACGGCCTCCACCACGCTGGCCGTCGGCAGCCACCAGCTCCAGGTCGTGGCGACCACGACGAACGGCAAGGTGGCCACCAGCCTCCCGGTCACCGTCGTGGCGGAGATCAAGGACGTCAAGTTCGTCCCGGTCACCCCCACGCGCCTGATGGACACGCGGGCGGGCCTGGGCGTCCCGCAGGCGAAGGTCGCCGGCGGCACCTCGGTCACCCTCCCGGTGGCGGGCAACAGCGGCATCCCCGCGAGCGGCGTGACCGCCGTCGTACTCAACGTGACGGCGACGAACCCGACGCAGCCGAGCTTCGTCTCGGTCTACCCGAGCGGTACGACCCGCTCCAGCGCCTCGAACCTGAACTTCACCCCCGGCCAGACGATCCCGAACCTGGTGGTCGTCCCGGTCGTGGACGGGAAGGTCAGCTTCTACAACAACCAGGGCACCGTCGACCTGATCGCGGACGTCACCGGCTACTTCACGTCGAGCGGTGCGGGCGCCACCCACACCAACTACGGCCCGACGCGCCTGATGGACACCCGCGCGGGCCTCGGCGTCCCGCAGGCCAAGGTCGCCGGCGGCACCTCGGTCACCCTCCCGGTCGCCGGCGTCGGTGAGATCCCGGCCACCGGGGTCAAGGCGGTCGTGCTGAACGTGACGGCGACGAACCCGACGGAGCCGAGCTTCGTCTCGGTGTACCCGAGCGGTACGACGCGTACGAGCGCGTCGAACCTGAACTTCACCCCGGGCCAGACGATCCCGAACCTGGTGGTCGTCCCGGTCGTGGACGGGAAGGTCAGCTTCTACAACAACCAGGGCACCGTCGACCTGATCGCGGACGTCACCGGCTACTTCTCGGACAGCACCGCGGGCTCGACGCACACCAACATCGGCCCGAAGCGCCTGATGGACACCCGCGCGGGCCTGGGTGTCCCGCAGGCGAAGGTCGCCGGCGGCACCGTGGTCACCCTGCCGGTGGCGGGTATCGAGGGGATCCCGGCCACCGGGGTCAAGGCGGTCGTGCTGAACGTGACGGCGACGAACCCGACGGAGCCGAGCTTCGTCTCGGTCTTCCCGAGCGGTACGACGCGTACGAGCGCCTCGAACCTGAACTTCACCCCCGGCCTCACGATCCCGAACCTGGTGATCGTCCCGGTGGTGGACGGGAAGGTCAGCTTCTACAACAACCAGGGGACCGTGGACCTGATCGCGGACATCACCGGGTATTTCAGCAAGTGATCTAGATCGTGCAGAACCGCAGGTGAGAGGCTCCGCACCGAAAGGTGCGGGGCCTCTCGGCCGTACCAGGGGTGGGACATGGGGAACAACGACAACGACAGGCCGGGCCTCTCCGACGAGGAGTGGGCCCGGTTCATGGAGCAGGCCGCCGAGGGGGCGGGGGACGCGCCGAGGGAGCCCTCCGCGCGGGCGCGGATGGTCACCGAGCGGCTGCGGAACGAGCCGGAACCGCCGGGCTGGCGCACCGCCCCCGTGCGGCGGGAGAGGGCGGGCAGGCGCCGGCTCAAGGCCGCCGCGGCCATCGTCTTCATCGCCGGGATCGCGCTGATCGCCGTACGCCCCGAGCTGCTGATCGACCGCGTCACGGGCAGGGCGGAGGCCCGGCACGACGCCAAGGCCGCGGCGCCGATACCCGCGGAGTCGGTACGCCCGACCGCTCCGCCGCCGTCGGTGGACCCGGACCGGCCGACCCTGCGGGAACCCTTCCGCGGCTCCCCGGCCGCCCAGTGGGCCGACGGCGCCGCCGGGATCGAGCTCCCCGAGGCCACGGCCGTCGGCGGACTGTCCGCGGAGAAGGTCGCGGCGGCGCTGGGGAAGGCCAAGGAGTTCCTGATCGCGGCCAACCTGGACCCGGCGACCCTGCGGGGAGGGCGGCCCGAGGCCGCGCTGGCCGTGCTGGATCCGAAGGACCCGGAGACGGTGGAGCGCCTGGACGCGTCGCTGGCCAAGCCAGGCAAGGACCAGGACCCGCTGAACGCGTTCACCCGGTACGACCCGGCCGAGCTCAAGCTCGTGGGCGACGTGGTCAAGGTCCGCGGCCGGATGTGGGTGGAGCCCGGCAAGGAGCCCGGTCAGGCAAAGGTGCTGGCCGACTACACGTTCGTCTACCCGCTGGTGAAGGCGAAGGAGGGCGCGGACCAGGTCGAGCGGACCATCGTGCGCCGCGAGATGACCTTCTCGATCGTCGACCCGCGCAAGTGGGAGGCCACCGCCGGGCGGCTCTGGCTCGACGCCTACCGCGTCGACCTCGCGAACAGCGCGTGCGAGGTGTACGACGGGTACGTGCACCCGGCCTTCGACGCGGACCCGGTGACCGGTACGAGGCCCTCCGGAACACCCGAGGACCCGTACGACCGGAGCAAGAGCATCGACGCGACCCGCCAGGAGGGCTGCGGGACCGTGTCGCGCTCCTGACCGGGGGAGAAACCCCGCCGGGCGATACGGGTGCGGCAGTTTGACCACTCAGCGTGGCGGGGTATTCTCTTCCGCCCGATTGGCCAGGTACGTGCCTCGTATGGCAGACTACTCAAGTTGCTCGGCTGAGTGCCGATGCTGCGCGCCTCCCGCCGGGAGGACCGGAAGCGAGTCCCACAGTACTCGTCGTCCTTAATCTGCCTTCCGGGGCAGCAATGGGGACGGACGTACGGGAATCTTCTGGGAAGTGTCAGCACGGTGCCCACCAGGCGCTCGGTGGGTGTTTCTCCCCCGAAACGCGGTCACAGGGACCGCACCCCCTTGGACGAGGGAATTTCCGTATGGGAATTTTCTGTAGAGGGAGTGCGACACGCCCGACCGCGTGGGTCGGAGAGAAGCCGCGGGATCCGTCCCGCAGCCGACCGAGAGCCAGAGCGTTTCCACATACAGACAGGACTACGGAGTAGCCATGGCGGGACAGAAGATCCGCATCCGGCTCAAGGCCTACGACCACGAGGTCATCGATTCCTCGGCGAAGAAGATCGTCGAGACGGTGACGCGCACTGGTGCGTCGGTCGCGGGCCCGGTGCCGCTGCCCACTGAGAAGAACGTGTACTGCGTCATCAAGTCGCCGCACAAGTACAAGGACTCGCGCGAGCACTTCGAGATGCGCACGCACAAGCGCCTGATCGACATCCTCGACCCGACCCCCAAGACCGTTGACTCGCTGATGCGCCTGGACCTTCCGGCCGGCGTTGACATCGAGATCAAGCTCTGAGAGGCGTCGAGAAGATGGCAAAGCAGATCAAGGGCGTCCTGGGCGAGAAGCTCGGCATGACCCAGGTCTGGGACGAGAACAACCGTGTCGTCCCGGTGACCGTGGTCAAGGCCGGACCCTGCGTCGTTACCCAGGTCCGTACGAACGACATCGACGGCTACGAGTCGGTCCAGATCGCCTTCGGCGAGATCGACCCGCGCAAGGTGAACAAGCCCCTCAAGGGCCACTTCGCCAAGGCCGACGTGACCCCCCGCCGCCACCTGGTGGAGCTCCGCACCTCCGACGCCAGCGAGTACACGCTCGGCCAGGAGATCACTGCTGAGGTGTTCGAGTCCGGCGTCAAGGTTGACGTCACGGGCAACAGCAAGGGCAAGGGCTTCGCCGGTGTCATGAAGCGGCACAACTTCCGGGGCCTCGGCGCCGGTCACGGTGTGCAGCGCAAGCACCGCTCCCCCGGTTCGATCGGTGGCTGCGCCACCCCTGGGCGTGTCTTCAAGGGCATGCGCATGGCCGGTCGTATGGGCAACGAGCGTGTCACCACCCAGAACCTGACCATCCACGCGGTTGACGCGGAGAAGGGTCTGCTCCTCATCAAGGGCGCGGTCCCCGGTCCGAACGGCGGCCTCGTCCTGGTCCGTACCGCGGCCAAGGGGGCTTGAGGTAATGAGCACCATTGACATCCTTTCGCCGGCAGGCGACAAGGCCGGTACCGTCGAGCTCCCCGCGGAGATCTTCGACGCGAAGACCAGCGTTCCGCTGATCCACCAGGTCGTTGTCGCCCAGCTGGCTGCTGCCCGTCAGGGCACGCACAAGACCAAGCGTCGTGGCGAAGTCCGTGGTGGTGGCCGCAAGCCGTACCGCCAGAAGGGCACCGGCCGCGCGCGCCAGGGTTCGACCCGTGCTCCGCAGTTCGTCGGCGGTGGCGTTGTCCACGGCCCGCAGCCGCGTGACTACTCCCAGCGGACCCCGAAGAAGATGAAGGCCGCCGCCCTCCGCGGTGCCCTCTCGGACCGTGCGCGTCACTCCCGCATCCACGTCGTCACCGGCGTGGTCGAGGGTTCCGCCTCCACGAAGGCCGCCAAGACGCTGTTCGGCAAGATCTCGGAGCGCAAGAACCTGCTCCTGGTCGTCGAGCGCGCCGACGAGGCCGCGTGGCTGTCCGCCCGCAACCTGCCCCAGGTTCACATCCTGGAGCCGGGCCAGCTGAACACGTACGACGTGATCGTCTCTGACGACGTGGTCTTCACTCAGGCCGCTTTCGAGTCCTTCGTGTCTGGCCCCAAGGCCGATGAGACCGAAGGGAGCGACGCCTGATGTCTGAGGCGACCGTTACCAGCAAGACCTTCACTGACCCGCGCGACCTGCTGATCAAGCCGGTTGTCTCGGAGAAGAGCTACGCGCTGCTGGACGAGAACAAGTACACGTTCATCGTCGCGCCTGGCTCCAACAAGACCCAGATCAAGCAGGCCGTGGAAGCGGTCTTCGGGGTCAAGGTCACCGGGGTCAACACGATCAACCGTCAGGGTAAGCGCAAGCGCACCAAGACCGGTTTCGGCAAGCGCGCTGACACCAAGCGCGCCATCGTGACCCTCGCTGAGGGCGACCGAATCGACATCTTCGGCGGCCAGGCCTCCTAACGGAGGTCTAGTCGTCCGGAATCGGACGAGGACTGAGAAATGGGTATCCGCAAGTACAAGCCGACGACCCCGGGCCGTCGTGGCTCCAGCGTCGCCGACTTTGTCGAGATCACGCGGTCCACGCCGGAGAAGTCGCTGGTTCGCCCCCTGCACAGCAAGGGCGGCCGTAACAACACCGGTCGGATCACCGTTCGCCACCAGGGTGGTGGACACAAGCGCGCCTACCGCGTGATCGACTTCCGTCGTCACGACAAGGACGGCGTGCCGGCCAAGGTCGCGCACATCGAGTACGACCCCAACCGCACTGCGCGCATCGCGCTCCTGCACTACGCGGACGGCGAGAAGCGCTACATCATCGCGCCGAAGGCTCTGAAGCAGGGCGACCGGATTGAGAACGGCCCCACGGCCGACATCAAGCCGGGCAACAACCTGGCCCTCCGTAACATCCCGGTCGGTACCACGATCCACGCGATCGAGCTCCGTCCCGGTGGTGGCGCCAAGTTCGCCCGTTCCGCGGGTGCCTCCGTGCAGCTGCTGGCGAAGGAGGGCACGATGGCCCACCTTCGTATGCCTTCCGGTGAGATCCGCCTGGTCGACGCGCGCTGCCGCGCCACCGTCGGCGAGGTCGGCAACGCCGAGCAGTCGAACATCAACTGGGGCAAGGCCGGCCGCATGCGCTGGAAGGGCGTTCGCCCGTCCGTCCGCGGTGTCGCGATGAACCCGGTTGACCACCCGCACGGTGGTGGTGAGGGCAAGACCAGTGGTGGTCGCCACCCGGTCTCCCCGTGGGGTCAGAAGGAGGGTCGTACTCGCTCGCCGAAGAAGGCTTCGAGCAAGTACATCGTCCGCCGCCGCAAGACGAACAAGAAGCGCTAGGAGCGGGTTTAGATGCCGCGCAGTCTCAAGAAGGGGCCCTTCGTCGACGACCACCTCGTAAAGAAGGTGGACGTCCAGAACGAAGCCGGCACCAAGAACGTCATCAAGACCTGGTCCCGTCGCTCGATGATCATCCCCAGCATGCTGGGTCACACCATCGCGGTGCACAACGGCAAGACCCACGTCCCGGTGTTCGTCACCGAGTCGATGGTCGGCCACAAGCTCGGCGAGTTCTCGCCGACTCGCACCTTCCGCGGCCACGTCAAGGACGACCGGAAGTCGAAGCGCCGCTAAAGGCGGGGTGGTTACGACTATGACTTACACCGAAGGGACAACCATGGAAGCCAGGGCCCAGGCGCGGTACATCCGCGTCACGCCCATGAAGGCCCGCCGAGTGGTGGACCTTATCCGTGGCATGGATGCCACGGAGGCTCAGGCGGTCCTGCGTTTCGCCCCGCAGGCCGCGAGCGTGCCGGTTGGCAAGGTGCTTGACAGCGCCATTGCCAATGCCGCACACAACTACAACCACCCGGACGCCTCCACGCTGGTCATCAGCGAGGCGTTCGTGGACGAGGGCCCGACCCTGAAGCGGTTCCGTCCGCGTGCGCAGGGCCGTGCCTACCGGATCCGCAAGCGGACCAGCCACATCACCGTGGTCGTCAGCAGCAAGGAAGGTTCCCGGTAATGGGCCAGAAGGTAAACCCGCACGGGTTCCGGCTCGGCATCACCACCGACTTCAAGTCGCGTTGGTACGCCGACAAGCTGTACAAGGACTACGTCAAGGAAGACGTCGCCATCCGCAGGATGATGACGTCCGGCATGGAGCGCGCCGGCATCTCGAAGGTTGAGATCGAGCGCACCCGTGACCGCGTGCGTGTGGACATCCACACCGCTCGTCCGGGCATCGTCATCGGCCGCCGTGGCGCCGAGGCCGACCGCATCCGCGGCGACCTCGAGAAGCTCACGGGCAAGCAGGTCCAGCTGAACATCCTCGAGGTCAAGAACCCCGAGCTTGACGCTCAGCTGGTTGCCCAGGCCGTTGCCGAGCAGCTCTCCTCCCGCGTCTCCTTCCGTCGCGCCATGCGTAAGAGCATGCAGGGCACGATGAAGGCCGGCGCCAAGGGCATCAAGATCCAGTGTGGCGGCCGTCTCGGCGGCGCCGAGATGTCCCGCTCCGAGTTCTACCGCGAGGGTCGTGTGCCGCTGCACACGCTGCGCGCGAACGTGGACTACGGCTTCTTCGAGGCCAAGACCACCTTCGGCCGTATCGGTGTGAAGGTCTGGATCTACAAGGGCGACGTCAAGAACATCGCCGAGGTTCGCGCCGAGAACGCTGCGGCCCGTGCGGGTAACCGCCCGGCCCGTGGTGCTCAGGGCGCTGGCGACCGTCCCGCCGGCCGTGGTGGCCGTGGTGGCGAGCGCGGCGGCCGTGGTGGCCGCAAGCCGCAGCAGGCTGCTGGTGCCGAGGCCCCCAAGGCCGACGCTCCCGCCGCCGCTCCGGCCGAGAGCACCGGAACGGAGGCCTGACCGACATGCTGATCCCTCGTAGGGTCAAGCACCGCAAGCAGCACCACCCCAAGCGCAGTGGTATGGCGAAGGGCGGTACTGAGGTCACGTTCGGTGAGTACGGCATCCAGGCGCTGACCCCGGCGTACGTGACGAACCGCCAGATCGAGGCGGCTCGTATTGCGATGACCCGCCACATCAAGCGTGGCGGCAAGGTCTGGATCAACATCTACCCGGACCGCCCGCTGACGAAGAAGCCTGCCGAGACCCGCATGGGTTCCGGTAAGGGTTCTCCCGAGTGGTGGATCGCCAACGTGCACCCGGGCCGGGTCATGTTCGAGCTGTCCTACCCGAACGAGAAGATTGCTCGTGAGGCGCTCACCCGCGCTGCTCACAAGCTTCCGATGAAGTGCCGGATTGTTCGGCGCGAGGCAGGTGAGTCGTGATGGCGACGGGAACCAAGGCGTCCGAGCTGCGTGAGCTCGGCAACGAGGAGCTCGTTGGCAAGCTGCGCGAGGCCAAGGAGGAGCTGTTCAAGCTCCGCTTCCAGGCGGCCACGGGTCAGCTGGAGAACAACGGCCGGCTCAAGTCCGTCCGTAAGGACATCGCTCGCATCTACACCCTGATGCACGAGCGTGAGCTCGGTATCGAGACGGTGGAGAGCGCCTGATGAGCGAGAACAACGTGACTGAGAAGACCGAGCGCGGTTTCCGCAAGACCCGTGAGGGTCTGGTCGTCAGCGACAAGATGGACAAGACCGTCGTCGTCGCCGTCGAGGACCGCGTGAAGCACGCCCTGTACGGCAAGGTCATCCGCCGTACGAACAAGCTCAAGGCTCACGACGAGCAGAACGCTGCCGGCGTCGGCGACCGCGTCCTCATCATGGAGACGCGTCCGCTGTCGGCGAGCAAGCGCTGGCGCATCGTCGAGATCCTCGAGAAGGCCAAGTAATTCGTCCGGGGGGTTTCCCCCGGATTCGTTCCGCCAGGCTCGGTGGGGGCCCAGCTCCTCGGAGTGAAGCCCCCGCCGGGAACCGGCAGACAAACAGGAGATACACGTGATCCAGCAGGAGTCGCGACTGCGTATCGCCGACAACACTGGTGCCAAGGAAATCCTTTGCATCCGTGTTCTCGGTGGTTCCGGTCGCCGCTACGCGGGCATCGGTGACGTCATCGTCGCCACCGTCAAGGACGCGATCCCCGGTGGCAACGTGAAGAAGGGTGACGTCGTCAAGGCGGTCATCGTTCGCACCGTCAAGGAGCGTCGCCGCCAGGACGGCTCGTACATCCGCTTTGACGAGAACGCCGCCGTCATTCTGAAGAACGACGGCGACCCTCGCGGCACCCGTATCTTCGGCCCGGTGGGCCGTGAGCTGCGCGAGAAGAAGTTCATGAAGATCATCTCGCTCGCGCCGGAGGTGCTGTAAGCATGAAGATCAAGAAGGGCGACCTGGTTCAGGTCATCACCGGTAAGGACAAGGGCAAGCAGGGCAAGGTCATCGTCGCCTTCCCCGCTGAGAACCGCGTCCTCGTCGAGGGTGTCAACCGGGTCAAGAAGCACACCAAGGCCGGCCAGACCGCTGGTGGCTCGCAGACCGGTGGCATCGTGATCACCGAGGCGCCGATCCACGTCAGCAACGTTCAGCTGGTTGTGGAGAAGGACGGCCAGAAGGTCGTTACCCGCGTCGGTTTCCGCTTCGACGACGAGGGCAACAAGATCCGCGTTGCCAAGCGGACGGGTGAGGACATCTGATGGCTACCACTCCGCGTCTCAAGACGAAGTACCGCGAGGACATCTCGGGCAAGCTGCGTGAGGAGTTCTCCTACGAGAACGTCATGCAGATCCCCGGTCTCGTGAAGATCGTGGTCAACATGGGTGTGGGCGACGCCGCCCGCGACTCCAAGCTGATCGACGGCGCCATCCGCGACCTGACGACGATCACCGGTCAGAAGCCGGCCGTCACGAAGGCCCGCAAGTCCATCGCGCAGTTCAAGCTGCGCGAGGGTCAGCCGATCGGCTGCCACGTCACCCTCCGTGGTGACCGCATGTGGGAGTTCCTGGACCGTACGCTGTCGCTCGCGCTTCCGCGTATCCGTGACTTCCGTGGTCTGTCGCCGAAGCAGTTCGACGGCCGTGGCAACTACACCTTCGGTCTCACGGAGCAGGTCATGTTCCACGAGATCGACCAGGACAAGATCGACCGTACCCGGGGTATGGACATCACCGTGGTCACCACGGCGACCAACGACGCTGAGGGCCGCGCGCTCCTTCGTCACCTCGGCTTCCCCTTCAAGGAGGCGTAAGCGAGATGGCGAAGAAGGCTCTCATCGCGAAGGCTGCCCGCAAGCCCAAGTTCGGTGTGCGTGCGTACACCCGCTGCCAGCGCTGCGGTCGTCCCCACTCCGTGTACCGCAAGTTCGGCCTGTGCCGCGTGTGCCTTCGTGAGATGGCTCACCGTGGCGAGCTGCCGGGCGTGACCAAGAGCTCCTGGTAAATCACCCTCGTCCGCAAGGACTTGGGGGGTACCAGGCACTCTCGGTAAGCATCTGGACGGTGGGTGCCCGGCCGCGCATGCCTTAGGCTTGTGTGGTTGGGCGTCCGCCGCCCATAACGACTTACTACGCCGTAGGTCCCCGCACCGCACCCGTCCCGCCACTGAGTGGGGAGAGGGATGGCGCATACAGGAAACCCCGGCGAGAGAGGCCGAAGGCCACTTCATGACCATGACTGACCCGATCGCAGACATGCTCACGCGTCTGCGTAACGCTAACTCGGCGTACCACGACACCGTCGTGATGCCGCACAGCAAGATCAAGTCGCACATCGCGGAGATCCTCAAGCAGGAGGGTTTCATCACCGGCTGGAAGGTCGAGGACGCCGAGGTCGGCAAGAACCTCGTCCTCGAGCTGAAGTTCGGGCCGAACCGTGAGCGCTCCATCGCGGGCATCAAGCGGATCTCGAAGCCCGGTCTGCGCGTGTACGCGAAGTCCACCAACCTGCCGAAGGTCCTCGGCGGCCTGGGCGTGGCGATCATCTCCACGTCCCACGGTCTCCTGACCGGTCAGCAGGCAGGCAAGAAGGGCGTAGGTGGGGAAGTCCTCGCCTACGTCTGGTAGTCGGGAACGGAGGAAAAGCAATGTCGCGAATCGGCAAGCTCCCCATCCAGGTTCCCGCCGGTGTGGACGTCACCATCGACGGCCAGGCGGTCGCTGTGAAGGGCCCCAAGGGTTCCCTCGCGCTCACCGTCAAGGCGCCGATCGAGATCGTCAAGGGTGAGGACGGCGTTCTGAACGTCACCCGCCCGAACGACGAGCGTCAGAACAAGGCCCTGCACGGCCTGTCCCGCACGCTGGTGGCGAACATGATCACCGGTGTGACCACGGGATACGTCAAGGCTCTCGAGATCAGCGGTGTCGGTTACCGCGTGGCCGCGAAGGGCTCCAACCTGGAGTTCCAGCTCGGCTACAGCCACCCGATCCTGGTGGAGGCGCCCGAGGGCATCTCCTTCAAGGTCGAGTCGCCGACCAAGTTCTCGGTCGAGGGCATCGACAAGCAGAAGGTCGGCGAGGTCGCCGCCAACATCCGCAAGCTGCGGAAGCCCGACCCGTACAAGGCCAAGGGTGTCAAGTACGCCGGCGAAGTCATCCGCCGCAAGGTCGGAAAGGCTGGTAAGTAGCCATGGCATACGGTGTGAAGATCGCCAAGGGCGACGCGTACAAGCGCGCTGCCAAGGCACGCCGCCACATCCGCATCCGCAAGAACGTCTCGGGTACGGCGGAGCGTCCGCGCCTCGTCGTGACGCGTTCCAACCGCAACATCGTTGCTCAGGTCATCGACGACCTCCAGGGTCACACCCTGGCGTCCGCGTCGACCCTGGACGCTTCGATCCGCGGTGGCGAAGGCGACAAGAGCGCCCACGCCCAGGCTGTCGGCGCGCTCGTCGCCGAGCGTGCCAAGGCCGCGGGTGTCGAGACCGTCGTGTTCGACCGCGGTGGCAACCGATACGCCGGGCGCATTGCCGCTCTGGCTGACGCCGCCCGCGAAGCCGGGCTGAAGTTCTAAGCCCCGGTTCCGGGACTCACGGACGTAACAGAGAGAGGTAATCCAATGGCTGGACCCCAGCGCCGCGGAAGCGGTGCCGGTGGCGGCGAGCGGCGGGACCGGAAGGGTCGCGACGGTGGCCCTGCCGCCGAGAAGACCGCTTACGTTGAGCGCGTTGTCGCGATCAACCGCGTCGCCAAGGTTGTCAAGGGTGGTCGCCGCTTCAGCTTCACCGCGCTGGTCGTGGTGGGCGACGGTGACGGCACTGTAGGTGTCGGTTACGGCAAGGCCAAGGAAGTTCCCGCGGCCATCGCCAAGGGTGTCGAGGAAGCCAAGAAGTCCTTCTTCAAGGTTCCGCGCATCCAGGGCACCATCCCTCACCCGATCACGGGCGAGCGTGCCGCGGGCGTCGTGCTCCTGAAGCCGGCTTCCCCCGGTACCGGTGTTATCGCCGGTGGCCCGGTGCGCGCCGTTCTGGAGTGCGCCGGCGTTCACGACATCCTGTCGAAGTCGCTCGGCTCTTCGAACGCGATCAACATCGTGCACGCGACCGTGGCGGCCCTCAAGGGCCTGCAGCGTCCCGAGGAGATCGCGGCTCGCCGTGGTCTGCCCCTCGAGGACGTCGCCCCCGCGGCTCTCCTTCGTGCACGTGCTGGGGCGGGTGCGTAATGGCTCGCCTCAAGATCACGCAGACGAAGTCGTACATCGGCAGCAAGCAGAACCACCGCGACACTCTGCGTTCGCTCGGGCTCAAGCGCCTGAACGACGTGGTCGTCAAGGAGGACCGCCCCGAGTTCCGCGGAATGGTTCACACCGTCCGCCACCTCGTGACGGTTGAGGAGGTTGACTAACATGGCTGAGAACAGCCCGCTGAAGGCCCACAACCTCCGTCCCGCCCCCGGCGCCAAGACCGCGAAGACCCGTGTCGGTCGTGGTGAGGCGTCGAAGGGTAAGACGGCCGGTCGTGGTACGAAGGGCCAGAAGGCCCGCTACCAGATCCCGCAGCGCTTCGAGGGTGGGCAGATGCCCCTCCACATGCGCCTGCCGAAGCTCAAGGGCTTCAAGAACCCGTTCCGCACCGAGTTCCAGGTTGTCAACCTGGACAAGCTCGGCGCTCTCTACCCCGAGGGTGGAGAGGTCACGGTGGCCGACCTGGTCGCCAAGGGCGCGGTTCGCAAGAACAGCCTCGTCAAGGTCCTGGGCCAGGGCGAGCTCTCCGTGGCGCTGCAGGTTTCGGTTGACGCCGTCTCCGCCTCCGCCAAGGAGAAGATTGCCGCTGCCGGCGGCACGGTCACCGAGCTCGTCTAAGACGAATCCAGTGACCAAATAGCTCGAAACCCGACCGGGGATGCCTCACATATGGGGCATCCCCGGTCGGTCGTTCCACGGGAGGCACACTCGCCGGTAAGGTGGCGTGCACCTTTGCTTTGTCGTATTCGTCGATCCCTCAGACCGTCACCTCTGACGCAGTAGCGCGGGGGTCGCAGGAGGCACCGTGCTCACCGCGTTCGCCCGGGCGTTCAAGACGCCCGACCTGCGCAAGAAGCTGCTCTTCACGCTCGGCATCATCGTGCTGTTCCGGCTCGGGTCCCACATCCCGGTACCCGGCGTGAGCTACAAGAACGTTCAGATCTGTGTCGACCAGGCAGGCAGCAGCAACGGGCTGTTCGGTCTCGTCAACATGTTCAGCGGCGGTGCGCTGCTGCAGATCACGATCTTTGCGCTCGGCATCATGCCGTACATCACCGCGAGCATCATCCTGCAGCTGCTGACCGTGGTCATCCCGAAGCTGGAGAACCTCAAAAAAGAGGGACAGTCCGGCACGGCGAAGATCACTCAGTACACGCGCTATCTGACGGTCGCACTCGCGATCCTGCAGGGCACCGGCCTCGTCGCCACCGCCCGCACTGGTGCCCTGTTCCAGGGCTGCCAGGTCGCCAGCCAGATCGTCCCGGACCGGTCGATCTTCACCACGATCGTCATGGTGGTCACCATGACCGCCGGTACCTGTGTCGTCATGTGGCTCGGTGAGCTCGTGACCGACCGCGGCATCGGCAACGGCATGTCGATCCTCATGTTCATCTCGATCGCCGCCGGCTTCATCGGCGCCCTCTGGCAGATCAAGCTCCAGGGCAAGATCGCCGACGGCTGGGTCGAGTTCGGTGTCGTCATCCTCGTCGGCCTCGCGATGGTCGCCCTGGTGGTCTTCGTCGAGCAGGCGCAGCGCCGGATCCCGGTCCAGTACGCGAAGCGCATGATCGGCCGCCGTGCTTACGGCGGTACCTCGACCTACATCCCGCTCAAGGTGAACCAGGCGGGTGTCATCCCCGTCATCTTCGCCTCGTCGCTGCTGTACATCCCGGCGCTGATCGTCCAGTTCAGCGGCTCCACCGCCGGCTGGGCCACCTGGATCCAGAAGCACTTCGTCAAGGGCGACCACCCGTACTACATCGCGACCTACTTCCTCCTGATCGTCTTCTTCGCGTTCTTCTACGTGGCGATCTCGTTCAACCCCGAGGAAGTTGCAGACAACATGAAGAAGTATGGTGGGTTCATCCCGGGTATTCGTGCCGGTCGACCTACCGCCGAGTACTTGAGCTACGTGCTCAACCGGATCACTTGGCCGGGGTCGCTGTACCTGGGTCTCATCGCTCTTGTGCCGACGATGGCGTTGGCGGGCTTCGGAGCGAACCAGAACTTCCCGTTCGGCGGGACGAGCATCCTGATCATCGTGGGTGTGGGTCTGGAAACCGTGAAGCAGATCGAGAGCCAGCTCCAGCAGCGTAATTACGAAGGGTTCCTCCGCTGATGCGAATCGTCCTCGTTGGACCGCCCGGTGCGGGCAAGGGAACGCAGGCCGCGTTCCTTGCCAAGAACCTGTCGATCCCGCACATCTCCACGGGCGACCTGTTCCGGGCCAACATCAGCCAGAACACCGAGCTCGGCCTGCGCGCCAAGGCGTTCATGGATGCCGGCGACCTCGTCCCCGACGAGATCACCATCGGCATGGCCAAGGACCGCATGGAGCAGCCCGACGCGGTGAACGGCTTCCTGCTCGACGGCTTCCCGCGCAACGTCTCCCAGGCCGAGGCGCTCGACGAGATGCTCCAGGCCGCGGGTATGAAGCTCGACGCCGTCCTCGACCTGGAGGTCGAGGAGGACGAGGTCGTCAAGCGGATCGCCGGCCGCCGGATCTGCCGCAACGACTCCGCGCACGTCTTCCACGTCACGTACGCCCCGCCGAAGACAGAGGGTGTCTGCGACACCTGCGGCGGCGAGCTGTACCAGCGCGGCGACGACTCGGAGGGCACGGTCCGCAACCGGCTGGAGGTCTACCACACGCAGACCGAGCCGATCATCGACTTCTACAAGGCCCAGGGCCTGCTCGTGACCATCCCCGCCCTCGGTGAGGTCGCGGACGTCACGAAGCGCGCGATGGAAGCGCTGCAGAAGTAGTCACCCGTTGTTGTGCAGGTACGGCCGCGGTGCCCTCGGGGCGCCGCGGCCATCTGCATGAAGCGGCTTCTTGTGACATCAGCCAATAATTGAGGAACCACAGCGGAGATCAACCACCTCCGCGAGAGCGGCGGCGGTTCAGCCGCAAAAGAGGGAAGGCCCGTCCCATGGTGCAGATCAAGACCCCCGAGCAGATCGCGAAGATGCGCGAGGCAGGGCTGGTCGTCGCCGCGATCCACGCGGCGACCCGTGAGGCGGCCGTCCCGGGCGCCACGACACGGGATCTGGACATGGTGGCCCGCAAGGTCATCGCGGACGCCGGGGCCAAGTCGAACTTCCTCGGCTACGGCGGTTTCCCCGCGACCATCTGCACCTCGGTGAACGAGGTCGTCGTCCACGGCATCCCGGACGACAAGACGGTCCTCAAGGACGGCGACATCATCTCGATCGACGCCGGCGCGATCGTCGACGGCTGGCACGGGGACGCGGCGTACACCGCCTTCGTGGGCACCGGGCACGCCCCTGAGCTCGTGGAGCTCTCCCGGGTGACCGAGGAGTCCATGTGGGCCGGTATCGCCGCCATGAAGCTCGGCAACCGCCTCGTGGACATCTCGAAGGCGATCGAGACGTACATCAAGCGCCAGCCGCGCCCGTCCACCGGTGAGCACAGCCTCGGCAAGTTCGGGATCATCGAGGACTACGGCGGCCACGGCATCGGGTCCGAGATGCACATGGACCCCCACCTGCTGAACTACGTCTCGCGCAAGCGGGGCAAGGGGATCAAGCTGGTCCCGGGCGTCTGCCTGGCGATCGAGCCGATGGTCTCCCTGGGCACGGCCCAGACCGAGGTCCTGGCGGACGACTGGACGGTCATCACGACGGACGGCACCTGGTCCTCGCACTGGGAGCACTCCATCGCCCTGACCGAGGACGGACCCATCGTCCTGACGAGCCCGGACTGCGGCAAGGCGAAGCTGGCGGAGTACGGGGTCACCACGGCTCCGGACCCTCTGGGCTGACGCCGGCGCCCGGGCCCATGCTCCGCGTCCCCCGGCCGGGTGGTCGACGGACGGAGTCCGGCGCAGCCGCTCGAAGCATCTGAGGCGCGCCAGCGCCGAGCCCGCGAGAGCGGCATGGGGAAGAGGGGCCGGGGTCACCACGGCTCCGGACCCTCTGGCGTAATGATCTACACTCTGGGGCAAACTTTCCGGATTCGTCTTTCTGGGTGCCCTGACGTAGACTGACTCGTCGGCTCTCGTGCACTTCCATGCCTGCATGGCGCGCGAGGCCGATCAAGGTAGCCGATTCGAAAGGCGAAGCGTGGCCAAGAAGCAAGGTGCCATCGAAATCGAGGGCACCGTGATCGAGTCCCTCCCGAACGCGATGTTCAAGGTGGAACTCCAGAACGGTCACAAGGTCCTCGCGCACATCAGCGGCAAGATGCGCATGCACTACATCCGCATCCTCCCTGATGACCGGGTCGTCGTGGAGCTGTCTCCGTACGACCTGACGCGTGGCCGGATCGTCTACCGATACAAGTAGATCTTGTCTTCACTCCCGCCTGGGCGTCTTGTCCCGGCGCGGGTGGTGGCACTGACCCGGAGAACCTCACCAACATGAAGGTCAAGCCGAGCGTCAAGAAGATCTGCGACAAGTGCAAGGTGATCCGCCGTCACGGTCGGGTCATGGTCATCTGCGACAACCTGCGCCACAAGCAGCGCCAGGGCTGACGCACGCCGACCGACCTGCCTTCCGCAGTTCTTCGCGCGACGTAAGAAAACGTACATACGCAGAACCCGCCCAGCCCTGTACGGGGCCGGCGGTACCTCCGGCGGGGGCCGGGGACCCGGACGTACCACCATCCATCAAGGGTGGTCGGCGGTCGGGAGTGGTTCTGCGGAAGACCCCCGATCACACAGGAGCCATTTGTGGCACGCGTTTCCGGTGTTGACATCCCGCGCGAAAAGCGTGTGGAGATCGCACTCACCTACGTCTTCGGTATCGGGCGCACCCGGTCCAAGGAGATCCTCGCCTCCACCGGCGTGAACCCGAACACCCGCGTTCGTGACCTGGCCGAAGAGGACCTCGTCAAGATCCGCGAGTACGTGGACGCCAACCTCCGTACCGAGGGTGACCTCCGCCGCGAGATCCAGGGCGACATTCGCCGCAAGATCGAGATCCAGTGCTACCAGGGCATCCGCCACCGTCGTGGCCTGCCGGTGCACGGTCAGCGCACCAGCACGAACGCGCGTACCCGCAAGGGCCCGCGTCGCGCGATCGCCGGTAAGAAGAAGCCGGGCAAGAAGTAGTCCTGTTCAGCGGTCTTGCGCTGTAGGACCGACCACCTCCCGTAGGAGATTTAGATGCCCCCCAAGGGTCGTCAGGGCGCTGCCAAGAAGGTGCGCCGCAAGGAAAAGAAGAACGTCGCTCACGGGCACGCCCACATCAAGAGCACGTTCAACAACACCATCGTTTCGATCACCGACCCCTCGGGCAACGTGATCTCCTGGGCCTCCGCCGGCCACGTGGGCTTCAAGGGCTCGCGCAAGTCCACCCCCTTCGCCGCGCAGATGGCCGCCGAGTCGGCCGCCCGCCGCGCGCAGGAGCACGGCATGCGCAAGGTTGACGTCTTCGTCAAGGGTCCGGGCTCCGGCCGCGAGACCGCGATCCGCTCCCTCCAGGCCACCGGCCTCGAGGTCGGCTCGATCCAGGACGTCACCCCCACCCCGCACAACGGCTGCCGCCCGCCGAAGCGCCGCCGCGTCTGACGCAGCGGACGCACTTGTGCGTTCTTGAGTGTCCGGGCGGTACGAACCCTTCGGGGGACGTACCGCCCGTACCCTTGTAGTAGCCGTACCCCGGTACGGCATCCCGTCGGGCGTCAAATAGTGGGCGTCCACGACTGAAGGAACACAGACATGCTTATCGCTCAGCGTCCTTCGCTGACCGAAGAGGTCGTCGACGAGTACCGCTCGCGGTTCGTGATCGAGCCGCTGGAGCCGGGCTTCGGCTACACCCTCGGCAACTCCCTGCGCCGTACGCTCCTGTCCTCGATCCCGGGTGCCGCTGTCACCAGCATCCGCGTGGACGGCGTCCTGCACGAGTTCACCACCGTGCCGGGTGTCAAGGAAGACGTCACCGACATCATCCTCAACATCAAGCAGCTGGTCGTCTCCTCGGAGCACGACGAGCCGGTCGTGATGTACCTGCGCAAGCAGGGTCCCGGCCTGGTCACCGCTGCCGACATCGCGCCCCCGGCCGGTGTCGAGGTGCACAACCCGGACCTGGTCCTCGCCACGCTCAACGGCAAGGGCAAGCTGGAGATGGAGCTGACCGTCGAGCGCGGTCGCGGCTACGTCTCCGCCGTCCAGAACAAGCAGCTGGGCCAGGAGATCGGCCGTATCCCGGTCGACTCCATCTACAGCCCGGTCCTCAAGGTCACCTACAAGGTCGAGGCGACCCGAGTCGAGCAGCGCACCGACTTCGACAAGCTGATCGTCGACGTCGAGACCAAGCAGGCCATGCGCCCGCGTGACGCCATGGCGTCCGCCGGCAAGACCCTGGTCGAGCTGTTCGGTCTGGCGCGCGAGCTCAACATCGACGCCGAGGGCATCGACATGGGCCCGTCCCCGACGGACGCCGCCCTGGCCGCCGACCTGGCGCTGCCGATCGAGGAGCTCGAGCTCACGGTCCGCTCGTACAACTGCCTCAAGCGCGAGGGCATCCACTCCGTGGGTGAGCTCGTGGCGCGTTCCGAGGCCGACCTGCTCGACATCCGCAACTTCGGTGCGAAGTCGATCGACGAGGTCAAGGCGAAGCTGGCCGGCATGGGCCTGGCCCTCAAGGACAGCCCGCCCGGATTCGACCCGACCGCCGCCGCCGACGCCTTCGGCGCCGACGACGACGCGGACGCCGGTTTCGTCGAGACCGAGCAGTACTAAGCAGCACCCGTAGATCTTTCCCGCGGCATCCGCCTCGGGGGAACTGACACCGGTACCTGACACGGCCGGTGCAGATATGAAGGAGTAACACCATGCCGCGTCCCGCAAAGGGTGCCCGTCTGGGCGGCAGCGCCGCGCACGAGAAGCACCTTCTCGCGAACCTCGCGAAGGCGCTCTTCGAGCACGGCCGCATCACCACCACCGAGGCCAAGGCCCGTCGCCTGCGTCCCTACGCCGAGCGTCTGGTCACCAAGGCCAAGAAGGGCGACATCCACAACCGTCGCCTGGTGCTGCAGACGATCACGGACAAGAGCATCGTGCACACGCTGTTCACCGAGATCGCCCCGCGCTACGAGAACCGCCCCGGTGGTTACACGCGCATCACCAAGATCGGCAACCGTCGTGGCGACAACGCCCCGATGGCCGTGATCGAGCTGGTCGAGGCCCTTACGGTCGCCCAGCAGGCCACCGGTGAGGCCGAGGCCGCCACCAAGCGCGCGGTCAAGGAGGCGGAGGCCAAGGCCGAGGCCACCGAGACCCCCGCCGAGGAGACCAAGGAGGCCTGATCCCGCTTCGGGATCGAGCTTGCTTGATCGGCTTTGATCGGGCCCGCCCCTTCCGGGGGCGGGCCCGATCTGCATTTCGGCGACTCTGAGAGGATCTGTCACGTGAGTGACGAGGTGGAGCCCGGGCACGTCCGGGTGCGGCTGGACCTGAGCTACGACGGCAAGGACTTCTCCGGCTGGGCGAAGCAGCGCGTGCTGCGGACCGTCCAGGGGGAGCTGGAATCGGCCCTGAAGACCGTGATGCGGCTGTCCGAGCCGGTCGAGCTGACCGTGGCCGGGCGTACGGACGCGGGCGTGCATGCCCGCGGGCAGGTCGCGCAGTTCGACCTGGCCGAAGAGGTGTGGGCCGAGCACCACGACAAGCTGCTGCGCCGCCTCGCCGGCCGGCTGCCGCACGATATCCGGGTGTGGAAGGTCGCCGAGGCCCCCGAGGGCTTCAACGCGCGGTTCTCGGCCATCTGGCGCCGCTACGCCTACCGCGTCGGCGATCACCAGGGCGGCGTCGACCCGCTGCGCCGCGGCCACGTGCTGTGGCACCAGTGGCCCCTCGACGTGGACGCCATGAACGAGGCCGCCGCCCCGCTGCTCGGCGAGCACGACTTCGCCGCGTACTGCAGGAAGCGCGAGGGCGCCACGACCATCCGTACGCTCCAGCAGCTCAGCTGGGAGCGCGGCGACGACGGGATCATCACGGCGACCGTCCGCGCCGACGCCTTCTGCCACAACATGGTCCGCTCGCTGGTGGGGGCCCTGCTGCACGTCGGCGACGGCCACCGGCCGACCGACTGGCCCGGCAAGGTGCTGGAGGCGGCCGTACGGGACTCCTCGGTGCACGTGGTCAAGCCGCACGGGCTGACCCTGGAGGAGGTCGGCTACCCGGCGGACGAGCTGCTGGCCGCGCGCAGCAAGGAGGCCCGGAACATGCGGACCCTTCCCGGGGCGGGCTGCTGCTAATCCGTTTGGGCGGATCGCGGCCCGACCGGGACAATGCCCGGCATGGGACATCTCGAAGCCAGCCACCTGGAGTACTACCTTCCCGACGGGCGGGTCCTGCTCCCCGACGTCTCCTTCCGCGTGGGGGAGGGCTCGGTGGTCGCCCTGGTCGGGGCGAACGGGGCCGGCAAGACCACCCTGCTCAAGCTGGTCTCCGGCGAGCTCCAGCCGCACGGCGGCGGGGTCACCATCAGCGGCGGGCTCGGCGTGATGTCGCAGTTCGTGGGCTCCGTACGGGACGAGACGACCGTGCGGGACCTGCTGGTCTCCGTGGCCCAGCCGCGGATCCGGGAGGCCGCGAAGGCCGTGGACCGGGCCGAGCAGCTGATCCTCACGGTCGACGACGAGGCCGCGCAGATGGCGTACGCGCAGGCGCTCAGCGACTGGGCGGACGTCCAGGGCTACGAGGCGGAGACCCTGTGGGACGTCTGCACCATGGCCGCGCTGGCGATCCCGTACGACACCGCGCAGTTCCGCGAGGTGCGCACGCTCTCGGGCGGTGAGCAGAAGCGGCTCGTGCTGGAGGCGCTGCTGCGCGGTCCGGACGAGGTGCTGCTGCTCGACGAGCCGGACAACTACCTCGACGTCCCGGGCAAGCGGTGGCTGGAGGAGCAGCTGAAGGCCACCCGCAAGACCGTGCTGTTCGTCTCCCACGACCGGGAGCTGCTCACCCAGGCCGCCGAGAAGATCATCAGCCTTGAGGCGAGCCCGATGGGCAGCGACGTGTGGGTGCACGGCTCCGGCTTCGCGACGTACCACGAGGCCCGCAAGGAGCGCTTCGCGCGCTTCGAGGAGCTCAAGCGGCGCTGGGACGAGGAGCACGCCCGGCTGAAGGCCCTGGTGCTGCGGCTGCGCAACCAGGCCGCCTCCAGCCCCGACATGGCCTCGCGCTACCGGGCGATGCAGACCCGATTCCAGAAGTTCGAGGAGGCCGGCCCGCCGCCGGAGCCGCCGCGCGAGCAGGACATCAAGATGCGGCTCAAGGGCGGACGGACCGGCGTGCGGGCGCTGACTGTGGAGAACCTGGAACTCACGGGGCTGATGAAGCCGTTCTCCCTGGAGGTCTTCTACGGGGAGCGGGTCGCGGTGCTCGGCTCGAACGGCTCGGGCAAGTCGCACTTCCTGCGGCTGCTGGCGGGCGAGGACGTCAAGCACACGGGTAACTGGAAGCTGGGCGCACGGGTGGTTCCCGGCCACTTCGCGCAGACGCACGCGCACCCGGAGCTCTTCGGCCGCACCCTCGTCGACATCCTGTGGACGGAGGCGGCCAAGCCCCTGGGCCAGGCGATGGGGGCCCTGCGCCGCTACGAGCTGGAGCGCCAGGGCGACCAGCCGTTCGAGAAGCTCTCGGGCGGCCAGCAGGCGCGTTTCCAGATCCTGCTGCTGGAGCTGGCGGGGACCACGGCGCTGCTGCTGGACGAGCCGACGGACAACCTGGACCTGGAATCCGCGGAGGCGCTGCAGGACGGTCTGGAGGCGTACGAGGGAACTGTGCTGTGTGTCACACACGACCGCTGGTTCGCGCGCACTTTTGACCGTTACCTGGTCTTCGGTTCGGACGGTGTTGTGCGGGAGACTCGGGAACCCGTCTGGGACGAACGTAGAGTCGAACGCAAGCGCTAGGGGGAGACCGCCCCTGCCGGAGTGAGGGGAAGTCGCCGTGGGGCTGCGGCCTAGCATCTGGCTCATGAAGTGGGAGACCCAGACCTCCGGCAACCGGCTGATCGACTGGCTGCTGCGGCCCGCCTCACGGCCCTGGCAGCTCCTCTCGCTCGCCGTGCTCCTGGGAATCGCCGTCTCCACGAGCCTGCGGGAGAACTGGGGCTCGGACAACGCCTTCGTGGTCAAGGCCGCGGAAACGCTGCTGGCGGGCGGGTCCCCGTACGAGGACAAGCGCTTCCTGTACCTGCCCAGCGCCGTGCTGATGGCGGTGCCCGAGGCGCTGCTTCCGCAGACGGTGCTGAGGTGGACCCTGCCGGTCGGGATGTCCGCGCTGCTGGGCGCGGGCTGGCTGGCGGCGCTGCGGCTGTTCTCGGTGCCGCTGCGCTCGCGTTTCGCGGTGGTGGGCTTCCCGGTCCTGGCCCTCGCCTACAAGCCGTACGTGAACCTCGTGCTGATCGGCAACTGGACGGCCATCTCGGCGGCCGCGCTGCCGGTGGCGCTGCTGCTCGCGCACCGGCGCCACTGGGGGGCGGCCGGGCTGGTGGTGGGGCTGGCCATCGCCTGCAAGCCGATGCTGGTGCCGATGGGGCTGGTCTTCCTGCTGGCCCGGCGGTGGCGGGGGCTGGCCGCGGCCGTGCTGGTGCCGCTGGGGATGTCGCTGGCCGGCGCGCTGCTGATGCCGAACCCGTCGCTGTTCTTCACCAAGACCCTGCCGTTCCTGCTCCAGGGGCAGGACTCCTACGCGCTGCCGTGGGACGCCTCGCCGATCGCGGTGCTGCCGCGGCTGGGGGTGCCGGAGCCGCTGGCGGTGCTGGTGGCCTTCGCGGGCGCCGGGGCGGGGCTGTGGGCGGCCTGGACGCGGTGGCGGCGTACGCACGACGAGACGGACGGGGGAGAGCTGCGGCTCGTGGAGACGGCCTGCATGGTGATGCTCGCCGCATTCCTGGTCTCGCGGCCGTCCTTCGACCACTACCTGCTGGTGGTGCTGCCGCTGCTGCTGGCCTCGGCGGTGCGGCCGGGCTCGATGCCCCGCTCGCCCTGGTTCTGGGCGGCCCTGGGGCCTCAGGTGGCGGGGATTCCGTGGCCCCGGGAGCTGGAGGCGAAGCGGCGGGCGTTCAAGGACTGCGCCACCCTGTGCGGGCTCTCGATTCTGCTGGCGCGTCGTGCGCTGCGCTCCGGTCGGGTTACTCTGGAGCCCGTAACAACTGCGGGGTCCCCACCCAGGACCGAACCGGAGTGCGCCGCGACGCCAGCAGAATCGGCATCGCGGACCGCGTTTTGACCCGTAAGGGTCTGCTTGGGTATCCTGCTGGTTTGTTATGCGTATTGGCTTTCTCATTCTCACGTGAAAGGGCCTTGCGCCGGTCCACCGGACCGATGACCAGCGGTTCACACGGGTTGCGTCCCCGATGTGAACGAGGGCTGTCGTGATCGTCCGTGGTGACCCTGTCAGGACCTTCCCGTGGGGCTTGCGCCCTTGGGATACCACCACTGAAGAAGCGAAGGCATACGCGTGCGTACGTTCAGCCCCAAGCCCGGCGACATCTCGCGCCAGTGGCTCGTCATCGACGCCCAGGACGTTGTCCTCGGCCGTCTGGCGACCCAGGCCGCTGCCCTCCTGCGGGGTAAGCACAAGCCGACTTACGCCCCCCACATGGACATGGGCGACTTCGTCATCATCGTCAACGCCGACAAGGTTCACCTGTCCGGCAACAAGGCGTCCCAGAAGATGGCGTACCGCCACTCCGGCTACCCGGGCGGTCTCCGCTCCGTGCGCTACGACGACCTCCTGGCGAACAACCCGGAGAAGGCCGTCGAGAAGGCCGTCAAGGGCATGCTCCCCAAGAACACCCTGGGCCGTCAGATGCTCTCGAAGCTGAAGGTCTACTCGGGCGACCAGCACCCCCACGCTGCCCAGCAGCCGGTGCCGTTCGAGATCACCCAGGTCGCGCAGTAGTTCCGGCCACCCCCTAAGACGTAGAAAATTCTGAGGAGCATCGTGGCCGAGACCACCGCCGAGACGACCCCCGTCGACGAGTTCGAGGGCAACGTCGAGGAGTACACCAGCGAGTCTGAGGTCGTCGTCGAGGGCGACTACACCTCCGAGTCCCTTGCCGGTCGCTTCGGCGACCCCCAGCCGGCCGCCGGCCTGGGCCGTCGCAAGAACGCCATCGCCCGCGTCCGGATCGTTCCGGGCACCGGCAAGTGGAAGATCAACGGTCGCACCCTTGAGGACTACTTCCCCAACAAGGTGCACCAGCAGGAAGTCAACGAGCCGTTCAAGCTCCTTGAGCTGGACAACCGCTACGACATCATCGCCCGCATCGCGGGTGGCGGCGTCTCCGGCCAGGCCGGCGCCCTGCGCCTCGGTGTGGCCCGTGCGCTGAACGAGGCGGACGTGGACAACAACCGCCCGGCGCTGAAGAAGGCCGGCTTCCTCTCCCGCGACGACCGTGCGGTCGAGCGCAAGAAGGCCGGTCTCAAGAAGGCCCGTAAGGCTCCGCAGTACAGCAAGCGTTAATCTGCGCCTGCTGTTCTGCAACGAAACCGCCCCGGCAGCACTCTCTGTGCTGCCGGGGCGGTTCGTTTACCGCCACAAGCGGCAAATACCTGTCACAAGCGGTCACAAAGCGAAGCGGAAACTCGGGAGGACAACAGTGGGACGACTCTTCGGGACGGACGGTGTACGCGGCGTTGCCAACGCGGATCTGACGGCGGAGCTCGCGCTCGGCCTCTCCGTGGCGGCAGCCCACGTACTGGCCGAGGCGGGTACGTTCGCGGGTCACAGGGCGACCGCCGTGGTCGGCCGGGATCCCCGGGCCTCGGGCGAATTCCTTGAGGCGGCGGTCGTGGCCGGCCTCGCGAGCGCGGGCGTGGACGTCCTGCGCGTCGGTGTGCTGCCCACCCCGGCGGTGGCGTATCTCACCGGTGCGCTGGGTGCCGACCTCGGCGTGATGCTCTCCGCCAGCCACAACGCCATGCCCGACAACGGGATCAAGTTCTTCGCGCGCGGCGGCCACAAGCTCGCCGACGAGCTGGAGGACCGCATCGAGTCCGTCTACGAGGAGCACCGCACCGGCGCTCCCTGGGACCGGCCCACCGGCTCCGGCGTCGGCCGCGTCTCCGACTACACCGAGGGCTTCGAGAAGTACGTCGCCCACCTCATCGGGGTGCTCCCCAACCGCCTCGACGGCCTGAAGATCGTCCTGGACGAGGCCCACGGCGCGGCCGCGTACGTCTCGCCCGAGGCCTTCGCCCGGGCTGGCGCGGAGATCGTCACGATCGGCGCCGAGCCGGACGGCCTGAACATCAACGACGGCTGCGGCTCCACCCACCTCGGACTGCTCAAGGCGGCCGTGGTCGAGCACGGCGCCGACTTCGGCATCGCGCACGACGGTGACGCGGACCGCTGCCTGGCCGTGGACGGCACCGGCGCGGAGGTCGACGGCGACCAGATCCTCGCGGTGCTGGCGCTGGCCATGCGCGAGGCCGGGCAGCTGCGCGAGAACACCGTGGTCGGCACCGTGATGTCCAACCTGGGCTTCAAGCTGGCCATGGAGGGCGAGGGCATCCAGGTCGTGCAGACCGGGGTCGGCGACCGGTACGTGCTGGAGTCGATGAAGGAGCACGGCTACGCGCTGGGCGGCGAGCAGTCCGGCCACGTGATCATCCTCGACCACGCGACGACCGGTGACGGCACGCTGACCGGCCTGCTGCTGGCGGCGCGGGTCGCGGCCACCGGCAAGTCCCTGGCGGAGCTGGTCGGCGTCATGCAGCGGCTGCCGCAGGTGCTGATCAACGTTCCCGACGTGGACAAGTCCCGGGTCGGGACCTCCGGGGAGCTGGCGGCGGCGGTGGCCGACGCCGAGCGCGAGCTGGGCACGACCGGGCGGGTGCTGCTCCGTCCGTCGGGTACGGAGCCGCTCGTACGGGTGATGGTGGAGGCCGCCGACATCGAGCAGGCCCGCGCGGTGGCCGGCCGGCTCGCGGACGTCGTGAAGTCGGCGCTCGGCTAACCCCCGCCGTTCGCCGCTCCTGGCGCACCCGGCTGCCGGATCATCCGGCTCTGCTGGGTGCGCCACAGCAGTTTCCAGGCGATGAGGGTGAGCGTGCCGGAGAGGATGATGCCGCCCAGGTTGAGCGCCAGCTGGATGGCCGAGCCCCACATCTGGGCGAAATCTCCGTAGCTGAGTGCCACGGCCGCGTTGGCGCCCGCCGGGACGGTGGTGACGGAGATCGCCACGCCGACCAGCGCACCGGCCTTCGCCGACGTCAGCGACATCATGCCGGCCACGCCGGCGAGCAGTGCCACGACGAAGGAGAACGGGTCGGGCTGCCAGATGAAGCTGGTGTTGGGCCGGGGGTCGTCGAGCATTCCCTCGTGGAACAGGCCGAGCGCGTCCATCCCCAGACTGAAGACCGTCGTCGCCACGATCGCCGCCGCGAAGCCGATCACCAGCGCGAAGAGCGACCGCCCGGCGAGCCGCGGCCGGCGCTGCACCAGGCCCGTGCAGATGCCGGCGAGCGGGCCGAATTCAGGGCCGACCGCCATGGCGCCCACGATCAGGATCGCGTTGTCCAGGACCACGCCGCAGGCCGCGATCATCGTCGCCACGATCATGAAGACGCTGTAGGTGATCGTGAGGGTGGATTCCTCGTGCGTCGACTCGGCGAGCTGTTCCCAGACCACCGCGTCGGCGGCCTCGCCCGGCGCCTCCTCCTCCGCGGCTTCGGCGCGTTTGGAGATCGACAGGTCGATGTTCTCGACGGCGATCGAGCCGGTCTTGTCGATGCCGAGCCCGCGCATCTCCTGGAGGAGCTCGTCGGCCGCCTCGCGGGCGACGTCGCACAGCACGAGATCGCCCTCGGGGTTGCGGGCGGCGCCGGTCAGTACGACCAGGTGAGTGGTGCCGACCGTCTTGTCGATCAGCTCCACCACCTGGTCCGTGAGGTGGTGCGGGGTGATCATCCGCAGATGCAGCATGCCCGCAGAGTATTCGGTCCGGGGAGCGGGGTCAGAGCTTGCGAAGGCTCAGCTTCTGGACCTTGTGGTCCGGGCCCTTGCGCACGACCAGCGTGGCGCGGCCGCGGGTGGGGGCCACGTTCTCCAGCAGGTTGGGCTTGTTGATGGTCCGCCACATCGTCTGCGCGTACTCCAGGGCCTCCTCCTCGGAGACCTGGGTGTACTTGCGGAAGTAGGAGAAAGGATTCTGGAAGGCGGTCTCGCGCAGCTTCCGGAAGCGGTTGAGGTACCAGCGCTCGATGTCCTCGGGGCGCGCGTCCACGTACACGCTGAAGTCGAAGTAGTCGGCGAGGCCGACGCGGGTCCGGCCGTCCTTGCCGGGCAGGGCCGGCTGGAGCACGTTGAGGCCCTCGACGATGAGGATGTCGGGGCGGCGTACGACGAGCTCCTCGCCCGGCACGATGTCGTAGATCAGGTGCGAGTAGACCGGGGCCCGGACCTCGTCCTTGCCGGCCTTGATGTCGGCGACGAAGCGGGTGAGCGCGCGGCGGTCGTAGGACTCGGGGAAGCCCTTGCGGGAGGTGAGGCCGCGCCGCTGGAGCTCTTTCATCGGGTACAGGAAGCCGTCGGTGGTGACGAGCTCCACGCGCGGGTGCTCGGGCCAGCGGGCGAGGAGCGCCTGGAGCAGACGGGCCACGGTGGACTTGCCGACGGCGACCGAGCCGGCGACCCCTATGACGAAGGGGGTGCCCTGCTGGGCGCCGTGGCCGTTGCCCGCGTCGCCGAGGAAGGTGTTGAGGGTGCCCCGGAGATTGCTGGTGGCGCCGACGTACAGGTTCAGGAGGCGGGACAGCGGCAGGTAGACGTCGCGGACCTCGTCGAGGTCGATGACGTCGCCGAGGCCGCGGAGCCGCTCGACCTCGTCGGCGGTGAGCGGCAGCGGGGTCCGCTCGCGCAGGGCGCTCCACTCGGCACGGGTGAGGTCGACGTACGGCGAGGGCTCGGGGCCCCGGCGGTGGGCGGGGCGCGTGGGGTGCCCGTCCCGGCCGTTGCGCTCCGTTGCGCTGTCCGGCGTGCTGCTTCGTGGCGGCGAAGTGATCACACCGCCATTGTCGGGGCTCGGGGGCGGTTGTGGGTGGTGTGGTCGGTCACGTACGGAGCGGGGGGTGGGGGCGGGGAGAGGCGGGTCCGGCGGTTGTGGCGGGGGCGGTCTCGATTCGGGGCAAGGGGGGGTCTCGCCCTGGTCACAATCAGTGCGGGACGCGAAAAATCCCGATCGGGTGATCGAACGGCCCGTACATTGTGGATCACCGCGGCTCGGAGGAACTCTTCGTGCTGCCCTGAATCCGTTGTGTTCCATGGGGGAGATCTTCGTGCGTACCGCTCTTGTCCGTCGTACCGTCCTGACCGCGTCCGCGGTGTCCCTGGCCCTGCTGGCCACCGCCTGCGGCAGCGACAAGGCCGACACCAAGACGGACGCCAAGCCGTCGGCCCCCGCGTCCTCGTCGGCCCCGGCCGCCGCCGCCAAGGCGAAGACGAACGCCGAGCTGGCCGGTGTGATCGTGGTCCAGGCCGACCTGCCGGACCACGTCGTCAAGGAGGCCACGCCGGCCGAGGCGGCCGCCGCGGCCGGTGCGAAGAGCGACAAGCCGCAGTGCCAGCCGCTGGTCTCGGCGCAGTCCATGAACCCGGTCGGCACCGCCGCGGGCACGGCCCGGACCAAGGCCGTCGCCAAGGGCAAGGAGCCCGCCGCGGACGCCAGCCCCGAGGAGAAGGCCAAGGCCGCCCTGGGCGCCCTGGGCGCCACCGCCACGTCGGTCACCCTCGCCTCGTACGAGGGCAAGGGCGCGGAGGAGGCCTTCGCGGCGGTGAAGACCGCGGGCACGGCCTGCGCCGGCGGCTACACCGGCGGCCAGGGCGGCGACTCCCTCAAGATCACGAAGGTGGCCCCGGGCGCTGCCGTCACCGCGGGCGACGAGGCCCTCGCGTACACCGTGACGGGTGACGCGGACGGCGACGTGATGAGCATGGAGCTCGTGGTCGTCCGCAAGGGCAACACCCTCGCGACCTTCTCGGCCCTGAGCCTGGCCGGCACCGCCGAGCAGCCGAAGGCCGTCGTCGACGCGCAGGTCAAGAAGCTCGGCTGAACTGCCCCGGCTGACTGAACGTCAACCCCGCTCCGGCGCCATTCGCCGGGGCGGGTTTTCGTCTTGTTCGGGTACGGGGCAGGCGGCCGACTTCGGCGTACGCTGCGGCCTATGTGCGGAATTGTGGGTTACGTGGGAGCGCAGTCGGCGCTCGATGTGGTCATCGCCGGACTCAAGCGGCTGGAGTACCGCGGCTACGACTCGGCGGGCGTCGCCGTGCTCTCCGACGGGGGCCTGACCTCCGTGAAGAAGGCCGGGAAGCTCGTCAATCTGGAAAAGGAACTGGTCGGCAACCCACCGCCGACCGGGTCCACCGGGCTCGGGCACACCCGGTGGGCCACCCATGGCGGACCCACCGACGTCAACGCCCATCCCCACCTGGACAACTCCGGGCGGGTGGCCGTCGTGCACAACGGCATCATCGAGAACTTCGCCGCGCTGCGCGCCGAACTGGCCGAGCGCGGGCACCGGCTGGAGTCCGAGACGGACACCGAGGTGGTGGCGCACCTGCTCGCCGAGCAGTTCTCGGCGACCGGGGGCCTGGCGGCGGCGATGCGACAGGTGTGCCGACGGCTGGAGGGCGCCTTCACGTTGGTCGCGGTGCACGCCGACGAGCCGGACGTGGTGGTCGGTGCGCGCCGGAACTCGCCTCTGGTGGTGGGCGTTGGAGAGGGAGAGCACTTCCTCGCCTCGGACGTGGCCGCGTTCATCGCCCACACCCGGTCCGCGATCGAGCTGGGGCAGGACCAGGTCGTCGAACTCCGCCGCGACGGGGTCACGGTGACCGACTTCGACGGTTCGCCCGCGTCCGTGCGGGCGTACCACGTGGACTGGGACGCCTCGGCGGCCGAAAAGGGGGGTTATGACTACTTCATGCTCAAGGAGATCGCCGAGCAGCCGAAGGCTGTCGCCGACACCCTCCTGGGCAGGATCGACGCGAGCGGCTCGCTGACCCTGGACGAGGTGCGCATCCCCGTCTCGGTGCTCAGGGAGGTCGACAAGGTCGTGGTCGTGGCGTGCGGTACGGCGTACCACGCGGGCATGATCGCGAAGCTGGCCATCGAGCACTGGACCCGCATCCCGTGCGAGACGGAGCTGGCGAGCGAGTTCCGCTACCGCGACCCGATCCTGGACCAGCGGACGCTGGTGGTCGCGATCTCGCAGTCCGGCGAGACCATGGACACCCTGATGGCGCTGCGGCACGCGCGCGAGCAGGGCGCCAAGGTGCTGGCCATCTGCAATACGAACGGGTCGACGATCCCGCGCGAGTCCGATGCCGTGCTGTACACGCACGCCGGTCCCGAGGTGGCCGTCGCCTCGACCAAGGCGTTCCTGACACAGCTGGTGGCCTGCTACCTCGTCGCGCTGTACCTCGGGCAGGTACGGGGCACGAAGTGGGGCGACGAGATCGAGGCGGTGATCCGCGAGCTGTCGGACATCGCCGCGGCGGTGGACACCGTACTGGAGACGATGGAGCCGGTCCGGGCGCTCGCGCGGTCCCTCGCCGACAAGGACACCGTGCTGTTCCTCGGGCGGCACGTGGGGTACCCGGTGGCGCTGGAGGGCGCGCTCAAGCTCAAGGAGCTGGCGTACATGCACGCCGAGGGCTTCGCGGCGGGCGAGCTCAAGCACGGGCCGATCGCGCTGATCGAGCAGGACCTGCCGGTCGTGGTGGTCGTCCCGTCGCCGCGCGGGCGGTCGGTGCTCCACGACAAGATCGTGTCGAACATCCAGGAGATCAGGGCGCGCGGGGCGCGGACCATCGTGATCGCGGAGGAGGGTGACGAGGCGGTCGTCCCGTACGCCGACCACCTGATCCGGATCCCGGCCACGCCGACGCTGCTCCAGCCGCTGGTGGCGACGGTGCCGCTGCAGGTGTTCGCCTGCGAGTTGGCGACGGCGCGGGGGAACGAGGTGGACCAGCCGCGTAACCTCGCAAAGTCCGTGACGGTGGAGTAAGCGGGGTTGTCGTTGTGATTATCGGCGTGGGGATCGACGTCGCGGAGATCGAGCGGTTCGGCGCGGCGCTGGAGCGGACGCCGAACATGGCGCAGCGGCTCTTCCTCGACGCCGAGTTGACGCTGCCGAGCGGTGAGCGGCGCGGGATCGCCTCGCTCGCCGCCCGGTTCGCGGCCAAGGAGGCGCTGGCCAAGGCGCTGGGCGCGCCCAGCGGCCTGTTGTGGACGGACGCCGAGGTGTATGTGGAGGACTCCGGGCAGCCGCGGCTGCGGGTGTCCGGGACGGTCGAGGCGCGGGCGCTGGCGCTGGGCGTGAAGTCCTGGCACATCTCGCTGAGTCACGACGCCGGTGTCGCCTCGGCCGTGGTCATCGCCGAGGGATAACCCCCCTCGTCGGGCAGGCTGGTGCCATGCGTACTGCTTACAGCGTGGAGACCGTACGGGCCGCCGAGCGCGAGCTGATGGCCCGATTGCCCGAAGGCGCCCTCATGCAGCGGGCCGCGGCGGGGCTGGCCGCCGTCTGCGCGGGGCTGCTGCCCAAGGTCTACGGAGGGCGGGTCGTCCTGCTCGTCGGGCCCGGCGACAACGGCGGCGACGCGCTCTACGCCGGGGCGCGCCTCGCCCGGCGCGGGGCCGGGGTGACGGCGGTGCCGATGGACCCCGAGCGGATGCACGCGGGCGGGCTGGCCGCGCTGCGGGCCGCCGGCGGGCGGATCGAGCCGGAGCTCCCGCAGCGGGCGGACCTCGTGGTGGACGGGCTGCTCGGGATCGGCGGGCGGGGCGGGCTGCGGCCGGCGGCCGCCGCGCTGGTGGAGCGGATCCCGCGGGGGGTCCCCGTGGTCGCCGTGGACCTGCCGAGCGGGGTGGACGCGGACACCGGGGAGGTGGCGGGGCCGGCCGTCACGGCCGATGTGACGGTGACCTTCGGGGCGTACAAGCCCGGGCTGCTGATCGACCCCGGGGCCTCGCGGGCGGGCGTGGTGCACCTGGTGGACATCGGGCTGCAGCTGTCCGGCCCCGCCGTGGAGGCCCTGCAGCACGCGGATGTGGCGGGGCGGCTGCCGGGGCCGACGGCGTCGAGCGACAAGTACCGGCGGGGGGTCGTCGGGATCGCCGCCGGGTCCCTCCAGTACCCGGGCGCGGCCGTGCTGGCCGTGGCGGGGGCCTTGCGGGGCGGCGCGGGCGCGGTGCGGTACGTGGGGCCGGCGGCGGAGGCCGTGCTCGCGCGCTTCCCCGAGACGCTGATCGGGCGGGGCCGCGTACAGGCGTGGGTGGTCGGGCCGGGGCTGGGGGAGGGGCGCGGCGGGGAGGTCGCGGACCTGCTGGCGCAGGACGTGCCGGTACTGGTCGACGCGGACGGGCTGCGCGGGCTGGACGCCGAGGTGCTGCGGGCCCGGACGGCCCCGACCCTGCTGACCCCGCACGCGGGGGAGGCGGCGGCGCTGCTGGGGGTGTCGCGGGAATCGGTGGAAGCGGGGCGGCTGGGCGTGGCACGGCGGCTTTCGGGCCGGTACGGGGCGGCGGTGCTGCTGAAGGGCTCGACGACGCTGGTCGCCTCCGGCGGTTCGCCCGTCCGGGTGAACCCGACCGGTACTCCGTGGCTGGCCACGGCCGGGAGCGGGGACGTGCTGTCCGGGCTGGCCGGTGCGCTGCTGGCGACCGGACTGTCGGGGCCGGACGCCGGGTCGGTGGCGGCGTACCTCCACGGCCTGGCCGGACGGCTGGCCGCCGGCTCCGGGGCCCCTGTGCTGGCCCAGCAAGTGGCCGAAGCCCTGCCCGGCGCCTGGCGGGACGTCCGCCGACCGTGACGGGCCCAGGTGCGGCGCCGCTGCCGGGGCGCCGCCCCGGACCCTCCGCCAGACTCCGTCCGGGGGGACCCCCACGCCTCAAACGCCGGCGGGGCTGAGATCGGGGCTCCGCCCCCGGACCCCGCGCCTCAAGCGCCGGCGGGGCTGAGATCGGGGCGCCGCCCCGGACCCCGCGCCTCAAGCGCCGGCGGGGCTGGAGATCGGGGCTCCGCCCCCGGACCCCGCGCCTCAAACGCCGGCGGGGCTGAAACATCGGGGCGCCGCCCAGGGGCGGCGGCGCGCGCAGCGCCCCGACCAGGGGGCAGGCGGGGGTTCTGAGAGACTGTGGGGGATGAACGAGACACCGACGCGTGTGTACGCCGAGATCGACCTCGATGCCGTGCGGGGGAACGTGCGCGCGCTGCGCGAACGGGCACCCCGGGCCGAGCTGATGGCCGTGGTCAAGGCGGACGCCTACGGGCACGGGGCCCTGGCCTGCGCCAAGGCCGCCCAGGAGGCCGGCGCCACCTGGCTCGGTACCGCCACGCCCGACGAGGCGCTCGCGCTGCGCGCCGCCGGCGTCGAGGGCCGGATCATGTGCTGGCTGTGGACCCCCGGCGGGCCCTGGCGGGAAGCCGTCGAGGCCGACCTCGACGTCTCCGTCAGCGGGATGTGGGCCCTGGACGAGGTACGGGAAGCCGCCAGGGCGGCGGGCCGGCCCGCCAGGATCCAGCTCAAGGCCGACACCGGACTCGGCCGCAACGGCTGCCAGCCCGGCGACTGGGCGGAGCTCGTGGGGGCGGCCGTCGCCGCCCAGGCCGAGGGCACCGTCCGGGTCACCGGCCTGTGGTCGCACTTCGCCTGCGCCGACGAGCGCGGGCATCCGTCCATCCAGCTCCAGCTCACGGCCTTCCGCGACATGCTCGCGTACGCCGAGAAGGAGGGCGTCGAGCCCGAGGTCCGGCACATCGCCAACTCGCCCGCCACCCTCACCCTGCCCGAGTCCCACTTCGACCTCGTGCGCTGCGGGCTGGCCGTCTACGGGGTCTCGCCCGCGCCCGAGCTCGGCACCCCGGCCCAGCTGGGCCTGCGGCCCGCCATGGCCCTCAAGGCCTCCCTCGCGCTGGTCAAGGCCGTCCCGGCCGGGCACGGCGTGAGCTACGGGCACCACTACGTCACCGACGCCGAGACCACCCTCGCGCTGGTTCCGGCCGGTTACGCCGACGGCATCCCGCGGCACGCCTCCGGGCGCGGCCCGGTCCTCGTCGGCGGCAGGATCCACCACGTCGCCGGGCGCGTGGCCATGGACCAGTTCGTGGTCGACCTGGACGGCGACACGGCCGCGGTGGGCGACGAAGCCGTCATCTTCGGGGACGCGGAGCGCGGCGAGCCCACCGCCGAGGACTGGGCTCAAGCGTCGGACACGATCGCGTATGAGATCGTCACCCGTATCGGAGGGCGCGTGCCCCGGGTGTACCTGGGCGCCTGAGACGGAGTGAGGGCGGCGGCGTGAGCGAGAACTGGCGCAAGGCCGGCTGGGCCGGCGCCGCCATCGGCGTGATAGCCGCGGGCGCGGCGGCCGGTGTCGCGGTCGAACGGATCACCGTCGGGCGCGGCATGCGCATGAAGGCGCGCCTCGCCCTCGACGCCGCGGGCGACTACGGGTCCCTGCGCGGGACGCAGGGGACCTGCCAGGCCGAGGACGCCACCGAGCTCTACTACGAGGTCGACGAGCTCCCCGAGGACGACAAGCGGCCGCGGTCGCGGCTGCGCCGCAAGCCCGCCCCGCCGGCCACCGTCGTCTTCTGCCACGGCTACTGCCTCGGCCAGGACTCCTGGCACTTCCAGCGCGCCGCCCTGCGCGGAGTGGCCCGCTCGCTCTACTGGGACCAGCGCAGCCACGGCCGCAGCGCCCGCGGACTGGCCCAGGCGGACGGCGATCCGGTGACCATCGAGCAGCTCGGCCGCGACCTGAAGGCCGTCATCGACGCCGCCGCGCCGGAGGGCCCGCTGATCCTCGTGGGTCACTCGATGGGCGGTATGACCATCATGGGATTCGCGGAGCAGTTCCCCGACCTCGTACGCGACCGCGTCGTCGGCGTCGCCCTGGTCGGCACCTCCAGCGGCCGCCTCGACGAGGTGACGTACGGGCTGCCCTCCGTCGGCCTCGGTGCCGTACGCCGCATCCTGCCGGGCGTGCTCAAGGCGCTCGGCTCGCAGGTGGAGCTGGTGGAGAAGGGCCGCAGGGCCACCGCCGACCTCTTCGCCGGCATGATCAAGATGTACTCGTTCGGTTCCCGGGACGTGGACCCGGCCGTCGCGCGCTTCGCGGAACGGCTCATCGAGGCCACCCCGATCGACGTGGTCGCCGAGTTCTACCCGGCCTTCCAGAGCCACGACAAGACCGCCGCGCTCCAGCGGTTCGCGGACATCCCCGTCACCGTCATCGCCGGGGACAAGGACATGATCACCCCGGCCGGGCACAGCGTGGCCATCAAGGAGGCGCTGCCGAGCGCCGAGCTGGTGGTCCTGGAGTCCGCCGGGCACCTGATGATGCTGGAGCACCCGGAGACGGTGACGTGGCTGCTGACCGAGCTGCTGGCGCGCACCGGGGCGGTCCCGGGCGCCGCACCGACTAACGTTGGCGGGCATGGAAGAAGTACCGCTGGAAGCACAGCGCAGCCAGGCACCGGGACCTGAGGCAGGCGCCGGCGCCGGGGCCGAGACCCGGATCACCGTCGACTCCCCGGACGCGATGCGCGAACTGGGCCGCAGGCTCGCCGGCCTGCTGCGCCCGGGCGACCTCGTCCTGCTCACCGGCGAGCTGGGCGCGGGCAAGACCACGCTGACGCGCGGGCTCGGCGAGGGCCTGGGCGTGCGCGGGGCCGTGACCTCGCCGACCTTCGTGATCGCCCGTGTACACCCGCCGCTGGGCGGTGGGCCCCCGCTGGTGCACGTGGACGCGTACCGGCTGGGCGGCGGGCTGGACGAGATGGAGGACCTGGACCTCGACGTCTCGCTGCCCGAGTCCGTCGTGGTCGTCGAGTGGGGCGACGGCAAGGTGGAGGAGCTCTCCGACGACCGGCTGCACGTGGTGATCGCCCGGGCGGTCGGCCACGAGGAGGTCCTGGACGACGTACGGCAGGTGTCGGTCCGCGGGGTCGGGGCGCGCTGGGCCGGCGGGGCCGGGCTGGACGCGCTGGCCGGCGCCCTCACGGAGTAAACGTACCGACAACTCGTCGGCAAGATATTGCGCCCGCGGCGGCGCCCGTGATGACATGGTACCGAGAGTTTCTTAGGTATGCCTAAGTTCGGCGTGCCGGGGCCCAGGAGGCAGCCATGTCGGCACCATCAGGAGCGCAGCGCGAACCCCGCCCGTCCGTCGTGTCGATGCGGGCGCTGCTCGCCGCCGGGGTGGCCGCCACCGCCGTCTCGACGCCGCCCGCGCGGGAACACGTACCGGCGGACGAGGACGGGCCGGACGGCGGCGTACGCGAACAGGCCGCTCCGGAGTCCGAAGCGGCCTGAGCGTACGGCGTGCTGAGCTCGTACGGGTGAAGTCGTGCCCTCAGGGAACGACGACGACCTTCGAGTTGATCGTCGCGAAGGCCCACATCGCGTCGCTGTCGGCCTTCGTCATGCGGATGCCGCCGGTCTTCTTGTCCGGATCGGGCGCCGGCGTCGCGCCGTCCCCGCGGGCGCTGAAGCCGATCGCCACGCCCTCCACGGTGGCGAACCGCACGACGTGCTCGATCGGCACCCCGTCCGAGCCGGTGACCGCGCCCGAGCGCGAGCCGACCAGGTAGCTGCCCGCCTTCGGGTGCACCGTGCTCGGCATCACCGTGAACGACTTCGGCTCCTGACCGGCGTCGCCGACCAGCCACACGCGCTTCTGGCCCACCGAGTACACGACGCGCACCCCGGTGCCGGATCCCTCCGGCACGGGCACGGGCTTCGACGGGTCCTGCTTGGCGGCGGACTGGCTCGGGGCGGGGGCCGGGGCCTGTGCGGCCGCCTTCGGGGGGTGCGCGGGCGCCGTCGCGGACGCCTGGTAGCCGAGGAAGCCGACCGCGGCCACTGCCGCGGCGGTGAGCCCGGCCACGATTCCCGAGCTGCTGCGTGCCACCTTGCTCCACCTCTCCGCGCTGCCTGGATACCTGGTCGAAAGGTAGCAGCAGGCCCGCTCCGCAACCGCCCGCAAACCCTTGGGGTTCCGGAGTCGTAGGCTGTTCGCGTGCTCTTGCTCGCTGTAGATACCGCCACGCCCGCCGTCACCGTCGCCCTGCACGACGGCGAGTCCGTCCTTGCCGAGTCGAACCAGGTCGACGCCCGCCGCCACGGGGAGCTGCTGCTGCCCTCCGTCGACAAGGTGCTCGCCGAGGCCGGGCTGAAGCTCGAAGCCGTCACCGGCATCGTCGTCGGCGTCGGCCCCGGCCCCTACACCGGGCTGCGCGTCGGCCTCGTCACGGCCGCCACCTTCGCCTCCGTGCTGGGCGTGCCCGTGCACGGCCTGTGCACCCTCGACGGCCTCGCCTACGCCGCGGGGGCCGCCGGGATCGAGGGCCCCTTCACCGTCGCCACCGACGCGCGGCGCAAGGAGGTCTACTGGGCGCGCTACGAGGACCCGCGGACCCGGGTCGGCGAGCCGGCCGTGGACCGGCCGGCCGACATCGCCGAGCAGGTCGCCGGCCTTCCGGCGGTGGGCCAGGGCGCGCTGCTGTACCCGGAGGTCTTCCCGGACGCGCGCGGGCCCGAGCACCAGTCGGCCGCCGCGCTGGCCTCCCTCGCCGTGGAACGACTCGCGGCCGGGGAGGAGTTCCTTCCGCCGACCCCCCTCTACCTGCGCCGGCCCGACGCCCAGGTGCCCAAGAACTACAAGGTGGTCACCCCGCAGTGACGGCCGCCCCTGACGTCGTACTCCGCGAGATGCGCTGGTGGGACATCGAGCCGGTGCTGGAGCTGGAGCACGAACTGTTCCCCGAGGACGCCTGGTCCGCGGGCATGTTCTGGTCCGAGCTCGCCCACGCCCGCGGCCCGCGGGCCACCCGCCGCTACGTGGTGGCCGAGGCGTTTCCCGACAGCGGCCGCACCGCGGGGACCGGCCGGCTGGTGGGCTACGCCGGGCTGGCCGCCGCCGGCGACCTGGCCGACGTGCAGACCATCGCGGCCGCCCGCGACCAGTGGGGGACCGGGCTCGGCGCCCGGCTCCTGACCGACCTGCTGCGCGCCGCCACCGCCTTCGAGTGCGCCGAGGTGCTGCTGGAGGTACGGGTGGACAACACCCGTGCCCAGAAGCTCTACGAGCGCTTCGGCTTCGAGCCCATCGGCTTCCGGCGCGGCTACTACCAGCCCGGCAACGTCGACGCGCTCGTCATGCGACTGACCGACCCCGCACAAGCACGAACTGAGAGCAGTGAGAGCAATGGCTGACGAACCTCTCGTCCTCGGCATCGAGACCTCCTGCGACGAGACCGGCGTCGGCATCGTCCGCGGCACCACCCTCCTCGCGGACGCGGTCGCGTCGAGCGTCGACGAGCACGCGCGCTTCGGCGGGGTCGTGCCCGAGGTGGCCTCGCGCGCCCACCTGGAGGCGATGGTCCCCACCATCGAGCGCGCCCTGAAGGAGGCCGGGGTCAGCGCCCGCGACCTCGACGGCATCGCGGTCACGGCGGGTCCGGGCCTCGCGGGGGCGCTGCTGGTGGGCGTCTCGGCGGCCAAGTCGTACGCCTACGCCCTCGGCAAGCCGCTGTACGGGGTCAACCACCTCGCCTCGCACATCTGCGTGGACCAGCTGGAGCACGGGCCACTGCCGGAGCCGACCATGGCGCTGCTGGTCTCCGGCGGGCACTCCTCGCTGCTGCTGGCCCCGGACATCACCTCCGACGTACGGCCGCTCGGCGCGACCATCGACGACGCGGCGGGCGAGGCCTTCGACAAGATCGCCCGCGTGCTGCAGCTGGGCTTCCCCGGCGGCCCGGTGATCGACCGGCTGGCGCGCGAGGGCGACCCGAAGGCGGTCAACTTCCCGCGCGGGCTGACGGGGCCGCGCGACGCCCCGTACGACTTCTCCTTCTCCGGGCTCAAGACGTCCGTGGCGCGCTGGATCGAGGCGAAGCGGAACGCGGGCGAGGAGGTGCCGGTGCGCGATGTGGCCGCGTCCTTCCAGGAGGCCGTGGTGGACGTGCTGACGCGCAAGGCGATCCGGGCGTGCAAGGACGAGGGGGTCGACCACCTGATGATCGGCGGCGGTGTGGCCGCCAATTCCCGGCTGCGCTCGCTGGCGCAGGAGCGGTGCGACGACGCGGGCATCATCCTGCGGGTGCCGCGGCCGAAGCTGTGCACCGACAACGGCGCGATGGTGGCGGCGCTGGGCGCGGAGATGGTCAAGCGGAACCGGCCGGCCTCGGACTGGGACCTGTCGGCGGACTCCTCGCTGCCGGTGACGGACCCGCACGTGCCGGGTACCGCCGACGGGCACGGCCACGCGCACGGACACGGCCACGACCACGACCACGTGCACGAGTTGAGCAAGGACAACCTGTACTCATGAGCACCGTCGCACTGATGTGGGAGGCCCGGGCCGCCGACGGCCGGGGCAACGAACTGCTGGAGTGGGCCCGTTCGCAGGTCCTCGCCCGGGAGCCGGTGCGCCGCGAGGTGTTCCGCGCCCCGCAGGACCGGGTCCTCGTGGTCACCTGGTGGGAGGCGGCCGAGGGGGTGTCGGCGGACCTGCCCGAACTCCCGGAGCCCGCAGCCGACTTGATCGCGCGGGCGGTGCACCGCTGGCGGTTCGAGTCGGTGGAGGTCACCGGCGGCTGACCGGCGGCCGACCGGCGGCCGACCCGGCGCGGTCCGGCTCCCGGGCCGGGCCGCGGTGAGGCTATGGTCATGTGCATGCCTCGCCGTGATCTTCCGCCTCCGCCGCCCCCCGCGCACATGCGCGCCTGGCTGGACGAGGGCGCCGTACGGGCCGACCGCGCGCGCATCCTGCGGGAGTTGGGCCGCCGGAGCCTGGGCGTCGGGCGGCTGCTGCTGCTCTGGGCGGTCTCGGCCGTCTTCGCCCTCGGCTGGACCTTCGTCGCCATGGGCCTGATGGCCTTCGAGGAGGGCGACGTGATGTCGTTCGGCCTCGGCCTCGTCTTCGCGGTGCTCGGCATCGGTGTGCTGGTGCCGGCCGGGTTCTGGTTCGCCTGGGGCGCCCGGCGGGACCGCCAGGTGCGCAGGCTGCTGTACGCGTGGGCGGAGTCGGACCGGGATCCGGCCGCCGACTCCCGGGTGCGCGCGCCGGGCCGGAGCCTGGTCTGGCTGCTCGCCTCCTTCGGGCTGGCCGCGGGGGGACTGTTCCTGACCTTCGGGACCGCGGCATCGGTCCCGGTGGTCGACGGGAAGTACGGCGAGATCGCGTACTACATGGGCCTCGGCATGATCCTGTGGATCACGGGACTGCTGGGACTGGGCAAGGCGGGCGCGCACTACCGCTGGGCGATGCGGGTCTTCGGCCCGCCTACGCCGTAGGAGCAGCCTTCGCCGGTGCGCCGATCAGCATCGACGGGGCACCCGCCACCCGGGTCAGGAAGACCGTCGCCGAGTTCGGCCCCTGCGGCTTGACCTTCTTGCGCAGCTCCTCGGGCTCGATCGCGGAGCCGCGTTTCTTCACGGTCAGGATGCCGACCCCGCGCTCGCGCAGCAGGGCCTTCAGCTTCTTCAGGCCGAAGGGCAGCACGTCGGTGATCTCGTACGCCGTCGCGTACGGCGTCGCGCGCAGCTCGTCGGCGGTGATGTAGGCGATCGTCGGGTCGATCAGCCGTCCGTCCAGCTGCTCGGCGACCTCGGCGACCAGGTGCGCGCGGATGACGGCGCCGTCGGGCTCGTACAGCCAGCGGCCGACCGGCCCGGCCTCCGGGTCGGGCAGCGGATCGGCGGTGTGCAGGGCGCGCGGCCCCGGCAGCAGGGTGGCGCGTACGGTGCCGGGCGCGGTGCCGAACCAGAGCACGGCCTCCTTGACGTCCCCCTGGTCGGAGATCCACTCGGCCTCGGCCTCGGCCGGGACCGCCTCGTGCGGGATGCCGGGGGCGATCTTGATGGCGGCGTACTTCGCCGTACGGGCCGTCTCCACGGCCCACGACAGCGGCGGCGAGTAGGACTCCGGGTCGAAGATCCGGCCGCGCCCCCCGCGCCGGGCCGGGTCGATGAAGACGGCGTCGTACGAGGAGACGTCCACGCCCGTCACATCCGCCTCCCGGACCTCGATCAGGTCCGCCAGCCCCAGCGCCTCGGCGTTGGCCCGCGCGACGGCCACGGTCAGCGGGTCGTGGTCGACGGCGAGCACCCGGATGCCGAGCCGCGCGAGGGCGAGGGCGTCCCCGCCGATGCCGCAGCACAGGTCGGCGAGGCTGCGTACACCGAGGTCGGCGAGCCGCTCGGCGCGGTACGAGGCCACCGACGCGCGGGTGGCCATCTCGCCGCCGCCGGGGGTGAAGTACATCCGGAAGGCGTCCTCGGCGCCGAACTTCGCCACCGCGCGCTGCCGCAGCCGGGCCTGCCCGAGCGCGGCGGAGACCAGCCCGGCGGGGTGCTCGCGACGCAGCCGGGTGGCGACGGCCAGCTCCTGGGCGGGGTCGTACTCGCGGAGCGAGTCGAGGAGGGCGTGCCCCTCGGGGGTGAGGAGGGCGGCGAAGTCTTCGGGGGTCACGGGTCCATTGTCGGCGACGGGGCCGGCCGGTGTGGGCCAGTCGATGGAAGGTCGGGTTCCGCTCGCGGTGTCGTCCGGGGACCCCGCGTGTCGGGTGCCAGGATGCGCAGCTATGCAGCTAGTACGACAAAAGGAAGATAAGACGCAACACGGTCACCGGTACGCGGCGGGTCCGCGCGGCCGGTTCGGGGTGGCCGTGGCCGCCCTGCTCGTAGCCGCCCTCGGCACGGCGTGCGGCTCCGGGGAGTCCGGCGCACCGGACAAGGCCGAGAAGGCGAAGGCCGCCAAGGGCACGGAGGCCGGCGCGGCCGGCGCGCTCAGCGCCGCCGAGAAGGCAAAGGCGTTCCAGCAGGCGCGCATCGCCGCAGCGAAGAAGTGGAAGCTGGCCAAGACGCCGCTGACGGCCCCGGCGGCGCCCAAGGAGAAGCCCGAGATCACCACCCGCGACGGCTTCGAGGTGGAGGACCAGGAGGAGTACCCGCACGTCTTCACCACCGTCCCGACGGAGGACAAGGTCGTCTTCCTGACGATCGACGACGGCGCGGAGAAGGATCCCGAGTTCCTGAGGATGATGCAGGAGCTGAAGATCCCGTACACGGCCTTCCTCAGCGACTACATCGTTCGCGACAACTACCCGTACTTCAAGGAGATGCAGGCCGCCGGCGTCACCCTGAACAACCACACGCTCAACCACCGCTACATGCCGGGCCTGTCGTACGAGCAGCAGCGCGAGGAGATCTGCGGCCAGCAGGACACGATCCAGAAGCAGTTCGGCAAGCGGCCGACCCTCTTCCGGCCGCCGTACGGCAACTACAACCAGGACACGCTGCGCGCGGCCAAGTCCTGCGGAATCAAGGCGGTCCCGCTGTGGAACGCCGAGGCCTTCCCGAACCGGATGGACTACCGGGAGTGGGATCGCGATCTGCACCCCGGTGACATCATCCTCACGCATTTCCGGGGCAAGGACGACTGGAAGGGCACGATGCCTGACATGATCCGTCATGTCATGAAGACCGTCACGGCCAAGGGGTATGCCGTGGCTCGCCTGGAGGACTACTTGTGAAGCACGCGCGCCGGTTGGTAGCCGGAACGCTGGCGGCCGGCGCGCTCGCGCTGTCCCTGACGGGGTGCGGGGACGGCGCGGACACCACCGAACGGCTGGGGCCCAGGACGAAGGCGACGCAGGAGACACCGGGCGCCCCCGGCGCGTCCGTGTCGCCGCCCGCGCCGTCGCCGACGGGCGGGGCGGGCGGGGCGGGCACGGCTTCGGACGAGGCGTACAGGAAGTGGGGCCTGAAGGGCCCCCTGGAGTACGCCCCGAAGCCGGCCCAGAAGCCCGAGATACCGAAGGCGGCCCCGGGCAAGGTCCCGGTGGTCGACCGAATACCCGTCCCGGCCGGGGAGAAGGTCGTCTTCCTGACCTTCGACGACGGCGCGGAGAAGGACCCCGAGTTCCTGAAGATGGCGGCCGAGCTGAAGCTGCCGATCAGCATGTTCCTGACGGACAGTGTGGCCTCGCCGGACTACGGGCACTTCGAGAAGCTCCGCGACAACGGCTCGGCGAGCACGGTGAACAACCACACGCTGACGCACCCGAACCTGCGGACCCTGTCCTACGCGGCGCAGAAGCACGAGATATGCGGCCAGCAGGAACGCCTGGAGAAGCGCTTCGGCCACCGCCCGCCGTTCTTCCGCCCGCCTTTCGGGAACTACAACGACGACACCCTCCGGGCCGCCTCGGAGTGCGGAGTCTCGTCCCTGGTCCTGTGGCGCGTCTCGATGCAGATCAACAACTTCCAGTACGCCGAGGGCTCCGCCCTCAAACCGGGCGACATCATCCTGGCCCACTTCCGCGGCCCGTCCGAGCTCAAGGGCACGACGGAGACCCAGATGACGACGCGGATGCTCCAGCGGATCCAGGAACAGGGGTACCGGATAGGGCGGCTGGAGGACTACCTGTAGGAGCCCCCCTGGAGCACCGGATTCATCCCGCCCTCGACACCACCGGGGTGATCGTCGTTTCCACCGGGTCGCGGGCGTCCGCCTCGCGTTGGCGTTCCGCGCTGTCGCTGATGCGCAGCAGCAGGGCGATCATGATCCAGTTGGCCAGGAGGGACGAGCCGCCCTTGGCCAGGAACGGCAGCGCCTTGCCCGTCAGGGGGATCAGGCCCGTCACGCCCCCCGCGACCACGAAGACCTGCAGGGCCAGCGCCGAGGCGAGGCCCACGGCGAGGAGTTTGCCGAAGGGGTCGCGGGCGCCGAGTGCCATCCGGAGCCCCCGCTGCACGAGGAGGGCGTACAGGATCAGGACGGCCATGACCCCGGCCAGGCCGAGTTCCTCGCCCACCGTGGTGAGGATGAAGTCGCTGCGGCCGGCGAACGCGATCAGCTCGGGATGCCCCAGGCCGAGGCCCGTGCCCGAGATGCCGCCCGTGCCGAAGCTGAACAGGGCCTGCGCCGACTGGTCGGACGTGACCCCCGGGGGCCGGTTCTCCCAGTAGTAGGACAGCGGCTCCAGCCAGGCCGCCACCCGCGCCTTGACGTGCGGTTCCGTCGAGCCCACCACGAAGGCGCCGGCCGCGGCCATGAGCACGCCGCACACGATCCAGCTGGTGCGCTCGGTGGCGACGTAGAGCATCACCACGAAAACACCGAAGAAGATCAGCGAGGTGCCGAGGTCGCGTTCGAAGACCAGCACCAGCATCGAGACGATCCACACCGTCACGATGGGGCCGAGCTGGCGCATCGGGGGCAGCCGCATGCCCAGGAACTTGCGGCCGGTCAGGGCCAGCGAGTCGCGGTGGATGACCAGGTACCCCGCGAAGAAGACCGCGATCATGATCTTCACGAACTCGCCGGGCTGCAGCGAGAAGCCGAAGAGTTTGATCCACCGTTTCGCGCCGTAGGTGTCGGCGCCGAAGAACGCCGGTGCGATCAGCAGCACCAGCGCCAGGGCCATCGTGATGTAGATGAAGCGCTGCAGCAGCCGGTGGTCGCGCAGCAGTGCCAGCACCAGGATGCAGGCGGCCACCCCGACCACCGTCCACATCAGCTGCCCGGGCGCGTTGGCTTCCGAGTTGTACCGCTCGATGTACCCCTGGTCGAGCCGGTGCAGCAGCACCAGCCCCAGCCCGGTCAGCAGCATGGCCAGGGGGAAGACCAGCGGATCCGCGTAGGCGGCGAAGCGGCGCACGCCCAGATGACCCACCAGCGACAGCAGCGTCATGCTGATCGTGAAGCCGGTGAGGTTGGGCGGCAGCTCGTCGTTCATCGCGAGGCCCGCGGCGGCATGGCCGAGGACGGCGATCGCGACGACGAAGACCAGCAGCAGTGCCTCGGTGCGGCGGCGCACGCCCGCCGACGTCAGGGGTTTCAGTCCACGCACGGGATGCCGCCACCGGCCGCGGGGGCGGGGGAGGGCGGCGGTGAGGACGGCGGCGGGGCCGCGCCGGGCGAGGAGGAAGCGGCGCCCGGTGCGCTCGGGCTCGCTGGGGCCTTGGGCCCGATCTGCTCGGCAATGAGGCGCTTTATCTTCATATCATCTATGACGTTGATGTCCTCCCCGTGGTTCCTTCCGAAGGCGTTCGACGGGTCCGGGCCGCCCATGTCCAGGCCGTGGTGGCCGTCGTGCGCGACCTCGACCACGAGGATGCGCACGCCCCCAAGCGTCATATACCGGGCGCAAAGCCCCCGCGCGGCTGGTGATCCGGACATGCGTCCGCCCGGGTTTCCGGGGGTCCGCGGCCTGATCCGCGCAACGCCCGGCGGCGGGAATTGGCACTCCGCTTGACCGAGTGCTAATCGCCGGAATAGTCTCGCACCTGGCACTCGCCCCTGGTGAGTGCCAACACAGCGACAGGCAGGTCCGGCACCCGCGACGACGGATCGACCTGGTCGCCACCTCAGACAGTTAACCCCGGATCTCCGAAGGGGGAGGTCGGATCGTGACGACCGCCAGCTCCAAGGTTGCCATCAAGCCGCTTGAGGACCGCATTGTGGTCCAGCCGCTCGACGCCGAGCAGACCACGGCCTCCGGCCTGGTCATCCCGGACACCGCGAAGGAGAAGCCCCAGGAGGGCGTCGTCCTCGCCGTGGGCCCGGGCCGGTTCGAGGACGGCCAGCGTCTCCCGCTGGACGTCAGCGTCGGCGACATCGTGCTGTACAGCAAGTACGGCGGCACCGAAGTGAAGTACAGCGGCGAGGAGTACCTCGTCCTCTCGGCTCGCGACGTGCTCGCGATCGTCGAGAAGTAATTCGCTTCCAGTTTTGATTTGAGCTGCGCCCCTGGTCACCCTGCTGATGCCGGGCGGCGAGGGGCGTAGTTCGTTCTAGGCGGTGGAGGTCGCGGTGAGCGGCCGAGGATCGCAACGAGAGGACTGAACCGCTCCCATGCCGAAGATCCTGAAGTTCGACGAGGACGCCCGTCGCGCCCTCGAGCGCGGCGTCAACAAGCTTGCCGACACGGTCAAGGTGACGATCGGCCCCAAGGGCCGCAACGTCGTCATCGACAAGAAGTTCGGCGCGCCCACCATCACCAACGACGGTGTCACCATCGCTCGCGAGGTCGAGCTGGACGACCCGTACGAGAACCTGGGCGCCCAGCTCGTGAAGGAGGTGGCGACCAAGACCAACGACATCGCGGGTGACGGCACCACCACCGCCACCGTGCTGGCCCAGGCGCTGGTCCGCGAGGGTCTGCGCAACGTCGCCGCGGGCGCGTCCCCGGCCGCCCTGAAGAAGGGCATCGACGCCGCGGTCAAGGCCGTCTCCGAGGAGCTCCTCGCGACCGCCCGTCCGATCGAGGACAAGTCCGACATCGCCGCCGTGGCCGCGCTCTCCGCGCAGGACCAGCAGGTCGGCGAGCTCATCGCCGAGGCGATGGACAAGGTCGGCAAGGACGGTGTCATCACCGTCGAGGAGTCCAACACCTTCGGCCTGGAGCTGGAGTTCACCGAGGGCATGGCCTTCGACAAGGGCTACCTCTCGCCGTACATGGTCTCCGACCAGGAGCGTATGGAGGCCGTCCTCGACGACCCGTACATCCTGATCAACCAGGGCAAGATCTCCTCCATCCAGGACCTCCTGCCGCTGCTGGAGAAGGTCATCCAGGCCGGCGCCTCCAAGCCGCTCCTGATCATCGCCGAGGACGTCGAGGGCGAGGCGCTCTCCACCCTCGTCGTCAACAAGATCCGCGGCACCTTCAACGCGGTCGCCGTCAAGGCCCCCGGCTTCGGTGACCGTCGCAAGGCGATGCTGCAGGACATGGCCACCCTCACCGGTGCCACCGTCATCGCCGAGGAGGTCGGCCTCAAGCTCGACCAGGCCGGTCTGGACGTACTGGGCTCCGCCCGCCGCGTCACGATCTCCAAGGACGACACGACCATCGTCGACGGTGGCGGCAGCCACGAGGAAGTCGTCGGGCGTGTCAACCAGATCAAGGCCGAGATCGAGTCCACGGACTCCGACTGGGACCGCGAGAAGCTGCAGGAGCGCCTGGCGAAGCTCGCCGGCGGCGTCTGCGTCATCAAGGTCGGCGCCGCCACCGAGGTGGAGCTCAAGGAGAAGAAGCACCGTCTCGAGGACGCCATCTCGGCGACCCGCGCCGCGGTCGAGGAGGGCATCGTCTCCGGCGGTGGCTCCGCGCTCGTCCACGCCGTCAAGGTCCTCGAGGGCAACCTCGGCCTGACCGGCGACGAGGCCACCGGTGTCGCGGTCGTGCGCCGCGCCGCCGTCGAGCCGCTGCGCTGGATCGCCGAGAACGCCGGTCTCGAGGGGTACGTCATCACCTCGAAGGTCGCCGAGCTCGACAAGGGCCAGGGCTTCAACGCCGCCACCGGCGAGTACGGCGACCTGGTCAAGGCCGGCGTCATCGACCCGGTGAAGGTCACCCGCTCCGCGCTGGAGAACGCCGCTTCCATCGCCTCCCTGCTGCTCACGACCGAGACCCTGGTCGTCGAGAAGCCGGCCGAGGAAGAGGGCGACGCGGGTCACGGCCACGGTCACGGCCACAGCCACTGATCGCCTCACGGCGTAAGGAAGGCCCCGTTCCGCAGTTGCGGAACGGGGCCTTCCCCGTACCCGTGGTCAGGACCCGGACATGCCCATCTCGCGCATGAGGCGTCCGATGTCGTACTGCCACCAGGCTTCGGTTATCTCGCCGTCCAGACAGCGGAAGGTGGTGCTGCCGAGGATGTCGTAGGTCTTCCCGGTGGGAGCGACTCCCATGAACTCTCCCTTGTGGGTGCCGTGCCAGGTCCACACGGTGGTGACGAAGTCGCCCTCGGCCAGCTGTGCCGTGATGTCGAAGGTCATGTCGAAGGCCGCGCGCCACATCTGCGCGTCCTCGCGCATGACGTCCCGCCCGATGACGGTGGACTCCTCCTTGCTGACGTCGTGGTCGATGTAGTTCGTCGCGAAGCACTCGTCGACGAGCGCCATGTTGCCCTTCTGGAGGATCTCCTCGAACACCCGGTTCGCGAGCATCTTGTTGAGGTTCTCGTCGCGGACCACGTCGAGGTTGGTGAAGGTGGGCATCCCCTCGCAGAGCGCCACCATCTCCCGGAACATCTTGTCCGTCTCCGGGAGATGAGAGTTCTTCATGGCCTCTTCGTACGAGGGGAATTCGACCACGTCCACGAAGTGGTTCTCGGCCTCGCGGTCCTTGCCCACGATGCTGTGGGTGACAGTGCGCTTGCCCTGGCTCTGCGAGACGTACCGGTCGAGCAGCTGGTTGAGGTCGTCCTGCCGACTGGTCTTGTAATCGATTATCTGTACGAATGTCATGGCGTCTCCCGGGCTGGATGGGACACGTCCAGTTTAGGTAGATTTCATCCATTCAGCTGGTGTACCGGCGAGTTACTGCGGCCCGTACTTGCGGCCCGTACGCGAGGACACGCCGCCCAGCAGCCCGCGCGGCGTCAGCTTCACCACGCCCATCAGTGCCTTGTACCGCGGGTCCGGGATCGACACCGTCTTCCCCCGCGCCAGGTCGGCCAGGGCCGCGGCCACCAGCTTGTCGGCGTCGAGCCACATCCAGCCGGGGATGTTGTCCGTGCCCATGCCCGCGCGCTCGTGGAACTCCGTCCGGACGAAGCCGGGGCACAGCGCCATCAGCCGCACCCCGGATCCCGCCATGTCCTTCGCCGCGCCCTGGGTGAACTGCACGACCCAGGCCTTGCTCGCCCCGTAGGTGCCGCGCGGTACGAAGGCGGCCACCGAGGCCACGTTGATCACGCCGCCGCGCCCGCGCGAGCGCATCGATCCGGCGGCCGCCGAGGTCAGCCGCAGGACCGCCTCGACGTGCACCTTCAGCATGGTGAGTTCGTCGGCCATGGAGACCTCGAGGTAGCGGCCCTTGTTGCCGAAGCCGGCGTTGTTGACCAGCAGGTCCACCGGGTGGGTGCGGTCGCCGAGGCGCTCCTCGACCGCCGCGATGCCCTCCTCGGTGGACAGGTCGGCGGCCAGTACCTCGGCCTCGATGCCGTGCCGGTCGTGCAGCTCGGTGGCCTGCTCGCCGAGGCGCTTGGCGTCACGCGCCACCAGCACCAGGTTGTGGCCCTGGGCGGCGAGCCGCCGGGCGAAGGCGGCGCCGATGCCCGCCGTGGATCCCGTAATCAACGCAGTCGTCATAGGCGCAACCTAGCCGCCCCGGGTGTGGTTCTACCTCGCCCCGGCCCCGGCCCCGTACTTCTCCACGTACCGGCGCACGGTCTCGTGGCCCTCCGGCTCCATCGCGTCGCCCGCCGCCAGGGTGCGCGGCAGCAGCGCGCGCTCCGTGGTGAAGGCGCGGAACCAGAATTCCACCGTCACCTCGTGGTCCGCGCGGTGGATGACCTCGATGGCGTCGCCGGGGGAGACCGAGCCCTCCTCGACCACCCGCAGGTACGCGCCCGGCCGCGCCGCCTGGGTGAACCGCCTGACCCAGGCGCTCTCGCCGAGGGCCCCCTGGAAGGTCCGGCACGGGATGCGGGCCGAGGCGACTTCGAGGACCAGGTCCGCGCCGACCCGCCAGCGGTCGCCGAGGCGCGCGCCGTTCAGGTCGATGCCGGAGGTGGTGAAGTTCTCGCCGAAGATCCCGCCGGGCAGCTCGCGGCCCAGCTCGGCCTCCCAGAGGTCCAGGTCCTCGCGCGCGTACGCGTAGACGGCCTGGTGGTCGCCGCCGTGGTGGCGGCGGTCGCACACGGTGTCGCCCTCCAGGCCGCTGCCGTGGCCGGTCGCCCTCGGGCCCGGGGCGAAGACGCGGACCGGCCCGGGGACCGGGCGCTTGCCGTGGCCCGTTACCCCGCCCTCCGCGTCGGTGTAGTCGACGGCCTCGGCGCGGCCGACGTTCACGGAGATCAGATGCATGGGACCCATGCGCACACGCTAACCGAGCCCGCCCCAAAGTGTCACAACGGTATTCGCGCGACGGTCAAAGCAGGGCTTATGCTCAAAAGGTGATCGAGGCACGTCATCTCCGGGTTCTGCGCGCTGTCGCCGGGACCGGGTCCTTCTCCGCCGCCGCCCGCGAGCTCGGCTGCACCCAGCCCGCCGTCTCCCAGCAGATGAAGGCGCTTGAGCAGTCGGCCGGCACCCCGCTGCTCATCCGCACCGGCCGCGAGATGCGGCTGACCCAGGCCGGTGAGGCCCTGGTCCGGCATGCCGCGGGCATCCTGGCCGGGCTGACCGCCGCCGAGGAGGAGGTCGCGGCCATCGCCGGGCTGCGCGCGGGCCGGGTCCGGCTGGTGTCCTTCCCCAGCGGCAGCTCCACGCTGGTGCCCACCGCGCTCGCCGCGATGCGCGCCGAGCACCCGGGCACGCGTATCTCCCTCGTCGAGGCCGAACCGCCGCGCTCGGTGGAGATGCTGCGCGAGGGGGACTGCGACCTGGCGCTGGCCTTCCGGTACGGCGGATCGTCGAGCTCCGTGGCGGAGTGGGAGGACCTCGTGGTGCGCCCGCTGCTGACCGACCGGCTCGTCGGGCTGGTCCCCGACGGGCACCGGCTGGCCGGGGCGGAGCGCGTGGGCATGGCGGAGCTGGCCGACGAGCCGTGGATCGCGGGCTGTCCGCGCTGTCGCCGCCATCTGGTGGAGGTGTGCGAGAGCGCGGGCTTCACCCCGCGGATCGACTTCGCGACCGACGACTACCCGGCGGTGGTCGGTCTGGTCGGTGCCGGGCTGGGCGTCGCGGTGCTGCCGGAGCTCGCGGTGGAGTCCGTACGGGCCAAGGGCGTCAGCACGGTGGCCGTGGAGCCGGCCGTCGAGCGGGAGGTCGTGGCGCTGACCCTGCCCGACCTGGCCAGGGTCCCGGCGGTGGCCGCGACCCTGGCCGAGCTGGAGCGGGCCGCCACGCGCTGACCGTGCTCATGGTGTCGGGTACGGCCGAACGGGTGACATTCCGCGCGGGACTGCGACACGCCCGGCGACGGCGGCGGTCCGAGAATCTCGCGGACACCGCAGCAACGTTCCTTCGGACGTTTGTACTCGTATCAGTGCGGCGGGATCGGTCCGATCGTGCTGGATGCGGGGATCAGGCGATGCCGGGCGCGGCCCATCAGTTCCTCGCGCTCGTCCTCGGTGAGGCCTCCCCACACCCCGTAGGGCTCGCGGACGGCGAGTGCGTGCGCGGCGCATTCCGAACGCACCGGGCATCGCATGCAGACCTCTTTAGCCGAGGCCTCGCGCGCGCTCCTGGCCGCGCCCCGCTCACCTTCCGGGTGGAAGAAGAGGGAGCTGTCGACCCCGCGGCAGGCAGCGAGCAGCTGCCAGTCCCAGAGGTCGGCGTTCGGTCCGGGGAGGCGGGAGAAATCTGCCATTGGTAGTCCTCTTGGTGCCGGTACTGAGGCGGATACGGTCCATGTCTCCACACCTACTGTCGTAGTAGATGTAAATATGACTCATTGGGAATCTAGCCTCAGACACGTGCCAAACGGAAGGAAAGCCGCCAAATAGGGCATAGCTCCAGATGGAGGACGAGCGGCTCGCGCCTCCAACGGCGTGATCGCTTCCTCACGTAGAGTGCTGAAGGTGTCCGTCCGACCCGTAACTCTTTCGAGTGACCATCGTTGAGAGTGCGAAGGCGGTTGAACCAATAAGTTCTCGGACAGGTGTCCGGGAGCATCGACCGCACAGGTGACGATACGTACCAGCCTGGAGGCTCAAGGTGACGCGCATCAGCAGCTGCGGAGGGCGGTCATGACATCCGTCCTCGTCTGCGACGACTCCCCGCTTGCCCGAGAGGCGCTCCGTCGCGCGGTTGCCACCGTGCCCGGCGTCGAGCGTGTGACGACGGCTGCCAACGGCGAGGAAGTCCTCCGCCGCTGGGGTGCCGACCGCTCCGACCTGATTCTGATGGATGTACGGATGCCCGGGCTCGGCGGTGTGGAGACGGTCCGCCGACTGCTCTCGGCCGACCCCGGCGCCCGCATCATCATGCTGACGGTCGCCGAGGACCTGGACGGCGTGGCCCTCGCGGTCGCCGCCGGCGCCCGGGGTTACCTGCACAAGGACGCCTCGCGCGCCGAACTGCGGGCCACGGTCACCCAGGCCCTCGCCGACCCGACCTGGCGGCTGGCCCCGCGCCGGCTCCGCTCGGCCGAGATGGGCGCGGCGCCCACCCTCACCGCCCGTGAGATCCAGGTGCTGGAGGGCATGAGCCACGGCCGGTCCAACGCGGAGATCGGGCGCGAGCTCTTCCTCTCCGAGGACACGGTCAAGACGCACGCCCGCAGGCTGTTCAAGAAGCTCGGCGCCTCGGACCGGGCGCACGCCGTGGCGCTCGGCTTCCGCTGGGGCCTGGTCCGCTGACCCACGGGTCGCGGTCCGGTCCGTGTCCCGCCGTACCCGGTGCGCACCCGGGGATTGGCGGGGCACAATCCGGGGGACGTGTCGCTTCGTGCGCGATGCCGCATCCTTGAGGGTGTGCCGCATTCTTGGAGATGTGGAGTCCTCGTCCTTGGGGACCATTCGGCCGAGCGGGAGGGGAGGGCGCAATCATGAGTTCCGGCGCACCCGCTCATAACGCTTCGATGCACGAAACCGGCCGTGGTGCCACGGAAGCTCCGGCGTCAAGGCACCATGGATTGATGCGCGACGACGAGGCCCTGGGGTCACCCGCGGCCACAGGCCCCACCGGCGCCGCCAAAGGCGGTAGTGCCGGGGGTGTCAGCGCGCTCGTACGCCGAGCCGTGGAGGGCGACGAGCAGGCCACGCACGACCTGCTCGCGTTCGTCCACCCGCTCGCCATCCGCTACTGCCGCACCCGGCTGTCGCGACTCCCGGGTGACGCTCGCCACTTCGTGGAGGACCTGGCGCAGGAAGTCTGCGTCGCCGTCCTGATGGCGCTGCCGCGCTACCGGGACACCGGGCGGCCCTTCGAGGCCTTCGTCTTCGCCATCGCCGCGCACAAGGTCGCCGACCTGCAGCGGGCCGCAATGCGGCACCCGGGCAGCACGGCCGTGCCCTCGGACGAGATGCCGGAGCGGCCCGACGACTCGCTGGGTCCGGAGGAGCGGGCGCTGCTCAGCAGTGACGCGGCCTGGGCCAAGAAGCTGCTGGCCAACCTTCCGGAGAACCAGCGCGAGCTCCTCGTACTGCGGGTGGCCGTCGGGCTGACCGCCGAGGAGACCGGGCAGATGCTCGGCATGTCCCCCGGGGCCGTGCGCGTCGCCCAGCACCGGGCGCTCAGCCGGCTCCGCGCGCTCGCCGAGCAGTAGGAGTCCCCGCGGGAATGCCGACAGGCATTCCCGCGAGAATCCCGGCAAGGATCTCCGTAGGAAACTACGAAAATTGGGCTTGACCTTGGTCGTGGAATGAGACGCGTCGGGATCCCGTTAGCATGGACATCCGCGCTGAGCAAGACCATTTGGGAAGGTGTCATGACCGCCGACGGAGTGCCCGACAAATTCGCCACGCTCGGACTGACCTACGACGACGTGCTGCTGCTGCCGGGCGCGTCGGACATGTCGCCTGATGCGATCGACACCTCCTCCCTCATCTCCCGGAACGTGCGCGTGAACGTTCCGCTGCTGTCCGCGGCGATGGACAAGGTCACCGAGGCCCGCATGGCCATCGCGATGGCCCGCCAGGGCGGTGTCGGCGTACTGCACCGCAACCTGTCGATCGCGGACCAGGCCAACCAGGTCGACCTGGTCAAGCGCTCCGAGTCCGGCATGGTCACCGACCCGATCACGGTGCACCCGGACGCGACGCTGGGCGAGGCCGACGAGCTGTGCGCGAAGTTCCGCATCTCCGGCGTCCCGGTCACGGACGCGGCGGGCAAGCTGCTCGGCATCGTCACCAACCGCGACATGGCCTTCGAGTCGGACCGCAGCCGCCAGGTGCGCGAGGTCATGACCCCGATGCCGCTGGTCACGGGCAAGGTCGGCATCTCCGGCGTGGACGCCATGGAGCTGCTGCGCCGCCACAAGATCGAGAAGCTTCCGCTGGTCGACGACGCGGGCATCCTCAAGGGCCTCATCACGGTCAAGGACTTCGTCAAGGCCGAGAAGTACCCGAACGCCGCCAAGGACAAGGGCGGCCGGCTGCTCGTCGGCGCGGCCGTCGGTGTCGCCGGTGACGCGTACGACCGCGCCCAGGCCCTGATCGAGGCGGGCGCCGACTTCATCGTCGTCGACACCGCCCACGGCCACTCCCGCCTGGTCGGCGACATGGTCGCCAAGATCAAGTCGAACTCCGGCGTGGACGTCATCGGCGGCAACGTCGCCACCCGCGACGGCGCCCAGGCGCTGATCGACGCCGGCTGCGACGGCATCAAGGTCGGTGTCGGCCCCGGCTCCATCTGCACCACCCGCGTGGTCGCCGGCATCGGCGTCCCGCAGGTCACCGCGATCTACGAGGCCTCCCTCGCCGCCAAGGCCGCGGGCGTCCCGGTCATCGGCGACGGCGGCCTCCAGTACTCCGGCGACATCGCGAAGGCCCTGGTCGCGGGTGCCGACACGGTGATGCTCGGCTCGCTGCTCGCGGGCTGCGAGGAGTCCCCGGGCGAGCTGCTCTTCATCAACGGCAAGCAGTTCAAGTCGTACCGCGGCATGGGCTCGCTCGGCGCGATGCAGTCCCGTGGCGACCAGCGCTCCTTCTCCAAGGACCGCTACTTCCAGGAGGGCGTGGGCGGCGACGACAAGCTCATCCCCGAGGGCATCGAGGGCCAGGTTCCCTACCGCGGCCCGCTCTCCGCGGTCGTGCACCAGCTCGTCGGCGGCCTGCGCCAGTCGATGTTCTACGTCGGCGGCCGCACGGTCCCCGAGCTGCAGGAGCGGGGCCGCTTCGTCCGGATCACCTCGGCGGGCCTCAAGGAGAGCCACCCGCACGACATCCAGATGACGGTGGAAGCACCGAACTACAGCCGCAAGGGCTGAACAGAGTGACCGTGTGAGGGGCGGGCCCGTCGGGCCCGCCCCTTCGCCGTGCCCGCCGTGACGTCCGTACAGCGGTCATGGGAACGCGACTCTCCGGCGTTCGGGGATACTGGACGGGCAGACCCAGAGGAAAGGCCACCACACGTGACTGAGATCGAGATCGGGCGCGGCAAGCGCGGCCGCAGGGCGTACGCGTTCGACGACATCGCCATCGTCCCGAGCCGGCGGACCCGGGACCCGAAGGAGGTCTCGATCGCCTGGCAGATCGACGCGTACCGCTTCGAGCTCCCCTTCCTGGCCGCCCCCATGGACTCGGTCGTCTCCCCGCAGACCGCGATCCGCATCGGCGAGCTCGGCGGCCTCGGCGTGCTGAACCTCGAAGGCCTGTGGACCCGCTACGAGGACCCGCAGCCCTTGCTCGACGAGATCACGGAGCTGGACGAGGAGTCCGCGACCCGTCGTCTCCAGGAGATCTACTCCGCGCCGATCCAGGCGGACCTGATCCGGCAGCGCATCAAGGAGGTGCGCGACTCGGGCGTCGTCACCGCCGCCGCGCTCTCCCCGCAGCGCACCGCCGAGTTCTCCAAGGCCGTCGTGGACGCGGGCGTGGACATCTTCGTGATCCGCGGCACGACCGTGTCGGCGGAGCACGTCTCCGGCGCCGCCGAGCCGCTGAACCTCAAGCAGTTCATCTACGAGCTCGACGTCCCGGTCATCGTGGGCGGCTGCGCCACCTACACCGCGGCCCTGCACCTGATGCGCACCGGCGCCGCGGGTGTCCTGGTCGGCTTCGGCGGCGGCGCCGCGCACACCACGCGCAACGTGCTCGGCATCCAGGTCCCGATGGCGACCGCCGTCGCGGACGTGGCCGCGGCCCGCCGCGACTACATGGACGAGTCCGGCGGCCGGTACGTGCACGTCATCGCCGACGGCGGCGTGGGCTGGTCGGGCGACATCCCGAAGGCCGTCGCCTGCGGCGCGGACGCCGTGATGATGGGCTCCCCCCTGGCCCGTGCCACCGACGCGCCCGGCAAGGGCAACCACTGGGGCATGGAGGCCGTCCACGAGGACGTGCCGCGCGGCAAGAAGGTCGACCTGGGCACGGTCGGCACCACCGAGGAGATCCTCACCGGCCCGTCGCACAGCCCGGACGGCTCGATGAACATCTTCGGCGCGCTGCGCCGCTCGATGGCCACCACCGGCTACAGCGAGCTCAAGGAGTTCCAGCGGGTCGAGGTCACGATCGCGGACTCGCAGCACAGCCGCTGACCGGCTCCTTTCCGTACGTACGCCGGAGGGCCGGCACCCCGAGCGGGGTGCCGGCCCTCCGGCGTGTGCGGTGCGACCGCGTCAGTTGGTGCCGATCTTGCGGGCCGTCTGGAAGGCGGCGTAGCCACCGATGGCGAGGAAGAGGTAGGTCATGGGGCTCGACGCTTCCTTCCACAGCTCGACCAGCGGGGAGACGCCGACGCCGAGCACGTCCATGGTGGTCGTGCCGAGCTCGTCCGCGGCGATCCAGGCGATGCCGAAGATCTGGCCCGCGAAGATGGCGGCCAGGGAGAGGATGGCGCTGAGGACCGGCAGGACCGGGTTCGGGCCGCCCAGCTTGCCGGCGGCGAAGCCGACGAGGGCTCCGACACCCACGGCGGCGTAGCCGATCTGGTAGCCGCTGGCGCCGATGATCGCGCCGTAGACACCGGTGGTGACAAGGGCCGCGACGACGGCGGCGACGATGCCGAGGCCGAAGTTGCCGGTGCGGGCCGGGGCCGGGGCGGCGGGCGCCTCGATGACGGAGTCGGGCGCGGGCGGCTGGATGTTCTGGCTCATGGGTGATCCCCCCCAGGGATGCGTGGGGCACACGTGTCCAGGGGGACGTATGTGCGAGATAAGTGACGCCGCAGGCTAGCAGGCGGCCATGACATCCGTGAGGGGCATTTCCCGGTGCGTTCAGAGGCGGTGGGCCGCGCCCGCCGGGCTGGCGCCACGGGTGTCCAGGAGCAACTGGGCCTTCACCGCGAGGCCTTGCAGGTCGTACGTGCGGTGGTGCTGGAGCAGGATCGTCAGATCGGCGTTGGCGGCGGCCTCGTACAACGATTCGGCACGGGGGACCGGCTGGTCCCGGACCCGCCAGCCCGTGATGTACGGGTCGTGGTAGCTGACGAGCGCCCCCAGGTCGAGGAGGCGGCTGGCGATCTCGCGGGCCGGGGAGCCCTCCTGGTCGGCGAGGTCGGGCTTGTAGGTGACGCCCAGGAGGAGGACGCGGGCGCCGCGGGCGGATTTGCCGTGCTCGTTCAGCAGGGTGGCGGAACGCTGGATGACGTACTGCGGCATCCGGTTGTTGATCTCCTGCGCCAGGCCGATCATGCGCAGGGGGTGGCCGGGGGTGCGGGTGGTGTGGGGGAGGTAGTTCGGGTCGAGGGGGACCCCGTGGCCGCCGACTCCCGGGCCGGGGCGGAACGCCTGGAAGCCGTACGGCTTGGTCTCGGCGCAGCGGATGACGTCCCACAGGTCGACACCGAGGTCGTGGCAGAGCACCGCCATCTCGTTCATGAGGGCGATGTTCACGTGCCGGTAGTTGGTCTCCAGGAGCTGTACGGTCTCGGCCTCGCGCAGGCCGCGGGCGCGGACGACCTTCTCGGTGAGGCGGGCGTAGAAGGCGTGCGCGGACTCCGTGCAGGCGGGGGTGAGGCCGCCGATCACCTTGGGGGTGTTGGAGATGCCGTGCGTGCGGTTGCCCGGGTCGAGGCGGCTGGGGGAGTAGGCCAGGTGGAAGTCCCGGCCCGCCCGGAGCCCGGAGCCCTCTTCGAGGATCGGGCGGAGGTAGTCCTCGGTGACGCCCGGGTGGACGGCGGATTCGAGGATCACGGTGGTGTGGGGGCGCAGCCGGGCGGCGAGCGCGTGCCCGGCCTCGCCGACGGCGGACAGGTCCAGTGCTCGATCGGCGCCGAGCTGGGTGGGCGCGCAGATGACGGCGGTGCGGACCCGGCCGAGCTCGGCGGGGTTGGTGGTGACCCGGAAGCCGGCCGCCGACATGCGGCGGATCTCGGCGGCGGTGAGGGTGGAGTCCGTGACCGGACCGCTGTCGTAGCCGACCGTCTCGATCCCGGCGGCGACGGCCGCCTGGGCGAGGGGGAGGCCGAGATGGCCGAGTCCGATGACGGCGAGGTCTGCGGGCATGGGGGTGCCGTCCCTTCCCTGACATGAGGGGGATGCGCGCGCAAGTCCTGTGGACGGGGGAAGCCCGGAGGGAGCTGGCGCAATGTCAGACTAGGCGTATATATGAAAGATATGTCGCATTCTGGGGTGGTGGTCGCCGTTGTGTTGTCCACAGGCGGTGGCTGATGAGGGTGCGGGCGGTCAGAATCATGAAACGGGGCATGTGAGCGGGATCACCCGCACGACGCGGGGGACACCCGCACCAAACGGGAGGCAGCCGTGAGGACAGCGACACTGGGACCGGCGCAGCGCGCCGAGGCCCTCGCCCGGATGGCCGAGCGGGAGCTGGACGTACTGGTCGTGGGCGCGGGCGTGGTCGGCGCCGGCACCGCGCTCGACGCGGCGACCAGAGGTCTGTCGACCGGGCTGGTGGAGGCGCGCGACTGGGCGTCCGGCACGTCGAGCAGGTCGAGCAAGCTGATCCACGGCGGCCTGCGGTACCTGGAGATGCTCGACTTCGCCCTCGTACGGGAGGCGCTCAAGGAGCGCGGCCTGCTGCTGGAGCGCCTCGCGCCGCACCTGGTGAAGCCGGTGCCGTTCCTCTACCCCTTGCAGCACAAGGGCTGGGAGCGGCTGTACGCCGGCTCGGGCGTCGCGCTCTACGACGCGATGTCGGTCTCCAGCGGGCACGGGCGGGGGCTGCCGGTGCACCGGCACCTGTCGCGCAAGCGCGCACTGCGGGTGGCGCCGGCGCTGCGCAAGGACGCGCTGGTGGGCGCCCTGCAGTACTACGACGCCCAGATGGACGACGCGCGGTACGTGGCCACGCTGGTGCGGACGGCCGCGGCGTACGGGGCGCACTGCGCCAACCGGGCGAGGGTGATCGGCTTCCTGCGCGAGGGCGAACGGGTGGTCGGGGCGCGGGTGCGGGACGTCGAGGGCGGCGGGGAGTACGAGATCCGCGCGAAGCAGATCGTGAACGCGACGGGGGTGTGGACGGACGACACCCAGGCGCTGATCGGGGAGCGCGGGCAGTTCCACGTACGGGCGTCGAAGGGCATCCACCTGGTCGTGCCGAAGGACCGGATCCATTCGAGCACCGGGCTGATCCTGCGGACCGAGAAGTCGGTGCTGTTCGTCATCCCCTGGGGCCGGCACTGGATCGTGGGGACCACGGACACCGACTGGGATCTGGACAAGGCGCACCCGGCGGCGTCGAGCGCGGACATCGACTATCTGCTGGAGCACGTGAACTCGGTGCTGTCGGTGCCGCTGACGCGTGACGACGTACAGGGGGTGTACGCGGGACTGCGGCCGTTGCTCGCCGGGGAGTCGGACGCGACGAGCAAGCTGTCGCGCGAGCACACGGTGGCGCACCCGGTGCCGGGGCTGGTGGTGGTCGCGGGCGGCAAGTACACGACGTACCGGGTCATGGCCAAGGACGCGGTCGACGAGGCGGTGCACGGGCTGGACCAGCGGGTCGCGGAGTGCGTGACGGAGGACGTGCCGCTGGTCGGCGCGGAGGGGTACCGGGCGCTGTGGAACGCGCGGGCGAGGACCGCGGCCCGGACGGGCCTTCATGTGGTGAGGGTGGAGCACCTGTTGAACCGGTACGGATCGCTGACGGAGGAACTGCTGGACCTGATCGCCGCCGATCCGGGGCTGGGGGAGCCGGTGGCCGGGGCGGACGACTACCTGCGGGCGGAGATCGTGTACGCGGCCTCGCACGAAGGGGCGCGGCACCTGGACGACGTACTGACGCGGCGGACGCGGATCTCGATCGAGACCTTCGACCGGGGGACGCGGTCGGCGCGGGAGTGCGCGGAGTTGATGGCGCCGGTCCTGGGGTGGGACAAGCAGCAGATCGAGAAGGAAGTGGAGCACTACGAGAAGCGGGTCCAGGCGGAGCGGGAATCGCAGCGCCAGCCCGACGACCAGACGGCGGACGCGGCGCGGCTGGGGGCGCCCGACATCGTTCCGTTGTAACTCCGGCATGCGGAAGGGGGAACCGCGGACCCGGGGCGCCCGTCCGTTGCGGAGTGAGGAACAATGAGGGTTCTGCCGGGGCGGGTTACCGCGGACCCCGGCAGCTGCCGGGGCCGCCGGAGCGGGCGGCACGATCGCAGAGGGGACGCATGTCGAAGCCGGAGCACGGGACGCCTGCGGCGAAGCCCGATGATGTGGGGGTTGCGGCTCCGGCTGAGTCGGCCGAGGCCGCGCCTGTTGAGGGCGCGGAGCCTGCGGCCGCGAAGCTGGGGTTGACGAAGGCCGGGCCCGAGGACGCGAAGCCCGCGGCCGCCGCGCCTGCGGCGAAGCCGGAGGGTGCCGAGCCTGCGGCTGTGGCGGAGTCCGAGGCCGACGAGGCCGAACCCGCTCCCGCGGTGGAGCCCGAGGACGCGGAGCCGGTGGCCGACGCCGGTGCGCCCAAGGCGGAGCCCGAGGACGCGAAGCCCGCTGCGGAGCCCAAGGCCGACAAGGCCGTGCCCGCTCCCGCGGTGGAGCCCGAGGGCGCGGAGCCGGTGGCCGACGCCGGTGCGCCCAAGGCGGAGCCCGAGGACGCGAAGCCCGCTGCGGAGCCC
>NZ_JBICZH010000010.1:266636-346315 GCF_043201995.1 Streptomyces sp. NPDC048258
CCCAAGGCCGACAAGGCCGTGCCCGCTCCCGCGGTGGAGCCCGAGGGCGCGAAGCCGGTGGCCGACGCCGGTGCGCCCGAGGCGGAGCCCGAGGACGCGAAGCCCGCTGCGGAGCCCAAGGCCGACAAGGCCGTGCCCGCTCCTGCGGCGGAGCCGGCGGACGCGAAGCCCGCGGCGGCCAAGGCCGACCTGGCGAAGCCCGTCAATCCCGTGGTGGAGAAGGCCGATGCCGTGGCCGCCGAGGTCAAGGCCAGGGCCGAGGCCGCCAGGTCGGCGGGGGACGGCCAGGACAAGGGCCGGCTGCTCGCGGGCCGGTACCGGCTGGGCGCCGTGCTCGGCAAGGGCGGCATGGGTACCGTCTGGCGGGCCGAGGACGAGACCCTCGGCCGGATCGTCGCCGTCAAGGAACTCCGCTTCGGCAGCGGCGTCGACGAGGACGAGAAGCGCCGCCTCATCACCCGTACCCTCCGCGAGGCCAAGGCCATCGCCCGGATCCGGAGCGGAGGCGCGGTCACCGTCTTCGACGTCGTCGACGAGGACGCCCGCCCCTGGATCGTCATGGAGCTCATCGAGGGCCCCTCGCTCGCCGAGTTCATCCGGGAGAACGGCCCCCTCACCCCGCACCGCGCCGCCGAGGTCGGCCTCGCGGTGCTCGACGTCCTGCGCGCCGCGCACGGCCAGGGCATCCTGCACCGGGACGTCAAGCCGTCCAACGTGCTCATCGCCGCCAGCGGCCGCGTCGTCCTCACCGACTTCGGCATCGCGCAGGTCGAGGGCGACCCCTCCGTCACCTCCACCGGCATGCTCGTCGGCGCACCCTCCTACATCTCCCCGGAGCGCGCCCGCGGTTACAAGCCCGGCCCGCCCGCCGACATGTGGTCGCTCGGCGGCCTGCTGTACGCCGCCGTCGAGGGCGTGCCGCCGTACGACAAGGGCTCCGCCCTCGCCACCCTCACCGCGGTGATGACCGAGCCGGTCGAGCCGCCCAAGAACGCCGGCCCGCTGACCGAGGTCATCTACGGCCTGCTCGCCAAGGACCCGGCCCACCGGCTCGACGACGTCCGGGCGCGGGCGATGCTCACCGCCGTCGTCAACGCGCCCGAGCCCGCTCCGGCCCCCGTGGCGGCCCCGGCCGCCGAGGAGACCCGGCAGATCTCGCTGGCCGACGCCAAGGCCGCCGCGGACAAGGTCGCCGCCGAGAAGGCGGCCGAGAAGGCGGCGAAGAAGGAACGCGAGCGGCGGGAGCGCGAGCAGCGCGAACGCGCCCGCGCCGCCCTGAAGTCGGCCCGCAAGGCGGCGGCGGTCGCCTCCGCCACCACGGCGGCCACGGCCGCGGAGGCGCCGGCGGCCGAGCCCAAGCCCACGGCCAGGACCGCCCCGGTGGCGGCCCCGCTCACCGACGTCATGCCGCGCCGCACCATCGCGCTCGCGATAGCCGCCGTCGTGGTCGTACTCGCGGCGGTCGGCTCGCTCATCGCCTACGCCTTCAACGGCGACGACGCCGACGGCCGCAAGGACGAGGGCAAGGGCGGCAAGGCCACCCCGTCCGCGTCGGCCGGCCAGTCCCCGGGCGCCACCCCGTCGGCTCCCCAGCCCTCGGCGAAGCCCGGCGAGCAGGGCGGGGCCAACGGCAACGCCACCCCCGGCGGCCAGGGCCAGAGCCAGGGGCAGGGGCAGCAGACCCCGGGCGCCGGCCAGGGCCAGGGCCAGGGCCAGGGCGCACAGCCCGGGGGAGCTGGCGGCGGACTCCCCGCGGGATACGCCGTGGTGACGGAACTGGGCTTCCACTTCTCCATGGCCATGCCCGCGGGCTTCCACCAGACGGGCATAGCGGGCGAGAACTCCGGCGGGATATACAGCCGCGACGGCGGCTTCCCGCGGATCCAGGTCGACTACAACGCCAAACCCGGTGACGACGCGCGGTCCGCCTGGCTGAGCCTGGCTCCGTCCACCGCGAACAGCAGCAAGAACTACCGACTGATCGGCATCAATGCGACGACGTACCGGAACTACCCGACCGTCGCCGACTGGGAGTTCGAGCGAGAGCAGGCCGGCATGAAGGTCCGGGTGCTCAACCGCGGCTTCAGGGCGGACGCGACGCACGGCTACGCCATCATGATCAGCTGCCCCGCCGACCAGTGGGACGGCCCCGAGTGCACGCAGATGCGCACCACCGCGTTCGAGACCTTCCAGATGCTCGGCTGACCTCGGGACGCGGGCGGCCCGCGCGACGTATCGTGGCTGCGGGGCCACGGGGACCCCACCGCACTCGGGGGAGGCGATGTGGAGGACTACGCGGGCCGGATCCTGGCTCACCGCTACCGTCTGCCGCTCCCGCCGTCGGACGAGTACGAACTGGTCGAGACCCGCGCCTTCGACACCCGCAGCGGGCAGGAAGTCCTGGTACGGCAGGTGCCGTTGCCGGAGGTCGTGGACGCCGAACTGCTGGACGGGCAGCGGGCCGTCCCGGCGGCGGGGCGCCGCGCTCCGGGCGATCTGCCGGCCGTGCGGCGCGCGATCGAGGCGGCGCAGGCCGCGGCCTCCATCCCCGACCATCCCCGGCTGGACCAGGTCTTCGACGTGTTCGCCGAGGACGGGTCGCTGTGGATAGTGAGCGAACTGGTCCCGGCCAGGCCGCTGGCGGCGCTGATAGCCGATGAACCGCTGAGCCCCTACCGGGCGGCGGAGGTGGCCTCGGACGTGCTGACCGCGCTGCGGGTGCTGCACGCGCACGGTTGGACCCACCGGAACATCACCGTGCGGACGGTGCTGGTCTGCGACGACGGGCGGGTCGTGCTGACCGGCCTCGCGGCCGGAGCGGCGGAGGAGGCCCTCTGCGGGTACGACCCCGTCCCGGGCAGCGCCGAAACCGAGGCCTCCGGTCGTGACGCGGGGTGGGGAGGCCCGGGCACTCCGGCGGGTCGGGAGACCGGGTCGGGCGACGGGTCCGGCCGCGGGGCCGTCCCGGGCGCGGGGCCCTTCGGCTCCGGCAGCGAAGGGGAGTGGGACCGTCCGGATGCCTCGGCGGGCCACGAGCCCCTGCACGGACTCCTGCACGAGTCCGTGCAGGAGTCCGTGCCGGAGCCCAGGTCCGAGGCCGGATACGCGCCGCTGGTGGCTCCCGGGTACGACACCGGGCCGCGGTACAACGACCACATCACCCCCGTACGCCCGCAGGAGCGGCCCGACCCCAACGCCGCCGCGCGGGCCGGGGCCATCGCCGCGTACCGGGCCGGGGCGCGGGCGGCCGCCGCCAAGGTCGGCGAGCAGCGCAGGGCAGAGCCCGTGGCCGTGCCGGAGCCGAGGCCGCAGGGGTCGACCCTCCCGCAGGGGTACTCGTACCCGTACGGCGGGCCGGAGACCGGTGCCGCCGCCTGGCACGGCGCCACCCCCCGCCGCCCGGAACTCTCCCCGGCCGCCGAGCCCCAGCCGGGCCCGCTGCCCGATCCGGAGTCCGGACGGCAGCAGTTGCCGCCAGGGACGCAGCCCGACCCGCAGCCCGACCCGGCTGTGCGGCCCGGGCTGCCCGCGCAGCTCGCGCTGCCCCAGGGCTACCGCCAGGCCGAAGCCCCGGACCCGGCGGCCCACCCCCCGGGGCAGCCGCCTGCCGCCGGCCCCTCCCGGCCCCCCGTCCCGCAGGGTCCGGAGCCCGGCCACGGCCACCGTCACGGGCAGGCGGAGCCCGGCGGCTGGGCCGGGCCCCGGAGCGGGCTGGACGCCGAGCGGGCGCGCCAGACGCGGATGGCCGTCGTCGGAGCCGTCACCGAGCGGTGGGCCCCCGAACAGGCCGGCCCCGTGCACGGGCACTGGCAGCTGGCGCCCCCCGTCGGCCCCGCCACCGACCTCTGGGCGCTCGGCGCGCTGCTGTACCGGGCCGTGCAGGGGCATGCCCCGTACCCCGAGGACAGCGTCGCCGAGCTCGTCGAGATGGTCTGCGCCGAGCCCCCCGCCTTCGCGGAGGAGTGCGGCGCGCTCCGCCCGGTCGTGGAGTCGCTGCTGCGTCAGGACCCGACCGAGCGGCCCGACTTCGAGGAGCTCCGAGGCTGGCTGCGCTCGCTCGTACGGTCCGCCCCCGAGCCCGAGGCCGGCTTCGCCATGCTCCCGATGCCGGAGCCCGATCCCGCGCGGCTGCCCGTCGTACGCCGCCGCGGCGAACTCCACGGCCGGCACCGCAACCCCGCGGCCCCCCGCAAGCCCCGCTCCCTGGGCCGGACCCTGCTCGTCGGCATCCTGGTCCTGCTCGCCGGGGCCGTGGCGTACGCGATGCTGTTCATGCCCCGGTCCGCCGATCCGCGGGAACCGGGCGCCGGTGCGCAGACGCCGCCCAAGCAGAGCCCGTCCCACGTGCCCACCGGCACCCCCGAGTCCAAGCCCGCGCCCCAGACCACCACCCCGCCCCCGACCGCTCCGACGGCGGCGCCGGCCCCCGCCCCGGCCGGCTACACCACCCAGCAGGACCCGGAGCACTTCGAGATCGCGGTCCCCGACGGCTGGGAGCGCCGCGGCATCAACGAGGCGGGCCAGGTGCGCTACACCGGGGGGCAGTTCACGCTGACCGTCGTCCCCGGCCGGGACAAGGTCGAGGGCAACCCGGACCCGGCGGCGTACCAGAAGGACAAGGAGCAGGAGCTGACCCCGTACCGCACCTCCACCTGGTCCACCGTCGGCGACGTCAAGACCACCAAGGTCGGCCAGCAGCTGCGCGCCACCGGCCGCTACACGTGGATCGACGGCACCGGCCGCAACGTCTTCGCCCGCAACTTCGTCGTCGCGCTCGGCGGCAGCTACCACGTCGTCATGGTGACCGGGCCGGAGGACGAACAGGGCAAGGTCACCGAAGTCTTCGAGAAGGCCACGGCGAGTTACAAGTCGGGCGGATGAGCGGAGACTGACGGGCGGTCAGTACGGCGATTGCGTCACAGTGCCGCCTTTCGGCGGCCGGGCGGTTCCGACAGCACCCGTGGGCTCCGTAATCTGGCCTGAAGTGCAGAGAGCGGCGGGGTTTCGTGGAACAGCAGACAGGTGGGGGCGCCGTGCTGGCGGGCCGGTATCGGCTCGTCGAGCCGATCGGCCGCGGCGGCATGGGCAAGGTGTGGCGCGCGCATGACGAGCTGCTCCACAGGACCGTCGCCGTCAAGGAACTGACGGCGGGTCTGTACGTGGCCCAGGCCGACCGGGACGTCATGCACGCCCGGACGCAGAAGGAGGCCCGGGCCGCGGCCCGGATCCAGCATCCGGCGGTCGTCACCGTCCACGACGTGCTGGAACACGACGACCGGCCGTGGATCGTCATGGAGTACATCGACGGCCCCTCCCTCGCGGACGCCGCCAAGGCGGCCGGGCGGATCGAGCCCCGCGAGGCGGCCAGGATCGGGCTGCACGTGCTGGGCGCGCTGCGCGCCGCGCACGCGGTCGGCGTACTGCACCGGGACGTGAAGCCGGGCAACGTCCTGCTGGCCAAGGACGGCCGGGTGCTGCTCACGGACTTCGGGATCGCCGCGATCGAGGGTGACTCGTCCATCACGCGCACCGGCGAGATCGTCGGCTCCATCGACTACCTGGCCCCCGAGCGGGTCACCGGGGGCACCCCCGGCACGGCCTCCGACCTGTGGTCGCTGGGCGCCACCCTGTACACGGCCGTGGAGGCGCGTTCGCCGTTCCGCCGCACCTCGCCGATCTCCAGCCTCCAGGCCGTGGTGAACGACGAGCCGCCGGCGCTGCGCCAGGCCGGGCCGCTGGGGCCGGTCATCACCGCCCTGCTGCGCAAGGACCCGGGGGAACGCCCGACGGCCGAGGACGCCGAGCGGATGCTGATCGAGGCGATGGAGGGCAGGGCGCCGAAGGCCGCGCAGGCGTACGTGCCGACGCGCGCGGTGACCGCGCAGGAGCTCGCTCCGGCCCAGGAGCGTTCGCAGGAGGCGGCCCCGCAGGGGGACGTCGCGCCGACGGCCCCGCTGCCGGAGCCGTCGGCGACCGCGACCGACGCACCGGCGAAGGGCCGGCTCAAGCGTGCGGCGGCCATCGCCCTGGTGGCGGCGCTGCTCGGCGGCGGCGGTGTCTTCGGGGTGCTCAAGTACACGAGCGACACCGAGAAGGCCGGCGGCTCGGACAAGAACGCGAGCGCCCCCGACCAGCAGGGCGATGACGACTCCACGTCGTCGGACGAGGCCGATGCCGTGCCGGCCGGCTGGACCGAGGTCACCGACCCGACGGGCTTCACCCTCTTCGTCCCGGACGGCTGGAAGCGCCAGATGGACGGCAATCAGATCGACTACACCCCGGACAACGGAAAGCACTTCATCCGGATCGCCACCGACCCCACACCGGACTACGACAACCCGTACATGCACGTGCTCGACCTGGAGAAGCAGGTGCAGAAGCGGACCGACTACAAGAGACAGCAGCTCAACCAGAACACCTTCCGGGACACCGTCCGGGCTGCCCGGTGGGACTTCACCTGGACCGAGAAGGGGACGCAGGCCGGCCCGCGCCGGGCCATCGAGCAGATGTACTTCGCCCCGGACGGCACCGAGTACGCGATCTACATGTCGGGCCCCGCCGCCGACTGGGACACCACCCAGCAGCAGTTCGACATCGTGCTCAGCGGCTGGGAGCCGCCCGCCGCGAAGCCCTGATTCCGTCATCCTGCCAGCGATCACTGGCGGAAATGACAAAATCCGGTTACCGGCGGGTACCCAAAGGCTGTCCGGCGCAATACGCTCACCGGCATGACGGACTCGCAGGCCCCGGCCCCCCTCCGCACCGCACCGGAACCCACCAACCCGGTCGCCCCGGCCCCGGCCGGCGCCCGCACCGCCGCCGACGTGGTGACACCCGACCTGGTCGCCCGCCTCACCCGCGGGGTGCTCGGCTCCGGCCGCACCGCCAACCACACCCCCTTCACCGGGGACCGGCTGGCCGAGCTCCCCGAAGCCACCCCCGAGGACGTCGCCGAGGCCTTCGGCCGGGCCCGCGCCGCCCAGCCCGCCTGGGCGGCCGTCCCCGTACGCGAGCGGGCCGCGGTCCTGCTGCGCTTCCACGACCTGGTGCTGGCCCGGCAGGCCGAGGTCCTCGACCTCATACAGCTGGAGACCGGCAAGGCCCGGCTGCACGCCCACGAGGAGGTCCAGGCGGTCGCCGTCGCCGCCCGCCACTACGGCCGCAAGGCCCCCTCGTACCTGCGCCCCAAGGGCCACACGGGCGCCATGCCCACCCTCACCAAGGTCACCGAGCTGCGCCAGCCGCGCGGGGTCGTCGGCCAGATAGCGCCCTGGAACTATCCGCTCGAACTGTCGGTCGGCGACGCCCTGCCCGCCTTCGTGGCGGGCAACGCCCTCGTCATGAAGCCCGACACCGAGACCGCGCTGACCGCCCTGTGGGCCCGCGACCTGCTGATCGAGGCCGGCCTGCCCGCCGAGGTCTTCCAGATCGTCCTCGGCGAGGGCCCGGTCGTCGGCCCCGAGGTGGTCCGGCACGCCGACTACGTCTCCTTCACCGGCTCCACCCGTACCGGCCGCGAGGTCGCCCAGGGCGCGGCCGCCCGCCTCGTCGGCGTCTCCCTCGAACTCGGCGGCAAGAACGCCATGCTGGTGCTGCGCGACGCCGACATCGAGAAGGCCGCCGCGGGCGCCGTCCGCGCCTGCTTCTCCTCCGCGGGCCAACTGTGCATCTCCATCGAGCGGCTCTACGTCCACGCCTCGATCGCCGACGAGTTCGTGGCCCGCTTCGCCGCCCGCACCAAGGCCATGCGCCTCGGCAGCTCCCTCGCCTACGGCGCCGACATGGGCTCGCTGGTCGGCGAGCGCCAGCTGGAGACCGTGCAGCGGCACGTGGACGAGGCCGTCGCCAAGGGCGCCACCCTCGTCGCGGGCGGCACCGCCCGCCCCGACATCGGTCCCCTCTTCTACGAGCCCACCATCCTCGACGGCGTCGAGGCGCCCATGGCGGTGTGCGGCGAGGAGACCTTCGGCCCGGTCGTCTCGATCTACCGCTTCACCGACGAGGACGAGGCGATCGCGGACGCCAACGCCACCGCCTACGGCCTGAACTCCAGTGTCTGGACCAAGGACTCCCGCCGCGGCCACGCCGTCGCCGCCCGCCTGCGCACCGGCACCGTCAACATCAACGAGGGCTACGCCCCCGCCTACGGCAGCGCCCAGGCGCCCATGGGCGGCATGAAGGACTCCGGCCTCGGCCGCCGCCACGGCTCCGAGGGCATCCTCAAGTACACCGAGGCCCAGACCGTCGCCCACCAGCGGCTGCTCCCGATGGCGCCCTCGCTGGGCATGGACGACGAGAAGTACGCGGCGTTCATGACCCGCAGCCTCAAGGTCATGAAGGCTCTCCGACTGCGCTAAGGGGTACCCGTGTCGCACGACGACGCATACGACTACGACGTCATCGTCATCGGATCCGGTTTCGGGGGGTCGGTCTCGGCACTGCGCCTCACCGAGAAGGGCTACCGGGTCGGCGTCCTGGAGGCCGGCCGCCGCTTCACCCGCGAGAGCCTGCCCAAGAACAGCTGGGACCTGCGGAACTACCTGTGGGCCCCGGCCCTCGGGCTGTACGGGATCCAGCGGATCCACCTGCTCGGCAACGTGATGGTGCTCGCGGGCGCCGGCGTGGGCGGCGGCTCGCTCAACTACGCCAACACCCTGTACGTGCCGCCCACCGCCTTCTTCGAGGACCGGCAGTGGGCGTCCGTCACCGACTGGCGCGAGGAGCTCACGCCGTACTACGACCAGGCCAAGCGGATGCTCGGCGTACGCCTCAACCCGACCATGACCCCCTCCGACGTCCACCTCAAGGCGGCCGCCGAGAAGATGGGCGTGGCGGACTCCTTCCACATGGCCCCGGTCGGCGTCTTCTTCGGCGACGGCGCGGACGCCGAGGGCGGCTGCGAGGCCCGCCCCGGCCAGGAGGTCCCGGACCCGTACTTCGGCGGCGCCGGGCCCGCCCGCAAGGCCTGCACCGAGTGCGGCGAGTGCATGACCGGCTGCCGGCACGGCGCGAAGAACACCCTGAACGAGAACTACCTGCACCTCGCCGAGCGCGCGGGCGCCGTCATCCACCCCATGACCACGGTCACCGCGCTCTCCGAACACCCCGAGGGCGGCTACCGGGTCCGTACTGTCCCCACCGACGGCCGTCGCTCCCGCAAGGCCAAGGTGCTGCGCGCCCGGTACGTGGTCGTCGCGGCGGGCACGTACGGCACCCAGACCCTGCTGCACACGATGAAGGACCTGGGCGAGCTGCCGAAGATCTCGGACCGGCTCGGCGATCTGACCCGGACCAACTCGGAGGGCCTGGTCGGCGCGCAGACCGACGACCGCCGCTACCGCAAACGGCACGGCGCCGACCGGCGGGCCGACTTCACCAAGGGCGTGGCGATCACCTCCTCGGTGCACCCCAACGCCGACACCCACATCGAGCCCGTCCGCTACGGCAAGGGCTCCAACGCCATGGGGTTCATGACCATCCTCCAGGTGCCCTACGCCAAGCACCGGGTCCGCGCCTGGTTCGCCCGCACCGCCCGCCACCCGCTGCAGCTGGCCCGCTCGCTCTCCAACCGGCGCTGGTCGGAGCGGACCATCATCGGCCTGGTCATGCAGTCGCTGGACAACTCCCTGACGACCTACCGCAAGCCCGGCGGGATCGGCAAGGGCCTGCTGACCGCCCGCCAGGGCCACGGCGCCCCGAACCCGGTCCAGATCGCGGAGGCCACCCAGGCCGCGACCCTGCTCGCCGAGGAGATCAACGGCTTCCCCGGCAGCAACGTCGGCGAGCTGATGGGGACCCCGCTGACCGCGCATTTCCTAGGCGGCTGCCCGATCGGCGCCTCGGCGGGGGAGGGCGTGGTGGACCCGTACCACCGGCTCTACGGGTACCCGGGGATCTCGGTCGTGGACGGTTCGGCGGTCTCCGCGAACCTCGGGGTCAACCCGTCGCTGACGATCACGGCGCAGGCCGAGCGGGCGATGTCGTACTGGCCGAACAAGGGCGAGCAGGACCCGCGGCCGGAGCAGGGAGCGGGGTACGTGCGCCTCGCGGCGGTGGAACCGGTCCGTCCGGCGGTCCCGAAGGAGGCCTTCGGCGCGCTGCGGCTGCCGTTCCTGGCGGTCCCGGAGATCCCGCCCAAGGCCGCGGACCCGGCCTGACGACCGGGTCGGTACCGCGCTCCCCCTCCGAGCGCGGTACCCACCGCGGTACATGAGTGACAGGCGGTCGGTACGGATGGTTGTACCGGAATCCCGCGTCCCGGGCTGTGGTGTCGATCACACAGCGAAGTGTGCATGTGCTACGCGAGGGGGCCGAAGGGCCCGAGGGGCCCGTGGGGGCGCGGGCGGAACGGGAACGCGGAACGGCCGACCCGGGGCGTCCCCTGGGCCGGCCGTCCTTTACGGGGTGACCGGGCTGCTGTCCCCTGCCGTCCGGTCACGCGAGGGAGCGAGGTCCCACGACGCACGCTCCACGGGGCGTGCGTCTCATCGCTCCGGCGGAGCCACGCGTGGTGTTGCGGTCCCGCGCCTGGCTGGCGCGGACATCCTCACCAACGAAGGGCTCCGGGGGCGGTCACGGTCCGGACGAGTGACGAACACCCGTCAGACGCGGCCCCGGCACAGCTCCAACAGGGTCATGGCCAGGTTCGTGCCGGGCTTTCCGAGGGCGTCGCTCCAGTGCGAGAGCACCTCCATCTCGCGCGACAGGTGCACCCGGCGGCCGCCGGAGGTGATCCGGGCCTCCTGGATGACCGTCGAGACGGCCATGCGCTCCTGGATCAGGCCGATGATCCGGTCGTCGAGGGCGTCGATGCGCGCACGGGAGTCGGCGATCAGCTGCTCGGGGGTGGTGGTGATCGTGTTCATGGTCGGTCTCCTGTCGGGTGGGGCCCACAGGTCCGGAGAACGCCAGAGCGCCCCGGTCCTGTCGGACCGGGGCGCTCTGGGAAGTCAGCGGCTCAAGCGAGCATCACGAGGACCCATGGCGACCGGACCGGCCGGTGCCATAGGTAAAGAGGAAGCTCAGCTGCTTGCGCATGGAACGGATTATTACCTTCCGTCCCCCTCCCGGCCAACCCGGTTCGGATGGTGAGACGAAGAGGTGTGCACGTCCCCCGTTAGAATCGACAAAACAGCCACCTCTTCCGCCGGAAGGCCGCCCCGTGCCAGAAGCACCCTCCGCCGCCCACGACAGCGCCCCGGACACGGTTCTCGTCGTCGACTTCGGCGCCCAGTACGCCCAGCTCATCGCCCGCCGCGTCCGCGAGGCACGGGTCTACAGCGAGATCGTGCCGAGCTCGATGCCCGTCGACGAGATGCTGGCCAAGAACCCCAAGGCGATCATCCTCTCCGGCGGTCCGTCCTCCGTGTACGAGGAGGGCGCCCCGCAGCTCGACCGTTCCCTGTTCGAGGCCGGTGTCCCCGTCTTCGGCATGTGCTACGGCTTCCAGCTGATGGCGACCACCCTCGGCGGCCAGGTCGACAACACCGGCGCCCGCGAGTACGGCCGCACCCCGCTGGCCGTCTCCAAGGCCGGCTCCACCCTCTTCGAGGGCACCCCCGAGAACCAGTCGGTGTGGATGTCCCACGGCGACGCCTGCTCGGCCGCCCCCGAGGGCTTCACGGTCACCGCGTCGACGAACGTCGTCCCGGTCGCGGCCTTCGAGAACGACGAGAAGAAGCTGTACGGGGTCCAGTACCACCCCGAGGTCATGCACTCCACGCACGGCCAGCAGATCCTGGAGCACTTCCTCTACCGCGGCGCCGGCCTGGCCCCCACCTGGACCACCGGCAACATCGTCGAGGAGCAGATCGAGGCCATCCGCCAGCAGGTCGGCGACAAGCGCGCCATCTGCGGCCTCTCCGGCGGCGTGGACTCCGCGGTCGCGGCGGCCCTCGTGCAGAAGGCCATCGGCTCGCAGCTGACCTGCGTGTACGTCGACCACGGCCTGATGCGCAAGGGCGAGACCGAGCAGGTCGAGAAGGACTTCGTCGCCGCCACCGGCGTGCAGCTGAAGGTCGTCGACGCGCAGGAGCGCTTCCTCAACGCGCTGGCCGGGGTCTCCGACCCGGAGACCAAGCGCAAGATCATCGGCCGCGAGTTCATCCGCGTCTTCGAGCAGGCCCAGCTGGAGATCCTCCAGGAGGACGGCCCGGCGGTGGCCTTCCTGGTGCAGGGCACCCTGTACCCGGACGTCGTCGAGTCCGGCGGCGGCACCGGCACCGCGAACATCAAGTCCCACCACAACGTGGGCGGCCTCCCCGACGACATCGAGTTCGAGCTCGTCGAGCCCCTGCGCCAGCTGTTCAAGGACGAGGTCCGGATGGTCGGCCAGGAGCTCGGCCTGCCGGACGAGATCGTCCAGCGCCAGCCCTTCCCCGGCCCCGGCCTGGGCATCCGCATCGTCGGCGAGGTCACCAAGGAGCGCCTGGACCTGCTCCGCGAGGCCGACGCCATCGCCCGCCACGAGCTCACCGCGGCCGGCCTGGACCGCGAGATCTGGCAGTGCCCGGTCGTCCTGCTCGCGGACGTCCGCAGCGTCGGCGTCCAGGGCGACGGCCGCACCTACGGCCACCCGATCGTGCTGCGCCCCGTCTCCTCCGAGGACGCCATGACCGCGGACTGGACGCGCATGCCGTACGAGGTGCTCGCGCGGATCTCCACCCGCATCACCAACGAGGTGCCGGACGTGAACCGCGTGGTCCTGGACTGCACGAGCAAGCCCCCGGGCACCATCGAGTGGGAGTAGGGGCCCCTGCCCCGTACGACGGCGCCGCCGCTCAGCCTGGCTGAGCGGCGGCGCCGTCGTTTCGCGCGTGCGCGGCTCTGTTCTCCTCACGCGGCGGCAAGTACCTTGCGCCGACGACGGCGGAGCCGAACCGAGGGAGAGCGAGCGATGGCCGAGGAGACGGGGAGGCCGGGCGCGCAGCCCGCCCCGGTGCCGGTGGACCGGCTGCACCTGGACCTGCCCCCCGTGCACGACACCGTCCGGGAAGCGCGCGCGTACCGCAAGGAGCGGCTCGCCGGAGCCCTGCGGCTGTTCGCGCGCCTCGGGTACGAGGACGGGGTCGCCGGGCACGTCACCGCGCGGGACCCGGAGTTCGAGGACTGCTACTGGGTGAACCCGTTCGGCCGGGCCTTCGCCGGTCTGGGCCCCGAGGACCTGCTGCTGGTCGACGGGGACGGGCGGGTGCTCCGGGGGGAGCGGCGGGTCAACCAGCTCGCCTTCGCCGTGCACGCCGCCGTGCACCGGGCGCGCCCCGGGGCGGTGGCCGTCGTGCGTACGCCGGCCCCGTACGGCCGCGCCCTCGCCTGCCTCGGTGAACTGCTCGCCCCCGTCACCCACGAGGCCTGCGCCTTCTACGAGGACCACGCGCTCCTCGACGAGTACGCCGGCGCTGAGGACGGCGCGCGGATCGGCCGCGCGCTCGGCCCGTACAAGGCGCTCATCCTGCGCAACCAGGGGCTGCTGACGGTCGGCGGTTCGGTGGACGCGGCCGCGTGGTGGTTCATCGCGGCGGAGCGGGCGGCGCAGGTCCAGCTGATCGCACGGGCGGCCGGAAAGCCGGTGCTCATCGACCACCGCAGCGCCGTGGCCGCGCGCGAGCGTTTCGGCGGCGATCTGGCCGCCTGGGTGAGCTACCAACCGCTGTGGCAGACGGTGGCGTCAACATCATGAACGGTTAATCACCTGCTCTGACATCGTGCGCAATCCGGAACACTGCCGCAGTGGTGCACAATTCGCTGGCATTGCACCGTAGTTCAGAGAGGCGGCACGCACGTGGCTGTCCAAGAGATCTCCCGAAGTTCCCATACCGCCGCCTGCACCTGCGAGGACTGCGCGCGAGAAGGGCACCGCCGCGCCGTCGCCGCGTTCCTGGAGAAGCGCGACGAGTTCGCCGCGGGGCAGGGGGTGCCGGCCGCCGTGGCCCATTCCCTCGGAGCCTCCCGCCAGTGGGTCTCCGACGAGCTGACCCTGTCGGCCCGCACCGTCGCCGACCGCGGCCGGGAGGCCGGGAACTCCTGGCTTTACCTGTTCTCGCGGCGGGCCGTGCTCGCCGTGTGGATCGCCGCCGGGGTCCTGCTCCTCGTCCAGGTCGGCACCGCGCTCGGCACCGGCTGGTCCACGGCCCGCACCGCCGGACTGCTGACGGCCCTCGCGCTGTCCGGGCTGCTCACCGTCGCGGCCCGCGCCCAGTCGGTGCGCGGCGGACTCCTCGCCCCGCTCGTCGGCGAGGACAACCGGCTGTCCACCTCCAAGACCGTGCCCAGCGCCTGGGTGGTGCTGACGGCGTTCGCGGCGCTGCTGCCCGCGCTGCGGCTGGCGGCCTCCTCGCCCGGCCCGGAACGGCAGGCCCTGTACGAGGGGCTGGCCCTGGACCGGGCGCTGCCGCTGCTGGCGGTGGTCTCGCTGACCTCCGTGGTGGCCGTGCTGGTGCGCAGGGTGGTCGCCGTACGGATCATGGGCCAGCGGCTGCAGAAGCTGCCCGCCGACCGGCCGCGCGGGGTGGACCTGCTGACGGACGACGCGGGGCGCGGCAGCTTCCCGGACGCGCAGTACGTGCTCGTCTCGACGGTGGTGCTGGCCTACGCGGCGGTGTCGCTGGCCCGCTTCCCGGACCGGCTCCCGCAGCTGCCGTGGGCGCTGGCCCTGCTGGTGGCCCTGTCGGCCGCCGTGTACCTGGCGGCCAAGTACGCCGAGGGCACCCGCCCGCTGGTGCTGTCGGTGGTGCGCAGACGGGAGCCCGGGGACCTGGACGCGGCCGTCCGACCCGGGGACGACATCGAGATCCGGGGCGTGGGCTTCGTGCCGCCCGGGGCTCAGACGCCGGAGATGCTGGCCCGTCTGGTGGTGCGGATCGGGGCGGTGCACGTGCACGTGCCGTTGGTCCCGGTGGCGGGTGGGTTCACCAACCCCTCCGACGCCGTGCTGACCGTGCCGGTCCCGGCGGAAGTGGAACCGGGGCGCGTCGAGATCCAGGTGGTGACCGCCGCGGGGGTGGAATCCAACCGCTGCACCGTCGACGTGGCCGAGTGATCGGGGTACACATGACGCGTGACCCGAACTGATGTCTCTCGCATCCTCCCGCCGAAGTCCTCCTCGTTGAAGGAATCGGCGGCCCGGCACGCACTGCTGCCCCTGCGGATCTTCCTCGGCGTGACCTTCGTCTACGCGGGTCTGGACAAGCTGACCGACTCCGCATTCCTCTCCGCCTCCGGCGCGGGCTCCATCGGCGAGCTGATGCGCGGGGTGCGCGACACCTCCGCCGTCCCCGCCCTGGTGGACCTGGCGCTGAAGGCGCCCGTCGGCTTCGCGGTGACCCTGGCCATCGGGGAGATCCTGGTGGGCCTCGGGGCGCTGGCCGGCCTGCTGACCCGTGTCGCGGCCGTCGGCGGAGCGCTGATCTCGCTCAGCCTGTGGCTCACGGTGTCGTGGGCGGTGACCCCGTACTACTACGGCAACGACCTGATCTACCTGATGGCCTGGACCCCGCTGATCCTCGCCGGGGCTCCCTACCTGTCCCTGGACTCGGTGATCCGATCGCGCTGGTCCCGCCGTACGGCATAGGTCACCATCCCCACGAGCGACGCGAGCGAGAGCCCGCCCAGCGCGATGGGGACCACGACGAACCAGGGCACGTCGGCCTCGCCGCCGCTGTCGAGCAGGTACAGCACGCCCGCCACCAGCAGGGCCAGGCCCGCGATCAGCCGTCCCGGCTGGAACTCATGACGCCGCACGGGCCACCTCCACCTGTCCCACACCCGCGTTCAGGTGCAGCTTGATCGTCCCGCCGGCCTCGGTGCCGGCGGGGGGCGGCAGGGTCTCCCGCTGGTGCTCGCCGCCGCCGCGGACGCGTACGTCCTCGCTTCTGTCGCCGGGCATCCGGATGTCGCCCAGGTCGATCGTGACGTCGGCCTCGGCCGTCACCTCCCGGGGCACGATCACCTTGAGCCGTCCCGCGTCGAGGGAGGCCGCGACGTCCAGGGTGGTGCCCTTCGGCACGTCCAGGCGGCTGAGGTCCAGGGTGGCGAACCCGGTGTCCGCCTCGTACACGGGCCGTACGTCGGCCACCGCGGCCGGACGCCACTCGATCTCCCGCCAGTCCGTGCCGATGTCCCGGGGCAGTACGGCCGCCACCGCGAGCAGCCCCGAGGTCAGCAGGGCCAGCACGACGGTGCCGAAGCCGGTGCGCCCCAGCAGGGAGCTGACCGCGAGCCCCAGGCCGAAGACGACCAGCGCGGCGGCGAACCCGGTCTGCAGGGCCTCGCCCAGCGGATGGTCCTGCCAGGTGGCCGCGGTACCGATGATCCCGGCGAGCAGCGCCAGTACGAAGACCCGGCCGCCGATCCCGCCGCGCGGGCGGGCCGGGACGGCGGGCGCCTTCGCGGCCGCCTTCGGGGTGCCGGCGGCGCGCACCGCGTCGGCGGCGTCGTCCGGTCCCCACAGGTACCCCGTGCCGCCGACCGGGCCGGTGGTGCCGTCCTTGACCAGCGGGTCCCGCCACCACGACGGGCTGCCCGGGGCGGGCGGAGCCTTCGTCTCCGGCGGGGCGGGCGAGTGCGCGGCGGGGGCCTGCGCCTCCGGGGGCTGGGTGAGGCGCCGCCGCTGCGACCAGTACGAGGCCCCGCCGAGCGCCAGGATGACCAGCACCGAGAAGACCGCGAGGACGCCGTTGTCCAGCATCGACAGGAACAGGGCGCAGCCGACCAGGGCGGCGAACACCGCCGCGAGGGTGGCGCCCTCGACCCGGCCGGTCAGCATCTTCTTCGCCTCGCTGTCGTCCTCGCCCTCCAGGGGGAGCAGCAGCCACGCGAAGCCGTAGAAGATCAGTCCGACGCCGCCGGTGACCGCGAGGACACCGAGGACGATCCGGAAGACCACCGGGTCCAGGTCGAAGTACCGGCCCAGCCCTCCGCACACGCCCGCGAGGACCTTGTCGCGCTTGCTGCGGCGCAGGGTAGGCCGGGCGTCGGGGGACTGGGGTGCCCCGGGCTCCGGCGGGGCGTCGTGTACTTCGGTCATGGGTCCATGGTGACGGGCCCCGGCGGCCCGCGGCATCCGGCCCGACCCTGGCACAACCCTGATATCCCCCGGGCGGAATTGGGGGGCAGCCCTGATGTCCGGCCGCCCCCGCGCGTGTGACCATCGGTGACATGCCCGTAGCCGCCGCCCCCCGTCCCCCGCACGCACCTGATCTTGAGGACGTCCCGCAGCGCAAGCTCTACCGCAGCGCCGACGGCCGGATGCTCGGCGGTGTCGCGCGCGGTCTCGCCGGGCACCTCGGGCTGCCGGTGATCTGGGTCCGGCTGGCTTTCCTCGGCCTGTTCATGTGGGGGGACGGCCTCGGCGTGCTGCTGTACGCCGCCTTCTGGGTCTTCGTACCGCTCGGCGTCGGCGGCCGCGCCGGACACCGCTCCTACTTCGAGAGCCGGCCAGACGGCACCCGCCGCCTGCGCAAACCCGACCGGGGACAGATCACCGCGCTGATCGCCCTGTGCATCGGCGCGGGCATCTTCATCTCCCAGGTCCAGGTCGGCGGCGCCTCCGGCCGGTACGTGTGGCCGACGCTGCTGGTCGGGGCCGGGGTGGTCCTCGTATGGCGGCAGGCCGACAACTCCCGGCGTGCCCACTGGAACGAGGCCGCCGCACGGCACGGGCGCCTCCTCCCCGTCGCCCGGGCGCTCGCGGGTGTCGTGCTGGTCGGCGTGGGCCTCACCGTCTTCATCGTCGTACGCGGCTCCGCGGCGCAGCTCGGCAACGTCCTCACCGCCACCCTCGCCGTCCTCGTCGGCGTCGCCCTGCTCGCCGGACCCTGGCTGATCCGGATGACCCAGGACCTCTCCGAGGAGCGCCTGATGCGCATCCGCGCCCAGGAGCGTGCCGAGGTCGCCGCCCACGTGCACGACTCCGTCCTGCACACCCTCACCCTGATCCAGCGCAACGCCGAGGACGTCGGAGAGGTACGCCGCCTCGCGCGGGCCCAGGAGCGGGAGCTGCGGAACTGGCTGTACAAGCCCGAGGGCACCGGCAAGGACGAGGCCGAGGAGCCGGCCACCCTGGCGGAGGCCGTGAAGAAGACCGCCGCCGAGGTGGAGGACCACCACGGCGTCCCCATCGAGGTCGTGATCGTCGGCGACTGCCCCCTCGACGAGCGGCTGGCGGCACAGATCCAGGCCGCGCGCGAGGCAATGGTCAACGCCGCCAAGTACGGTGGCGAGGGCGGGCCCGTGCAGGTGTACGCGGAGGTGGAGGAGCAGAGGGTGTTCGTGTCCGTACGGGACCGGGGACCGGGCTTCGACATCGACGCGGTACCGGACGACCGCATGGGCGTACGAGAATCGATCATCGGCCGGATGCAGCGAAACGGCGGGACCGCACGGCTGCGGTCCGCGCCCGACGGCGGCACGGAAGTCGAGCTGGAGATGGAGAGGGCGGCGAACGCAGCATGACCGAGGCAGCTGGGACGACCGAGAACGCGACCGAGGCCCGGCGTGTACGGGTGGTGCTCGTCGACGACCACCGGATGTTCCGAACCGGCGTACAGGCCGAGATCGGCGAGACCGCGCGGACCGGCGTCGAGGTCGTCGGCGAGGCCGCCGACGTCGACCAGGCCGTCACCGTCATCACGGCCACCCGGCCCGAGGTCGTCCTGCTGGACGTGCACCTGCCCGGCGGCGGCGGGGTCGAGGTGCTGCGGCGCTGCGCCCCGCTGATGACGGCGGCCGAGAACCCGGTGCGGTTCCTGGCCCTGTCGGTGTCGGACGCGGCGGAGGACGTCATCGGGGTCATCCGGGGCGGCGCGCGCGGCTACGTCACCAAGACCATCACCGGCACCGACCTGGTGGACTCGGTCTTCCGGGTACAGGACGGGGACGCGGTGTTCTCGCCGCGGCTGGCGGGCTTCGTGCTCGACGCCTTCGCCTCGACGGACGCGCCGCCGGTCGACGAGGACCTGGACCGCCTCACCCAGCGCGAGCGCGAGGTGCTGCGGCTGATCGCGCGCGGGTACGCGTACAAGGAGATCGCCAAGCAGCTCTTCATCTCGGTGAAGACGGTGGAGTCGCACGTCTCGGCGGTGCTCAGGAAGCTCCAGCTGTCGAACCGGCACGAGCTGACCCGCTGGGCCACCGCGCGCCGCCTGGTGTGACCGTCCGGTAGGGAACGGTGTGACCCATGCCGCAGGCCGCCCGGGCAACCGGGGCGGGCCGTGCGGCCCTCTACGTTGCCGTGATGAGCTTGACGGGGACTCCCCTGTTCGTGACGGCGGTCGTGCTGACCGTGATCGCCGTCGTCCTGCCGCTGGCCGTGTGGAGCAAGGTGCGCGGGCCCGCCGCCGTACGCGTGGCCACCCGCGCCCTGATGGTGGTGTTCGCTCAGGTCACCGCCATCGCCGTGGTGTTCATCGCGCTCAACCGGGACATGAACTTCTACGCCTCGTGGGGGGATCTGTTCGGCACCGGCAAGTACGTCACCGCCGCCCCCGACCTCGGGCCGGACGGGCTCGGCGGGAAGAAGGCCGCGGAGGTCAAGGCCGAGCCGAAGGTGAAGCAGGTCTTCCAGCCGGTCGAAGGCCTCGGCGGCCGCGTCCGGAAGACCGAGCTCGACGGCAAGATCTCCGGGGTCAAGGGCGATGTCATGGTGTGGCTGCCGCCGCAGTACGACGACCCGGCCTTCAAGGACAAGAAGTTCCCCGTGGTCGAGCTGATCCCGGGCATACCGGGGACGGGCAAGTCCTGGTTCCAGGGGCTCAAGGCGCACGAGGTGCTGGAGCCGCTGATGAAGAGCGGCAAGGTGCAGCCGTTCATCCTGGTCTCGCCGCGCGCCATGCTGCTCGGCAACGCCGACACCGGCTGCGCCAACATCCCCGGCAAGGTCAACGCCGACAGCTGGTTCAGCGTCGACGTCCGCAAGATGGTCACCGACAACTTCCGCGTCTCGGACGAGGCCCGCACCTGGGGCGTGGCCGGCTACTCGGCCGGCGCGTACTGCGCCGCCAAGCTGGCGATCGCCCACCCCGACCGCTACAGCGCCGCCGTCTCCCTGTCCGGCTACAACGACCCGGGCCAGGAGCCCTCCTCGCTGGTCGCCCAGGATCCGCAGCTGCGCACCACGCACAACCTGAAGAACGTGCTCAAGGCCGCGCCCACGCCGCCGGCGGTCTCGCTGTGGATGTCGGGCGCCGAGCAGGACGGCTACCTGTCCGGCACGGACCTCAAGGCGATCGCGCAGAACCCGACGGTGGTGCACGCGGAGAAGGTGGTCGGCGGCCACAACCTCGAATCGTGGTCGAAGCAACTGCCGCAGACCTTCCAGTGGCTCAGCACCGTGGTCAAGACGCCGTAGCGGCCGGAGCTGCCGCAGCCGCTGTCATGCGGGGCGGGAGGCGCCGGCCCACGGCATCGAGTCGATCGGGGCCACCCGGACCGTCGAACCGGGCCGCGGGGCGTGGATCATCTGGCCGTTGCCGATGTACATGCCGACGTGCGTGACCCCGGAGTAGAAGAACACCAGGTCGCCGGGGGCCAGCTGGTCGCGGGAGACGCGCTGTCCGGCGTTGATCTGGGTGTAGGTGGTGCGGGGGAGGGAGACCCCGGCCGAGCGCCAGGCCGCCTGGGTCAGGCCCGAGCAGTCGAAGGACCCCGGACCCGTCGCGCCCCACACGTACGGCCTGCCGATCGCCCCGTGCGCGAAGGCCACGGCGCGGGCCGCGCGCGAACTGTCGGAAGGGGGCGGGGGCGGCGCGGACTGTGGGCGGGCGGCCGGGGAGGCGCCGACCGTACGGACCTCGTACGCGGCCCGCTGCTCGGCGGTGAGCCTGGCCAGCAGCTGCTTGGCGGTGGCGAGCTTGCCCTCGATCTCGGCCTTGCGCTCGGCGAGTTCGTCCCGCTGCGCGCGGAGGTCGGCGAGCCGCCCGGCGGCCTGCTCCCGCAGCTTGCCGACCTCGTCGAGCTTGCGGCGTACGGTGCTGATCCCGACGGCGTTGCGGTCCCCGGCCCGGGTGATGAAGGAGGCCTGGGAGAGGTACTCCTGCGGGTTGGTGGCCGTCGCGAGCTTCACCGCGGTGCCCAGGGTCCCCCCGCTGCGGTACTGACCGGCCGCGAGCGAACCGAGTGTGCCACGGGCGGCGTTGAGCTGGTCGGTCTTGCGGGCGGTCTCGTCGCGCAGTCCCGCCAGCGCGTGCTCGGCCTCGTCGGCCTTCTGCTTCGCCCCGTTGTACCGCTCGGTCGCCGCCTCCGCCTCCTCGTAGAGCCGGTCCACCTCCGACTCGACCTGCGCGGCGGTGGGCTGCGGGTCGGCCTGGGAGGTGCCTTCGAAGGCGGTGGCGGTGGCAGCGCCCGCGAGGGCGAGGGTGGTGGCGGCGGTCCGAACGGTGCCGCCGGAAAGCGGGCGCTGCCTGGGCTTTCGATGACTGGCCACGAGGGCCTCACGTCCTTCCTCTGTCGGTGCTTGGAGGAGGACGCTAGACCCGCAGGTAACGGGCAGATGACGGGATGACCGTAAGTGGCCTGATGCGACCGGGGATGGCCGCCCGGGACCGAAGCGGATCAGTGCCAGAGGGTGGCGATGAAGATATTGACCACGGTCAGTCCGCCGACCGCCCCGAACAGGGCCTTCTCCACCCGCTCCTCGTCACGCTTGACGTAGACGAGGGCGAGGATCACGAAGAGGATCGCGAGCTTCACGCCGATCTTGATGTTGTTGACGGCGGTGCCGTCCATCTCGTTGAAGCCGACCAGGAGCACGCCGGTGACGAGCATCGTCAGCGCGCCGTGCAGCATGGCGGGCACGAAGCGGGCGGTGCCCGCGCCCATCGCCTTCATCTGGGTCAGGAAACCGCCGAGGAGCGAGGCGATCCCGATGATGTGCAGGCCGACGAAGACATTGATCAGGACGGTCATGCGCCGAGCGTACGGGGCGGCCGTCGGCGTCCTCCGGGCGGGCTGGAGGGTAGAAGGGGAGGGGCCCGCGCTCCCCGCCTACCCTCCCGCTCGGAGGGGCAGCGGTCACCCGAAGAACGCGACCAGTTCGGCGACGACGGTCTCCGGCCGCTCCTCCGGGAGGTAGTGCCCGCTGCCGTCGACGCGGACGACCCGGGTGTCGGTGCCCAGTGCCGGGACGGCGGCCACCAGGCGTTCGTAGTTGCTGTGCTCGCCGCCGAGGGCGAGCAGCGGGACGGTCACGGGCGGGTAGGCCGCGAGGTCGGCGATGTCCTGGCCGAAGGCGCGGTACCAGCCGTTGCCGGCCCGGATCGCGTCCGGGGAGTCGTACGCGCGGGCGTACACGGCGCGGGAGTGGGCGTCGATGGAGGCGGGGTCGGTGGTCATGGCCGTGAACAGCCAGTCCAGCAGGAGGTGGTAGCGGCCTTCCAGGAGCTGCTCGGGAAGGCCCTGGACCTGGTTGAAGGCGAACCACCACAGGTGGCGGACGTCGGGCTGGGGCAGCAGGGTCATCCGGGCCCAGGCCTCCTCGGGATGCGAGACGTCGAGGAGGGCGATCCGGCAGGTGGCCCCGGGGTGGTTGGCGGCGAAGGCGTAGGCGACCATCGCGCCGATGTCGTGGCCGACGACGTGGGCGGACGCGATGGAGAGGTGGCCGAGGAGGGCGTGGACGTCGGCGGCCATCGTCTTCTTGTCGTAGCCGGCCTCGGGCTTGGCGGAGCCGCCCATGCCGCGCAGGTCCACGGCGATCACCCGGTACCGGCGGGCCAGGGCGGGCAGCACCTTGTTCCACTGCCACCAGGTCTGCGGCCAGCCGCCGAGGAGGACGAGCGGTTCGCCGCTGCCGCCCTCCACATAGTGCAGGCGGGTGCCGTTGACCTCGGCGTGACGGCTGGTGAAGCCGCCGTCGAGGGAGGCGGCGAGGGAGGCGTCGTCGAGCGGGGCGGTGGTCGTGGGCATGGGGGTCCTCACGTAGAGACGGCCGGATGACCGTACGAAGATCTCGTACGGTCCAGACTGTACGAGATCTTCGTACGGTCTGGCAATGTCTGTACGAGATCTGCGTACAGTGGGATCCATGGCCGCCGCTGCTGACCTCACCCACCCCACCGCCGACCGCCTCGAACTGGTCGAGGTCCTCGCCGCGCTCGGACATCCGGTCCGGCTGGAGATCGTCCGCAAGCTCGCCTCCGGCGAGGAGGCGTTCTGCGGCGAGGTGGTGCCGGACCTGCCCAGGTCGAGCGTCACGCACCACCTCCGGACGCTGCGCGAGAGCGGCGTGATCTGCCAGCGCCCGCAGGGCCGCAAGCTCTACCTCGCGCTGCGCCGCCAGGACCTGGAGCTCCGCTTCCCCGGCCTGCTGGGCGTCGTACTGGGGACGGATTTTCCGGGTGCGGAACCGGCTGTCGGTCCCGCCCCCTAGACTCGGAATGCGATGAGCAGCCTCTTTGACGACAGTTTCCTGGCGGACCTCACCCCCTCCGACGAGGTCCCGCCGCCGCCCGAGGATCACGCAGCCCCCGAAGCGGGCGCGGACGATCTCTTCGGGGGTCGGTTCGACGTGCCCATGAGCGGGGACGCGTACTACCGGGACGGAGCCCCCAGGCCCGTCATCGACCCGGCGGCGCTCCTGGACGGGCTGAACGAGCAGCAGTGCGCGGCCGTGGTGCACGCCGGCTCGCCGCTGCTGATCGTGGCCGGCGCCGGCTCCGGCAAGACCCGGGTGCTGACCCACCGGATCGGGCACCTGCTGTCCGCGCGGAACGTCCACCCCGGCCAGATCCTGGCGATCACCTTCACCAACAAGGCCGCCGGTGAGATGAAGGAGCGCGTCGAGGGCCTGGTCGGCCCGCGCGCGAACGCCATGTGGGTCTCCACCTTCCACAGCGCGTGCGTCCGTATCCTGCGCCGCGAGTCCAAGCGGCTCGGGTTCACGTCCTCGTTCTCGATCTACGACGCGGCCGACTCGAAGCGCCTGATGGCGCTCGTCTGCCGCGACCTGGACCTGGACCCGAAGAAGTTCCCGCCCAAGGCCTTCAACGCCAAGATCTCGAACCTGAAGAACGAGCTGATCGACGAGGAAGCCTTCGCCGACCAGGCCGCGGACGGCTTCGAGAAGACCCTGGCCCAGGCGTACGCGATGTACCAGGGGCGGCTGCGCGAGGCCAACGCGCTGGACTTCGACGACATCATCATGACCACCGTCCACCTGCTCCAGGCCTTCCCGGACGTCGCCGAGCACTACCGGCGCCGCTTCCGGCACGTCCTGGTGGACGAGTACCAGGACACCAACCACGCCCAGTACACGCTCGTGCGCGAGCTGGTCGGTACCGGTTACCCGGACCTGCCGCCCGCCGAGCTGTGCGTGGTGGGTGACGCCGACCAGTCGATCTACGCCTTCCGCGGCGCGACCATCCGCAACATCCTCCAGTTCGAGGAGGACTACAAGGACGCGACGACGATCCTGCTGGAGCAGAACTACCGCTCCACGCAGACGATCCTCTCCGCGGCCAACGCGGTCATCGAGCGCAACGAGAACCGCCGCGCCAAGAACCTGTGGACCGAGGCCGGCAGCGGCGCCGTGATCACCGGCTACGTCGCGGACACCGAGCACGACGAGGCGCAGTTCATCGCCGACGAGATCGACCGGCTGACGGACGCCGGGGACGCCAAGGCGGGCGACGTCGCGATCTTCTACCGGACCAACGCGCAGTCGCGTGTGTTCGAGGAGATCTTCATCCGGGTCGGGCTGCCCTACAAGGTCGTCGGCGGCGTCCGCTTCTACGAGCGCAAGGAGGTCCGCGACGTCCTCGCGTACCTGCGCGTCCTCGCGAACCCCGAGGACAACGTCCCGCTCCGCCGCATCCTGAACGTGCCCAAGCGCGGCATCGGCGAGCGCGCCGAGGCGATGATCGACGCCCTGGCGATGCGCGAGAAGATCACCTTCCCGCAGGCGCTGCGGCGCGTGGACGAGGCCTTCGGCATGGCCGCGCGCTCCACCAACGCGGTGAAGCGGTTCAACGTGCTGATGGAGGAGCTCCGTACGATCGTCGACTCGGGCGCGGGCCCGGCGGTGGTGCTGGAGGCGGTGCTGGAGCGTACGGGCTACCTCGCCGAGCTCCAGGCGTCGACCGACCCGCAGGACGAGACGCGGATCGAGAACCTCCAGGAACTGGCGGCGGTGGCGCTGGAGTTCGAGCAGGCGCGCGAGGCGGCGACCACCGAGGCGGCCGAGACCGGTGCCCCGGCTCCCGGCCCCGGCACGCTCGCCGAGTTCCTGGAGCAGGTCGCGCTCGTCGCCGACTCCGACCAGATCCCGGACGAGGACACCGACGGCAGCGGCGTCATCACGCTCATGACCCTGCACACCGCCAAGGGCCTGGAGTTCCCGGTGGTCTTCCTGACCGGCATGGAGGACGGGGTCTTCCCGCACATGCGGTCGCTGGGCCAGACCAAGGAGCTCGAGGAGGAGCGCCGCCTCGCGTACGTCGGCATCACGCGCGCCCGCGAGCGGCTGTACCTGACCCGGTCCTCGATGCGCAGTGCGTGGGGGACCCCCTCGTACAACCCGCCGTCGCGGTTCCTGGAGGAGATCCCGGCCGAGTACCTGCAGTGGAAGCGCACGGGCGCGGCCCAGAAGCCGGCCGGACCGATGCGGAGCTCGGGCTACGGGTCTTCAGGATCGGGCGGCTCCGGCGGCGGCAAGGCCTCGTTCGGCACCTCGCCGGAGTCGTTCCTGTCCTCGTCGCGTACGAAGTCGGGCCCGTCCGGGTTCGCGACGCGCCGGGCCGCCGACAAGCCGGTCATCGCGCTGGTGGTCGGGGACCGGGTCACGCACGACCAGTTCGGGCTCGGCACCGTCATGGAGGTCAAGGGAGCGGGCGCGGACGCGCAGGCCACCATCGACTTCGGGGACGACAAGCCGAAGCGGCTGCTGCTGCGCTACGCGCCGGTGCAGAAGCTCTGACCCCGCCCGGGGGGGGGCTTGGGGGCTCAGGCCGGTTCAGGCCGGGTTCAGGCCGTGGCTGCGGAGCCACGGCAGGGGGTCGATCGCGGACCCGCCGCCCGGCCGCACCTCGAAGTGGAGGTGCGGTCCGGTGGAGTTGCCGGAGTTGCCGGAGTACGCGATGACGTCGCCGGCCTTGACCTTGCCACCCCGGATCTTGGTGCTGCTGAGGTGGCAGTACCAGGTCTCGGTGCCGTCGGGCGAGGTGACTATGGCCATGTTCCCGTAGGCGCTGTTGTACTGGGTGCGCACGGTGCCGTCGGTGGCGGCCATGACCGGGGTGCCGTACGAGACCGGGAAGTCGATGCCCGTGTGCACGGACATCCACATGCCGCCGGCCTGGCCGAAGCTGGCGCTGAGGCCGTGCTGCTCGACGGGGATCGCGAACTTGGGTCGGGCCGCCTCCTTGGCCGCGGCCTCCTCCGCCTTCTTCTTCTTCTCGTCCTCCTGGCGCTGGCGCAGGTCGAGGCGCTCCTGCGTGCGGCTCGCGCGGTCCGCGAAGTCGCCCGCGTCGGCGCTGAGCGCCGCCAGCTGGGTGTCGAGCTTGGTGTTCGCCGCGACGGGCTTCACCGAGGCCGGGTCGGGCGCGGCCATCGTGGTGGTGTCCTCGGCGGGCTTCTCCGTGCCGGTGAGCCCGCCGACGGAGGCGGCCGCGACACCGGCGACGCCCATCACGCAGGCGGAGGGCACGGCCACGGTCAACAAGGCGGAACGCTTCGCCGGGGTGCGGCGACGGCTGTTGCCGGCCTTGGCGCTGCCCTTGGGGTTGCCCTTGGCGGCGGTCCGGCGCGCGGCGCGCGGCACGGAGGTCACGGGCACGGCCTGGGTGGGAAGGTCGTGCACCTCGGGTACTTCGTGCACGTCGGGCGCATCGGGTGCTTCGGATGTCGCGGGTGCTTCGTCGGTGACGACGTCGAAGAGCGCGGTCTCGCTGTAGGGCGCCTCGGGAGCCCCCGCCGCCTCGTACGTGTACTCCTGCGCGTACTCCTGCGCGTACCCCTGCTCCGGCTGCGCGGGCTGCTGGTACTCGTATCCGTACGCGTAGCCGGAGTCGGGCTGCGGCTGGGTCTGGGTCTGCGTCTCCGTGACGGTGTTCCAGGCGGTGGCGTCGTACGCCCCCGTCTCGGTACCGGTGAGGGTGCCGTAGCCCGGCATCGCCCAGTGGCCGGTCTGCTCGGCGGAGGTGTCGTAGCCGAACGAGGCCTGCGGCTGCTGGTACTCGGTGTAGCCCGAGTAGTCCGCGCTCGGTGCGCTCGGCGTGCTCCAGGCGTTCGCATCCCACTGGCCGGTGGCGTCCGCGGGGACGGCCTGGGCCGGGATCGTGGACAGGTAAGGGTCCTGCGAGGTCCACGCCGTGGTGTCGTACGCGCCGGTCTCATAGGAGCCGTATGCCGCGTAGTTGACCCCCTGGCCCTGCGTTTCGTAGGAAACGTAGGTCGAGTCACCAGCGAAAGTGGTGGTGGCAAGGCCGTCATACCCGGGATCCGGGTACTGGCCCGGCGAGGGGCGGTCGTTCACCAACTTCTCTTTCGCCTCGGCGTCGGGGGCCTGGGTGGCCGGGGAACGTGAGGTTCCCCGGAGGAGAGCAGTGGCGTGACTGTACCCGGCGGTTACTCGCAACGACAATCTTCGGAGGGGTTCCATATCCCGGGAACCGGGCATTCGGCCGTCTTTCGGTCGCACAAAGACGCACCCTTGGCCTTGAGTTCGAAATTCGTTCGACTCTGTGTCATTGCGCGTCTATGCGACGGACGTGGCTTCCGAGCTCTCCGCCACGGCCAGGCCGGGCCCGTCGAGGGCGCGCCGGACCGCCGCGATCACGGTGGGATGCGCGGGCAGGGCGAGGTGCCCGATGCCGGTGACCAGGACGTTCTCCACGCGTAGATCCGGATGCTCGATGCGGGCCGTACCGACCGGGGTCATCAACGTGTCGAACTCGCTCCAGAACGCCACACATCGGGTCGCGCAGCCGGGCGACGGCGCGGCCAGCTCGGCCAGCACCTCGGAGTCGGGGCGCATCTGCCGGACCAGTGGGTGCGCGTCCATGAAGGGGGCGACCAGCGTGCCGGAGTGCGGGGTGCCGAGCGTGACGAGCGTCCGGACGCGGGCGTCGCCGCCGAGGCGCTGGACGTAGTACCGGCCGACCAGCCCGCCCAGGCTGTGGCCGACCAGGTCCACGCGCTCCTGCCCGGTGCGCGCGCAGAGCTCCTCCACGCGCCGGGCCAGGTGGCGGGCCGTCACGCGCAGGTCGCGGGTGAAGGGCGAGTAGTTGTACGCCTCCACGTGCCGCCGCCCGCCCGCCCCGAGGGCGCGGCGCAGCAGGACGAAGACGGAGCGGTTGTCGGTGAACCCGTGGAGGAGGAGAACGGGCGGGCGTGTCGCGGAGGAAGGTGTCGTCGGTGAGCCGGCGCCGACCTTCTCCTGGCACACTCCGGTGGGATACAGGAGGAGGTGCCCGCCGAGCACGACCACCTCGAGCGCTCCGGCCCGCAGCGCGGCGCCGGATACGGGTATGGACACGGGTATGGACAGCCCCATCGACGGCCTCCCCTGAGCCTCCTGGGACTGCGGCCGGTCGCGCCACCGTGCCGTGCGGCTGTCGGCACGGTGGCGCAATGCCGTCCCACGTGTGATTTCCCCCTCCTGGTTGACCGTGAAACGGCGGCGTGCGCGATGCTGTACTTAACGTTCGTTCACTCGGGAGGCAGTGCGATGGGTGTGACCGGTCCGATCCGTGTGGTGGTGGCCAAGCCGGGTCTCGACGGCCACGACCGCGGCGCGAAGGTGATCGCGCGTGCGCTGCGTGACGCGGGCATGGAGGTCATCTACACCGGCCTCCACCAGACCCCCGAGCAGATCGTGGACACCGCCATCCAGGAGGACGCCGACGCCATCGGCCTCTCGATCCTCTCCGGCGCCCACAACACGCTCTTCGTGCGCGTGCTGGAACTCCTCAAGGAGCGCGACGCGGAGGACATCAAGGTCTTCGGCGGCGGCATCATCCCGGAGGACGACATCGCCCCCCTGAAGGAAAAGGGCGTGGCCGAGATCTTCACCCCGGGCGCGACGACGACAGCCATCGTGGACTGGGTCCGCGGCAACGTCCGCCAGTAGCAGGGTCGGCGAGGCTGAATCTGGCCGATGCCGTCCCTTTGGCGCGGCACCATCAAGCCTCGCCGGCGTTTGAGGCGTGGGGGTCCCCCCGGACGGAGTCTGGGGGAGGGTCTGGGGCGGAGCCCCAGGTCTTTGAGCGGCGCCGGCGAGGGTCTGGGGCGGAGCCCCAGGTCTTTGAGCCGCGCCGGCGATTGAGGCGCGGGTCCGGGCGGAGCCCGGTTTCGGGAAGGGGCGGGGTGGGGGAAGGCCCCGCGCAGCGGAACCCGCCCCCCCCGGGAGGGTCAGGCCGGGGCCAGTTCCGACAGCATCGCCTCGCGCAGCCGAAGGGTGGCCACCAGTCGCTGAAACGCCTCCGCCCAGTACGCGGCGGCACCAGAGGACACATCCGCCGGCACCGAGGCCGCCGCGGTCAGCACCTCCAGCCGCCCAGCCTCCGCAGGATCGAGGCAGCGCTCCGCCAGCCCCATCACCCCACTGAAGCTCCACGGATAGCTGCCCGCCTCCCGGGCGGAGTCCAGCGCGTCCACCACGGCCCGCCCCAGCGCCCCCGCCCACGGCACCACGCACACCCCGAGCAGCTGGAACGCCTCCGAGAGCCCGTGCGCCCGTATGAACTCCGCGACCCAGTCCGCCCGTTCCCCGTCCGACAGGGTCTCCAGCAGCTTCGCCCGCTCCGCCAGCGAGGCCGTCCCCGGCCCCGCCGCGGGAGGCGCGGACGCCGCGCCGAGCAGGGCCCGCGACCACCCGGCGTCGCGCTGGCGCACCGCCGCCCGGCACCACGCCGCGTGCAGTTCCTCCCGCCACTCCTCGCCCCCGGCCACCGGCAGCGCCACGATCTCCGCCGGGCCCAGCCCGCCGAACCGCTCCCGCCAGCAGGACAGGGGTGCCGCCTCCACCAACTGGCCGAGCCACCAGGCCCGTTCCCCCCGCCCGGCGGGCGGCCGCTTGACCACCCCGTCCCGCAGCATCCCCGCATCGCACTCGGCCGGCGGGGTCACCCCCTCGGAGCCCACGCAGGCCAGGGCGCGCTCCGCCATCCGCCCGGCCAGCGCCGAGCCCGGCAGCGCCGACAGCAGCTCGGCCGCCGTCGCGCGGACATTGCGGCTGCGGTCGCCCAGGGCAGCCTCCAGGAACGGCTCGTCCTGCGGCGACAGCCCCGCCCGCAACGAATCGAGGAACATCAGCCGGTCCTCGGCCCGCTCCGTGGCCCAGGTCGTCTCCAGCAGCCTCGGCGCGGCCGCCGCCTCGTGGGCCCGTACCGCCCCCAGGAGCGCCACCCGCTCCGCGAACAACCCCTCCTGCCACAGCCGTTCCACCCCGGCCCGGTCGGTCACGTCCGGCAGCTCCCCGGCCCCTCCGGCCCCGCCGCGCAGGGCGAACCGCCAGTCCGGATTCAGCCGCGCCAGCCACAGGCCCCGCGCCCCGGCCAGAGCCAGTGCCGGTGCCCGCAGGTCCGTACGGGCCCGGGCCGCGTCCAGCAGCGTGGGCACGAGCGCGGCCGGTGAGCGGTAGCCGTGCCGCCCGGCCGCGGCCAGCCATTGGGGCAGCAGCTCCGTCAGATCCGGGGCCGCACCGCGCCGCCCGCCGCCGCCCGCAGCGGTCCGGTCGGCCAGCAGCTGCGCGAGCCGCTGCCGGGCCGCCGCCGGTGGTGCCGGGCGCGGGTCCCGCGGCGCGGGCTCCGGGCGCGGGCCCGCCTCGGCCGGCCGCAGCCCGGCCCGGCGCCGCACGGTGTGCACGGCCGCCGCGTCCAGCAGGGCCTCCGGCGAACCGGCCGGGCCCCCGCCCCGGCGCCGGTCGGTGCCCAGCAGCGCGGCGCCGACCAGCTCCTCCCAGTCCCCGTACCCCTCGTCGCCCTTGCCCATCGAACCCCTCCCTCTGCCCTCTGCGAGTAATGCGCCCCGGTCCCGCCCCCTCCGCGGGACCGGAGCTGTCGATGTCGCCGTCACATCCGCTTCGGCTCTAGCTGGCGTGGTTGTCGTTCACGGCAAAGCCCCCCGGCTTCTCGTCACTTCACGCCGACGCCCCCGCGCCGCCGTGTCCTGCCCGTCGCTCCCGCGACGGCATAGAACCCCCCAGGCCCCCAGCGATTTCCCCTTTGTCTCCGCCCCTTGTTCAGGCCAGCGGCACCGGCTCGGGTGAGCCCGGCTGCCAGGCCGTCAGGGGGGTGAAGCCGCGGTGGCCGCACTCCCCGAACACCGTCACCGGGCCCCCGCCCGACAACGCGGCCAGCTGCCACAGACCCGGGCGGGAGCGGCTCCCGGCCCCGGTGAGGGGCACCGGCAGGGCGGAGGTGCCCTCCGCATCCGCCAGCTGCCAGCCGAGCTCTCCAGGTATCGGGATCACCGGGCCGAGCACCACCGGCCAGGACTCCAGCCACGGGTCATCCCGCAGCGCAGCCCCGTATGCCTCCAGGGCGGCCCCGGTGCTCACCCCGGCCGGAACCTCCGCGCACGGCACGGCCGCCGAGGACCTCTCCCCGAGATCCGCCCGCAGCCCCGCCGACCCGGGCCGGAAGCGGACGTCCGCCTCCAGCACCAGCCCCACTGGCAGTGCCAGCCCCGGTGGCCGCCCGGGCGGTCCGAAGTCCAGCACCAGGGCCGGCCGCCCGCTCCCCAGCCCGCGCAGCCATATCCGGCGGGTGGTGAGCCGGCCGTCCGGCGACACCGAGTCGTACTGGGCCAGCACCAGCCAGTGGTCCCGTACGGCCTCCCCCTCCCCGGAGGCCGGCAGTCCCACCCGGCTGCGCACGGTCGCCGCCAGCTGTTCCGGCAACGCGGCCACCCCCAGCCAGGCCCGGTCCAGCAGGTGCAGCAGCGCCGCCTCCTCAAGCATCCGGGCGGGCCAGCCGGGGCCGCAACTGGGTATCGTCCCCAACTCCCGGACCCGTCCGGCCAGTCCGGGCGCCTGGGCGTCGACCATCCGGGCGGCCGTCTCCTCCCACGCCGCGTAGCCCGACTGTTCCTGCCCGGCGAGACCGCCCCGCAGCAGATCGGCCAGCCGCTGCTCCAGCTCGGTGACGCCCGCGCCTATCCGCGCCGCCCGTCGCTCGGCCCGCCGCCGGGCGCCCTCCTCATCCGCCGGCCTGCCCGCCGGGGCGGTCGGGCGCGCGGCTTTCGCCGCCCGGTCCGCCAGCCACTCCGCGGCCCAGTCCGGCGCCTCGCCCGGCTCGCCCACCCCCTCCGCCGACCAGAGCAGAAGCAGCCCCAGCGCGTGCTTGCACGGGAACTTCCGGCTCGGGCAGGAGCACTTGTACGCCGGCCCCGCCAGGTCCACGACCGTCCGGTACGGCGTGCTGCCGCTGCCCTTGCACAACCCCCACAGCGAACCGGAAGCGGAACCTCCGATCTGCGACCACGGACCCGCCCCGCCGAGTCTGCCTCCCGCCTTGCGTGAGGCATCGTCAGGAGCCAGAGCCAGTACCTGTTCCGCCGTCCAGCGGACCGCCTGCTCAGTCATGTGAACCACCGTACGGACCCCCACTGACAATTGCTCTGACCTGCAACAACGCCTCGAACAAGGCTCGTTGTCAGTGGCGTGGTGCACCGTGGACACAGCAGTCGGGAGCGGCTGCCGAGCATTGGAGGGGGACCATGACCATGCCCGAGGACACCCGGCACGCCGAGGCGCTGCGACCGCATGCCGAAGACGCCTTCGCACACGAACTGAAAGCCCTCGCGGCCGCCGACGACCGGCCCCGGCCGGCCCGCTGGAAGCTCTCCCCCTGGGCCGTGGCCACGTACCTGCAGGGCGGCACGCTCGCGGACGGCACGGTCATCACGCCCAAGTACGTCGGGCCGCGCCGCATCGTCGAAGTGGCCGTCACCACCCTGGCCACCGACCGCGCCCTGCTCCTCCTCGGCGTCCCCGGCACCGCCAAGACCTGGGTCTCCGAACACCTCGCCGCCGCCGTCAGCGGAGACTCCACCCTCCTCGTCCAGGGCACGGCCGGAACCCCCGAGGAGGCCATCCGCTACGGATGGAACTACGCCCGCCTCCTCGCCCACGGCCCCAGCCGTGAGGCCCTCGTCCCCAGCCCCGTCATGCGGGCCATGGCCGACGGCATGACCGCCCGCGTCGAGGAGCTCACCCGCATCCCCGCCGACGTCCAGGACACCCTCATCACCGTCCTGTCCGAGAAGACCCTCCCGATACCGGAACTCGGCGAAGAGGTGCAGGCCGTGCGGGGCTTCAACCTCATCGCCACCGCCAACGACCGCGACCGCGGGGTCAACGAACTCTCCAGCGCGCTGCGCCGGCGCTTCAACACCGTCGTCCTGCCGCTGCCGGCCACCGCCGACGCCGAGGTCGACATCGTCGCCCGCCGCGTCGACCAGATGGGCCGCTCCCTCGACCTGCCGGCCGCGCCCGAGGGCCTGGAGGAGATCCGCCGCGTCGTCACCGTCTTCCGCGAGCTGCGCGACGGAGTCACCGACGACGGCCGGACGAAGGTGAAGTCGCCCAGCGGCACCCTGTCCACCGCCGAAGCCATCTCCGTCGTCACCGGCGGCCTGGCCCTGGCCGCCCACTTCGGGGACGGCGTGCTGCGCCCCTCCGACGTGGCCGCAGGAATCCTCGGCGCCGTCGTCCGGGACCCGGCCGCCGACAAGGTCGTCTGGCAGGAGTACCTGGAGGCCGTGGTCCGCGAGCGGGACGGCTGGAAGGACTTCTACCGCGCCTGCCGGGAGGTGACGGTATGAGCCCACTGCTGCTGGGCGTACGGCACCACGGGCCCGGCTCGGCCCGCGCCGTGCGGGCCGCCCTCGACGCGGCCCGGCCGCCCGCCGTGCTCATCGAAGGGCCGCCCGAGGGGGACGCGCTGCTCGGCCTCGCCGCCGACCCAGGGATGCGGCCGCCCGTGGCGCTGCTCGCGCACGCCGCGGACGACCCCGGCCGGGCCGCGTTCTGGCCGCTCGCCGAGTTCTCCCCGGAGTGGGTCGCGATCCGCTGGGCGCAGGAGGCCGGCGTACCGGTGCGGTTCATGGACCTCCCCGCCGCGCACTCGCTGGCCGCGCGGGAGGAGGGCGAGGAGCCGGACACCGCCAGGCCGGACCCGCTCGCGGTGCTGGCCGGGACCGCTGGGTACGACGACCCCGAGCGCTGGTGGGAGGACGTGGTCGAGCACCGGGATTCCGGGGCCGTCCGGGATCCGCTGGCCGCGTTCGAGGCGCTCGGGGAGGCCATGGGCGCCCTGCGCGAGGCGTACGGGGACGGCGGCCACGGGCGCGACCTCGTGCGCGAGGCGTACATGCGGCAGCGGATGCGGGCGGCCCGCCGGGAGTTCGGCGACGCGTACGCCGTGGTGTGCGGGGCCTGGCACGTCCCGGCGCTGCGCGCGAAGACCACCGCGGCGGCCGACAAGGCGCTCCTCACCGGCCTGCCCAAGGTGAAGGTGGAGACCACCTGGGTGCCCTGGACCCACCGCCGGCTGGCCCGGGCCGGCGGGTACGGAGCGGGCATCGCCTCGCCCGGCTGGTACGCGCACCTCTTCGCCGTCCGGGACCGGCCCGTGGAGCGGTGGCTGACCAAGGTCGCGGGGCTGCTGAGGGAGGAGGACCGGCAGGTCTCCTCCGCCCACGTCATCGAGGCGGTCCGGCTGGCGCAGACCCTGGCCGCGATGCGGGGGCGGCCGCTGCCCGGGCTGACGGAGACCCTCGAAGCGGTCCGGGCGGTGATGTGCGACGGCTCCGACATACCGCTCGCGCTGATCGAGGACCGGCTGGTCGTCGGGGACGTGCTCGGCGAGGTCCCGGACACGGCGCCCGTTGTACCGCTGCAGCGCGACCTGACCCGGCGGCAGCGTTCCCTGCGGCTCAAGCCCGAGGCGCAGGACCGCGAGCTGGAGCTCGACCTGCGCAAGGACACCGACGCGGCGAAGTCCCTGCTGCTGCACCGGCTGCGGCTGCTCGGCATCGACTGGGGCATACCCACCGCCTCCCGGGGCGCGACCGGCACCTTCCGGGAGACCTGGCGGCTCTGCTGGGAGCCGGAGCTGTCGGTGCGGGTGGCCGAGGCCGGGATCTGGGGAACCACCGTCCCCGCGGCGGCCACCGCCAAGGCCGAGGCCGACGCGGCCGCGGCCGAGGAGCTGGGCGAGGTCACGGCACTGGCCGAGCGGTGCCTGCTGGCCGGGCTGTCCGAGGCGTTGCCCGCCGTGCTGCGGGCGCTCGCCGACCGGGCGGCGCTGGACACCGATGTGGCGCGCCTGGCCAAGGCCCTGCCCGCGCTGGCCCGTTCGCTGCGGTACGGGGACGTCCGGGACACCGACGCGGCGGCCCTCGGCACGGTCGCGGCCGGGCTCGCGGAACGGATATGCGTGGCGCTGCCGCCGGCCTGCACGGCCGGGCTGGACGCCGACGCGGCGGCGGAGCTGCGGGGCCATGTGGACGGGGTGCACGGAGCGGTCGGGTTGCTGGCGGACGCGGACGAGGGGCTGCGCGATCGCTGGTCCGCGGTGCTGCGGACGCTTGCCGGCCGGGAGTCCGTGCAGGGCCTGATCCGCGGCCGCGCGGCCCGGCTGCTGCTCGACGACGGACGGCTCCCGGCCGGGGAGACGGCCCGGCTGATGGGGCTCGCGCTGTCCCCGGCGGCCTCTCCGGCCGACGCGGCGGGCTGGATCGAGGGCTTCGCCGGCGGGAGTTCGGGCGGGGGCACGCTGCTGGTCCACGACGACCAGTTGCTGGGCCTGATCGACGCGTGGCTGACGGGGGTGCCGGAGCGGGCGTTCACCGACGTGCTGCCGCTGCTGCGGCGGACGTTCGGGGCGTACGAGCCGGGGGTCAAGCGGACCCTGGGTGAGCTGGTCCGCCGCGGTGCCGGTGGTGCCGGTGGTGCCGTGGTCATGGTGGGCTCGGCCCCCGCGGGGTTCGGGCCGGACCTGGATCCGGTCCGGGCCGACGCGGTGGTGGACCTGGTCCGGATGCTCCTCGGCGGGGCGCCGGCCGACGGGGTGGCGGCGGCCTGAGGGTGCGGCGCCGTTGCCGGGGGCGCGGCCCCCGGACCCCCACGCCTCAAGCGCCGGCGGGGCTCAAAGATCGGGGCTCTGCCCCGGACCCCGCGCCTCAAACGCCGGCGGGGCTGGGTTGGGCTTGGTGGGGCCGGTTGAGCGCCGGCTGGGTTGAGCCCGGCGGGGCTGGGTTGGGTCTGGCGGGGCTGGTTGAGCGCGGGGCTGGGTTGGGTCTGGCGGGGCTGGTTGAGCGCGGGGCTGGGTTGGGTCTGGCGGGGCTGGTTGAGCGCAGGGCTGGGTTGGGTCTGGCGGGGCTGGTTGAGCGCGGGGCTGGGTTGGGTCTGGCGGGGCTGGTTGAGCGCGGGGCCGGGTTGGGCTTGGCGGGGCTGGTTGAGCGCAGGGCTGGGTTGAGCCTGGCACGGCTGGTTGGGCCCGGGGCTGGGTTGAGCCCGGCGGGGCCGGGGCGGGGTTAGGGACGACACGACGAGTGGAGGGGACAGGGAGATGACCGTTACGGACATGCCCGGGGGAGCCGACGCGGGGGAACGGCTGCGGCGGTGGCGGATGGTGCTCGGTGGGGGTGAGGGTGACGGGACCGGATGTGCGCTGGGCGGGCGGGACGCGGCCATGGATGCCGCGCTCGGCGCGCTGTACGACGGAGACGGGTCGGGACGCGCGGGGGGCTCCCGCAAGGCGTCCGGGGCGCGCTCGGCCGGCCTCGGCGGATCCGCGCCGAACGTGGCCCGCTGGCTCGGGGACATCCGTACGTACTTCCCCAGCTCGGTGGTCCAGGTCATGCAGCGCGACGCGATCGAGCGGCTCGGCCTGTCCGCCCTGCTGCTGGAGCCGGAGATGCTGGAGGCCGTCGAGCCCGACGTGCACCTGGTCGGCACCCTGCTCTCCCTGAACAAGGCGATGCCCGACACGACGAAGGAGACGGCCCGGGCCGTGGTCCGCAAGGTGGTCGAGCAGCTGGAGAAGAAGCTCGCGGCACGGACGCGGGCGACCCTCACCGGCGCCCTCGACCGCTCCGCCCGGACCAGCCGCCCCCGTCACCACGACATCGACTGGAACCGCACGATCCGGGCCAACCTCAAGAACTACCTGCCCGAGTACCGCACCGTCGTCCCCGAAAGGCTGATCGGCTACGGCCGGGCGGCCCAGTCGGTGAAGAAGGAGGTGATCCTCTGCATCGACCAGTCGGGTTCGATGGCCGCGTCCGTCGTCTACGCCTCCGTGTTCGGGGCGGTGCTGGCCTCGATGCGCTCGATCGCGACCCGGCTCGTCGTCTTCGACACCGCCGTCGTGGACCTCACCGACCAGCTCGACGATCCGGTCGACGTCCTGTTCGGCACGCAGCTCGGCGGCGGCACCGACATCAACCGCGCCCTCGCCTACTGCCAGTCGAAGATCACCCGTCCCGCCGACACCGTCGTCGTCCTGATCAGTGATCTCTACGAGGGCGGCATACGCAACGAGATGCTCAAGCGGGTCGCCGCGATGAAGGCGGCGGGCGTCGAGTTCGTGACCCTTCTGGCCCTGTCCGACGAGGGCGCCCCGGCCTACGACCGCGAGCACGCCGCCGCCCTTGCGGCGCTGGGCGCGCCCGCCTTCGCCTGCACCCCCGACCTGTTCCCGGAGGTGATGGCCGCGGCCCTGGAGAAGCGGCCCCTGCCGGTGCCGTGACCGGTCGTGCGTGGATCACGGGGGAATCGGCAGATCACACGAAGTTCCAGCTCAACCGTGAGGGGATCTGTGACAGGTATCACCGCTCAGGTGTGATCTGCGATTTAGGGACCTACGTCCCACGGGGATAACCTGCGGGACGGACATGCCGCGTCCACGGTCACCGTGTGCGCCTTCCTTGTGACAGCGCCGTCACGTTGCCCTCCGCGGCACGCCCACGCAGATAGCAGACAACCGCGAATCACTGCGAATCTTTAAAAAGACAAGGGACGGACGCGCGTGGACCTGTTCGAGTACCAGGCGAGGGACCTCTTCGCCAAGCACGGTGTACCGGTGCTGGCCGGTGAAGTCATCGACACGCCTGAGGCGGCTCGCGAGGCCACCGAGCGGCTGGGCGGCAAGTCGGTCGTCAAGGCGCAGGTGAAGGTCGGCGGCCGCGGCAAGGCCGGCGGCGTGAAGCTGGCCGCCACCCCGGACGAGGCCGTCGCCCGGGCGACGGACATCCTCGGCATGGACATCAAGGGCCACACGGTCCACAAGGTGATGATCGCCGAGACGGCCCCCGAGATCCTCGAGGAGTACTACGTCTCGTACCTCCTCGACCGCACCAACCGCACCTTCCTGGCCATGGCCTCGGTCGCGGGTGGCATGGACATCGAGCAGGTCGCGGAAGAGACCCCCGAGAAGCTCGCCAAGGTCCCGGTGAACGCCAACGAGGGCGTGACCATCGAGAAGGCCCGCGAGATCGTCGCCCTGGCGCAGTTCCCGGCCGAGGTCGCCGAGAAGGTGGCCGAGGTCCTGGTGACCCTGTGGGCGACCTTCATCGCCGAGGACGCGCTCCTCGTCGAGGTCAACCCGCTCGCGAAGGTCGCCTCCGGCGACGTCATCGCGCTCGACGGCAAGGTCTCGCTCGACGAGAACGCCGAGTTCCGTCAGCCGGGCCACGAGGAGTTCGTGGACCACGCGGCCGCGAACCCGCTCGAGGCCGCTGCCAAGGCGAAGAACCTCAACTACGTCAAGCTCGACGGTGAGGTCGGCATCATCGGCAACGGCGCGGGTCTCGTCATGAGCACCCTCGACGTCGTCGCGTACGCCGGCGAGAACCACGGCGGCGTCAAGCCCGCCAACTTCCTGGACATCGGCGGTGGCGCCTCCGCCGCCGTCATGGCCAACGGTCTCGAGATCATCCTCGGCGACCCGGACGTCAAGTCCGTCTTCGTCAACGTCTTCGGTGGCATCACCGCGTGCGACGAGGTCGCCAACGGCATCGTCCAGGCGCTGGCCCTGCTGGAGGAGAAGGGCGAGGCGGTCACCAAGCCGCTCGTCGTCCGTCTCGACGGCAACAACGCCGAGCTGGGTCGCAAGATCCTCTCGGACGCCAACCACCCGCTGGTCCAGCGCGTGGACACCATGGACGGCGCGGCCGACAAGGCCGCCGAGCTCGCGGCTGCGAAGTAAGGGCAGAGGTCACAGACTCACATGGCTATCTTCCTCAACAAGGACAGCAAGGTCATCGTCCAGGGCATGACCGGTGCCACGGGCATGAAGCACACCAAGCTGATGCTGGCTGACGGCACCAACATCGTCGGCGGCGTGAACCCGCGCAAGGCCGGCACCACCGTCGACTTCGACGGCACCGAGGTCCCGGTCTTCGGCTCCGTCGCCGAGGCGATGGAGAAGACGGGCGCCAACGTCTCCGTCCTCTTCGTCCCGCCGGCCTTCGCCAAGGCCGCCGTCGTCGAGGCCATCGACGCCGAGATCCCGCTGGCCGTCGTCATCACCGAGGGCATTGCGGTGCACGACTCCGCCGCCTTCTGGTCGTACGCGACCTCCAAGGGCAACAAGACGCGGATCATCGGCCCGAACTGCCCGGGTCTGATCACCCCCGGCCAGTCCAACGCCGGCATCATCCCGGGCGACATCACCAAGCCCGGCCGCATCGGTCTCGTGTCCAAGTCCGGCACGCTGACCTACCAGATGATGTACGAGCTCCGTGACATCGGCTTCTCCTCGGCCGTCGGCATCGGTGGCGACCCGGTCATCGGCACCACGCACATCGACGCCCTGGAGGCGTTCGAGGCGGACCCCGACACCGACCTGATCGTCATGATCGGCGAGATCGGCGGCGACGCCGAGGAGCGTGCGGCGGACTACATCGCCAAGCACGTCACCAAGCCGGTCGTCGGCTACGTCGCGGGCTTCACCGCCCCCGAGGGCAAGACCATGGGCCACGCGGGTGCCATCGTCTCCGGTTCTTCTGGCACCGCACAGGCCAAGAAGGAGGCCCTCGAGGCCGCCGGCGTGAAGGTCGGCAAGACGCCGACCGAGACCGCGCAGCTGGCTCGCGCGATCCTGAACGCCGCGCAGTAGCAGTCGCAGCAGTACGTGTGTACGGGCGTGGCCCGCACCCTTCCCGGGTGCGGGCCACGCCCGTTTTCTCATTCGACGCGCGGGGCGAGGCGGGCGGGACCGGCGGCCGGGTCCGCGCGCAGCTTGTCGTGGAGCTGCCTGCTCTGCTCGGTGATCCGCTGGGGACCGCTGAGCGGGGGTACTCCCGAGACGTTCGCGCCGGGGGCGATCGGCGGCTGGTAGTGGGTGGGCGCGGTCGCCGCGGTGTACGCGGTCGCGACCGCGATCACCGAGGTCATGCCGAGGGCGGCGCGGGTCCACAGCCGGGTACGCCGCTCCGCGCGGCCGCGTACGAGGGCCGCGGGGCGCGGTGCGAGCCGTACCGCCGGAGTCAGCGTGGAGAGCAGGTCGTGCAGCAGCACGGGCTGTTTCTCGGGCGGTACGTCGGCCAGTTCGGGGACCCGGTCGGCGAGGTACCCGTGCGCGTCGAGCAGCCGGCCGCCGGCGGTGGGGGTGCTGGCCTCGGTCTCGGCGGCGGTGTCGGGGAGGTCGAGGCCGACGCCGTCGTAGAGCACGACGGTACGGCGGTGGGCGACGGGGAGTGTGAGCAGGGCGTCGAGGAGGATCCGGTCGGCGGGCTCGGCGGGGGGCTTGTCGGGATACCGGTGCGCGCGGCGCAGCTGGTGCCAGGGGGAGAGGGCGTACTCGTACGCGACCGCGCGCACCCAGCCCACCGGGTCCGGATCGGTGGCCACGTCCGGCCACTGCCGCCAGGCCTGGCGGAAGGCCCGCTCCACGGCCTCTTGGGCGAGGTCCGGCCGGCCGGTGAGCAGGTAGGCCTGGTGGATGAGGTCGGGGGCGGCGTGGGCGTAGAGGGCGTCGAAAGCCGCCTCGGCCTGACCTGCCGGTGGCTGCGCGGGGGTGCGGGGCGCATCCGGGTCGGCGACGCCGCCGGGCTCGGTGGACCGGGCCGTTCCAGTGGCTGCTGCGGCTCCGTCGGGAGCGGGGCTCCCCGGCGCGTCGGGGGCTGCGAGGGTGCGGGCGGCACCGGCGGGCACGGCGGACCCGTCTGCCGGAGCCGGCTCCGGGTCGGTGCCGCAGCCGGGCTCGGTGAACCGGGCCGTTCCAGTGGCTTCCGCGGCTCCGCCGAGGGCGGGGCTCCCCGGCGACTCGGGGACTCCGGGGGTTCCGGCCGCACCGGCGGGCACGGCCGACCCGTCTGCCGGAGCCGGCGCGGCGGAGCCGGCGGGCCTGGCCGCATCCGCCGAATGGGCAGCCCTGGAGCTCCTGTCGGTCCCGGCCGAGCCGGGGGTGCCGGGGCCGGTCGCCTGCGGTGTTGCCCGGCCGGTTCGGGCGCCCGCGTCGCTTGCGTCGGGCGCGACGAGCCCTTGCCGGGCTTCGGCGCCGGCCCGTTCGGCTCCGATCGCTCCGACGGCCGGGTCGGTCGCGGCACCCGCGGGCGCGGACGGGCCGGCCTCGACGAGTTCCTGCCCGGCTTCGGTGACGGGCCGTTCGGTTCCGACCGCTTCCGGGGCGCGGGCTGCCGCGGGCGTCGCGTCGGCCTCGACGAGCCTCTGCCCGGCTTCGGCCACGGCCGTTTCCGGGGCGGGACCGGTCGCGTCGGCCGCGGGTGACGGCGGGTCAGGGTCGGCCGGGGCCGGGGTCTCGGACTCCGGCGGCTCCGACAGGTCCGTCAGGAACTTCGCGTACGCCTCGCGTGTGCGCCCGCGCGGTTCCGTGCGGCCCGTCTCCCAGGAGCGCACCGTGGTCACGGTGACGCCCACGGCCGCCGCGACCTGTTCGTGCGTCAGGTCCGCCGCTTCGCGCAGTCTGCGGCGTTCCTCCGGGGAGGGGAGGCTCAGCTCCGAGTTCGTCTCGACGCTTTGTGTCATGCCACGCTCCCCGCGACCCGACCGCTCTGGGCGAAAAAGTACATAAACGTATATTGGGCGACACCACGGACATTCGCCTGTTACCCGCCCATAGCGCGTGTCGTTGGCACCATGGCGGGGTGACCCAAGTGACCGAACGCGGGACCCCGTTGTCCGCGGCTCCGCGAACCGTCCGGCGGCGCCGCTCCCCGGCGGCGGCCGCATGCGTGGTGGGCGGCGCCGTGGCGGCCGGACTCGGGCTCGGCTTCCTCGCCGTGCTCGTCACCGTGCTGTGGATCAGCTCCCCCTATCCCGACAGCGGCCCCGGCGGGGCCCTGCACCTCGCCGCCGGGCTGTGGCTGCTCGCCCACGGGACGGAACTGGTGCGGTACGAGACGCTGTCCGGCGTGCCCGCGCCCGTCGGCCTGACCCCCCTGCTGCTCGTCGCGCTGCCCGTGCTGCTCATGCGGCGGGCCGCGCGGCTGGGGAGCGCCTCAGAGGAGGAGGGGGAGGAGGTGCTGCCGGCCGGCGCCGTCTTCTCGGCCGTGCTCTGCGGCTATCTGGCCGTCGGGGCCCTCGCCACGGTGTACGCGGCGGGCGGGCCCATGCCGGCCGACCCGATGAGCGCGGCCTGGCACGTCCCGATGGTCGCCGTGCTCGCCGCCGCCGGTGGGGTGTGGGCGGTCCGGGGGCGGCCGGTCCGGCCGTTGCCGTCGTGGGTGCCAGGGGGTGTACGGAGGGCGGTCGCGCGCCCCCGTTACGCGGTGGCGCTCCGGGCCGGGGCGGGCGGGGCGCTCGTCCTGCTGGGCGGTGGCGTGCTGCTCGTCGGCGGCTCGCTCGCGTGGCACGGTGCGGAGGTCCAGGGGACCTTCCTGGGGCTGACCGGGGTGTGGTCGGGCCGCTTCGCGGTGCTGCTGCTGGCGCTCGCGCTGATCCCGAACGCCATGGTGTGGGGCGCGGCCTATGCGCTCGGGCCCGGGTTCGTGCTCGGCGCCGGTGTGACCGCCACGCCGCTCGGGTTCACGGGTGCGCCCGCGCTGCCCCGGTTCCCGCTGCTGGCGGCGCTGCCGCCCGAGGGGCCCGGGACGCCGCTGACGTGGGCGGTCGCCGGGGTGCCGGTGGTGGCCGGGCTGGCGGTGGGGTGGTTCGCGGTACGCCGGGCGCGCGAGGTCTCGTACGGGGAGACCGCGCTCACGGCCGCGCTGGGCGCATTGGTGTGCGGGCTGGCCATGGCCGGGCTCGCGGCGGCCTCGGCGGGGCCGCTGGGGTCGCGGGCGCTGGCCGACTTCGGGCCGGTGTGGTGGGCGGTGGGGGCGGCGGCCTTCGCGTGGACGCTGGTGCTGGCCGTGCCGGTGGCGGTGGGGGTGCAGGCGTGGCGGACGCGGCCGGCCAGGTCCGCGGTGGCGGTGGCGGGGGCGGTGGAGGACGGGTGGCACGACAGTGGCGTGCGGGAGGTTCGGTGGGAGGCGCTGCGGCGGGCCGCGGGCGCGCTGGTCCCTGACATGTCGGCCCCGTCGGCTGCGCCGGGCGCGGCTCCGGCCGCAGTCCCGGTTCCGGTGCAGGAGCCTGCCGCGGCCGCAGCTCCGGCTTCGGCTTCGGCTCCGGCCGCAGTCCCGGTTCCGGTGCAGGAGCCTGCCCCGGCCGCAGCCCCCGATTCGGCCCCGGCCGCAGCCCATGCCCCGGCCGCAGCCCCGGTTCTGGTGCAGGAGCCTGCCGCGGCCCCGGCCGCGGCTCCGGCTTCGGCCCCGGCCGCAACCCAGGCCCCGAGTCCGGCCGCAGCCCGGGCCCCCGTCCCGGTGCGGCCGCACCGGCCGGTGACCGTGGTGCCCGGGCTGAGCCTGGACCTGAGTCCGATCCTGATCCCGGCGAAGTCGGCCGAGGCTCCGGCTGCTGCTCCGCCGTTGGCTCCGCCGGTGGGGGGTGCGCGTGTCCTGGCCCGCCGGAAGCCGCCGTCTTAGCGTGTGCGGCGCCGCTGCCGGGGGCCAGCCCCCGGACCCCCGCGCCTCAAGCGCCGGCGAGGCTGAAGATGGGGGCTCCGCCCCCGTGCCCCGCGCCTCAAGCGCCGGCGAGGCTGAAGATGGGGGCTCCGCCCCCGTGCCCCGCGCCTCAAGCGCCGGCGAGGCTGGAGGTGCCCTCGGGTGGGCCCGGGCTGAAAGATTGGGGCTCCGCCCCCGTGCCCCGCGCCTCAAACGCCGGCGGGGCTGAAGATGGGGGCTCCGCCCCCGGGCCCCCGCGCCTCAAACGCCGGCGAGGCTGAGGGTGCCCCCGGGTGGGGCCGGGCTGAAAGTTCGGGGCTCCGCCCCGCGCCCCGCACCTCAAACGCCGGCGGGGCTGAAGATGGGGGCTCCGCCCCGTGCCCCGCGCCTCAAGCGCCGGCGGGGCTGAGGGTGCCCCCGGGTGGGGCCGGGCTGAAAGTTCGGGGCTCCGCCCCGCGCCCCGCGCCTCAAACGCCGGCGGGGCTGAAGATGGGGCTCTGTCCCCGGGCCCCCGGGCCCCCGGGCCCCCGCACCTCAAACGCCGGCGAGGCTGAAGATGGGGGCTCCGCCCCCGGGCCCCCGCGCCTCAAGCGGTGGCGGGGCTGAGGGTGCCCCGGGTGGGGCTACTGGCGGACCTTCAGGACGTCGCCCACGAAGTTGTTCGGGAGGAGCGTGTTGCACTGGAGTTCCGCCGCGTTCGTCAGGGCGTCGTCGCGGCAGACGTAGAAGTCCTTGTACGCCAGCTGCAAGGCGTACGAGCTCATCGCCAGCAGGATCGCCAGTGACGCCGTGACCAGGCCGCTCACCGCCGCCGTGCGCTGGGGGCGGGCCGCCTCGCCCAGGGCCGCCAGGCCGCCCGGGGCCGGGGTGCCGCTCTGGCCGGGCTGCGCCGTCGCCGGCTTGCCGCGCAGGGCGCTGATGCCCCAGTACAGGGCGAGGGCCCCCAGCAGCAGTCCCACCGACGGGATGCCGAAGATCCCGAAGAAGAAGCCCCACATGCCGGCCAGCAGCGCGTACCGGGCGCGGCGCTGGATCGGGTCCGTCGGGTCCCAGCGCGCCGGGCCGCCCCGGCCCTCGGATTCCGGCCGGCCGTTGCCGTCCTCGCCGCCGTCGCCACCGCCGCGCGGCTGCCACGGCTGGTCGGGCCGGCCTTCCGGGGGAGCCGCGAACGGGTTGTCGTCGGTGGGGGAGTCGGGCTGACGGCGGTCCGGCATCGGGTGTGTTACTTCCCCTGTGTCAAGGACGTCACGACGACGTCGATTCGGCTTGTAAGCAGACGCTACCCCTCGGCCGTCCCCCCGTCCCTCGGGGGCCGTCCGGTGTGCCGGTATCGTTGCAGGCGGTCGGTTGCTTCGTATGGTCCCCCGTATATCGGTACCCCGAAGTTTCGTATGACCATACAAAGACGAACACCGCATTCCCGTGAGAAAGGGCCTCCCATGGCCGCCTCCCGCCTGGTCGTGCTGGTATCCGGTTCCGGCACCAACCTCCAGGCCCTGCTCGACGCCATCGACGCCCACCCCGGCGGACCCGAGGGCTTCGGTGCCGAAGTCGTCGCCGTGGGGGCCGACCGCGAGAACATCGTCGGCCTGGAGCGCGCCGAGAAGGCGGGGATCCCCACCTTCGTGTGCCCGGTCAAGGCCTACGGGAGCCGCGAGGAGTGGGACACCGCCCTCACGGAGGCGACCGACGCCCACGCTCCGGACCTCGTCGTGTCCGCCGGTTTCATGAAGATCGTCGGCAAGGCGTTCATCGACCGCTTCGGCGGCCGGTTCATCAACACCCACCCCGCCCTCCTCCCCGCCTTCCCGGGCGCCCACGGCGTACGGGACGCGCTCGGCTACGGGGCGAAGGTCACCGGCTGCACGGTCCACTTCGTGGACTCCGGCGTGGACACCGGTCCGATCATCGCCCAGGGTGTCGTCGAGATCCGGGACGAGGACGACGAAGCCGCTCTCCATGAGCGCATCAAGGAAGTCGAGCGACAGCTGCTCGTCGACGTCGTGGGGCGCCTGGCCCGACACGGCTACCGCATTGAGGGACGAAAGGTAACAATCCAGTGACCGCCGTAGAGAGCAACGACCCGACCACGACCCAGCGGCCGATCCGGCGTGCGCTCGTCAGTGTCTACGACAAGACGGGACTGGAAGAGCTGGCCCGCGGGCTGCACGGGGCGGGCGTCGCGCTCGTCTCCACCGGCTCCACCGCCTCGAAGATCGCCGCCGCCGGGGTGCCCGTCACCAAGGTCGAGGAGCTGACCGGCTTCCCCGAGTGCCTGGACGGGCGGGTCAAGACCCTGCACCCGCGCGTGCACGCCGGCATCCTCGCCGACCTGCGCCTGGAGGACCACCGCAACCAGCTCGCCGAGCTGGGCGTCGAGCCCTTCGACCTGGTGATCGTCAACCTGTACCCCTTCCGGGAGACCGTCGCCTCGGGCGCCACCCCCGACGAGTGCGTCGAGCAGATCGACATCGGCGGCCCCTCCATGGTCCGCGCCGCCGCCAAGAACCACCCCTCCGTCGCGGTCGTGACCAGCCCCGAGCGCTACGCCGCCGTCCTCGCGGCGGCGCAGGGCGGCGGCTTCGACCTCACCGCGCGCAAGCGGCTGGCGGCCGAGGCCTTCCAGCACACCGCCGCGTACGACGTGGCCGTGGCCTCCTGGTTCACGAACGCGTACGCCCCGGAGCCGGAGGCCGTGCTGCCCGAGTTCCTGGCCGGCGCCTGGGAGCGCAAGTCGACCCTGCGCTACGGCGAGAACCCGCACCAGGCCGCCGCCCTCTACACGGACGGCCAGCCGGGCGGGCTCGCCAACGCCGAGCAGCTGCACGGCAAGGAGATGTCCTTCAACAACTACGTGGACACCGAGGCCGCCCGCCGGGCCGCCTATGACCACGAAGAGCCCTGCGTCGCGATCATCAAGCACGCCAACCCGTGCGGTATCGCCGTCGGCACTGACGTCGCCGCCGCCCACCGCAAGGCGCACGCCTGCGACCCGCTGTCGGCCTTCGGCGGCGTCATCGCCGTCAACCGCCCGGTGACCGTCGAGCTCGCCGAGCAGGTCGCCGAGATCTTCACCGAGGTCATCGCCGCCCCCGCCTACGAGGACGGCGCGGTCGAGATCCTGGCCAAGAAGAAGAACATCCGCGTCCTGAAGGTGGACGGGCACCCGCACCAGCCGGGCGACCTCAAGCCGATCTCCGGCGGCGTACTGCTCCAGCAGTCGGACGTCTTCCAGGCCGAGGGCGACGACCCGGCCAACTGGACCCTCGCCACCGGCGACGCGCTTTCCGAGGCCGAGCTCGCCGAGCTCGCCTTCGCGTGGAAGGCCTGCCGGGCCGTCAAGTCCAATGCGATCCTGCTCGCCAAGGACGGCGCCTCGGTCGGCGTCGGCATGGGCCAGGTCAACCGCGTCGACTCGGCGAAGCTCGCCGTCGAGCGGGCCGGCTCCGAGCGCGCGCAGGGCTCGTACGCCGCCTCCGACGCCTTCTTCCCCTTCCCGGACGGGCTGGAGATCCTCACGGCCGCCGGTATCAAGGCCGTGGTCCAGCCGGGCGGTTCGGTCCGCGACGAGCTGGTCGTCGAGGCCGCCAAGAAGGCCGGCGTGACGATGTACTTCACCGGGACCCGGCACTTCTTCCACTGAGCCGGCCGGCTGACGACAACGGCGAAGGCCGCGACCCGCAGCAGTGCGCGGGTCGCGGCCTTCGCCGTACGTGTCGTACCAGGATCAGAAGCGCGGGCGCTTGAACCAGGCGGAGCCGGGGGCGGTGACCATCGCGGCGAGGATCAGGGCGCCGATGGCCAGGCTGATGACGCCGCCGGCGGCACCCGAGCCACCGTTGGCGGAGGTGTTGGCGAAGTTGAAGAAGCTGCCGAGGATGGACAGCGAGGCGTAGACGATCGTCGTGATGCGGACGCCGTTGCCGCCCTTGGCGAACTTGGCGCCGAGGACGATGGCCAGCACGCCGATGGCGAGCAGGAAGAGGCCGAGGGCGATCACCACGCCGCCGGCCACGGCGCCGGCGGTGCCGGTGTCCGTGGAGGACAGCGCGGCGCCACCGAGGAGCGCGAGGAGGCCGATGATGAGCTGAAGGCCGCCGACGACGAAGAGGAGGACGCGCGCGGTCTTGACCAGACCCGGCATCTCCATGGGCGCGCCCGGGTAGCCGCCGGGGCCGCCGGGGTAGCCCGGGTAGCCCTGCGGGGCCTGCTGCTGCGGGTAGGCGTAGCCGCCCTGCGGCGGGACGCCCTGGGGCGCCTGCTGCGGGTAGCCGTAGCCCGGCTGGCCCTGCGGGGCCTGGGGCTGCTGTCCGTACGGGTTGTTCGGGTCGCCGAAGCTCATCTTGGGGTGTTCCTCCGTGGAAGTGCGGGGACGCACGGCACGCACGGAGGAAAGCTCTGTTCTACGGTCCGCCCCCCGGCACTGCCCGCGGCACTCTTTTCCGGTCATCGTCATCCGAGACGACTGAACTTGTCCAGCCGGTTCCCGCCCGGGCGGTGACTTGTTGTGCAAGTGCAATGAACCGCGCGCGTCCGTAAGCGCCTTGACTGGAACCAGGGGCACTCCATCCGGGAGGATGGGTACATGACCGCCCAGATTCTCGATGGCAAGGCCACCGCAGCCGCGATCAAGTCCGAACTGACCGCCCGCGTGGCGGCCCTGAAGGCCCGGGGCATCACCCCCGGCCTCGGCACCCTGCTGGTCGGTGACGATCCGGGCAGCCGCTGGTACGTCAACGGCAAGCACAAGGACTGCGCCGAGGTCGGCATCGCCTCCATCCAGCGCGAACTGCCCGCGACGGCCTCCCAGGAGGACATCGAGGAGGTCGTACGGGAACTCAACGCCAATCCGGAGTGCACGGGCTACATCGTCCAACTGCCGCTCCCCAAGGGCGTCGACACCAACCGGGTCCTGGAGCTGATGGACCCGTTGAAGGACGCCGACGGCCTGCACCCCATGTCACTCGGCCGGCTGGTCCTGAACGAGCCGGGCCCGCTGCCCTGCACCCCGTACGGGATCGTCGAACTGCTGCGCCACCACGGCGTCGGGATCAACGGGGCGCACGTCGTCGTCCTCGGCCGCGGCATCACCGTCGGGCGCTCGATCGGCCTGCTGCTGACCCGCAAGTCCGAGAACGCCACCGTGACGCTCTGCCACACCGGTACCCGCGACCTCTCGGGGCTGCTGCGCCAGGCGGACATCGTCGTCGCCGCGGCCGGCGTCCCGCACCTGGTCAAGCCGGAGGACGTGAAGCCGGGCGCGGCCGTGCTCGACGTCGGCGTCAGCCGCGACGAGAGCGGGAAGATCGTCGGCGACGTGCACCCCGGTGTCGCCGAGGTGGCCGGCTGGATCTCCCCGAACCCCGGCGGTGTCGGCCCGATGACCCGGGCCCAGCTCCTCGTCAACGTCGTCGAGGCGGCGGAACGGGCCGGCAGTGCGGGCTGAGCGGGGCGACGAGAGCGCGACGCCGGCGGCCGAGGCGCCCAGATCCCGCCGTTTCCCGTCCGTCACCCGGGACACCGCCCGCCCGGAGGGCAGCGGCCGGGCCGTCCCCGGGGCCGTGTCCACGCCCGCCCGTCAGTGGCCGATGCTCAGCGTGCTCACCGCGACCGCGGCGGGCCTGCTGGCCACGGCGACAGGGCATCCGCGGGTCGGCTGCCTGGCCATCGGCCTGGCGCTGATCGCGGCCTCGGTGCTGCGGCGCGTACTGCCCTCGGTGGGCATGCTCGCGGTGCGCTCCCGGTTCACGGACATGGTCACGTACGGGATCCTGGGCGTGGCGATCACGCTGCTCGCGCTGGTGATGCAGCCCAGCCCGCCCGGCAAGCCGTGGCTGGAGGTCCCGTTCCTGGAGACGGCGGTCCGCTTCACCGTGCGCTGACCTTCCGCTTCACCGTCCGCGGACCGGCCGGGCGGCCGGCGCCGGGGGCCGGATCCACCTGGTGGACCAGCCCCCATGGAGACCGGCCGCCCCAGGGTCCGATAGCCTGACGGCGGATGTCTCTTCACGTCAAGATTTACTGGGGAGCGGCGTCCTCCAGCACATGGGGCAGGGACGCCCCGACCGCCAGCTGTCTAACGGAGAAGGCCATGACCCGCACTCCCGTGAATGTCACCGTCACCGGCGCCGCAGGCCAGATCGGCTACGCGCTGCTCTTCCGCATCGCGTCCGGCCACCTGCTCGGCGCGGACGTGCCGGTCAAGCTCCGTCTTCTGGAGATCCCCCAGGGCATGAAGGCCGCCGAGGGCACCGCCATGGAGCTCGACGACTGCGCCTTCCCGCTGCTCAAGGGCATCGACATCTTCGACGACCCGAACCAGGGCTTCGAGGGTGCCAACGTCGCGCTGCTCGTCGGCGCCCGCCCGCGCACCAAGGGCATGGAGCGCGGCGACCTGCTCTCCGCCAACGGCGGCATCTTCAAGCCGCAGGGCAAGGCCATCAACGACCACGCCGCGGACGACATCAAGGTCCTCGTCGTGGGCAACCCGGCCAACACCAACGCGCTCATCGCGCAGGCCGCCGCCCCGGACGTACCGGCCGAGCGCTTCACCGCGATGACCCGCCTGGACCACAACCGCGCGATCTCGCAGCTCGCGCAGAAGACCGGCGCCGACGTCTCCGACATCAAGCGCCTGACCATCTGGGGCAACCACTCGGCCACCCAGTACCCGGACATCTTCCACGCGGAGATCGCCGGCAAGAACGCCGCCGAGGTCGTCAGCGACGAGCTGTGGCTCGCCGAGACCTTCATCCCGACCGTCGCCAAGCGCGGCGCCGCGATCATCGAGGCCCGTGGCGCGTCCTCGGCCGCCTCGGCCGCCAACGCCGCCATCGACCACGTGCACACCTGGGTCAACGGCACCGCCGCGGGCGACTGGACCTCGATGGGCATCCCGTCGGACGGCTCCTACGGCGTCCCGGAGGGCATCATCTCCTCCTTCCCCGTCACCACCAAGGACGGCAAGTACGAGATCGTCCAGGGCCTGGACATCAACGAGTTCTCCCGCGCCCGCATCGACGCCTCCGTGCAGGAGCTCGTCGAGGAGCGCGACGCGGTCCGTGAGCTCGGCCTCATCTGATCACCGCTCCACCGCTTGAAAGGCCCCGGCGCCCAGTGCGCCGGGGCCTTTTGGCGTGATCCGCCCTGTCCGGGGCCCGCCCGGCCCCGTACGTTTTCCTCCCACACCTGAGGGGGGACTCGGTGAGCGGCACCATTCCGGACGGCAGAGCGCCCGTACACCCGTCGCAGACGGAGGCCGGACGGCTGCTGTGCGCCGGCGTCCATCTCGACACCGCGTACCGCGATCGGGTGATCGACGAGCTGTACGTCCACGAGGAACGCTTCACCGCGCCCTCCTACGGATTCGACGCCGCGCGCGTCCTCGCCCACGCCCTGCGCGCCCGGCGCATCGAAATGGCCTGGGCGGTGGCGGTGGTGGCGGTCTGGGCCCTCGGGCTGCTGCTGCTCCAGACCTTCACCGTCTTCCTGATCGTCCCCGCGCTCCTGCTCAGCGGTGCCGGTCAGATCAAGCGGCACCGTGACCGGACCGGCCGCGGCAGCCGCATCGTCGAGTACATCCTGCGCGGGTACGCCGTCTGGATGCTCGGCAACGTCCTCTGGGGCGTGGCGGCCGGTTTCGCCGACGGCAACCTGGGGCCGCTGCGCTTCTCGGACGCGGGCTGGTTCTTCCCGTACGTCGGCGAGGTGATCGCGCGGAACCCGCTCGGCATCTTCCTGGAGTGGCCGCGGATGGGGCAGATCCACGCGGAGGCCTACTCCTGGGTCGCCATACTCGTCTTCCTCCTGCTCACGACCGTCGCCGGGCTCCAGCGGGGGCACTTCGCCCGGGTCCTGCACTCCTCGCTCGACCGGGAGCACTACGCCGCCGGGGCGGGAGACCTGCTGGTGACGGGCCGGCGCTTCGGCCGGGCCCGCGCGCGGATCCAGCGGATCCAGCACGCGCCCCTGGTCATGTACGACGTGGACAACCCGTTCTGCGGCGCGGGCCAGGCCTACCTGCCGTGGCAGCTGGCCGTCGAACTGCGCCCGCGCGGCGACGGCGAGGCGGACGAGCTGGACAACGCGCAGATCGTGGACCGGATCCGGCCACGCCTGGAGGCCCTGCGCATCCCGTCGCCGCACGGCTCCGAGGACGCGGAGGCCTCCGTACTGGACCGGCTGCGTGAACTGGTCATCGACGAGTGCGTGTTCCTGCCGGCTGACGGGCTGCCCGACGTCGACTCCCTGGACCTGTCCGCGAAGGCGTTCGCCGAACACCGCGCCAGCGCCATCGAGGAGGGCGGCGAGCGCCGCCGGCACTTCCTGCGCGTTCGGGTCGGCGGCTGGGACGAGAACCTCGTCATCACCGTCTTCATCCGCGTCCACACCCAGGGCGGGATGCTGATGCTGGAGGTGGCCCCGCACGTGCTGCTGCCCGTTCGGCCGGACTTCCAGCGGGCCGACGACACCGCCCAGCGGCAGCGGCGCAACACCACCTTCGCCAAGGTGGTCTGGGCGGTCGTGAACGGTGCGGGCGCTCTCGGTCCGGCGCTGCTCGCCCTGGTGCGCGCGCTGCGCATCCCGTGGCGGATGGCGACCGCGGGGCACGGCGTGGCGATCCCGGCCGGGCCGGCCGTCTCCGTACGCGAACTCGCCGCGCAGAGCGATGCCTCGCTGTTCCAGCTGATGGACCTGGACCGGTACCTGAAGACGATCCAGGACCGGATCGTCGGCGGGGTGACCCTGGCCCTGCACGAGGCGGGCTGGCACACCGAGGAGTTCGCGGAGCGGGCCGTCAACGTCGCCGAGGGCGCGGTCTTCATCCAGTCGGTGCGCGACAGCGCCTTCGGCATCGGCGGAGTGAGCCACAACAGCGCCACCCGCCACGGGTCCTCCGACCCGGACGACGACAAGGACAAGCGCACGAGGTCGGGCAAGAGGAGAAGCAGTGGCAACTAGCGGCGGAGAACAGCCGGCGGTGCGGATCGGTGACGTCCACGGCAGCAGCTTCAGCATCGGCGGCACCCACAACACCAACAGCACCGTCCACCACGGCGGTACGGAGGCCGCGGCGCCGGGCGCCGAGGAACTGCTGGAGGCCGTACGGGAGCTGCGCGCGGCCCTGGTACGGCTGCCCCGCAGCCCCGAACGGGCGGCGCTGGACGGCGAACTGGACGAGGTCGCGGGGGAGCTGGAGGCGGGCGGGGAGGTCCGCCCGGGCCTGCCGGCCAGGCTGCGCGGGGCGCTGGAGCGGTGGGCCCCGCTGGTGGACACGGTGAGCGCGGCGACCGCCCTGGGCGCCCTGCTGACCTCGCTGGGAGGCTGAGCGTGGCCACGGGGGAGGGCGGCGTCCGCTGGAATCCGCGGTCGCAGCGGTGGGAACGGACGGAGCGGACGGAGCCGGCCGAGTGGGTCCGGCCGGCCGAGCCGAGCGAGCGGGCGCAGCCGAGCGAGCGGACCGACCGGACCGGGCCGAGCGATCCGGCCGAGCGGCCCGGCCCGGCCGAGCGGCCCGATCCGGCCGAGCGGCCCCAGCAGGCCGGCGGGCCCGAGCAGGCCGGCGGGCACGAGCGGGCCGGCCGGGCCGAACAGGCCGAGCGGACCAAGCCGAGCGAGTGGACCGGGCCGGCCGGCCGGGCCGCCCCCGCCGACCGGACCCGGCCGGGCCCGGCCCCGGCCCCCGGGCCGCCGCAGTGGCCGTCGTATCCGCCGTCGCCGCCCTCGTACGCGCCGGGCATGCCGTCGGCGCCGGGGTGGCGGGCACAGGGTCCGGCGGCGCCGCCCCCCGCGCGGCGCCGACGGACCCTGGTGGCGGTGACCCTCGGCGTGGCCGTGGTCGGCGCGGCCGCCGTCGGCGGGTGGCTCTACCTGGGCCAGCGGGACTCCGGCTCCGGCCCCGGCGGCCCGGGCGCGGAGGGAACCGCGACCCCGACCGCCACCTCCGGCCCGACCCCCACCTCGACCTCGTCCACCGGGCCCTCCGGATACGCGTGGGTGCGCGAAACGGCGTCCGGCTTCTCGGTCGCCGTTCCCACGGGCTGGACGGCCGACCGCGCCGAGCCGGCCGCCGGCACGTTGTACCGGTCCGGCGATCAGAGCGCGCTGCTCCAGATCTTCCGGGCCACCCAGGACACCATGACGGCCTGCGAGGTCCTGGGCGACTCCACCAAGGAGCTGGGCAGGAAACCCGGCTACCGGGAGATCTCCCGGGATCCGGTGGACGGCTCCGGCTGCGAGCTGGTCTTCGAGTACACCGATCCGGCCGTGTCCGCCCCGCCCAACCGCGCCGTCGAACGGCTCCTCGTCGCCGCCGACCGCAGCCGGTGGGTGATCATGATCAACGGCCCCGCCGGCGACGAGGAGCTGACCCGCACGTACCTCACGGCGGCCGTCCAGTCCTTCCAGCCGCTCTGATCGGCCGATCAGCCCTTGTTGTACATGCCGGGCGTGTAGTGCCCCGGCACCATGCGGGTGGTGACGCCGATGCGGTTCCAGACGTTGATCGTCGAGATGACGGCGATCAGCTGGGCCAGCTCGCGCTCCTCGAAGTGCTTCGCGGCCTTCTCGTACACCTCGTCGGGCACGAAGCCGTCCGTCAGGACCGTGACCGCCTCGGTGAACTCGATCGCGGCGAGCTCCTTCTCGGTGTAGAAGTGCCGCGACTCCTCCCAGGCGGTGAGCTGCACGATCCGCTCGACGCTCTCGCCGGCGGCGATCGCGTCCTTGGAGTGCATGTCCAGACAGAAGGCGCAGTGGTTGAGCTGCGAGGCCCGGATCTTGACGAGCTCGACCAGAGCCGGGTCCAGGCCCTTCTTGGCGGCGATCTCCAGGGCCAGGACCGCCTTGTAGACCTCGGGGGCGGCCTTCGCCATGTTCATACGGGGAGTGTGTTCGTGTGCGTTCGTCATGTGATCAACCGTAGGGGGCGGGCGGCCCACCGATATGGTCCATATCCATGACGGAATCCTGGGCCACTTTCGGTGCCGACCTGCATCTGGACCTCTCCGCCGGACGCGGGCTGCGCGCCGGGCTCGTCGAGGCGCTGCGCGAGGCCGCGCGCAGCGGGCGGCTGGCGGCCGGGACCCGGCTGCCGTCCTCCCGCTCGCTCGCCGTCGACCTGGGGATCGCCCGGAACACCGTCGCGGAGGCCTATGCCGAGCTCGTCGCCGAGGGCTGGCTGACGGCCCGCCAGGGCTCCGGGACCCGGGTCGCGGAACGGGCCCGGCCGCGCCGGACCGCCGTGCCCGCCCGCGTACGGCGTCCCGCGCGCCAGGGGCCCTCGTACAGCCTGCGGCCGGGCTCCCCGGACGTGGGCGCCTTCCCGCGCGCGGCCTGGCTGTCGGCGGCCCGGCGGGCGCTGACGGACGCCCCGAACGAGGCCTTCGGGTACGGGATCGACGGCCGCGGCCGGCCCGAGCTGCGCGAGGCGCTGACCGGGTACCTGGCGCGGGCGCGCGGGGTGTACGCGGACCCGGACCGGATCGTGCTGTGCGCGGGCTTCGCGCACGCGCTCACGCTGCTGGCACGGGTGCTGCGGGCGCGGCGGGTACGGGAGGTGGCGGTGGAGGGGTACGGCCTGGACATCCACCGGAACCTGCTCACGGCGGCCGGGCTGCGGACGCCGCCGCTGGGCGTGGACGGGGAGGGGGCCCGTACGGGGGAACTGGGCGCGGGGCCGGGCGCGGTGCTCCTGACCCCGGCGCACCAGTTCCCGACGGGAGCGGCCCTGACCCCGGCCCGCCGGGCGGCGGCGGTCGACTGGGCCCGCACCACCGGCGGGCTGATCCTGGAGGACGACTACGACGGGGAGTTCCGCTACGACCGCCAGCCGGTCGGCGCCCTGCAAGGGCTCGACCCGGACCGGGTCGTGTACCTCGGTACGGCCAGCAAGTCGCTGGCGCCGGGGCTGCGCATGGGCTGGATGGTGGCCCCGCCGGGGCTCGTGGACGAGGTCCTGGCCGTCAAGGGCATGAGCGACCGGACCTCCAGCTCGCTGGACCAGCTCACGCTGGCGGAGTTCATCACCTCCGGGGCGTACGACCGCCACGTGCGCGGCATGCGCCTGCGCTACCGGCGCCGCCGGGACGAGCTGGTGGCGGCGGTGGCCGGCCGGGTGGTGGGCGTGTCCGGGATCGCGGCGGGCCTGCACGCGGTGCTGGACCTCCCGGCGGGGACGGAGCGCGCGGTGCTCCAGTCGGCGGCCTGGCAGGACCTGGCTCTGGAGGGCCTGGCCGGCTTCCGCCACCCGCAGGCGTCGCTGCCGCCGCGCGACGCGCTGGTCGTCGGCTACGGAACCCCGTCGGACAGCGCGTGGACCCCGACCCTGGCGGCCCTGGCGGCGGCGCTTCCGTAGCAATGGCCCGGCCGGACACCTGTCCGCCGGGCCATTGCCACGCGTGGGGTCAGCCCTGGGTGAAGTAGCCGAGCAGGTCGGTGATCACGTGGGTGCTGCCGCCGTAGCTGTTGGAGATGCTGACGCGGCCGTCGGTGACGGGGGTGGTGACGTGGTTGGGGACGGTCTCACCGGGGCGGGTGTTGAGGCTGCTGGCCTCGGGCCGGGTGGTGCCGTGCCCGTAGACCGTGAGGAAGCCGGGGCCGGTGGACTCGGTGGCGGTGACGTTCAGGGCCGCGCCGATGGCGCCCGCGGGCAGGCCGGTGACGGTGGTGGTCGCGCCGGGGTTCAGTTTGCCGGTGGTGCGGGTGTCGGCGAGGCGTTGGGGGACGGCGGGGGTGAAGAGGGTTTTGCCGTCGTTGGCGTAGTAGCCGACCGCGTCCAGGATGAGGTGGGTGGAGCCGGTGTTGGTGTAGAGGGTGATGGTGCCGTTCGGGCCGACGGGGACGATGGCCTGGTTGGACTTGTCCTTGCCGGGTTCGAGGTTGAGGTTCGAGGTGGTGGGTCGCTTGGCCGGGTCCGGGTAGGCGATGACGTGGCCGTTTTCGGTCGCGCCGGTGCCGGTCAGGTTGAGTGCGACGGCGGTGGCGTCGGCGGGGATGCCGTTGATGCCGGCGACCTTGACGGTGCGGGTCTGGCCGCCGCCGAGGGCGCCGCCCGTGGTCCGGGTGTCGGCGAGGCGGGTCGGGGCGATCGGGGAGAAGCGCTGTCCGGTGTTCGGCTGGTAGTAGCCGACGAAGTCGACGATCAGGGCGGCCTTGCCGGAGTTGAGCTGGGCGGAGACCTTGCCGTCGGCGCCGACGGGGACGGTGACGGTGTTGGAGGAGGTGCCGCCGGCCTTGATGTTGACGTTCGAGGTGACCGGGCGGGGCTGGCCGGAGGGCCAGACGCTGAGGTGGGTGTCCTCGGTGGCGCCGGTGACCGTCACGTTCAGGACCGCCGCGGACGCACCGCCCGAGCTGAAGCCCCCCGACCCGAAGGTGAGGACGGGCACGGGCACCGACGCGGGGGTGCCGTCCTGAAGCGGGGAGTTGGTGGTGCGGGTGTCCAGCACGCGGGACGGCTCGGTGGCCACGTACCCGGAAGCGGCGTAGTCGACCTTCACGGTCTTGCTGACCGTGGAGTCGGCGCCCTTGGAGTCACCCAGGCTGACCGTCACCGTGTAGGTGCCGGGCCGGCTGTAGGTGTGCTGGAAGCCGTCGAGGTGCTCGCTGTGCGCGTAGGTGCCGTCGCCGAAGGCCACCTGGGTGCGCTGCACCGGCCAGGGGGCGGCCGTCGCGTCCCGCGGGTCGATGTCGACCGTGAGCGGGGGAGTGAAGGCGCCCGCGCTGTCCGTACCCGGCAGGATGGGCGTCGCGGTGAAGCCCGCGGCGAGCGGCCCGGCCGCGGTCACCTTGGCCGTCTGCTCGCCGGACACCTGCTTCCCGACGGCGTTCACCGCCGTCACCTTGACCACGCACGAGCACGGCGAGGCGTAGGCGTGATCGGCGGTGCGCTCCTTGGTGACGACCGGAGCCGTCCCGTCGCCGAAGTCGTAGTGATAGGTGAGCGCGGCAGACCAGGGGCTGTCCGGGATCGCCTTCGCCTTCACCGTGGTGCCGACCGGTGCCCAGGCCTGTTCGAGCTCCACCCGGACGCCCCTGAGGTCGTCCTGCAGCTCACGGGCACCGCGGTCGATGAACCCGCCGTCCTTACCGGTGTTGGGCATGCGCGGGTCGTCCGCGACCGGCAGTCCGTTGAAGTCGGTGGGCAGCACGCCCGGCGCCGTCGGGTCCCCGGAGTCGATCGTGGGCGAGCCCTCCATCGCCCCGACGCCCAGGGGCGACGGGGCGAGGATGTCGTGCGCCCCCTGCCCGGTCGCCGCCTGGAACGCCGCCGCGCTCTGGTAGCCGGAGCCGGCCCACTTGTAGGCCACCCGGGCATCGGTGAACGGGCCGACGATCAGGTTGTAGTCGACGCGGGTGCCGGCCACCGCACTCGCCGACACCGCGATGCCGTTGCGCGGGTCCGGCTTGGGGCACGGGGCGTAGAGGTAGCCGAAGATCAGGTTGTTGAACACCGCGGAGCCCGGCGAGTCGCCGCCGAGCGAGACGGCCGCCTCGCAGTCGGGGTAGATCGTGTTGTTCGTGACGACCGTGGCGGGAGCGTCGATTACGTCGACCGACGACGTTCTGTAGCCGCGGATCTCGTTGCGGCTCAGCACGGTACCCCGCGACCCGCCCGCGATCCGGACAGGAGTGATCAGCGAACTCCGGCTGACGCGCACGTCCGTGCTTCCACCGTCGACCACGACGGCGGGATTTCCGGAGGCGTGGAGCCGGTCCAGCTCGATATCGGCGGACCGGCTGACCGCGACGCCGCTGGAGGTGCGCAGTCCGCGAACGACCACGTGGGAGGCGCCGCTGACGGTCAGGCCCTTGCCATCCGCCAGATACACCTGGTGAGAGGCTTCAGCCCCGTCGGCGACGAAGGCGATCGGCTTGCCCGGCTCCCCGGAACGGTCGATGGTGACGGCCTCGTCGTACGGCTTGCCCGTCTTGATCCGCACGGTCTGGCCCGGCGCGACGACCTTGGCCGCCGCCGAGATCGTGCAGAACGGCACGGCCTTCGAGCCGGAGCCGCTGTCCGTGCAGTTGGCGCCTTCGGCGTGGTTCACGTAGAGGTCGGACGGGGCCTCGGCGGCGGCCGCGGTGGCGGGCAGCCCGAGGAGGGCGACGAGACCTGCGGCGAGCAGGACCGTCGTACGAGTGGGACGCACCAGGAGGTTCCTTCGAAGAGCGACATGGGTTCAGGACGGGTGCGGCACTGCACGACGGATGCGCGGCCGGCTCCCCCCGGCGACGGTCGGCGCATGCGGACCCGTGTAGACAGCGATCATGATGCATCGGTCCGACAGCGCATGTCACCCGGGATGATCCGCCCCTTCCCCGGGAAGTGCCGGGCGCCCGACCCCGGTGCCCGGCGTCGACGTCATGCGGCCGGGGGTGCCGGCTCCGGCGCGACCCCCGGCGGCTCCCCGAAGCGGGCCAGCGCAAGGGCTCCGGCCACCGCCACCACGAAGCCCGTCACCGCCAGCCAGGCCAGGCCCTCCCGGGGGCGGTCGCCGAGGCAGACCACCCCCACCACCGCCGGGCCGACCGTCTCGCCGAGGACCAGGCCGGCCGTCGCCGCCGTCACCGAGCCGCGCTGCAGGGCCGAGGTGAGCAGCAGGAAGGCCGCACCACCGCCCAGCAGCAACGCGTACAGGGCGGGATTGCGCAGCTCGGCCGGTGAGAAGCCGTCGATCAGCCGGACCGCCACCTCCACCACCCCGAAGCCCGTCCCCGCGGCCAGACCCAGTACCAGCGCCCGCGGCCCGTCCGGGAGCCGGCCCGCCGCCGCGCCGACCAGCAGCACCAGTCCCGCCGCACCCAGCAGCCCCAGCTTCAGCGCGAGCGACCCCTCCCCCGAGCCCTCCTCCCCGGAGGCCAGCCCCAGCATCAGCAGCCCCGCGCACACCACCCCCACCGCGCCCCACTCCGTCCGGGACAGCCGCACCCGCATCAGCTTCGCCGCGACCACCGCCGTCACGGCCAGGCTCGCGGCCAGCGCGGCCCCCACCACGTAGATCGGGATGTGGCGCAGCGCGATGATCTGGAGCACGAAGCCCACCGCGTCCAGACCGAGCCCGGCCAGATATCGCCACTGCCGGACCGCCCGCATCAGCAGCGCCGGGTCCACCCCGGACCCCGTCCCCGGCTCCACGGCCCGCGACGCCACCGCCTGCAGAACGGACGCCGTACCGAAGCAGACCGCCGCGCCCAAGGCGCAAATCATCCCAATGAGCACGAACTGACTCTAGGTCACGGATCTCACGGCGGCCGGATTCCATCGGCCCGGGCCCCCGCTCTAGTCTGTCGGGAGCACGCCATAAGGGGAGCAGCAGACATGGACAGCAGCAGTAGCAGCAACAAGCGCCGGATGCGCTCCGGCGCCGTCGTCCTCGGCGGCATGGGCCTGCTCGCGGCCACGCTCGTGGCCTGCGGCAACAGCAACGAGCCGGACCGGCGCTGCGTCGACCGGAACACGCTGGACAAGCTGGACGACAAGTACTGCAAGAGCGGCAGCGGCAACAGCAGCCGGGGCACGTACTACTACGGCGGCACCGTCCGCAACGGCAAGGTCTCCGGCGGCAGCTTCGACAAGTCCGCCGTCACCCGCGGCGGCATCGGCGGGCACAGCAGCTCCGGCTCCAGCGGCGGCTGAGCACCCGTGGAGCGGCACACCATCGAGCCCCGCCCCGACTGGCAGAAGACGGTCGAGGAGCAGGGGCTGATCTACCCCCTCACCCGCTACCCCGACGACTCCCTGCGCCCCTACTGGGACGAGAGCGCCTACTACTCCTTCTCCCTTCCCGAGGTCGAGGCGCTGGAGAACGTCGTCGAGGAACTGCACGCCATGTGCCTGGCCGCGGCCGCGCACATCGTCGAGCACGACCGTTTCGCCGACCTCGGCATCACCGACCCGAAGCTCGCCGCGCTGATCGCCGAGTCCTGGCGCCGCCGTGCCGAACAGCCCTCCCTGTACGGCCGCTTCGACCTGCGCTACGACGGCACCGGCAGCCCGGCCAAGATGCTGGAGTACAACGCCGACACCCCCACCTCCCTCGTGGAGGCGGCCAGCCCGCAGTGGTTCTGGATGGAGGAGCGCTTCCCGGGCGCCGACCAGTGGAACTCCCTCCACGAGCGCCTCGTCGACGCCTGGCGCCGGCAGGCCGAGCTGCTCCCGCCCGGTCCGCTGCACTTCGCGCACTCCGAGACCGACGAGCTCGGCGAGGACCTGATGACGGTCGCCTACCTCCAGGAGACCGCGGAGCAGGCCGGCCTGGACACCCAGGCCCTGTCCGTGGAGCAGATCGGCTGGGACAGCCTGTCCGGCCGGTTCGTCGACGAGAAGCTCCGCTTCATCCGCTCCTGCTTCAAGCTCTACCCGTGGGAGTGGCTGGCCACCGACGAGTTCGCCCCGCAGGTCCTCGGCACGTACGACCACGGCGGCGGCTCCGGCACCACCTGCTGGATCGAGCCGCTGTGGAAGATGCTGCTGTCCAACAAGGCGCTGCTTGCGATCCTGTGGGAGCTCTTCCCGGAGCACCCGAACCTGCTGCCCGCCTACCTCGACGGCCCGCGCGAGCTGGCGGAGCCCGGAGCCGAGGGCTACGCGGCCAAGCCGCTGCTGGGCCGCGAGGGCGCCGGGGTCACCCTCCACCCGGCGGACGGCACCGGCGAGCCGTTCACACCGGAGGAGGGCGAGCGGTACTGCTTCCAGGCCCTGGCCCCGCTGCCCGACTTCGACGGCAACCGGGTGGTGCTCGGCGCGTGGGTCGTCGAGGACGAGGCGGCGGGGCTCGGCATCCGCGAATCGGCGGGGCCGGTCACGGACGAGTACGCCCGCTTCCTGCCCCACGTCATCTTGTAGGCCTAGGGAGTGTCGTCAAAGTAGCGTCGGCCGCCCGGAGGGCGGGGCCGGCGGGGTCTGGTGCGTGCGATCGCAAGGCGGAGGAGGGAGCCCATGCGGAGCATCGACGACCGACGACAACGCGGCTGGGGGTCCCCCCGGACGGAGTCTGGGGGAGTGCGTGCCAGACCCCGCCGGCCAGACGGGACTTTGACGACACGACCTAGGCGGCGAGGAGGGACCTGAGCTGGTCCAGACCCCAGTCCAGGTCCTCCTTGCTGATCACCAGCGGCGGGGCGATCCGGATCGTGGACCCGTGGGTGTCCTTCACCAGGACGCCGAGCTCCATCAGCTTCTCGGAGATCTCCCGTCCGGTCCCGCGCGACGGCTCGATGTCCACGCCCGCCCACAGCCCCCGCCCGCGTACGGCGGTCACCGCGCCCCCGCCGACCATCAGGTTCAGCTCCCGGTGCAGGTGGTCGCCGAGCTCGGTGGCGCGCTGCTGGTACTCGCCCGTCCTGAGCATCGCCACGACCTCCAGGCCGACGGCGCACGCCAGCGGGTTCCCGCCGAAGGTGGACCCGTGCTCGCCCGGCCGGAACACCCCGAGCACGTCCCGGTCGGCGACGACGGCCGAGACCGGCACCACCCCGCCGCCGAGCGCCTTGCCGAGGATGTACAGGTCGGGGACGACCCCCTCGTGGTCGCACGCGAAGGTCCTGCCCGTGCGGCCCAGCCCCGACTGGATCTCGTCCGCCATGAAGAGGACGTTCCGCTCGCGCGTCAGCTCCCGTACGCCCTTCAGGTATCCGGCGGGCGGCACCAGCACCCCGGCCTCGCCCTGGATCGGCTCCAGCATCACGGCGACGGTGTGCGCGGTCACCGCCGCGTCCAGCGCGGTCAGGTCGCCGTACGGGACGATCTCGAAGCCGGGGGTGTACGGGCCGTAGTGGTCGCGCGCCTCGTGGTCCGTGGAGAAGGAGACGATCGTCGTCGTACGGCCGTGGAAGTTGTTCGCCGCGACCACGATCTTGGCGTGGCCGTCCGGGACTCCCTTGACCTCGTAGCCCCACTTGCGCGCGGTCTTCACGGCCGTCTCCACGGCCTCCGCGCCCGTGTTCATGGGCAGCACCATCTCCTTTCCGCACAGCGCGGCGAGCTCGGTACAGAAATCGGCGAAGCGGTCGTGGTAGAAGGCGCGCGAGGTGAGCGTGACCCGGTCCAGCTGCGCGCGGGCGGCGTCGAGCAGACGGCGGTTGCCGTGCCCGAAGTTGAGCGCCGAGTAGCCGGCGAGCATGTCCAGGTAGCGGCGGCCCTCCACGTCGGTCATCCACGCGCCTTCCGCGGTGGCGACGACCACGGGCAGCGGATGGTAGTTGTGCGCGCTGTGCGCTTCGGCGGAGCGGATGGCATCAGCAGTTGTCGACACGGGGTCTCCGATCGTCCGTCAGGCCTGTGACGAGGGTGGCGTCACTGTCCATCCTCGCTCGTATAACGGACGGAGAAACCTTTCTTGTGGCGCGCCCGCTAAGGTGGGGAATACGCACGGCGACTGGCGTACGGAGAACCAACTCCGGGGGAGTCGTGCGCGCTCGACCGCACACAGGGCCGCTCGCCTGGGCCTCGCGGGGTACCGATCACATCGACCCCGGAGGAGCCCGCCATGTCCGCGAGCCACCGTCCCGCCCCTCTCGTCCATCCCGCCCTTGCCGCGACCGACCCCGAACTGGCGTCCTTCGTCGCGGCGGAGGAAGTGCTCCAGGCGGAGACCCTGCGCCTGATCCCGAGCGAGAACTACGTGTCCGCCGCCGTGCTCGAAGCCTCCGGCACGGTGCTGCAGAACAAGTACAGCGAGGGCTACCCGGGCCGCCGCTACTACGAGGGCCAGCAGAACATCGACCGCGTCGAGGCCCTCGCCGTCGAGCGGGCCAAGGGCCTGTTCGGGGTGGACCACGCCAACGTCCAGCCGTACTCCGGCTCCCCGGCGAACCTGGCCGTCTACCTGGCCTTCGCGAAGCCGGGCGACACGGTGATGGGCATGGCGCTGCCGATGGGCGGGCACCTGACCCACGGCTGGGGCGTCTCGGCGACGGGGTCGTGGTTCCGGGGCGTGCAGTACGGCGTCCGCGCGGACACGGGGCTCATCGACTACGACGCCGTACGCGACCTCGCCCTGGCGGAACGCCCCAAGCTGATCTTCTGCGGTGGTACGGCGCTGCCGCGCACGATCGACTTCGCGGCGTTCGCGTCCATCGCCGAGGAGGCGGGCTCGGTCCTCGTCGCGGACGTGGCGCACATCGCGGGCCTGATCGCGGGCGGGGCGCACCCGTCCCCGGCGGGGCACGTGGACGTGATCTCCACGACCACGCACAAGACCCTGCGCGGTCCGCGCGGCGCGATGCTGATGTGCCGCGAGGAGCACGCGAAGGCCATCGACAAGGCCGTGTTCCCCGGCCTCCAGGGCGGGCCGCACAACCAGACGACGGCCGGTATCGCGGTGGCGCTGCACGAGGCGGCGCAGCCGTCGTTCGTCTCGTACGCCCACGCGGTCGTCGCCAACGCGAAGGCGCTGGCGGCGGCGCTGCTGGAGCGGGGCTTCGACCTGGTCTCGGGCGGTACGGACAACCACCTGATCCTGATCGACCTGACGGGCAAGGCGGTGGCGGGCAAGGTCGCGGCCAGGGCCCTCGACCGGGCGGGGATCGTGGTGAACTACAACACGGTCCCGTTCGACCCCCGCAAGCCGTTCGACCCGTCGGGCATCAGGATCGGCACCCCGTCCCTGACGTCGAGGGGGCTGTCCACGGAGCACATGCCGGTGGTGGCGGACTGGATCGCGCGGTCGGTGGACGCGGCCGCCAAGTCCGACGAGCCGGGCCTGGCCGCCGTCCGCGCGGAGGTCACCACCCTGATGTCGGCCTTCCCGGCCCCGGGCCTCCCCCTCTAGCCGCCTCCCCGGGCTCCGCCCGCGCCTCAAACGCCGGCGGGGCTGGGTCGTGCCCGGCGGCACCCGCACCGACGGGGCGGAGCCGTACCCAGCCCCGCCGGCGTTTGAGGCGCCGGGGCCGGGCAGCGCCCGGGGGCTACGGCTTCGCGGCGGCGGGGAAAGCGGTCGCTCGGCCGGGGCAAGATCCGGCCGGGCCGCTACCGCCCGGTACCCCGGCAGGGCAACGGCACGGACGCCGCGACCCGGAAGGATCCGGCCAGCGGCGGGCCCGAGCCCGCCCCCGCACCTGAGAGAATGAAGCCATGGCTTCTGATCGTCCTCGCGCGCTCTCCGGCATCCAGCCCACCTCCGGTTCGTTCCACCTCGGGAACTACCTCGGAGCCATCCGCCAGTACGTCGCCCTGCAGGAGACGCACGACGCGTTCTACATGGTCGTCGACCTGCACGCGATCACCATGCCGCAGGATCCGAAGGATCTGCGCGCCAACACCCGGCTCTCCGCCGCGCAGCTCCTCGCCGCGGGTCTGGACCCCGAGCGCTGCACGCTCTTCATCCAGAGCCACGTGCCCGAGCACGCGCAGCTCGGCTGGGTCATGAACTGCATCACCGGCTTCGGCGAGGCCAGCCGGATGACCCAGTTCAAGGACAAGTCCGCCAGGGGCGGCGTCAACAACGCCACCGTCGGACTGTTCACGTACCCGATCCTCCAGGTCGCCGACATCCTGCTCTACCAGGCGAACTCGGTCCCCGTCGGCGAGGACCAGCGCCAGCACATCGAGCTGACCCGCGACCTGGCCGAGCGCTTCAACCAGCGCTTCGGGCAGACCTTCACCCTCCCCGCCGCGCACATCGTCAAGGAGGTCGCGAAGATCTACGACCTCCAGGACCCGGCGATCAAGATGTCGAAGTCCGCGTCCTCCCCCAAGGGCCTGATCAACCTCCTCGACGAGCCCAAGGTCACCGAGAAGAAGATCAAGAGCGCGGTCACCGACACCGAGGCCGAGGTCCGCTTCGACACCGAGAAGAAGCCCGGCGTCAGCAACCTGCTCACGATCTACTCCACCCTCACGGGCGAGACGATCGCCGCCCTGGAGGCGAAGTACGAGGGCAAGGGCTACGGCGCGCTGAAGACGGACCTGGCCGGCGTGATGGTCGATTTCGTCACACCGTTCAAGCGGCGCACCCAGGAATACCTGGACGACCCGGAGACGCTGGACTCCATCCTGGCCAAGGGCGCGGAGAAGGCCCGCGCGGTCGCCGCCGAGACCCTGGCGCAGACGTACGACCGCCTCGGTTTCCTGCCCGCGAAGCACTGACGCGCGATCGAACGACAGACGGCCCTGGCGATACCGGGGGTGCTGCCGCCACACTGGGGCGGCAGCACCCATGCAGACAAGCGGAGGAGAGATACGTGGGGACCGTAACGCTCGGCGTTTCGATCGCGGTCCCGGAGCCGTACGGCAGCCAGCTCCAGGAGCTGCGCGCCGGCTTCGGGGACGCCGCCGCGCACGGCATCCCCACGCACGTCACCCTCGTCCCGCCCACCGAGGTGGAGGCGGACCGGCTGCCGGAGATCCGCGCCCACCTGGCCGCGGTCGCGGCCGCCTTCCACGGTTTCCCGATGCGGCTGGCGGGGACGGGAACCTTCCGTCCCCTCTCGCCGGTCGTCTTCGTCCAGGTCGTCGAGGGCGCCGCGGGCTGCACCCGCCTCCAGGGCGAGGTCCGCGACCCCGACGGGCCGCTCAGCCGCGAGCTGGCCTTCCCGTACCACCCCCACGTCACGGTCGCCCACGGGATCTCCGAGGAGGCGATGGACCTGGCGTTCACCGCCCTCTCCGAGTACGCCGCCGAGTGGGTCTGCGAGGGCTTCGCGCTCTACGAGCAGGGCTCGGACGGGGTCTGGCGCAAGCTGCGCGAATACCCTTTCGGGACGGGCCCGACGACCGGGGTCCCGGCGCAACTGGGCTCACCCACTGACGAGACCGTACGCCGCCGCTCCTGACGGAGCGGCCGCAGGGCCTGGTGGGTGCGGAACCTGAGCCTGCGCAGGACCAGGGTGTGGAACGGACGGTCCGTCCGGGGCACTTCGCGAAAAGTCACAATCGACGACCGTAGTGCCCGAAAGCGACAATCCCGGCTATTTCCGGCAGCTCAATTACGGTGACCCCATGGACTGGCTGACGAAACTCCCGGTGATCGGGTCACTGGCGGCGCGTCTCATGCGGACCCACGCGTGGCGTTCGTACGAACGTCTCGACCGCGTCCACTGGACCCGGCTCGCCGCGGCGATCACCTTCATCAGCTTCCTCGCGCTCTTTCCGCTGATCACCGTGGCCGCCGCCGTCGGCGTGGCGCTCCTCAGCCAGGAGCAGCTCGACCGGCTCCAGAAGAGCCTCTCCGAACAGGTCCCCGGCATCTCCGACCAGCTCGACCTCGACGCTCTCGTCGCGAACGCGGGCACGGTCGGCCTCGTCGCCGGCGCCCTGCTGCTCTTCACCGGCATCGGCTGGGTGGGCTCGATGCGGGACTGCCTGCGCGCGGTGTGGGAGAAGGACGACGAGGACCAGGAGAACCCGATCGTCCGCAAGGGCAAGGACGGGCTGGTGCTCCTCGGCCTCGGCGGCGCGGCCCTGGCCTCGGCCATCGCCTCGATCTTCGGCGCCAGCGCCGTCGGGAAGTCCGCCGAGTGGCTGCACATCCCGCGCGAGGGCGCGGGCGGCGCGCTGCTGCGCACGGCCGCCTTCCTCGTCGGCGTCGTGGCCGCGTTCCTGCTTCTGCTCTACCTGCTGACCCTGCTCCCCGGCGTCGAACCGCCGCGCGGCCGCCTGATCCAGGCGGCCCTCATCGGCGCGGCGGGCTTCGAACTGCTGAAGCTCCTGCTCAGCGGCTACATGCGGGAGGTCGCGACGAAGAGCATGTACGGGGCCTTCGGCGTGCCGATCGCCCTGCTGCTCTGGATCAACTTCACGGCGAAGCTGCTGCTCTACGTCTCGTCCTGGACGGCGACCCGCGACGACGCGGACGGCGACGGCAAGGAGGACCCGGAGCCGGAGCCGGAGCCGGAGCCCGATCCGGGCCCCACCCCGGCCCGCGCCTAGGGCGATTCCCGTTCGGGTGAATTCACGGATCGGGCACGGTTCACCGAGCGCACGTTCTGACCGAACGGTCCGGACCGGTCCGGGCAGGTCCGGGCAGGTACGAGCCCGGACCGGCTCGGTCGGGCCCGGGCTTACACCAGGTCCTCGCCCCGCCCCCGGCGGCCGCGGGGCCAGCGGCGGTTGACCACGAAGGCGCCGCCCGCCAGGAGCGCCAGCGCACCGCCCGCGACACCGAGCGCGGTGCCGAAGCCGCCGCCCGAGCCGCCGCCGGCCGCCGCCGCGTTGTTCTCGTGGGACTGGGCGGGCGAGCCGTGGGGACTGGTGTCCGCGCTCTTCGGCGGCACCAGCTCGCCCACCGGCTTGACCTTCCCGGCCGCCGCGAACCCCCAGTCGAAGAGCGCGGCGGTCTCCTCGTACACCGAGTTGATGCCGCCGGCGCCCGGGTTCATCACCGTGACCAGCAGCTTCCGCTTGCCCTGCTGAGCGGCGCCGGTGAAGGTGGAGCCCGCCATCGTGGTGTTGCCGTTCTTCACACCGGCGATGCCCTTGTACGGGGAGATGCCGCCGGCGCCCGTCATGAGCCGGTTGGTGTTCTGGATCTCGAAGTACTCACGCGGCTTCCCGGCCTCCTGCTTGCCGGGGAACTTCGCCGAGACCGTGCCGCAGTACTCCCGGAAGTCCTGCTTCTGCAGCCCGGAGCGGGCGATGAGGGTGAGGTCGTACGCGCTCGACACCTGCTCCGGGGCGTCGTACCCGTCGGGCGAGATCACATGGGTGTCCAGGGCCTGCAGTTCCTCGGCGTGGGCCTGCATGTCCTTGACGGTCTTCCCGATGCCGCCGTTCATGGCCGAAAGCACGTGCACGGCGTCGTTCCCCGACCGCAGGAACACCCCGAGCCACAGGTCGTGGACGCTGTACTCGAGGTCCTCCTTGACCCCGACCAGGCTGCTGCCCGGCCCGACGCCGTCCATGTCCTTGTCGGTGACCTTGTGGACCTGGCTCTTGGGGAGGCCCGGCAGCACCGTGTCCGCGAAGAGCATCTTCATGGTGGAGGCCGGGGGCAGCCGCCAGTGCGCGTTGTGCGCGGCCAGGACCTCGCCGGACTCCGCGTCGGCCACGATCCACGACCGGCCCGTGAGGTTCGTGGGCAGGGCGGGCGCACCCGGCAGCAGGTTCACCTGGGTCCCCGGCTGGCCGAGCAGGGATCCGCCGACCGTGGACATCGACGCGGGGGGTGCGGGTGCCGCCGGCGCGTTCGGAGTCTTCGGCCCCTTCCCGTCGGCCGGCGGCGCGGGCGGGTTCGGCGAGGCGTGCGCGGGGGCCACGAGCATCGCGGGGACCAGGAGCGCGGCGGAAAGGACCGTCAGCGCGGTCTTCTTTACAGACACGCAGGTGAAAGTACCTCCCGATGGGCTGGATACCGTCGCGGACCGGCCAATGCGGCGAAACGACCGCCGGGACAGCCCACCCCGGCGCGTCCGTCCCGGGGACGAATCCGATACTGGGGGCATGAAACTCAGCCGTGCCGCCTCCTGGTTCCTGCTCGCCTTCGGAGTGTGGAGCTGGTTCATCTGGGTGTCTTTCGTCCGGAACCTGTGGAAGGACGGCAGCGGGCTGGCGTTCGACGCGGCGGGCGACCCGACGGCCTACTTCTGGGTGCACCTGACGCTCGCGGTGACGTCCTTTCTCCTGGGGACGGCCGTCGGTGTGATCGGGTTGCGTGGGGTCCGCGCCCTGCGGCGTGAATCACGTACCGGGTCGAACGCGTGAGAATCGCCCTCTTCGCGCTGGTCGCGCTCCTGGTCCTCGCGCTGCTCGTCCTGGTCCACCGGTGGCTCTGGATCCGTCTGGTCCGCGACACCACCGCCCCCGGCGGCCTGCCCCGCCGCATCGGCACTGCCCTCACCATCGCCCTGCCCCTCCTCTCCGTGGCCGCACTGACCACGGGCCGCGCCGGAGCCCCTTTCCGCCTCCAGCAGGCGGTGGCCTGGCCGGGGTTCCTCTGGCTCGCGGTGCTCCTGTACCTGACCCTGACGATGCTGCTCGCGGAGCCCGTCCGCGCGCTGCTGCTCCGCCGTCCGGCCCACGGGATCCCCTCCGATTCAGCCCCGCCGGCGTTTGAGGCGCAGGCGCGAAGCGCCCGTACGGGGTCCGGGGCGGAGCCCCGGTTGCGGGAAGGGGCGGGGAAGGGGAAGGCCCCGCAGGGCACCGGCACGGGCACGGGCACGGGCACCGGCACGGGCACGGACGACCCGGCACCCGCCCCGCAGAGCCCCGGCTCCGGGCCGACCGAACCCGACGGACTTCTGCTGAACCGCCGGAGGTTCGTCGCGCGAGCGATCGGCGGGGCGGCCGCCGCCGTGGCCGTCGGGACCGTCGCGAACGGCGCGTACGGGGTCCTGCGCGGCCCCAGCGTCCGCCGGGTCCAGGTCCCCCTGGCCAAGCTGCCGCGCGCCGCGCACGGCTTCCGGATCGCCGTCGTCAGCGACGTCCACCTCGGCCCGGTCCTCGGCCGCGCCCACACCCAGCGCATCGTCGACACCGTCAACCGCACCCAGCCCGACCTCATCGCCATCGTCGGCGACCTCGTCGACGGCAACGTCCACGACCTCGGGCCCGCCGCCGAACCGCTGCGCCGGCTCAGCGCCCGCCACGGCGCGTACTTCGTGACCGGAAACCACGAGTACTTCTCCGGCGCCCAGCAGTGGGTGGACCACGTCCGCGAGCTCGGCCTCACCCCGCTGGAGAACGCCCGCCGCGCGCTCCCGTACTTCGACCTCGCCGGCGTGAACGACATCGCGGGCGAGAGCGAGGGCCACGGCCCCGACTTCCGGGCGGCCCTCGGCGACCGGGACCGGACCCGCACCGCCGTGCTCCTCGCCCACCAGCCCGTCGTCATCCACGACGCCGTCCGGCACGGCGTCGACCTCCAGCTCTCCGGCCACACCCACGGCGGCCAGCTCTGGCCCGGCAACTACCTCGCCGAGCTCGCCAACCCCACCGTCGCCGGCCTGGAACGCTACGGCGACACCCAGCTCTACGTGTCCCGCGGAGCGGGCGCATGGGGGCCGCCGGTCCGGGTGGGCGCGCCGTCCGACGTCACCGTCGTCGAACTCGCCTCATATCGGGCCTGACCACCCCGAACCGTCAGCGAACCGCTGAGCCGGCCCACCCAGGAGAAGTTCCACTGCGTCCTGTGCGGCCAGACCGCGCACGCCGACACAGTGGGCGCCCTGAACGTTCTACGGGCCGGGCTGGTCCGCCGCGAAGCCCAACCGGCATAGCGAGAAGCCCCCTCGTGGGAACTCAACTGGCTGTAGTCCTACGAGGAATCCGGGCCTACGCGGAATCCCGGACCTACGCGGGGTCCGGATTCCGATCGGGGTCCGAGGCCCGCTTGCGGGCACTCGCCGTAGCCGTCTGCGCCATGCCGGGCAGGAAGTCCGCGAACAGCTCGTGCACTTCGCGCACCAGCGGCCGCAGCACCTTGAACCGGGCCAGCACGATGCCCCGCGTCGTCAGCTGCGCGCCGCGCTCCGCGAGCCGCCGCGTCTTCTCGCTGTTCGGCGAGCGGTCGAAGACCCAGTACAGGACCAGACCCATCTGCGAGAGCCACATCAGCTCCGGCAGTACGTCGGCCAGCTCGGCCGGCACCTTGGTCTTCGCCCCCGCCAGCACCTCGCGGTGGATGTCGATGGCCGCCTGCCGCGCGTCCTCCGACTCCGGCGAGAAGGGGCTGAGCGGACTTTCGGGGTCCGCGGCGTTCTTGAAGAACTGGGAGGCGAACTCGTGATACGGAGCCGCGATGTCCATCCAGCTCGTCAGCACGCCCGCGAGCCTCTTCTGCAAATCGGTCTCGCTGTCCAGGATGGGCCGGACCGCCGCCTGGTGAGCGGCGCCGATCCGGTCGTAGAACCCCTGGACGAGGTGTTCCTTCGATTCGAAGTAGTAATAGGCGTTGCCGACCGAGACACCGGCCTCCTTCGCGATACCCCGCATCGTCGTCTTGTCGAAGCCGCGCTCCTGGAAAAGACGGAGCGCGGTTTCGAGGATGAGCGTGCGGGTCTGCTCGCTCTTGGGAGCCTTCTGATCAGTCACGGTGCACGAGCCTATCGGGGGACGGAGCAGTGGTCGTCACAGGCCGGTTCGTCCGGGGCCTGCGGATCCCCCTCGGTCCGTACCGCCTGACGCCACTTGGCGGCCGTGTACATGGCGGCCCGGGCGAAGGGCCGTCCGGCGGGCGTGGCCAGCCAGTTGGCCCTCGGCCGGTGCTCGGCCAGCGCCCACAGGCACACGATGAAGGCGTCCGTCCCGGTCCACACCTGCCCGGAGTCCCCGATGACGGTGATCTCCTTCAGCGTCGACGCGTGGTCGAGCCGGGGGAACCGCCGCCGCGCCTCGTACGACGCGGCGGGGACCAGGGCGAGCGGGACCAGCCAGTGCTGTTCCATCAGCCAGTGCCGGATGTGTACGCAGAGCGGGCAGTTCGCGTCGTACAGGACGGTCAGCTCGCGTACCGCTCCCGAGCCCGAGGTGGCCACGGCCTCAGGCCCCGGCCGGAGCGGTCCACCCCTGCGGGGCGACGGGCGGAGTCTGCTGACGCTCCATGATTCCCCGACGGCGCATCTTGTTGAGGACCCAGACGTTGCCGAGGTGCATGACACCGAGGACCAGCAGGACGACACCGAGCTTGACCGAGAGCGCCTCGAAGAGGTGGCGGGCCTGGACTATCTCCTCGCCCGACCGCAGGTAGAGGGTCACGAAGCCGATGTTCACGAGGTAGAAGCCGACCACGAGCAGCTGGTTGACGGCGTCCGCGAGCTTCTCGTTCCCCGCCAGGACGTCGCCGATGAAGACGCGGCCGTTACGGCTGAGCGTACGGGCGACCCAGACGGTGAGCCCGATGCTGATGAGCAGGTAGATGACGTACGCGACCACGGTGAGGTCCATTGCCCCAGCCCCCTTGAACATGTTCAATACTGCTGACAGGGATGACTGTAGGGCTTTTTTTGAACAGGTTCAAGCGAATGTCTTCTCCAGCATCCCCGGATCCACGAAGGGCGCCGTCCGCGTCGGCACCGACCGCCACGCGAGCGGCCACGTGGTCCCGTACAGCGCGGGCACGCCGACGTACGCGGTGGCGTAGCGGGTGCGCGAGGTGTACCGCTGTGTGTACGAGGGCCAGCTGTGCTCCCGCGCGGTGCCGGGCGGGAGCAGGAAGTGCATCCACCGGAAGCCGTTGAGCTCGTAGACGATCGGCCCGGCGTCGCCATCGGTGAGCCGGCACAGCTGCTCGGCGGTCTCCTCGCCGAGCTGTCCCTGAATGCGCAGGGCGTCGAAGTGCACACCCGCGAGGCGGAGCTGGAAGCCGGCCTCGGGGACCCAGTCGGGGATTTCGTCGTTCATGGGGCACAGGGTGGCGGCTCGGCCCTAGCCTGGAACAGTAGTCGCGCCGTCACGGACGGCGATCCGTGAAGGGCTGTGACGCCGGTGTCCGAGGCCGTGAACCCCAGTGAACCCCTCCCGTCACCGCTGCGGCGAGGACTCGGCGCGCAGATGCGGACGCTGCGCGAGAAGCGCGGGGTCTCGCGGCAGGAGCTGGGCGGCCGGACGAACTTCTCGTCGTCGGCGATCGGGGCGTTCGAGCGCGGCGACCGGGCGATGGAACCGGGGATGATCGAGCGGGTCGACGAACTGCTCGCAGGAGAAGGGCTGCTGAAGGCGGTACTGCCGTACCTGGAGGAGGAGGGGCGGTACGCGCCGCAGTTCCGGGACTTCGCGCCGATCGAGAAGAAGGCGGTGAGTCTGTGGGTGTACTCGACGCACGTGCTGCACGGCCTGCTCCAGACGCCGACATACGCCCGCCAGGTCTTCGAGGACCATTGGCCGCCGGTGGACCCGGCGGAGATCGAACGCCGCCTGGAGGACCGCATCGGCCGCCAGGCACTGCTTCACCGTGACCCGCCTCCGGCGCTGTGCTTCCTCCTGGAAGAGACTTTCCTCCTGCGTCGGATCGGCGGAGAGGTGGCTTGGCGCGAGCAGCTCCAACACCTGCTGGAATGCGGTCGATTAGCGCATGTGCGGATCCAGCTGATCCCTGTGGAGTGCGAGGAGACCCTTGGTTCGGAAGGCCCGATGACGATCGCGGAGACGCCGGAGCACCGAATGTTCGGCTATGTCGAAGGCCAGGGCCAGAGCTGGGTGATCTCGGAGCGGAAAGTGGTCAGCGAGATGGTTCAGCGCCATGCGAACATTCGAGGGGCGGCGCTGAGCCCGAAGGAATCGGCGCGCCGGATCGAGCGGCTGCTAAGGGAGCGATGAGCATGGAACTGGCCTGGTTCAAAAGCAGTTACAGCGGCGGCTCCGGCGGCGAGTGCATAGAAGTAGCCCTGGCCTGGCACAAGAGCAGCTACAGCGGTGGTGACGGCGGCGAGTGCGTAGAGGTCGCCGCCTGCCCCTCCGCCGTCCACGTCCGCGACTCCAAGGACACCACCCGCCCCGCCCTCACCCTCACCCCCGCGGCCTGGGCCGCCTTCACGGCGCAGGCGTCGGCCTAGGTTCCACCCACAGGGCCTCGGCGAAGGCGCAGAGGTCGCCCGTCGCCGTGGCCAGGGCCGTGCCCGCCCGGTACTTGCGGCCCTCGGACCCGAGCATCCAGGCGTACGAGACCAGGCCCGTGCCGACGGGGACCGGCCGCAGCAGCCGTGCGGACAGCGAGGCCGTGACGGCGCCCGCCGGGCGGTCGTCGAGCAGGCGTCCCGCCGCGTTCCCCGGGCAGTCCAGCGCGCCCCACACCAGCTCGGGCGGCAACATGCCGTCCGGACCGCCGAGTTCGACGGCCGGGGTCCAGGCCGTGGCGACCATGGCGCCGCCCGGTACCGGGCCGCAGTGCAGGCGCAGTCCCGTGGAGGGCGTACGGTCCAGGCCGCAGCCGAAGCAGTCGGTCGACCCGTCCGGCGGGGCCGCCCGGTAGGCGTCGGCCGCTGCCGAGGCCACCGTCCAGGAGGGCGCGTCCGGTACGTCCGTGTCCAGCTCGGCGGGTGTCGCGGCGGCCAGCAGCAGCTCACCGGCGGTCAGTTCGGCGCCCCCGCCCGCCGCCTCGGTGAGCCGGACCGGCCCGCCGGTCGGTACGGGCCGCCTGAAGTCCACCCGTACGGTCTTCGCGGTCGCCCGCCCGGCGAGCACGCCCGCCACATAGCCGCCGAACGCGACTCCCGGATATCCGCAGAGGTGGTCGGCAACCGTGATCGTCTCGAAGTCGGTCATGGCCCCACTCCATCACAGAGAGCCTCCGGTCCAAATCGTTGGACAGGTGTCGAGGGCCTGGCCGATAGTGCGCCCATGGCTTCTCTCGTACGACACATCACCATCGACTGTTCCGACGCCTATCGCCTGGGGCAGTTCTGGGCCGGCGTCCTGGACGGCACGATCTCCGACGAGGACTTCCCCGGCGACCCCGAGGCGCTGGTCACGGCGCCCGGCTCGGCGCTGCTGTTCGTCACGGTGCCCGATGTCAAGACCGTCAAGAACCGCGTCCACCTGGACGTGCAGCCGCAGGACCGGACGCGCGACGAGGAGGTGGAGCGCATCGTCGCCCTGGGCGCCACCGTCGTCGGCGATCACCGCAAGGCCGACGGCGCCGGCTGGGTGACCCTCGCCGACCCCGAGGGCAACGAGTTCTGCGTCGAGCGCAGCGCCGCCGAGCGGACGAAGTGACCTCGGACTGAACAGGCGGAGGGGGCTCAGCCGGCGATCGGGTACATCGACCCGCGCCGGCCCTCCGGCGACGTCAGCCACTCCAGCTTCTCCGCCGTCTCGGTGCCCGGCAGCGGGGTGTGGAGCACGATCGCCAGGTCGGGGCGGGCCGGCACGCGCAGCTGGGTCGACTCCACGTGCAGCGTGCCGACGACCGGATGGTCCATCTGCTTCCGGAGCTGGCCGCCCGGCTCGACGTCGCGGCGCTCCCACAGCTCGGCGAACTCCTCGCTGAGCTCCCGCGCCTCCTCGACCACGGCCCGGAACCCCTCGTCGTTCGGACGCTCCGAGCAGGCCGCCCGGAACTGGGCCACCACGTTGCAGGCGACCTCGTCCCAGTGCGGGGAGCGGGCCCGGTAGATGGGGTCGGTGAAGAAGGCGATCAGGCAGTTCTGCACGATCTCCGGGCGCATCCCGAAGACGAGCGCGGCCGCGTCGTTGTACATCACCGTGTTCCAGTAGGCGTCCATGATGTGCGCGGGGAACGGCATCCAGGCGTCGATCAGCCGCTTCAGGCCCTGGCACATGTCCCGGTCGGCCGGGGCGACCTCCAGGGCGGGCGGATTGAGCCCGGCGAGGACGTACAGGTGCCGGCGTTCGGCGCTGGTGAGCTTCAGTACGCGGCCCACCGAGTCCAGGACCTGCGAGGACACGGTGATGTCGCGGCCCTGCTCCAGCCACTGGTACCAGGAGACCCCGACCCCGGCGAGGACCGCGACCTCCTCCCGGCGCAGGCCCGGTGTGCGACGGCGGGCCCCGCCGTCCGGCAGGCCCGCCTCGGTCGGGGTGATGCGGGCCCGTCTGCTCATGAGGAACTCGCGCAGTTCGGTCCGCCGGTGCTCGTCGATCCGCGTCGCCACGAAGTCCCCCTGTCAGGCTGCCTGGTGGTGCCGCCAACAGGATAAGTTCCCTCTCTGCACGGACATTCCCGGGCCGCGAGGGTAGTGGCCATGGCGATCGACACACAGACGACAACGACCGGGCCGCGCACGGCGGCCCCCGCGAACCCCGAGGACGCCCAGCTCTCCGGCCGGGCCAAGCTGGTCCTCTTCGTGCTCTGCGCCGCCCAGTTCATGGTGGCGCTCGACTTCTCCGTACTGAACGTGGCCCTGCCGGTGCTCGGCAAGGACCTGGGGCTGAGCCAGTCCGCCCTCCAGTGGGCGGTCACCGCGTTCGCGCTGCCGTCCGGCGGCTTCCTGCTCCTCTTCGGCCGGATCGCCGACCTGTACGGCCGCAAGAAGCTGTTCCTGACCGGCCTCGTGCTCTTCGGCGCGGCCTCGCTGCTCGCGACCCTCGCCTGGGACCCGGCGTCCTTCCTGACCGGGCGCGCCCTCCAGGGGCTGGGCGCGGCGGTCATCGTGCCGACCGGCATGTCCTTGCTGACCACGACCTTCCCCGAGGGGCCGCTGCGCGACAAGGCGCTCGGCATCTCCGGCACCCTGCTGTCCCTCGGCTTCACCATCGGCATGGTGCTCGGCGGTGTCATGACCGACACCCTGGGCTGGCGCTCCACGATGGGCCTGCTCGCGGTCGCCGCGGCGGTCGTCCTGGTCCTCGCCCCCGGGCTGCTCCCGGAGTCCCGTACGCCCGAGCGGCCGCGACTGGACGTGCCCGGGGCGGTCACCGTCACCGGCGGTCTGCTCGCGCTGATCTACGCCCTGTCGACGGCGGCCCAGCGGGGCTTCGGCGACGTGGACGTCTGGGGCACGCTGGTGGTCGGGATCGGGCTGCTCGCCGCGTTCGTGGTGGTGGAGTCGAAGGCCGCGGCGCCGCTGGTGTCGCTGCCGATGCTGAAGCGGCGCACGGTCGCGTGGGGCAACATCGCCGGGCTGGTGACGTTCTCGATGATGTCGACGGTCGTCTTCGTACTGACCCTCTACCTCCAGGAGACGCTGGAACTGTCGTCCTTCCGGACGGGCCTGGTGTTCGGCGTCCAGGGCGTCGCGTCCGTCGTCGCCGGCTCGTACGCCCCGAGGTTCATCGGCCGCTTCGGCGCGCGTCGGGTCCTGGTCGGATCGCTGCTCGGCCAGGGGTTGCTCGGGACCGCGCTGCTGGCGGTGGGCACGGACTCCGGCGCGCTGCTGGCGACCGCGGCCGTCTCGCTGGCCAGCATGTGCCACCTCGGCGCGATCATCTCGTACGGACTGGTCGTGACGAGCGGCGTGCCCGACGAGGAGCAGGGCCTGGCGACCGGCCTGGTCACCACCACCCAGCAGGTCGGCCTCACGATCGGCATCCCGCTGCTCGGCGTCCTGGCCACCACCCAGGCCTCGCTCTTCGACGGGGTCCGGACGGTCCTGGCGGCCGACGCGGCGATCGTCCTCGCGGCGGCGCTCCTGGTGGGCGTCGGCCTGGGCCTGAGCCGCAAGCGCGGCTAGGCCTCCGGTGCGGGCGGCGCGGCCTTCTTCCGGGGCTGCGGCCGGCCCGCCGCCAGAAGCTCCTCCACGTCGAGGGTGACCTTGGCGCCGATGGAGTCGGGGAGGGTGGCGAGCTCGCCGGGTGCGTAGACCCGATGGGTGCTGTAGTCGCCGTCCTCGGGATCGGTCAGCACGTGGAGCCGCTGGTGCTGGCGGTTCACGATGACGTAGACCGGTACCGCGGCGCTCGCGTAGGCCCCGACCTTGGAGCGCAGGTCGGTGTTGTAGTTGCTCGACGTCACTTCGAGGACGAGGCGGAACACGACCGGGTCATAGCAGTTGTTCCTGACGAGGTGCTCATCGCTGTCCGCGTCGATCACGACGAGGTCCGGGATGGCGTAGTCCTCCGGTCCACCAGGCAGCCATAGCCCGATGCCCTGATGCACCTCGGTTTCACCGTCGTCCAGGCCTGCGGCGACGAACGGACGGGTGATCTTGTTCAGCACCCTGGAATGGGGTAGGTCCGCCGGCGGCGTCACGGTGAGCTGACCTCCGATGATCTCGACACGGTAGCCAGGGGCCTGCTCCATGAGCCTGTTGGCCGCTTCGAGCAGGGGCAGCGGCCGGTCCTCGTTCGGGTACGCGGAGTACTCGACGGGTGCTGCGGACATCTCGGGCCTCCCGTGGGCTGGGTCGAGAGCATCATCGTAGGACCGGGGCACGCGCGCGTCCCGTAAGCGCCCGCTTCACCGGATCGGGTGGAGGAACTTCCGCAGCAGGTCCGTGATCTCCGCGGGGCGCTCCAGCGAGGGCAGGTGGCCCGCCCAGGGGAGCTCCAGGTGGCGGGCGCCGGGGACGAGCGCCGGGAGTTCGGCGGCGATGCGGCGGAAGCCGGGGAGGTCGTGGGCACCGCCGACGGCGAGGGTCGGGGCGGTGACGGCGGCGAGGTCGATGTCCGGCTCGGGGAGTTCGTGGTCCTCGGTGAGGTGCACGGAGCCCTGGAAGTTCCGCAGCTGCATGGCCCGTACGAGGGCGTGCGCGGCCTCGTCGGCGTCCGGGCCGAGCCACGTACGGGCGTTCAGTGCGGCCGCGCCCTCCAGGTCGCCGGCCTCCAGCAACGCGTCCTCGGCGGCGCCGAACTCCCGCACCTCCGGCCCCTCGGGCCGGTGGCCCGGTCGGCCCGCGCAGAGCAGGGCGAGGCGGGTCACCCGGTCCGGGTGCAGGGCGGCGATCCCCAGGGCGACCCGGCCGCCGTAGGAGGAGCCGACGAGCGCTGCGCGCTCGATGCCGAGCCGGTCCAGCAGCGCGACGACGTCACCGTCGTCGCTGTACGGGCCCTGCGCGGCGGGGGAGTCCCCGCAGGTCCGGAAGTCGGGCCGGACCACCCGGAACCCGTCCTCGACGAGGGCCTCGTACTGGGCGTCCCACATCCGCCGGTCGCAGACGGAGGAGTGAAGGAGGACGACGGCGGGGCCGTGGAGGGGGCCGTCCACATCAAAGGAAATGATCACGAGGTGATCCTGGCGGGGCGGGGGCGTGGTCTGCCACTGCGTTTCGGGGTGGGGGTGGGGGCGGGGGCGGGGGCGGGGGCTTCGGGGGCGGGACCTCGGCTGGCGGTGTCAGGGACGTTGGGCGGGAGCTTCGGCGGGGCGGGACCTCAGCGGGGCGGGATCAGGGGCGCTGGTCGGGGGCTTCGGATGGTCGGGAGCCACTGATTCGGGATCAGAGTGGGGCTGGGGGTTTCCCGTCCGTCCCATCGTCTTCCGGGTCGGGCCGGTCCCTCAAGGGCGCTCCTTCGTCGCGTCGCTTCG
>NZ_JBICZH010000011.1:0-18524 GCF_043201995.1 Streptomyces sp. NPDC048258
ACCGAGCCCGAGAACATGGCGCCGATGATCGGCACCTACGACACGACGATGACCCGGCACATCTTCGAGTCCTTCGTCGCGCAGGCCCAGATCGCCCTGCACATCCACGTCCCGTACGGGCGCAACGCCCACCACATCGTGGAGTGCCAGTTCAAGGCTCTCGCGCGCGCCCTGCGCTACGCGGCCGAGTTCGACCCGCGCGCGGCCGGCATCCTGCCCTCCACGAAGGGCGCCCTCTAGCCGTGAACGGGCTCAACACGATCCTCATCGTCCTCGGCCTGTTCCTGGCCGGGGGCGTGTACTCCTTCCAGAAGCAGCAGATGCCCAAGTCGGTCGTCGTCCTGCTCGCCATCGCCTCCGCGATGTGTCTGGCCGCCGGGGTCCTGCGAATCCAAGGAATCTGGGAATGAGCACTGCCGCCACCACCCGTCCCACCAAGAAGGTCGTCGTCTTCGACTACGGCTTCGGCAACGTCCGCTCCGCCGAGCGCGCCCTCGCCCGCGTCGGCGCCGACGTCGAGATCACCCGCGACTACGACAAGGCCATGGACGCCGACGGACTCCTCGTCCCCGGCGTCGGTGCCTTCTCCGCCTGCATGCAGGGCCTCAAGGACGTCCGCGGCGACTGGATCATCGGCCGCCGGCTCTCCGGCGGCCGCCCGGTCATGGGCATCTGCGTCGGCATGCAGATCCTCTTCGAGCGCGGCATCGAGCACGGCGTCGAGACCGAGGGCCTCGACGAGTGGCCCGGCACGGTCGGCCCGCTCAAGGCCCCGATCGTCCCCCACATGGGCTGGAACACCGTCGAGGCCCCGGCCGACAGCCAGGCCTTCGCCGGCCTGGACGCCGACGCCCGGTTCTACTTCGTGCACTCCTACGCGGCGCACGACTGGAGCCTGGAGGTCACCAACCCGTTGATCCGCGCCCCCAAGGTCACCTGGGCCACGCACGGCGAGCGCTTCGTCGCGGCGGTTGAGAACGGCGCCCTGTGGGCGACCCAGTTCCACCCCGAGAAGTCCGGCGACGCCGGAGCCCAGCTCCTCACCAACTGGATCGAGACCCTCTGATGCAGAAGACGCTTGAGCTCCTCCCCGCGGTCGACGTCCGCGACGGACAGGCCGTCCGCCTCGTGCACGGGGTGTCCGGCAGCGAGACCTCCTACGGCTCCCCGCTGGAGGCGGCCCTCGCCTGGCAGGCCTCCGGCGCCGAGTGGCTGCACCTGGTCGACCTGGACGCCGCCTTCGGCACCGGCGACAACCGCGCCCTGGTCGCCGGGATCACCGCCGCCATGGACATCAAGGTCGAGCTGTCCGGCGGCATCCGCGACGACGCCTCGCTGGCCGCGGCCCTCGCCACCGGCTGCACCCGGGTCAACCTCGGCACCGCCGCCCTGGAGACCCCCGAGTGGGCCGCCAAGGCCATCGCCGAGCACGGCGACAAGATCGCGATCGGCCTCGACGTCCGAGGCACCACCCTCAAGGGCCGCGGCTGGACCAGCGAGGGCGGCGACCTGTACGAGACCCTCGCCCGCCTGGACTCCGAGGGCTGCGCCCGGTACGTCGTCACCGACATCGGCCGGGACGGCACGCTGACCGGCCCCAACCTGGAGCTGCTGCGGAACGTCTGCGCCGCCACCGACCGGCCCGTCGTGGCCTCCGGCGGCATCTCCTCGCTGGACGACCTGCGGGCGCTGGCCGAGCTGGTCCCGCAGGGCGTCGAGGGCGCGATCGTCGGCAAGGCCCTGTACGCCAAGGCCTTCACCCTGGAAGAAGCCCTGAAGGTGGTCTCCGCATGAGCTCCGACGAAGTACGCCGCATCTCGTCCGGCGGCGCCTACGAGGACGTCATCGGCTACTCCCGCGCCGTCCAGCTCCCGAACGGCCTCGTCCTGGTCTCCGGCTGCACCGCGGCCGACGCCAACGGCCCGTACGACCAGGCCGTCGGCGCCTTCGGCGTCGCCTTCAAGGCCCTCGCCCAGGCCGGTCTCGGCCCCGAGCACGTGGTCCGCACCCGGATGTACCTCACCCACGCCCGAGACGTGGACGAGGTGGGCCGCGCCCACAAGGAGCTGTTCGACGCGGTCCGCCCCGCCGCGTCCATGATCATCGTCTCCGGATTCGTCGACCCCAGCATGGTCGTCGAGGTCGAGATCGAAGCGTACGGAGGTGCGGCATGACCCTCGCCGTACGAGTGATCCCCTGCCTGGACGTGGACAACGGCCGGGTCGTCAAGGGCGTCAACTTCCAGAACCTGCGCGACGCCGGTGACCCGGTGGAGATGGCCAAGCTGTACGACGCCGAGGGCGCCGACGAGCTGACCTTCCTCGACATCACCGCGTCCTCCGGGAACCGCGAGACCACGTACGACGTGGTGCGCCGCACCGCCGAGCAGGTCTTCATCCCGCTGACCGTGGGCGGCGGCGTCCGCACCGCCGACGACGTGGACAAGCTGCTGCGGGCGGGCGCGGACAAGGTGGGCGTGAACACCGCCGCCATCGCCCGCCCCGAGCTCATCCAGGAGATCGCCGAGCGCTTCGGCCGCCAGGTCCTCGTCCTGTCGGTCGACGCCCGCCGGACCGATTCGGGCTCCTTCGAGGTCACCACCCACGGCGGCCGCCGGGGCACCGGCATGGACGCCGTCGAGTGGGCGCACCGGGCGGCCGAACTGGGCGCCGGGGAGATCCTGCTGAACTCGATGGACGCCGACGGCACCAAGGACGGGTACGACACCGAGATGATCGCGGCGGTGCGGAAGCACGTCATGGTCCCGGTGATCGCCTCGGGCGGCGCCGGCAAGCTGGAGCACTTCCCGCCGGCGATCGCGGCGGGCGCCGACGCGGTGCTCGCGGCCTCGGTGTTCCACTTCGGCGACCTGCGGATCTCCCAGGTCAAGGACACGCTCCGGGCGGCCGGCCACCCGGTTCGCTGAGGCCGGGCGGGCCCGGCTTCCGGCCGGGCCCGCCCCCCTCAGCCCGCACCCAGCAGCCGAAGGATCGCGTGGACCGCCTCGCCGACCGGTTGTGCGAGGGGGCCGATCACCGCCGCGACGCCGGCCACGGCCATCAGGGCGCGATGCCGCTCCTGCGGGGTGCTGGTGACGGAGGCGATCGCGCGCAGGGAGTCGTCGACGGTCTCGGCGCTGCCGGGCGGGATCTGGCCGCGCAGCTCTTCCAGCAGCCGCACCAGCCTCTCGATCGCCTCGCGCTGGTCGGCGGGCAGCTGCTGGGCGATGGTCGGGGACTGGTGCTTCACGATCCCCGTGTTGCCTGTTCCGTCGTTCATGTTGACGACATCGCCGTAGTGGTACGAATCGCCACCGGTCATTTCTTCACGACCCCCAGGTTTCCCGCGCCGCCGTACATGTTCACGGTGTCGCCGAGGTGGTAGTTGTTCGGATTGATGCTCAGACGTTCGACGCGTACGGCGAACTCGGTCTCCGGGTGCTCGATGGCGTAGACGATCTGCCCGACCAGCTGCCGCAGCTGCTCCTTGTCGGGCAGCGTCACCAGGGCGGTGGACGGGCCTGACGTCTCCACGGAAAGAACGTGCCGGGACGGCGCGGCCAGCTGGGTGAGCAGCCGGACGAAGAGGATGACCGCCATGATGATGCCGAGGGTCCACAGCCCGTTCGCGGCGTTGTCCGAGCCGTAGTCCGAGCCGCTGGACGTCCCCGGGTCCGCACCGGCGATCTGGAGCACGATGACCAACGCCGCCGTGACGCCGAGCCACTTCAGGAACTGGAGGAAGGCTCCCCCGCGGTCGGGCCTGATCTGGAAGGTGCGCACCCGGGCGATGTTGTGCAACGGATAGGCCGCGCCGTCCACCCACAGCAGCCGTTTGTCGACCCGCAGCTCCACACCGGGTCCGAGGACTCCGGGCGGAAGTGGTGGCGCCGACGGCGGCCGGGGCGGTAACGGTGGTGGTGGGACCTGGCTGGATTCCATGATTTCCCCCGTGCGCTGTCGACCATGTGACCGAGCGAGGCTTCATTAAGCTCGCCCGGTGCCGCCAGGGCAAGGGAAACTTCACGCCAAGTGCACCTGCCCGGATGCCCGGCTTCCTAGATGCCCAGTTCGGCCCTCGTCAGTTTCGCGACGGCCTCCTTGTCGCCGTCCAAGGTCACCGCGGCAGCGTCCTGGCGGCCGAAACAGAACAGCGTCAGCTCGCCCGGCTCGCCCGTCACCGTCACCACGGGGACGCCCTTGTGCGCCACCGCCGTGCGGCCGTCGGGCCGCCGCAGGACCAGCCCCACCGGCGAGCGCCTGCCCGTCAGCCGGGCCAGTTTCTCCAGCCGGGACCACAGCGCGTCCGAGAACACCGGGTCCAGCTCCCGCGGCGACCAGTCCGGCTGGGCCCGCCGGACGTCCTCCGCGTGGACGAAGAACTCCACCGCGTTCGCCGCCTCGTCGATCTGCTTCAGGGCGTACACGGACAGTTTCGGCGGCCCGGTGCGGATCAGCTGGATGAGTTCCTCGTACGGCTTGGCCGTGTACTCCTCCATCGCCTTGTCCAGCCGGGCCTTCAGCACATTCAGCAGCAGGCCCCCCGCCGCGTCCGGCCGACGCTCCCGGACGACCACGTGCGCCGCCAGCTCCCGGCAGCTCCAGCCGTCGCACAGTGTCGGCGCCTCCGGCCCTGCCGCCTCCAACAGGTCGGCCAGCAGCAGTCGTTCGCGCTTCGCATGGGTAGACATGGCGGCCAGCCTACGGCTGGATACCGCCGCGCGCCTGCCCATCAGGCGGACAGAGATCCGTTTCCGGCATTCCGGCCCGGCACAATGGCCGCATGAGTACGTCCCCCCGCCCCGGCACCCTCGATCCCGCCATCGCGGCACGCCTGAAGCGTTCCGCCGACGGCCTGGTACCGGCCATCGCCCAGCAGTACGACACCGGTGAGGTGCTCATGCTCGGGTGGATGGACGACGAGGCCCTGCACCGCACCCTGACCACCGGCCGCTGTACCTACTGGTCCCGCAGCCGCCAGGAGTACTGGGTGAAGGGGGATACTTCCGGCCACTTCCAGCACGTGAAGTCCGTCGCCCTCGACTGTGATGCCGACACCGTGCTCGTCAAGGTCGACCAGGTCGGAGCCGCCTGCCACACCGGCGCCCGCACCTGCTTCGACGACGATGTCCTCCTCCGCGACGCCGACTAGACAGGTCCCACGCACATGGATCTCGATTCGTTCCGCAAGCTCGCGGCCGACCGCCGCGTCATCCCCGTGAGCCGCAAGCTGCTGGCCGACGGGGACACCCCCGTCGGGCTCTACCGCAAGCTGGCCGCCGAACGCCCCGGTACCTTCCTGCTGGAGTCCGCCGAGAACGGCCGCTCCTGGTCGCGGTACTCCTTCGTCGGCGTGCGCAGCGACGCCACGCTGACCGTCCGCGACGGCCAGGCGCACTGGATCGGCACCCCGCCCGTGGGCGTGCCCACGGTCGGCGACCCCCTCGAAGCGCTGCGCGCCACCGTCGAGGCCCTGCACACCCCCCGCGACCTGGCGGGCGGCATGCCCCCCTTCACCGGCGGCATGGTCGGCTACCTCGGCTACGACATCGTGCGCCGCCTGGAGCGCATCGGGGAGCACGCCGCCGACGACCTGAACCTGCCCGAGCTGACGATGCTGCTCACCTCCGACCTGGCGGTCATGGACCACTGGGACGGCACCGTCCTGCTCATCGCCAACGCCATCAACCACAACGACCTCGACACGGGTGTGGACGAGGCCTACGCCGACGCGGTGGCCCGCCTCGACGCCATGGAGGCCGACCTCGCGCGGCCCGCCCCGTACGTCCCGGCCCCGCTGCCCGCCTCCGAGCTGCCCGAGTTCTCCGCGCTGTGGGGTGGCGAGAAGTACCAGGCCGCCGTCGAGGACGTGAAGGAGCGGATCCGCGCCGGCGAGGCCTTCCAGGTGGTGCCCTCGCAGCGGTTCGAGACCCCCTGCCAGGCCTCCGCGCTGGACGTCTACCGGGTGCTCAGGGCCACCAACCCCTCCCCGTACATGTACCTCTTCCGCTTCGAGAACGGCTTCGACGTGGTCGGGTCCAGCCCCGAGGCGCTGGTCAAGGTCGAGGACGGCCGGGCCATGGTCCACCCCATCGCCGGCACCCGCCACCGCGGGGCCACCCCGCAGCAGGACCACGACCTCGCCGAGGAGCTGCTGGCCGACCCCAAGGAGCGCGCCGAGCACCTGATGCTCGTCGACCTGGGCCGCAACGACCTCGGCCGGGTCTGCGAGCCGGGCTCCGTGGAGGTCGTCGACTTCATGAGCATCGAGCGGTACTCGCACGTCATGCACATCGTGTCCACCGTCACCGGGCGGGTCGCCGAGGGCAGGACCGCCTTCGACGTGCTCACCGCCTGCTTCCCCGCGGGGACCCTCTCGGGAGCGCCCAAGCCGCGCGCCATGCAGATCATCGAGGAGCTGGAGCCCACCCGCCGCGGTCTGTACGGCGGCTGCGTGGGCTATCTGGACTTCGCCGGGGACTCCGACACGGCCATCGCCATCCGCACCGCGCTGCTGCGCGACGGCACGGCGTACGTGCAGGCGGGCGCCGGGGTCGTGGCCGACTCGGTGCCCGAGCTGGAGGACAACGAGTGCCGCAACAAGGCGGCCGCCGTGCTGCGCGCGGTGGGAGCGGCGAACCGCCTCCACGGCTCCTGAGGGCGTAGGGGATAGTGGGGTACGTGAGTGCCGTACCCCCGCCCCGAACCGATGCCGATGCCGAGGCCCCCGACAGCAAGGGCGGCCGCCGCAGCGTGGCCGTCGCGCTGCTGCTCGGCACCCTCGGCTCCACCGTGGTCCTGCTCGCCTCCGGCCGGGTCTGGGCCCGGGGCACCACCGCGATGGGCGGCGACTCTCTCGCGCTGACCGCGGACGGGCGGGCCGTCACCGGCCTTCCCGCCGCCCTGGCCATCGTCGGGCTCGCCGCCCTGGTCGCCGTCTTCGCCGTACGCGGCAAGGGGCGGCTGCTGGTGTCGGGGCTGCTGGCGCTCAGCGGCCTGGGCGCGGCCCTGGTGGCGGTCTTCGGCGCCGACGGCCGCCGGGCCCTGGACGCGGAGGCCGCCCGTACGACCGCGGACACCGCGGCGCAGGTGGTGGGGCTCACCCAGACGGCCTGGCCGTTCGTCACGGCCGCCGGGGCGGCCCTGATCCTGGCCGCCGGGCTGCTGGCCCTGCGCTTCGGCCGCGGCTGGCCCGCGATGGGCGGCCGCTACGAGCGCGACGGCAGCCCTCGTACGCGCAGGCCCGCTGCGGTGGATCCGGACCGCCCGGAGGATCTGTGGAAGGCTCTGGACCGCGGCGAGGACCCGACCCGCTGACGGACCCCCCGTGAACGGTGACCCCGCCCGGTGCGGGACAATGGGCACCGAGCGTTCGACACAGACCGCGCGTTCTACCCAGCACCGCGACAGAGCAACGAGGAGCAACTCATGGCGGGCACAGACCACGGACACACCCCGGCCGCCTGGACCGGTGTCATCATCGCCTTCATCGGTTTCTGCATCTCCGGCGCCTTCATGGTGATCGCGAACCCGCTGGGCTTCTGGGCCGGTCTCGTCGTCGTCGTGCTCGGCGGTGTCGTCGGCATGGCGATGAAGGCAGCGGGCATGGGTGCGCCGAAGGCCGCCCACAAGGACCTCGCCGAGGTCATCGCCGCCGGCAAGGTCCCCGCCAAGGTCTGAGCGCGGTCCCGAGGATCCGAAAGGCGCGGCCCCGTGGGGCTGCGCCTTTTGTCATCCCGCTTCGCCGTGCTGCGTCCCTTGCCATGATCGGCGAGAATCGGCGGGTGGACGCCTCCCGTACCCCCGATGCCGCGCCGCCGCCGGCGCCCCCGCCGGCGCACCCGCCGGCCACGGCGCCCGCCGTACGGGTCTCCCGGGCCCGGCGGCTCGCGACCCCGGCGCTCACCCTGGCCGCGGCCGCCGCGGCCTTTGCGTACGTGGGCACCGTGGATCCCAACGAGCCGGGCCATTACCCGGTCTGTCCGCTGCTGCGACTGACCGGAATCCTGTGCCCGGGATGTGGCGGCCTGCGCAGCGCGCACGCGTTCGCCCACGGCGATCTGATCACAGCTTTCGGGGCAAATGCCCTGGCTGTCGTCGGCTACTTCGTCTTCGCGGGGTTCATGGCCCTGTGGCTGGTTCGCGCCTACCGGGGCGGGCCCGTTCCCCGCCTCGCCTTGCGGCCGCTGCACTGGTGGGCCATCGGTGTGGTGGGTCTGGTCTTCGTCGTTGTCCGAAATCTTTCTTTCGGCTCCGCCCTGGCGCCCTGAGCCCTTTGTGGGGCCCGGATGAAGCCCGGATTCCGAATGTCCAGTTACTGGGACGCCGTCAACCGCGTGCGGAGTGCAACGCCTCCTGCGGATACCATTTGATTGCTGACCTTGCAGTTGTACGTGTCTGCAAGGCGGCCGACCGTCATCGACCCGGAAGGGGGCCGCTCGCGTGAGTGTGCTCGACGAGATCATCGAAGGGGTCCGCGAAGACCTTGCCGAACGGCAGGCCCGCGTGAGCCTCGACGAGCTCAAGGAGCGTGCCGCCAAGGCGCCCCAGGCCAAGGACGGCGTCGCTGCACTGCGCGGCGACAGCGTCAAGGTGATCTGCGAGGTCAAGCGTTCCAGCCCGTCCAAGGGCGCGCTGGCCGCGATCGCCGATCCGGCCGGGCTCGCCGCCGACTACGAGGCGGGTGGTGCGGCAGTCATCTCCGTCCTCACCGAACAGCGCCGCTTCGGTGGCTCGCTGGCCGACCTGGAGGCCGTCCGCGCCCGCGTGGACATCCCGATCCTGCGCAAGGACTTCATCGTCACGGCGTACCAGCTCTGGGAGGCCCGCGCCTACGGCGCCGACCTCGCGCTGCTGATCGTCGCGGCCCTGGAGCAGGAGGCCCTCGTCTCCCTCATCGAGCGGGCCGAGTCCATCGGTCTCACCCCGCTCGTCGAGGTCCACGACGAGGAGGAGGTCGAGCGTGCGGTTGCGGCCGGCGCCAAGATCATCGGTGTCAACGCCCGCAACCTCAAGGACCTCAAGGTCGACCGCTCCACCTTCGAGCGCGTCGTCGGCGAGATCCCGGCCCACATCGTCAAGGTCGCCGAGTCCGGAATCCGCGGACCGCACGACCTGATCGCCTACGCCAACGAAGGTGCCGACGCCGTCCTCGTCGGGGAGTCCCTGGTGACCGGCCGCGACCCGAAGGCGGCCGTGGCCGACCTCGTCGCCGCCGGCGCCCACCCCGCCCTGCGTCACGGGCGGAGCTGACCGCTCCCATGGCCCACGACCGCCCCTCCGTCAGCACCCGACCCGGCCGCCGCGGCCCGGTCGGCGTGCCGACGGCGCACGCGCCCCTGGCGCGCGGCTGCCGCCCTCGCGGCTGCCGCGCCCCGGCCCGGCGTGTGCACGGGCGGCGGGTCCGGTATGTGATCGGCTCCGAGCCCGGTCAGGTCAACGGCATGCGATGGCGTCCCGGAGGCGCGCTGTAACGAGGGCCATGGCCGACGGTACGAGACGTACCGTCCCGCCGCGTGGTCCCGTACGGCCCACCGCCCGGGCCGACCGGCTCCGGGCGCGGGTCCTCCTTCCCGCAGGCAGCACGGGCCACCCTCGTGGGGGTGGTGTGCGTGTCGCGGGCGGACGGCGCAATACGGTGAAAACCACTCGTCGCATTCCGTTCCCGTAGGAGCACTGGCATGTCCAGCAGCCAATTCTTCATCCCGGACCCGGAGGGTCACGTCCCGAACGCCGAGGGCTACTTCGGCGACTTCGGCGGCAAGTTCATCCCGGAGGCGCTCGTCGCCGCCGTGGACGAGGTCGCCGTCGAGTACGAGAAGGCCAAGGGCGACCCGGCCTTCGCGGCCGAGCTCAACGACCTGATGGTCAACTACACCGGCCGCCCGAGCGCCCTCACCGAGGTGCCCCGGTTCGCCGAGCACGCCGGCGGGGCGCGGATCTTCCTCAAGCGCGAGGACCTCAACCACACCGGCTCGCACAAGATCAACAACGTGCTGGGCCAGGCGCTGCTCACCAAGCGCATGGGCAAGACCCGGGTCATCGCCGAGACCGGCGCCGGCCAGCACGGCGTGGCCACCGCCACCGCCTGCGCCCTCTTCGGCCTCGACTGCACCATCTACATGGGCGAGATCGACACCCAGCGCCAGGCGCTGAACGTGGCCCGGATGCGCATGCTGGGCGCCGAGGTCATCGCGGTGAAGTCCGGCTCCCGGACCCTGAAGGACGCCATCAACGAGGCGTTCCGCGACTGGGTCGCCAATGTGGACCGGACCCACTACCTCTTCGGCACGGTCGCCGGCCCGCACCCCTTCCCCGCCATGGTCCGCGACTTCCACCGGGTCATCGGCGTCGAGGCCCGCCGCCAGATCATCGAGCGCGCGGGCCGGCTGCCCGACGCCGTCGCGGCGTGCGTCGGCGGCGGCTCGAACGCCATCGGCCTCTTCCACGCCTTCATCCCGGACTCCGACGTCCGCCTGGTCGGCTTCGAGCCCGCCGGGCACGGCGTCGAGACCGGCGAGCACGCGGCCACGCTGACCGCGGGCGAGCCGGGGATCCTGCACGGCTCCCGCTCCTACGTCCTCCAGGACGAGGAGGGCCAGATCACCGAGCCGTACTCCATCTCGGCCGGTCTGGACTACCCGGGCATCGGCCCGGAGCACTCGTACCTGAAGGACACGGGCCGCGGCGAGTACCGCGCGGTCACCGACGACGCGGCGATGCAGGCCCTGCGCCTGCTCTCCCGTACGGAGGGGATCATCCCGGCGATCGAGTCGGCGCACGCCCTCGCGGGCGCGCTCGACCTCGGCAAGGAGCTGGGCAAGGACGGCCTGCTGGTCGTCAACCTGTCCGGTCGCGGTGACAAGGACATGGACACGGCGGCCCGCTACTTCGGGCTGTACGACGCCGCTGAGGGGGAGTCGAAGTGAGCACCGCCAGTGAAAAGACCGGGCGTATCCAGCTGCTGAGCGACACGCTCGCCAAGGCGAAGTCCGAGGACCGCGCCGCCCTCGTCGCCTACCTCCCGGCGGGCTTCCCGACCGTCGACGGCGCCATCGAGGCGGTCAAGGCCGTCATCGCGGGCGGCGCGGACGTGGTCGAGGTCGGCCTCCCGCACAGCGACCCGGTCCTGGACGGCGCGATCATCCAGACCGCCGACGACATCGCCCTGCGCGGCGGCGTCAAGATCGCGGACGTGATCCGCACCGTGCGCGAGGCGCACGAGGCGACCGGGGCCCCGGTCCTGGTCATGACGTACTGGAACCCCATCGACCGCTACGGCGTCGAGCGGTTCACCGCCGAGCTCGCGGCGGCGGGCGGCGCCGGGTGCATCCTGCCCGACCTGCCGGTCCAGGAGTCCGCGCTGTGGCGTGAGCACGCGGAGAAGCACGGTCTGGCGACCGTCTTCGTCGTGGCCCCCAGCAGCAAGGACGCACGCCTGGCCACCATCACGGCGGCCGGCTCCGGCTTCGTCTACGCGGCCTCCCTCATGGGTGTCACCGGCACCCGCGAGTCGGTCGGCAACGAGGCCCAGGCGCTGGTGCGGCGCACCCGCGCCACCACCGAGCTCCCGGTCTGCGTCGGGCTGGGCGTCTCCAACGCCGTCCAGGCCAAGGAGGTGGCGGCCTTCGCCGACGGGGTGATCGTGGGTTCGGCCTTCGTCAAGCTGCTGCTGGACGCGCCGGACCTGCCGGCCGGGCTGGCCGCCGTACGGTCGCTGGCGGGCGAGCTCGCGGAAGGCGTACGCAGGAGCTGACGTGCGCGTTCGATCAGAAAGCACGCACGCCTGAGCGGGTTCTGTAGCCCGATCGGGTGGAAGTGAGGGCGGGGAGGCACGCGAGTGCCTCCCCGCTTCGTTTGGCCGAACGTGAGCGAGAAGAACGACGGTGCGAACCGCGATGCGACGAAACGATCGGCCCGCGAGCGACTCCTCGTGGAGCGCGAGCGGCAGAAGACCCGGGACAAGCGCCGGCGGACCCTCGTCGTGTCGGCGGCGGTGGTCGGCGTGCTCGGCCTGGCCGCCGTCGTCGGCCTGATCGCGGCCAACACCGGCAAGGACGGCGGCGCCGACAAGGCGGGTCCGGTGGTCGCCCCCTCCGGGGCCACCGGCAAGGACGCGCTGGCCATCCGTACGGGCAAGGACGAGGCCAAGTCCACCCTGACCGTGTGGGAGGACTTCCGCTGCCCCGCCTGCAAGTCCTTCGAGGACAACTACCGGGCCACCATCCACGATCTGGAGGCCAAGGGGCTCCTCAAGGTCGACTACCACCTGGTCACGCTCATCGACGGCAACATGGGCGGCAGCGGATCGCTGAAGGGCGCGAACGCGGCGGCCTGCGCGCAGGACGCCGGCAAGTTCCCGGCGTACCACGACGTCCTCTTCCAGAACCAGCCGCAGGAGGTCGACGACGCCTACGGCAAGAACGCCAAGCTGCTGGAACTGGCCGGCAAGGTGGACGGGCTGGACACCCCCGAGTTCCGCAAGTGCGTCGAGGACGGCACCCACAACTCGTGGGTGGGCAAATCGCACGAGGCCTTCGCCGCCGGGAAGTTCCGGGGCACCCCGACCGTGCTGCTGGACGGCAAGGACATCTTCGCCGACCAGGCCAATCCGGTGACCCCGCAGAAGCTGAAGGAGCAGGTCGAGGCCGCGGCCCAGGGAGCCTCCGGTGCCGATGCGCGGAAGGGCGCGGGGAAGGCCTCACCCTCGGGCGCCACGGCCTCCGGGACCACGCGCGGAGCCACTCCCGGGGCGACTCCGGGGGTGAAGGCCTCGCCGGCCGCGTCCTCGGGGGGCGGGTCGAAGACGCCCGCGAAGAGCGGCTCGGACAGCACTCCGGAGGGCTGAGCGACAGCTGGGGCGTGTGTGGATTTGGTTTCGGCTTGCCGGGCGGGTTGCGGTGGTGCCCGCCCGGCAGGGTAGCGTCGGGTCTGCCATGGACATTGCTTACATCCCCAGTCCGTCGACCGGCGTGATCCATCTCGGACCGATCCCGCTCCGCGGCTACGCGTTCTGCATCATCATCGGCGTCTTCGTCGCTGTCTGGCTCGGCAACAAACGGTGGGTCGCGCGCGGCGGAAAGCCGGGCACGGTCGCGGACATCGCCGTGTGGGCGGTGCCGTTCGGCCTTGTCGGCGGTCGCCTCTACCACGTGATCACCGACTACCAGCTCTACTTCGGCGAGGGCCGCAACTGGGTCGACGCCTTCAAGATCTGGGAAGGCGGCCTCGGCATCTGGGGCGCGATCGCGCTCGGCGCGGTGGGCGCCTGGATCGGCTGCCGGCTGCGCGGCATCCCGCTGCCGGCCTGGGCGGACGCCCTGGCCCCCGGTATCGCGCTGGCCCAGGCCTGCGGCCGCTGGGGCAACTGGTTCAACCAGGAGCTGTACGGCAGGGCCACCGACCTGCCGTGGGCGGTGGAGATCAGCGAGGGCCCGAACCGGGTCGCCGGTACCTACCACCCGACCTTCCTGTACGAGTCGCTGTGGTGCGTCGGCGTCGCCCTGCTGGTGATCTGGGCCGACCGCCGCTTCACGCTCGGGCACGGACGGGCGTTCGCCCTGTACGTGGCCGCGTACTGCGTGGGCCGCGGCTGGATCGAGTACATGCGGGTCGACGAGGCGCACCACATCCTGGGCCTGCGGCTGAACGTCTGGACCTCGATCGTCGTCTTCGTGCTGGCCGTGGTCTACCTCGTCCTGTCGGCGAAGCTGCGCCCGGGCCGCGAGGAGGTCGTCGAACCGGACCCCGGCGCCGATGCCTCCGGCGCCAAGGGCAAGGACACCGACCCCGCCGGGACGGAGCCGAAGGACGGCGAGGCTCCGGCCGACGCCGAGCCGGAGGACTCCGTGACCAAGGACCCCGTGACCGGGGAAGGCAGGGCCGCCGACGCGGCTCCCGCCGTCGACCCGGCGAAGGCGGAGACCGCCGGGGCGAAGACGCCCGTCCTGACGAAGGGCGCGCCGGCCGAGGCGGCGCCGCCGGCGGACGCCGAGCCGGCCGGGGGCGAGGCCCCGGGGGCCGAGAAGCGCTGACCCGAAGGTCGCGAGAGGGGGGTGCCGCTTACCGCGCGGCACCCCCCCTCTCGTTGTCGGCGCCGCCTGGAGGCCTTCGGCACCGGCGCGCTGTGGATCGGCCGGGGCGCGGTCAGCCGGGCGGCGAGCTCCAGCGCGCTGGAGGACGTGGTCATCGCCAACCGGGACAAGGCCACCGTCGACGCGGATGTGGCGCTGCACTGGGGACCCGGTTCCACCGCCGTGCCGCGCGACGTCGTCGGGCTGGTCGGCGCTCAACGCGTAGCCACCCGCCGCGACAGGGCCAGGGTGCGGTGGGCCGCTGCCACGACCGCCGGGTCCACGAACCGGCCGTCGGGCAGGGCCAGCGCCCCCGGGGTGGCCCGAGCCGCGCTCAGCACCTCCTCCGCGGCCGTGACCTCCTCCGGCGCCGGAAGGTAGGCCCGTTCGATCACCGGCAGCTGCCGCGGGTGGATCGCCGCCCGGCCGAGGAACCCGAGCGATCGGCCCCGCGCGCACGAGACGGCCAGCGCCTCCAGGTCCCGGATGTCCGGGAACACCGACTGGGACGGCGGCGCGAGCCCGGCCGCGCGGGCGGCCACCACCACCCGGGAGCGGCACCAGTCCAGGCCCGTCTCCGCGCTGACGGCCAGGTCGGCCCGCAGGTCCGCCTCGCCGAGGGACAGCCCGCGCAGGGCGGGGTGCGCGCGGGCGATCTCGTACGCCCGCTCCACGCCCACCGCCGATTCGAGCAGGGCGTGCAGGCTGACCCCGCCGGTGCGCACGGCGGCGGCGACGACCTGCTCGGGGGCGCTGATCTTGGGCAGCCGCAGCCCGGCCAGTCCGCGCAGCCCGGCGAGGGCGGTGAGGTCGGCCCCGCCCCAGGGGGAGTCGAGCGCGTTGACGCGGACGTGGACGGGGACCGGGGGCCGCCCGGCGAGCAGCTCGGCGGTCGCCGCGCGGGCGTACTCCTTGCGGGAGGCCGACACCGCGTCCTCCAGGTCCACGATGACGGCGTCCGCCCCGCTGCCGATGGCCTTGGCCACCACCGCCGGGCGGTCGCCCGGCGCGTACAGCCAGGTCAGGATCACAGTGCCCCCTCGGTCCGCAGCGCGGTGATCTCGTCCTGGGTCAGGCCGAGCTCGGTCAGGACCTCGTCGGTGTCCGCGCCGTGCGGGCGGCCGGCCCAGCGGATCCCGCCGGGGGTCTCGGAGAGCCGGAAGAGGATGTTCTGCATCCGGATCGGGCCGAGCTCGGGGTCCTCGACCTCGGTGACCGTGTCCAGGGCGGCGAACTGGGGGTCGGCCATCACGTCCCGGACGTCGTAGACCTGGGCGACGGCCGCCTCGGCCTCCTCGAAGGCGGCGACGACCTCTTCGGCCTTGTGGCGGGCGATCCAGCCGCCGACCGCCTCGTCCAGGACGTGAGCGTGGTCGGCCCGCCCGGAACCGGTCGCGAACCAGGGCTCGGCGATCAGCTTGGGCCGCCCCACCAGCCGCATCACGCGCTCCGCGATGGACTGGGCGGAGGTGGAGACCGCCAGCCAGCGGCCGTCCGCGCTGCGGTAGGTGTTGCGGGGGGCGTTGTTCGCGGACCGGTTGCCGGTGCGCGGCTGGACGTAGCCGAGCTGGTCGTACCAGAGCGGGTGCGGGCCCAGCACCGTGAGGATCGGCTCGATGATGGCCAGGTCGACGACCTGTCCGCGCCCGGTGCGGTCACGGCCCGCGAGCGCGGTCATCACCGCGTACGCGGTGGTCAGCGCGGCGATCGAGTCCGCGAGCCCGAAGGGCGGCAGGGTCGGCGGCCCGTCCGGTTCCCCGGTGATCGCGGCGAAGCCGCTCATCGCCTCGGCGAGGGTGCCGAAGCCGGGGCGGTGGGCGTACGGGCCCTGCTGGCCGAAGGCCGTGACGCGGGTCAGGATCAGCCGCGGGTTGGCGGCGGACAGCTCGGGCCAGCCCAGGCCCCACTTCTCCAGGGTGCCGGGGCGGAAGTTCTCGATGACCACGTCGGCGGTGGCGGCGAGCCGCAGCAGGGTGTCCCGGCCGCCGGGGGTGGACAGATCGAGGGTCATCGTCCGCTTGTTCCGGCCGAGCAGCTTCCACCACAGGCCGACGCCGTCCTTGGCGGGGCCGTGGCCGCGGGAGGGGTCGGGGCGGCCGGGGTGCTCGACCTTGACGACCTCGGCGCCGAAGTCGCCGAGCAGGGTGGCGGCCAGCGGCCCGGCGAAGAGGGTGGCCAGGTCGAGGACGCGCAGCCCTTCCAGGGGCCCTTGCCCCGCCCGGGCGCCGGCCGGGGCGGGCTCGGCCCCGGGGGCCGCGGCCGGTGCCGCGTCGGGGCTCATGAGGTGGCTCCGGGCGCGGCCTCGGGAGCGTGGCCCGGGGCCGCCTGCCCGGTTTCCGTGTTCCGCCCGGCCAGGGCATGGGCGAAGGCGTCGGTCTCGGCGCGGGTCGGCATCGAGTCCTGGGCGCCGGGCCGCTGGACGGACAGCGCGGCCGCCGCGGAGGCCCAGCGCAGCGCCTCGGGCATGGGCCGGCCCTCGCCGAGGGCCACGGCGAGGGCCCCGACGAAGGTGTCCCCGGCGGCGGTGGTGTCCACGGCCCGGACCCGGGGCGCGGGCACGGCCAGCGGCTCCCGGCCGCGCGCGGCGTACAGGACTCCGGCCGCGCCGAGGGTGATCACCACTTCGGGCACGTCGTCCAGCAGGGCCTCGGCGGCCTGGCGGGGGTCGGTGAGGCCGGTGAGGGCGGCGGCCTCGTGCTCGTTGGGGACCAGGAGGTCGGTGGCGGCGAGGAGTTCGGCGGGCAGCGGCTGCGCCGGGGCCGGGGTGAGGACCGTACGGACGCCGTGGGCGCGGGCGGAGCGGGCGCCGGCGAGGACGGCCTCCAGGGGGAGTTCGAGCTGGAGGAGGAGGGCGTCGGCGGCGGCGATCCGGGAGTCGTCGCCCGCCTCCAGGCCGGTGACGTGGGCGTTGGCGCCGGGGATGACGATGATGCTGTTGCCGCCCTCGTCGTCCACGGTGATGTGGGCGGTGCCGCTGGCGCCCTCGACGGTGCGCAGGGCCGCGGTCTCGATCCCGGCGGCGGTGAGCGCGGAGCGCAGCCGTACGCCGAACTCGTCGGCCCCGACCGCGCCGATCATCACCACCTTCCCGCCGCAGCGGGCGGCGGCGACGGCCTGGTTGGCGCCCTTGCCGCCGGGGACGGTGCGGAAGGCGCGGCCGGTGACGGTCTCCCCGAGGCGGGGGGCCTTGGGGACGTAGGCGACGAGGTCCATGTTCGTACTGCCGAGCACGGCGATGGCCGTCATGAGCGTGCTGCCTCCTGTGCGGTGAGCCGGTGGGTGGTGAGCTGGTGGGTGAGGCGGGCGAGGGTGTCGAAGCCGATGCCGTCGAAGCCGGGGACGGTGGTGGCGAGGCGGTTCTTGAGCGGGGCGGTCCAGCGGTGCGGGATGTTCTCGGGCGACCCGGCCAGGATCCCGGCGAGGGCGCCGGCGGTGGCGCCGTTGGAGTCGGTGTCCCAGCCGCCGGAGACGGCGCGGCAGACGGAGCGGGTGAAGTCGCCGTCGGCGTGGGTGAGGGCGGCGGCGATCAGGGCGGTGTTGGGGACGGCGTGCACCCAGTGGTAGTGGCCGTAGCGGGCGTGCAGGCTGTCGACGACGCGGTCGAAGTCGGGCTCGGCCCGCGCTGTACCCATCCCGGAGCGGACGGCCTCGGCGAGGCGTGAGCGGGGCGGTACGACGGCCAGCCCGGCCTGGAGGGCGGTGTGGACGTCGGCCCGGCCGGTGGCGGCCTCCGCGGTGGCGGCGGCGATGAAGAGCGCGGCGTAGACGCCGTTGCCGGTGTGGGTCAAGGCGGCGTCGCGGTAGGCCTGGGCCGCGGCGGCGGCCGGGTCGCCGGGGTTGGTCCAGCCGTGGACGTCGGCGCGGATGAGGGCGCCGATCCATTCGCGGAAGGGGTTGTGGTGGGTGGCGGTGAGCGGGGGCTCCAGGCCTTGCAGCAGATTCCGGTAGGCGACGCGCTCGGCGGTGAAGGTCCGTCCTGCGGGCAGTTCGTCGAGCCAGAGGCGGGCGACGTCGGCGGTGGTGAAGCCCTTGCCGTGGCGCTGGAGGAGGAGCAGGCCGAGGAGGGGGTAGTTGAGGTCGTCGTCCTCGGGCATGCCGTCGATGTTCTCGGCGAGGGAGGTGGGGGCGGAGCGGCGGTTCCACGGGTACGCGGCCAGGAGCTCGGGCGGGACGCCGCGTTCGCTGAACCAGTCGTTCAGCGGCCAGTTCCCGGCGGCCCGGGCCAGGGCGCGGATCCCTTCCAGGGGCAGCTTCTCGACGGGCTTGCCGAGCAGACAGCCGACGGCCCGCCCCAGCCAGGCGGCTTCCAGCCGGGCCCGCGGGCCCGGGTGGTGCGGCCCGGTCCCCGGCTCGGGCTCCGCGTCCCGGTCCCGGTCCGCGTACGCGGTGCGGTCCGGGTCGGCGGGCCGTGGTTCCGCCCGGCGGGTCCTGCGGTCGGGCGGCCGCTCCTCGG
>NZ_JBICZH010000011.1:18621-305476 GCF_043201995.1 Streptomyces sp. NPDC048258
CGGCGTGGCCGGATCCGGGCTCGGGCTCGGGATCCCGATTCCGGTCCGCGTCCCGGCTGCCTGGGCACGCCTCTGCGGTGCGGTCCGGGTCGGCGGGCCGTGGTTCCGCCCGGCGGGCCGTGCGGTCGGGCGGCCGCTCCTCGGCGTGGCCGGATCCGGGCTCGGGCTCGGGATCCCGATTCCGGTCCGCGTCCCGGCTGCCTGGGCACGCCTCTGCGGTGCGGTCCGGGTCGGCGGCCCGTGGTTCCGCCGGGCGGGCCGTGCGGTCGGGCGGCCGCTCCTCGGCGTGGCCGGATCCGGCGCGGGTGGGTCCCGGCTCCGGGTGGTCCGGGTCGGGCGTACGGCTTGCCGGGGGCGGGGAGGCGTCGGGCCCGGGCCGGGATTCCCCCGGGGCCGGGGGCCAGGTGGCGCGGATGGCGTTCCAGGACTGTGGCTCGGTGGCGGCCGTCGGGGAGGGGAGGGCGGCGAGCTCGTCCATGAGCCGGCGGGCCAGGGCGCGCAGCGCCGGTGGTGCGGGCGCGGGGGAGGCGCCGGCCCGGGCCGGCGCCGGGTGGCCGCCCGCCGCCAGCCAGACCCGCAGGGCGGGCCCGGGATCCCGGCCGTCCTCGGCCGCCTGGCGGAACTCGTGCCCGACGAGGTCCTCGGGCTGCGCCCAGGTGAGCCGTAGGGGCTCGGCTGCCGCCGGCCCGCCACCGTCCGGCGGGGTCGGCGCTGGGTGGGCCAGCCCCCTTGCTGCCGTCTGGCGGCGCTGGTGCCTGGTGGGGGTCGGGGTGTCGGTGGTTGCGGGGGTGGTGGCTGGTTCCGGGCCGCCGTTGTTCGGCGGGGTCGGCGCCGGGCGGGCCGGGTTCTCCTCGGCCGCCCGGCGGCGTTCGGGGTTGGTGGGGCCCGGGTCGGCGGGGGGCACCGGGTCGGCCGGGTGGTCGGGCCGTGGGGTCATCGCGGGGTCGAGATCTGGGTGAAGGCCGCCTCGTGGGTGCGCCGGCGGGAGCGGTCCTGGGCGAAGACCTCGCGGGCCACGGCGGCCAGGGACACGGCCGGGGCGTGGAGGTCGAGGCGGCTGGCCTCGGCGACCTGTTTGGCCCAGGCGGCCGGGATCGCGGCTTCGCCGCCCAGGGCGCCGGCGATCGCACCCGCCATCGTGGCGATGGAGTCGCAGTCCCGGCCGTAGTTGACCGCTCCGAGCACGGAGGTCTCGTACCCCCCGTCCGCGATCAGCAGCATGCCGAGGGCGATCGGGAGTTCCTCGATGGAGTGGAGTCGGGACGGGCGGCGGGCGCCCAGGGACGGCTTGCGGTAGTCCGGACCCACCGAGTCGTACGGGGCCACCGCCGTGCGGAGGGGGGACAGCGCCGACTCGAAGTCCCGGTGGCGGCGGGCCACTTCGCAGACCGCCGAGACGGCCTCGCGCGTGCCGTCCTTCGCGAGGGACAGCGCGGTGTCCACCACCGAGGCGGCCGTGGCCCCGGGGACGCACGCGGCCGCCACCGCCGCCGCGAACACGCCCGCCGCCTCCCGCCCGTACGAGGACTGGTGCGCGCCGGCGACGTCCAGCGCCTCCGCGTACGCGCCCGCCGGGTTGCCCGCGTTGACGATGCCCACCGGCGCCATGTACATCGCCGCACCGCAGTTGACGATGTTGCCGCTGCCGGCCTCGCGCGGGTCGACGTGCGCGTAGTGCAGCCGGGTCACGATCCACTTCTCGGCGAGGAAGATCCGCTGCAGCGGGAGGGCTTCGGCCTCCAGCTCCGGGATCCACCGCGGGTTGGTCATCAGGTCCGGCACGAGGTGGTCCGCGACCGCGTACGCGTCCAGGTGGTCCCGTACCGTCTCGTAGACCCGTACCAGGGCGTGCGTCATGAGGGTGTCATCGGTGACGTGGCCATCTCCCTTGTGGTACGGGGCGATCGGGCGGGCCGTGCGCCAGTCCTCGTGCCACGGGCCGACGATGCCGTGCACCCGGCCGCCGTGCCGTTCCAGGATCTGGTCCGGGGTCCAGCCCTCCACCGGGCCGCCGAGCGCGTCGCCGACGGCGGCTCCGACGAGAGCGCCGCAGGCCCGGTCCTCCAGCGTGAGCGTGAGCGTCATGTCCGAATCATCCCTTGGGTGAGGTGAGTTCCGTGCGAGCGAGGAGCGCGGCGAGTTCCACGAGATCGGTGCCGGCGAGACGGGGGAGGGCGCAGCCGGACAGGGTGCGGCAGGCCTCCCGCCAGGCGGCGGGGATCGAGTCGCCGCCGCCGAGCGCGCCGGTGAGCGCGCCGGCGAGGGCGGGGGCGGAGTCCGCGACGCGGGACAGGCAGGCGGCGGCCGGGACGGCTTCGGCCGTCCGGCCGCGGGCGGCGGTCGCGAGGGCGAGCGCCACGGGGACGGTCTCGGCGGCGGCGATCCCGTAGCTGTAGACGTGGTCCACGATCTCGTGTTCGAGGGTGGGGACGATGGCGAAGGCGCCGCCGCCGTCGGTGTGGGTGCGGGCGAGCTTGACGGCGTGCCGGGCGTTGCGGCCGATCTCGGTGGCCTCGGGGAGCTGCGCGAGGGCGGCGTCGACGGCGGTGTCGACGTCCGCGCCGGCGAGGGCGGTCGCGACGGCGGCGGCCATGGCGCGGGCGCCGTGGACGCCGTCGCCGTCCTGGGTGTAGCGGGCGTCGAACTCGGCGAGGTCGGCTGCCGCGTGCGGGTCCCCGGGGTGGACGACGGCGAGGACGCAGGCGCGGACGCAGGCGGCGTCGTCGAAGTAGTGCGGGTTGTCGTGGCCGGTGGCGGGCGGGCGCAGGCCGGTGGCGAGGTTGCCGAGGCCGGCGCGGACGGAGATCCGGGCACGGAGGGGGAGGACGGCGGACTCGACCTCGGGCGCGCGTTCCGCTGCCGCGGCGACCTCGGAGGCCAGGGCGTTCCACGCGAGGTCGATGGCGGCGCGCATGCGGCGGGACCGGGAGAGGTCGCTGAGCAGGACGCCGGCGGCGGTGAGCACGGACTCGGCGACGAAGGCCGCCCATTCGGCGTCGTCGGAGGGGCCGAGGCGCAGGGGTTCGGGGGGCTGGTTGAGGGCGATGGGGACGGGGAGGGTGGTGGTGGCGTTCTGCTCGGCGAAGGTGTCGAGCTCGCGGGTGAGGCGGCGGGTCCACTCGGGCATCCGGCTGGCGCGGTGCCGGGCGGCGGGCCACCCGGCCGCGTCGCCTGCGGCGAGCCCGAGGAGCAGCCCTTCGATCCGGCGGGGCCCGTCCCCTGCGGGGGGCTGGGCGGTGGCGGTGCGGGCCTCTGCGGGGGGCCTGGCGGTGGTGGTGCGGGTCTCTGGGTGGGGCTGGGTGGTGGTGCGGGCCTCTGGGTGGGGCTGGGTGGTGGTACGGGTCTCTGGGTGGGGCTGGGCGGTGGCGGTACGGGTCTCTGGGTGGGGCTGGGTGGTGGTACGGGTCTCTGGGTGGGGCTGGGCGGTGGTGGTGCGGGCCTCTGCGGGGGGCCTGGCGGTGGTGGTGCGGGCCTCTGGGTGGGGCTGGGCAGTGGCGGCGCGGGCCTCTGGGTGGGGCTGGGCGGTGGTGGTGCGGGTCTCTGGGTGGGGCTGGGTGGTGGTGCGGGCCTCCGGGCGGGCGGTGTCGGCTCCGCCGGTCCGGGCCCTGGCGGGGGGTTCGGTGATCCTGACCCAGGTCCGCGGCTCCTGCCCGGCGGTCCGGGTCCCCCCGGCTGGGGCGGAGACTTCCCCCACCCCGCCCCTTCCCGAAACCGGGGGCACGCCCCCGGCCCCCCGGTCTCGCGTCGCCGTCTCCGCCGTCCCGGCGGAGACGGCTGGGACGCCCGGAGCCGGCGGACCCGGCGGGACGCCCGGACCCGGCGGACCCGGCGGGGCACCCGGAGCCAGTGGACCCGGCGGGGCACCCGGAGCCAGTGGACCCGGCGGGGCACCCGGAGCCGGCGAGGCACCCGGAGCCGGTGGGACGCCCGGACACGGCGGCTCGGCCGGACCTGGCGGGGCATCCGCGGGCCCCGGTGGGGTGGCCGGGTCGGCCAGCGCCGCCGGGCGTGCCGAGGCGGCCGGGGCGGCCGAGGCGGCCGGGGCGGCCGGGGCGGCCGGGGCGGCCGGGGCGGCCGGGGCGGCCGGGTCGGCCGGGTGTGCCGGGGCCGCCGGGTGTGCCGGGGCCGCCGGGCGGGCCGGGGTGGCCTCCGGCCCGGTTTGTGGTGGGGAGGGCGGCGTGGGGGGCGAGCCGGGGGGTGTCGGTGGGGGCGGCGGGGTGGGGTTCGGGTTCGGGGTGAAGGGGGGTGGGGTCATCGGGGGCCCTCGGATTCCGGGGTGAGGAGGTCCGCGATGTCCAGGACGTGGTAGCCCCGCATTGAGGGGAGGCAGCTGCCGCGGACCGGGCCGATGGCCGAGGACCAGGGCAAGGGGATGGCCCCCGCACCCGACATCGCGCCCGCCAGGGCACCCGCCACCGCCGCCGTGGTGTCCGCGTCGCGGCCCATGTTGACCGCGGTCAGGACCGAGGAGGGGAAGTCGCCCCGGCACGCCGCGAACGCGCCGAAGGCCAGGCCGACCGCCTCCGGCGCCAGGTCCGTCCAGGGATAGCCGCCGATGACCACCGCCGAGCGCACCGCCCGTTCTCCGCGCGGGGCGGCGGTGACGGCCCGGCGCAGGGAGCGGGCCGTCCAGGAGTCCGAGGGGATGACCGACAGGGCGGCGGAGATCACCGACGCGGGGCTGCCGCCCGCCATGGCCGCGGCCACGCCCGCCGCCACCGCCTGGCCGCCGTAGATGCCTTCGCCGTCGTGGCTGACGCAGCCGTCGATGGCGACGAGCCGCGCCGCCTCCGCCGGGCGGCCGGCGGCGAAGACCCCGAAGGGGGCCGCCCGCATCGCCAGGCCGTCCGACCACGCGTGCCGGTGCTGCGCCGAGATGGGGGCCGCCAGGCCCCGGCGGAGGTTTTCGAGGGTGCCGCGCTCCGAGAAGCCCGCGCCGCGGAACGGGCCCTCGTCCAGGTCGGCGATCCAGTGGTGCCAGGCCCGCTCCACGTGGGAGACGGTCAGCGCCGAGCCGTGCCGGGCCAGCAGCAGGCCCGAGAAGATCGCGTACTCCGTGTCGTCCGTGCCCGCCGGGTCCTCCGACACGAATCCCTCGATGCGGCCCCACTTCGCCCGGATCTCCGACGGCTTCATGTTCTCCGCGGGGGCGCCCAGCGCGTCGCCCACCGCGAGGCCCAGAAGAGCGCCCCTGGCCCGTTCGAGGAGGACCTGCGGATTGCATGCAATCAGCTCCATGGCGCGCCTCTCCACTTGATGGGACTCATATTGAGCCCTTGGGGGATTTGTGCCATGACATGAGGTTTGTCGCTCGCCGCGAAACACCCCGCGAACGCCCCCGTCACCCGGTCGCCGACGCCCAAAACCCCAGGTAAGTACGGCCTTCCTTGCTGGCGGGCAGCAGAAATCGTGCGTAGTTTCGAGGCGTTCAGGGGAGCGGGGTGTCTCGCGGCACCCGTTGGCACAAATGGGGAGATATCCGTATGTCCATCATCGACATCGAAGCACCGCTGCACACCGCCCACCGCGACAACCACACCCACCGCGACGTCAACGGTGGATGGCTGCGGCCGGCCGTCTTCGGTGCCATGGACGGGCTCGTCTCCAACCTCGCGCTCATGACCGGTGTGGCCGGCGGCGCCGTCGCCCCGCACACCATCGTGATCACCGGCCTCGCGGGCCTCGCCGCCGGCGCCTTCTCGATGGCGGCCGGCGAGTACACCTCCGTCGCCTCGCAGCGCGAGCTGGTCCTCGCGGAACTGGATGTGGAACGCCAGCAGTTGCGCAAGCACCCGGTCGACGAGATGGAGGAGCTGGCCGAGCTCTACGTCTCCCGCGGCGTCGAGCCCGCGCTCGCCCGCGAGGTCGCCATGCAGCTGTCCCGCGACCCCGAGCAGGCGCTGGAGATACACGCCCGCGAGGAGCTCGGGATCGACCCCGACGACCTGCCTTCGCCGCTCGTCGCCGCCGTCTCGTCCTTCGGCTCGTTCGCGCTGGGCGCGCTGCTCCCCGTACTGCCGTACCTGCTCGGCGCCACGTCCCTGTGGCCGGCGGTGCTGCTGGCGCTGGCCGGGCTCTTCGCCTGCGGCGCGATCGTCTCCCGGGTCACGGCCCGGTCCTGGTGGTACAGCGGTCTGCGCCAGCTCGCGCTGGGTGGCGCGGCCGCCGGTGTGACGTACATCCTGGGAACCTGGATCGGCGGAGCCATAGGCTGACCGCGCAGGGAGTGAGACACTATGCGGAGCGCAACATAAGTAGTCCGTTACTCGGCGGTTTCGATCCCGTGTCCGCCGGGCATCAGACCAGGGCGCCGGGCAATGATGCCCACCTCGCGTCGGGGCCTTCGTTCCCGTGAAACGTTGCGAAACGTTGTGAAACGTCCCCGAAGGTCCCCTCTTTTCTGCCTCGTGCGGTGTCCGCATGTTGGAACGGCATATCCACTTCGCGGGATTGTCGTCATCATGTAATCTGCACGAAATTTCGCAGAGGGCCAACGTCGTCCCTCGGCTATGCACATATGCCACGACGACGACGGGAGAGCCGATGCGTTCCGCATCCACGCACTCCGCGACCGGCCCCAGCACCACTGCCTGGTCGCCCATGGACGGTCGCCCCGCCCAGCAGGGCATGTACGACCCGCGCAACGAGAAGGACGCCTGCGGCGTCGGTTTCGTGGCGAACCTCACCGGCGAGGCGACCCACACACTCGTTGAGCAGGCGCTGACCGTATTGCGGAACCTTGAGCACCGCGGCGCGACCGGCTCCGAGCCGGACTCGGGCGACGGCGCCGGAATCCTGTCCCAGGTGCCCGACGCGTTCCTGCGCGAGGTGGCCGGTTTCGACCTGCCCGAGGCCGGCGCGTACGCCGTCGGCATCGCCTTCCTCCCCGCCGACGGCACCGCACAGGCCGTCGCCGTGGAGCAGATCGAGGCCATCGCCGCCCAGGAGAACCTCACGGTCCTCGGCTGGCGCGAGGTCCCGGTCACCCCGGACCTGCTCGGCAACGGCGCCCGCGCCACCATGCCGGCCTTCTCCCAGCTCTTCGTGAGCAACGGCAGCGCCGGCATCGAGCTGGACCGCAAGGCCTTCGTGCTGCGCAAGCGCGTCGAGCGCGAGGCCGGGGTCTACTTCCCGTCGCTCTCCGCCCGCACCATCGTCTACAAGGGCATGCTGACCACCGGCCAGCTGGAGCCCTTCTTCCCGGACCTCTCCGACCGTCGCTTCGCGTCGACGCTCGCCCTGGTCCACTCGCGGTTCTCGACGAACACCTTCCCGTCCTGGCCGCTCGCCCACCCGTACCGCTTCGTCGCGCACAACGGCGAGATCAACACGGTCAAGGGCAACCGCAACTGGATGAAGGCCCGCGAGTCCCAGCTGGCCTCCGGCGTCTTCGGCGACGGCGCGCTGGACCGGATCTTCCCGATCTGCACCCCGGACGCCTCCGACTCGGCCTCCTTCGACGAGGTCCTGGAGCTCCTCCACCTCGGCGGCCGGTCGCTGCCGCACAGCGTGCTGATGATGATCCCGGAGGCGTGGGAGAACCACACCTCCATGGACCCGGCCCGCCGCGCGTTCTACCAGTACCACTCCACGATGATGGAGCCCTGGGACGGCCCGGCCTGCGTCACCTTCACCGACGGCACCCAGGTCGGCGCGGTCCTCGACCGCAACGGTCTGCGCCCCGGCCGCTACTGGGTCACCGACGACGGCCTCGTCGTCCTCGGCTCCGAGGTCGGCGTGCTCGACATCGACCCGGCCAAGGTCGTCCGCAAGGGCCGCCTCCAGCCCGGCAAGATGTTCCTCGTCGACACCGCCCAGAAGCGCATCATCGAGGACGACGAGATCAAGGCCGAGCTGGCCGGCGCCGCTCCGTACGCCGAATGGCTGGAGACCGGCGAGATCGAGCTGACGGACCTGCCCGAGCGTGAGCACATCGTGCACACCCACGCCTCGGTCACCCGCCGCCAGCAGACCTTCGGCTACACCGAGGAAGAGCTGCGCGTCATCCTCGCGCCGATGGCCCGTACCGGCGGCGAGCCGCTCGGCTCCATGGGTACGGACTCCCCGATCGCGGCCCTGTCCGAGCGCCCCCGGCTGCTCTTCGACTACTTCACCCAGCTGTTCGCGCAGGTCACCAACCCGCCGCTGGACGCCATCCGTGAGGAGCTCGTCACCTCGCTGCTGTCCTCGGTGGGCCCGCAGGGCAATCTGCTGGAGCCGACCGCCGCGTCCTGCCGCAGCGTCACCCTCCCCTTCCCGGTGATCGACAACGACGAGCTGGCCAAGCTCATCCACGTCAACGCCGACGGCGACATGCCGGGCATGAAGGCCGCCACCCTCTCGGGCCTCTACCGGGTCTCGGGCGGCGCCGAGGCGCTGGCCGCGCGGATCGCGGAGATCCGCACCGAGGCCGACGCGGCCATCGAGGCCGGCGCCCGCCTGATCGTCCTGTCGGACCGCCACTCGGACGCCGAGCACGCGCCGATCCCGTCGCTGCTGCTCACCTCCGCGGTGCACCACCACCTCATCGCCACCAAGCAGCGCACCCAGGTGGGCCTGCTCGTCGAGGCCGGTGACGTCCGCGAGGTCCACCACGTCGCGCTGCTCATCGGCTACGGCGCCGCCGCCGTGAACCCGTACCTCGCCATGGAGTCCGTCGAGGACCTGCTGCGCGCCGGAACGTTCCTGTCCGGCCTGGAGCCGGAGCAGGCCATCAAGAACCTGATCTACGCGCTCGGCAAGGGCGTCCTGAAGGTCATGTCCAAGATGGGCATCTCCACCGTCGCCTCCTACCGCGGCGCCCAGGTCTTCGAGGCCGTCGGCCTGAACGACGAGTTCGTCGAGACCTACTTCAACGGCACCGCCACCAAGATCGGCGGCGCCGGCCTGGACGTCATCGCCAAGGAGGTGGCCGCGCGCCACGCCAAGGCGTACCCGGCCTCCGGCATCGCGGCCACCCACCGCGCGCTGGAGATCGGCGGCGAGTACCAGTGGCGCCGCGAGGGCGAGCCGCACCTGTTCGACCCGGAGACGGTCTTCCGCCTCCAGCACGCCACCCGCAACCGCCGGTACGACATCTTCCGGCAGTACACGGACCGCGTGAACGAGCAGTCGGAGCGCCTGATGACGCTCCGCGGCCTGTTCGGCTTCAAGAGCGACCGCCCGTCGATCTCCATCGACGAGGTCGAGTCGGTCGCCGACATCGTCCAGCGCTTCTCCACCGGCGCCATGTCGTACGGCTCCATCTCCAAGGAGGCGCACGAGACCCTCGCCATCGCCATGAACCAGCTGGGCGGCAAGTCCAACACCGGTGAGGGCGGCGAGGACCCGGACCGCCTGTACGACCCGGCGCGCCGCTCCTCCATCAAGCAGGTCGCCTCCGGCCGCTTCGGTGTCACGAGCGAGTACCTGGTCAACGCGGACGACATCCAGATCAAGATGGCGCAGGGCGCCAAGCCCGGCGAGGGCGGCCAGCTGCCCGGCCACAAGGTCTACCCCTGGGTCGCCAAGACCCGGCACTCCACCCCGGGCGTCGGCCTGATCTCCCCGCCGCCGCACCACGACATCTACTCCATCGAGGACCTGGCTCAGCTGATCCACGACCTCAAGAACGCCAACCCGGCCGCGCGTATCCACGTGAAGCTGGTGTCGGAGGTCGGTGTCGGCACCGTCGCCGCGGGTGTCTCCAAGGCGCACGCGGACGTCGTCCTCATCTCCGGCCACGACGGCGGTACGGGCGCCTCCCCGCTCACCTCGCTGAAGCACGCGGGCGGTCCCTGGGAGCTCGGCCTCGCCGAGACCCAGCAGACCCTGCTGCTCAACGGGCTGCGCGACCGCATCGTGGTCCAGACCGACGGCCAGCTCAAGACCGGCCGCGACGTGGTCATCGCCGCGCTGCTCGGCGCCGAGGAGTTCGGTTTCGCGACCGCGCCGCTCGTCGTCTCCGGCTGCGTCATGATGCGCGTCTGCCACCTGGACACCTGCCCGGTCGGCATCGCCACGCAGAACCCGGTCCTGCGCGAGCGCTTCTCCGGCAAGCCCGAGTTCGTCGTCAACTTCTTCGAGTTCATCGCGGAGGAGGTGCGCGAGCTCCTCGCCGAGCTGGGCTTCCGCTCCATCGAGGAGGCCGTCGGCCACGCCGAGCTCCTCGACACCAGCAAGGCCGTCACGCACTGGAAGGCGCAGGGCCTCGACCTGGAGCCGCTCTTCTACGTGCCCGAGCTGCCCGAGGGCGCGGTCCGCCACGCCCTGATCGAGCAGGACCACGGGCTGGAGAAGGCCCTCGACAACGAGCTGATCGAGCTCGCGGCCGACGCGCTGAACGCCGACTCCGCCGAGAGCGCCCAGCCGGTCCGCGCACAGGTCGCGATCCGCAACATCAACCGGACCGTCGGCACCATGCTCGGCCACCAGGTCACCAAGAAGTTCGGTGGCGCGGGCCTGCCCGCCGACACCATCGACCTGACCTTCACCGGTTCGGCCGGCCAGTCCTTCGGCGCCTTCCTGCCGAGCGGCATCACGCTGCGCCTGGAGGGCGACGCCAACGACTACGTCGGCAAGGGCCTCTCCGGCGGCCGCGTGATCGTCCGTCCCGACCGGGGCGCCGACCACCTGGCCGAGTACTCGACCATCGCCGGCAACACCATCGGCTACGGCGCCACCGGCGGCGAGATGTTCCTGCGCGGCCGCACCGGCGAGCGCTTCTGCGTCCGCAACTCCGGCGCCCTGGTCGTCTCGGAGGGCGTGGGCGACCACGGCTGCGAGTACATGACCGGCGGTCACGCGGTCGTCCTGGGCGAGACGGGCCGCAACTTCGCGGCCGGCATGTCGGGCGGCGTCGCGTACGTCATCGACCTCGACCCGGACAACGTCAACGTCGGCAACGCCGGTGCCGTCGAGACCGTCCTGTCCGACACGGACAAGCAGTGGCTGCACGATGTGGTGCGCCGCCACGAGGAGGAGACCGGCTCGACCGTGGCCGCGAAGCTCCTGGCTGACTGGTCCGTCGCGGTGGACCGCTTCAGCAAGATCATCCCGACCACGTACAAGGCAGTGCTCGCCGCCAAGGACGCCGCTGAGCTGGCCGGACTCTCGGAGTCCGAGACCACCGAGAAGATGATGGAGGCGGCGACCAATGGCTGACCCGAAGGGCTTCCTCACCACCCCGCGCGAGACCGCCTGTTCCCGTCCCGTGGCCGACCGCCTGCAGGACTGGAACGAGGTCTACGTCAAGGGCTCGCTGCTCCCGATCATCAGCAAGCAGGCCGGCCGCTGCATGGACTGCGGCATCCCGTTCTGCCACAACGGGTGCCCGCTCGGGAACCTGATCCCGGAGTGGAACGACTTCGCGTACCGCGAGGACTGGACCGCGGCCTCGGAGCGCCTGCACGCGACGAACAACTTCCCGGAGTTCACCGGCCGCCTGTGCCCGGCTCCGTGCGAGTCGGCGTGCGTGCTGGGCATCAACCAGCCCGCCGTGACCATCAAGAACGTCGAAGTCTCGATCATCGACAAGGCCTGGGACAACGGCGACGTCACCCCGCAGCCGCCGGAGCGGCTGTCCGGCAAGACCGTCGCGGTCATCGGTTCGGGCCCGGCGGGCCTGGCCGCCGCCCAGCAGCTGACGCGGGCCGGCCACACGGTCGCCGTGTTCGAGCGCGCGGACCGCATCGGCGGTCTGCTGCGCTACGGCATCCCCGAGTTCAAGATGGAGAAGGTGCACATCAACCGCCGCATCGAGCAGATGCGGGCGGAGGGCACCAAGTTCCGTACGGGCGTGGAGATCGGCCGCGACCTGGACGCCGTACAGCTGCGCAAGCGGTACGACGCCGTCGTCATCGCGGCCGGCGCCACGGTGTCCCGCGACCTTCCGGTCCCGGGGCGCGAGCTGGGCGGCATCCACTTCGCGATGGAGTACCTGCCGCTCGCGAACAAGGTCCAGGAGGGCGACTTCATGGCGCCCCCCATCACGGCCGAGGGCAAGCACGTGGTCGTCATCGGCGGCGGCGACACCGGCGCGGACTGCGTCGGCACCGCCCACCGCCAGGGCGCGGCCTCGGTCACGCAGCTGGAGATCATGCCGAAGCCCGGCGAGGACCGTAACGCCAGCCAGCCGTGGCCCACGTTCCCCATGCTGTACAAGGTCACCTCGGCGCACGAGGAGGGCGGCGAGCGGGTCTACTCCGTCTCCACCACCCACTTCGAGGGCGACGAGGACGGCAACGTCCAGGCGCTGCACCTCGTCGAGGTGGAGTTCGTCGACGGCAAGCTCGTCCAGAAGCCCGGCACCGAGCGCGTCCTCCCGGCGCAGCTGGTCACCCTGGCGATGGGCTTCACGGGCACCGACCAGGCCAACGGTCTGGTGGACCAGTTCGGCCTGGAGCTGGACGGCCGCGGCAACATCGTCCGCGACTCCTCGTACGCGACCAACGTGGACGGCGTCTTCGTCGCCGGCGACGCGGGCCGCGGCCAGTCGCTCATCGTCTGGGCCATCGCGGAAGGCCGCTCGGCCGCCCGCGGCGTGGACCGCTTCCTGACGGGCACGAGCGCCCTCCCGTACCCGGTCAAGCCGACGGACCGCTCCCTGATGGTGTAACCCCGCGGTACCCCTCCCTCCGGGGAGGACCCACCGGCAGTACCCCTCCCCCCGGGAGGACCCCTCATACGGTCCGCACAATGACGTGCGGAACTCCGACACAGCGCCCGCCAAGTCTCCGACCAGGGATGGCGGGCGCTGTGGCGTGCGGGGGCGTCTACTCGGGGGTGAACTCGTACCGGAGCTCGTACAGGTGCCCGGCCTTCACCATGACGGTGACCTCGATGGGGCGTTCGTCTGCTCCGTACACGGTGCGCAGGGTCCGCAGGACCGGCAGGTCTCCGGGCAGCCGCAGTGCGGTGTACTGCTCTTGCGTCGCGACCCGGGCGGCGATCCGGTCGGCTCAGGTCGGCTTCAAGCTGGTGTACGGCTGAGCCGAGCGGTCGGCGTCACGGCGCCCGCCACGTCCCCGACCGGGGGTGGCGGGCGCAACTAGAGTCGGCTGCATGGAGTTTCAGGAGCGGTTCAGCGCGCGGGCCGTCGCGGCCGTGGGGAACGTGCCGGCGCCGGTGGCGGCGGAGGTGTACGCGCTGTCCTTCCTGGTCTGGAACGAGGGGGACGACCACCGGCGGCCCGTCGTGACCATCGGTTACAACACCGAGGCGCAGGTGAGGGAGAGCCTGGGGCGTGCCTCGGATGCGGGGGAGGCGCGGTGGAACTATGCCTTCTGGCTGCAGAACGAGCTCGATGTAGTGGCGGCGCCCAGGGAGTGGGTCGAGGAACTCGGGCTCTGGTACGAGGAGCCGGAGGACTGGCCGCAGGGCTGGGAGGAGGTCGCGCGGCCGGCCGGCGGGATCGAGTCCGCGCACGACGCGGTGTGCCGGCACGTCGCCCGGGAGATGCACGGGAGCGGCCTGATCGAGAAGGTCTTCGGCCGGCCGATTCCGGTGATCCTGCATGAGCTGGAGTACTTCGAGGCGGTCGCGCGACGGACGGAGCTCGCCAATCCGGCCGGGCTGGCCGACGAGTTCGCGCGGTGGGTGAGAGAAGGATGAGCTGAGCGGACACCGTCGAAGTGGCTGGGATGCTTCGGGCATGGACATGGAGGTCAGGGCCCCGCGGGACGGGGATGTCGAGGTGCTCGCCGAGTTGCGGGCCGATGTCATGCGGGCGGACCTGGAGCGGCTCGGTCGGTACGACGACCGGCGGGTGCGGCAGCGGCTGCGGGAATCGTTCTCCGTCGAGCATTCGTCCGTCCTCGTGGCCCGCGGGCAGGTGGTCGGGTGCTTCACCGTGCGGCCCGACGGGGACGGGTTGCTGCTGGAGCACTTCTACCTGGCGGCCGAGCACCAGGGGCGGGGGATCGGGTCCCGCGTGCTGCGCGGGGTGCTGGCGCGGGCCGACGCGCAGGGGATGACCGTACGGCTCAACGTGCTGCGGGGGAGCGCCGCGCGGGCGCTGTACGAGCGGTACGGGTTCGTGGTGGAGGCTCAGGACGCGGTGGACGTCTTCATGGCACGGGCGGCGGCGCGGTAGGCGCTCGGGGTGAGGCCCGTGCGGCGGTGGAGGTGGGTGCGCAGGGAGTCCGCCGTGCCGAGGCCGCTCTGGGCGGCCACCTGGTCCATGGGCAGGGTGCTGGTTTCGAGGATCTCGCGGGCGCGGTCCAGGCGTTGGTGCAGGAGCCACTGCAGGGGGCTGAGGCCCGTCTCGGACCGGAAGCGGCGGGTCAGGGTGCGGACGCTGGTGCCGGCATGGCGGGCCAGGTCGGCCAAGGTGGTCGGCTCGTGCAGCCGGGCCAGGGCCCAGGCCCGGGTCGCGGCGAGTGAGCTGCCGCGTTCGGGCGGGAGCGGGGTCTCGATGAACTGGGCCTGCCCGCCCGGCCGTACGAGGGCCGCCACCACCAGGCGGGCCGTGGCGTTCGCGACCGCCGCCCCGTAGTCGCGGCGCACCATGTGCAGGCACAGGTCGATGCCGGCCGACAGCCCGGCCGAGGTCAGCACCCCGTCGTCCTCGACGAACAGGACGTCGGGCCGTACGTCGACCCGCGGGAAGAGCCGGCGGAACTGCTCCGACACCGTCCAGAGCGTCGTCGCGCCCCGGAGAGATGCTGTAGATCACCGCCCCTGCTCGCAATTTCTCGCAAGTATTGACTCATAGTCAATACGGGGTCACCCTCGGGGCGAGCCGTCGTCTCTGTGGGAGGTCTCTGCCATGAGTACGGATGAATGGGCCGCACTGCAAGGGGAGTTGGGCGCACCGCCCCCGGACTCCTTCCGGGCGCTGGCCGCCGGAGAGCAGGCGCGGCTCACCGAAGCGCTCCGGGGCGAGCGGGCGCGCCGGGCCGACGGGCTGAACGAGGCCGCCGAGGAAGCGCTCAAGCTGGTGCCCGGCCTCGCGCGCGGGGCCGTACGCAAGGTGCTCTTCCGGTGAGCCGGGCCGAGGTCGAGAAGGCCGCCCGGCTGCTGGGGCGGCCGCCCGAGACGCTCGCGTTCCTGTACGGGCTGCCCGACGAGGACGTACGCGGCTTCCGCGAGCAGGCGAGCGCCGCGCTGTTCGACCGGGCGCCCGAGATGCTCGACCGGATCGCCGCCGCCACCAAGCTGGTGCCCGCCGGGGTCGCGGCCGCCATCTCGCAGAAGGCGCTCGGGCCCAGGCTCGCGGCCGCCGTCGCCGGGCGGCTGGAGGCGGGTAGGGCCGCCGGCATCATCGCCAAGCTGCCGGTGTCCTTCACCGCCGAGTCGTGCGCCCACCTCGACCCGCGCAGGATCGCCGCGATCGTGGACCGCCTCGACGAGGGGCTCGTCGTACGGATAGCCGTCGTCCTCGCCGAGAACCGCGACCACCTCACCATGGGGCGGTTCGTCGGGCACCTGAGGGACCGGGTGCTCTCGCGGATCCTGGAACAGGTCGGCGACACGGACGTGCTGCGCGCCGGGTTCTACGTCGACCTGCCCGAGCGGCTCCCACGGATCCTGGAGCTCATGGGCGACGAGCGGCTCGCCTCGGTGGTACGCGCCGCCGCTGCCGCCGGGCTCTGGGAGGAGGCCCTCGCCGTCGCCGCCGCGGTCGGCGGGGAGCAGCGGCTGCGCATCGCCCGGCTCACCGCCCGCCTCGACGGGGCCGAGCTGGCCTCCCTCGTACGGGTGACGCACGCGGAGGGGCTCTGGGAGACCCTGCTGCCCCTGGTCGCCCTGCTCGGCGAGGAGGACCGGCTCACCGTGGCCCGGCTGGAATCCCTGCGGGATCCGGACGTACTGGCAGGGGTGGTCCGGGCCGTCGTGGTCACCGGGCTGTGGGGCGAGTTCCTGCCGCTGGCCGGCGTACTGCCCGCGGAGGCGCGCAAGGTGGTGGCGGACGCCGCCGCCGGACTCGGCGACACCGAACTGGACGCGCTGGCCCGGGAGGTCGCCGAGCAGGACCTGTGGGAGCTGGTGCTGCCGCTCGTCGAGCTCATGCCGGAGGAGGGCAAGCAGCGGATCTTCGGCCTGCCCGCCTTCAAGGACCAGTCGGAGCCGTAGGGGGTGTCTTGCCGATCGGGCCGGATCAGGGAGCGGCGTCTGGTGCCGTGCATCGCAAGGCCGAGGATGGGGGTCCCCCCGGACGGAGTCTGGGGGAGAGTCGACGCGGAGCGTCGGCGACCGACGAGAACGCGGCGGGGCGCGGTGCCAGACGCCGCGAGCCCGGCCTGATCGGCAAGGCACCCCCTAGGCCGTACGGGCCATCTGCGCGGCCCCTCAGCGAAGTTGAGGGGCCCGGCCGTGCCCGCCGTCTGGTAACTATCCGGATCATGGCCCCCACCCGAACGCTGCTCAGCGGCCTCCTCGGCGCCGCCCTGCTGATCCCCGTCCTCCCGGCCGCCACCGCCGCCGCCGACGCGCGGACCGTCGACTACCACGGGCTGCGCCTCACCGTCCCCGCCGACTGGCGGGTCGTCGACCTCGACCACGAGCCCGGCGCGTGCCTGCGCCTCGACCTGCCCACCCTGTACCTCGGCCACGCCGGCACCCAGGCCGCATGTACCGGCCGGGCCGTCGCCGACCGCGCCGACACCCTGCACCTCGAACCCCTGGACTCGGCCCCGCCGCGCGCCGACATCCCCACCGTCGCCGTGGACTCCGGCAGCGCCCTGCCCGAGGACCCGACCCGGGCCGACAGCAACGAACTGCGGTACGCCCTGCTCCGGCCCGGGGTCATGGCCACCGTCTCCTACGGGGACGCGCCCGACACCGTACGCAGGGTCCTGGCGCGCGCCCGCGCGCTGCCCGCCGGCGCCCCGGGAGCCCCCGACGCCACCACCCCCACACCCCCCGCCGAGCCCGCGCTGGCCACCGGCGGCGCGGGGCCCCGCAACGCCCAGGAGCCCTTCACCGGCCAGGGCTTCGACGCCTGCACCGCCCCGACCCAGGCGTCCATGGACACCTGGCGGGCCGGTTCCCCCTTCGGCGCGGTCGGCATCTACATCGGCGGCCGCGCCCGGGCCTGCGCCCAGCCGCAGCTCACCGCCGCCTGGGTACGCCGGCAGGCCGAGGCGGGCTGGCACCTCATGCCGATCTGGGTGGGCCGCCAGCCCTGGAACAGCTCCAGCACCGGCCTGTCCACCGACCCCTCCGAGGCCGACGAACAGGGCCGGTCCGCCGCCGAGGGGGCGGCGGCCGCGGCCGGGTCGCTGGGCCTCGCCGCGGGCACCGTGCTCTACAACGACCTGGAGAACTACACCGACCGCGACACCTGGGACGCCCCCGTCGTCGCCTACCTGACCGGCTGGACGGTCCGGCTGCACGAGCTCGGCTACCGCTCGGCCGCCTACGTCTCGGCGAGCTCCGGGGCCCAGGCGCTGAGCGCCCACCACGACCAGGCCCCCGAGGCCATGCCGGACGTGCTGTGGGTCGCCCGCTGGAACGGCGAGGCCTCCGTCACCGACGCCGACATGGGCCTGCCCAAGGGCACGACCCAGTGGTTCGGCCCCCGCCGCGCCCACCAGTTCCGCGGCGACCACGACGCGACCTACGGCGGGGTCACCATCAACATCGACCGCAACTGGGTCGACATCGACCCCTCCGCGATCGGGACCGGCGGCATCTTCCCGCTCAGCTAGACCCGTCCCCCGCGACGCCCGGCGCCGGGTCCTCCCGCGGCGGCTCGTCGTCGTCGCCCCGGCGGATCGTGCGCAGGCCGCCCGCCGGGGTCCACGACCGAAGTACCAGGTCATCGCCCTCCACGCCGACGTGGACCACCTCCGTCAGGTCGGCGTGGAAGAGGTGGAAGGGGTGCGGGGTATCCGTCTCCTCCGCGTACCGGTGCAGCTCGGGCGGGTCCACCAGCTCCACCGCCCGCCCGGAGATCCGTACGTCCCCGTCCGGCATCTCCTCACCCGCGCCCGGATTGGTGTGCAGGGCGAAGCGCGGGTCGCGCTGGAGGTCGCGGGCCTTCTTCGAGCCGGGCATCATGCCGAGCCACAGCTCCCCGCCGCGGATGTCGACATTCAGCCCGGCCACCCGGGGGGAGCCGTCCTTGCGGAGCGTGGCCAGCACATGGTGCGGGTACTGCGCGAAGCGGGCCCGGACGGCCGCTGCGAACTCCGGCTCCGCCTTCTCGAACGCTGCCCAGTTGTTCGTCGTCATACGTCCATCAAAGCGTGCGGCCCCGGCAGCCGCCGCTCAGGCGCGCACGATGCCCGCTCCGCGCGCCGCCGCCAGCCAGGCCGGGAAATCGCCGACCAGGCGGTCGTACAGCTCCGGGTCGGGGACGGCGCGCGGGTCCGGCCCCGCGTGGAAGTACCCCGCGTTGTCCACCGCGCGCCGGGACGGGACGGGCAGTTCGTCCAGCCGGCGCAGGAAGTCGAACTGCGTGCTGCGCGTGTTCCCGAAGCCGACGAACTGCCAGAACAGCGGCAGGCGGGCCGCCTTGCACAGGTACTTCTCGGCGGCGAGCTTGTTGATCGGCCCGCCGTCGGTCTGGAAGACCACCAGGGCCGGCTGCGTGGACCCCGAGTCCAGGTAGTGGTCGATCACCGCGTCCATCGCCGCGTGGTAGGCCGTCTTGCCCATGTGGCCGAGCCTGGAGGCGATCTCGGTGACCTTCCCCGCGTGCCCGGCGAGGGTGATCTCCTCCACCGCGTCGACCTCCGTGGAGAAGAAGACCACCGGCACCCGGCCGTCGTCGTCCAGGTGCGCGGACAGGCCCAGCACCCGGTCGGCGAGGGCCTGCACGCTGCCGTCCTCGTAGTACGGGCGCATCGAACCGGAGTAGTCCAGCACCAGGTAGACGGCGGCGCGCCCGCCCTCCAGGCCGTACTTGCGCAAGGAGACCCCGGCGCTCTTGTAGAGGCTCACGAGCGCCGGAGCCGTTTCCTCGACCTTGCGGAGGTTGATCGCACTGCCCGTCATGCGGCGAGGTTACGGGAGGCTCGACGGCATGCCTACCGGCGCTTGGCGAGCTCCTCGATGTCGTCGAGCACGGCTGCGGCCAGGTCGCGCTCGGAGGCGTAGTACCGCTCGGCCCACTTGAGGGTGAGCGTGGGGTACGCGTCCCCGGCCCGGGGCTCGTCCTTCGCACGCTCGGCGTCGGCCACCGCGCGCCGGCGCATCTCCTCGGCGAACTCCTGCTGCCGTACGAGGACTTCGCGCATCTGCTCCGGCTCCAGCAGATGGCCCAGCCACAGCCGCAGCATCGGCCCGTGCTTGAGGACCGGCGGGTCGACCGGGGCCTCGCGGGCCCATTCCCGGACGGCCGTCATGCCGTCGTCGGTGATCCGGTACACCCGCTTGTCGCGGGTGCCGCTCTCCTGGGCGACCCTTCGCGAGGTGGCGTAGCCGGCCTTCTCCAGCCGCTTGAGCTCGCTGTAGATCTGGCTGAAGGACGGGCTCCAGTAGAAGAAGCGCAACGACCGGTCCGACCGCTTCTTCAGGTCGTAGCCGGAGAGTTCCTCCCCGAAGGAGAGCAGGCCGAGCACCGCCCAGCCGGTCGCGGGGAGCGTGGGCCCGCCCGTACCGCCCGCGGGGAGCGTGGGCCCGCCCGTCCCGCCCGCGGTCTCGTCTCCGGTCTCGTCTGCCACGCGGCGCAGTCTACGACCGGCCTTCGCAGGGCCCCTTCCTCCCGCTGGATATGACTGCTAGAAATATTCCTGTTCGAAGTGTCTGACGGAGGGCTGAGCCGTGGGTGTCTCCCTCGACGGGAAGGTCGTCGTCATCACCGGCGCCGGGCGCGGGCAGGGCGCGGCCGAGGCCCTGCTGTGTGCGGAGGCGGGGGCGCGGGTCGTGGTCACGGACGTGCGGGAGGACGAGGGCCGGGCGGTGGCCGCCTCGCTGGGCGGTCAGGGGCTCTACGTACGGCACGACGTGGCCGACGCGGCGAGCTGGGCGGGGGTCGTGCGCGAGGCCGTCTCGGCCTTCGGCACGATCTCGGCGCTGGTCAACAACGCGGCCCTGTGGCGCACGGCGCACGTCGAGCAGCAGCGGCTCGACGACTTCGAGGCGCTGCTGCGGGTCAACCTGCTGGGGCCGTTCCTCGGGATCCAGGCGGTGGCGCCCGTACTGCGGGCGGGCGGGGGCGGCTCCGTCGTCAACATCTCCTCGACGGCCGGCCTGGTCGGCATTCCGGGCCACGCGGCGTACGGGTCCACCAAGTTCGGGCTGCGCGGGCTGACCCGGTCGGCGGCGCTGGACCTGGCCGGGGACCGGATCCGGGTCAACTCCGTGCACCCGGGGGCCATCGACACGCCGATGGTGGCCGAGGCGGTCGCGGGCCGGGACTGGTCGCACGTACCGCTGGGGCGGATGGGACGGCCGGAGGAGGTCGGGGAACTGGTCCTCTTCCTCTGCTCGGACGCGTCCTCGTACGTGACGGGCACGGAGTTCACGGTGGACGGCGGCATGACGACCGCATGACGACGGGCTTCCCGGGGTCGGAGTAGGGGTCCGGGGCGGGGTACCCGGCGGCCCGCCCGGGCCTCGGATCGCGGCCGGGCCCCAGGCATGATGTGTCCATGGCTGAAGTGATGCGGAGGATGACGGGGGCGTTGCTCCGCAACTGCCTGCTCCTGGCGGCGGAGTGCGGCGCCATCTGGCTGCTCCGGGGCCCCGAGGGCGCCTGGGTCGCGGTCCTGCTGGCCGTCTTCGTCGTCGGCGCCGCCGTACCGCACGGCACGGACGCGGAGTTCGTGGCCCGCACCGCCGTCGCGCTCACCGCGGTCGGGGTCGCGGTGCTCGGCGGAATCACCTGGGACCGGCACACCCTCCACGACCGGGGCCGGGAGGAGGTGGCGGTGGTCGCCTCGCGCACGATGGTGGAGGACGGCTCGGGCCACTCCCCGTCGCTGCGCCTGCGTACGGCTGCGGGCCGCGAGCTGCCCGGCCCGGTCTCCATGGACCTCGCGGTCGGCGCCCGCCTGACGGTGACGGCGGACCCCGACGGCCCGGCCTGGTCCGTGGGCGGCCGTCCGGCCCCGCCGGTCTGGCAGGCGGCCGGCACCGGGGCCCTGCTCCTGCTCCAGACCGCCACCCTCGGATGGCTCTCCCTGCGCCGCCCCCGGACCTGAAAACCGCTGGTCGACGCCTTGCCGGGCCTCTAGGGTCGCGGCATGTCCACGACCACCCTCTGGCGCCCCACGGGCCCCGTCGAGCTCGACCTGGTCCGCGCCCTCGACTGGCGGGCCTGGCCGCCGCGCCTGCCCGAGCAGCCGATCTTCTACCCGGTCCTGAACGAGGACTACGCGATCCGCATCGCCCGCGACTGGAACGTCAAGCACGACGGGGCGGGCTTCGTGACCCGCTTCGAGGTCGACTCGGCCTTCCTCGCGCGGTACCCGGTCCAGCAGGCCGGCGGCGAGACCATCCTGGAGCTGTGGGTCCCGACGGAGGAACTCGACGAGTTCAACGCGCACATCGTCGGCCGCATCGAGGTCGTGCGCGAGTACCGCCCTACTTGATCGTGTAGGAGCAGCGCTTCGTGTTCTCGACGCCGTCGCTCGCCGCGACCTGTTTGCCGCCGACCTCCAGGGTCACCTCGTGCGTCGCGCCGCCCGCCTTGGCCGACGGCGCGGGCGGGGCGGGGCTCTGGGGCACCGCGGGCTTGCCGTTGTCCACGGCGGCCTTCGGGGTGTCTCTTCCGCAGCCGGCGGGCAGCCCCGCCACATCCCGTACGGGGCCTTCACCTTGGCGCCGGAGAGCGTGATCGAAAACAATGGCCGCATGACGAAACGCGCCCGGTCCTTCGATGCCGCAGCCGCGCTCTACCAGGCGCACCGCCCCGGGTACCCGGCTGCGCTCTTCGACGCCGTCGAGGAACTCGCAGGCCGGCCGCTCGCCGGGGCGCGGGTGGCCGACGTGGGGGCGGGGACCGGGATCGCCACCGCTCTGCTGCACGCCCGCGGGGCCGAGGTCGTCGCCGTGGAGCCCGGGGACGGCATGGCCGCCGAGTTCCGGCGGGCGAACCCCGGGATCCCGCTCGTGCGCGGGGACGGCGACCGGCTGCCGCTGGCCGACGGTGCGTTCGACCTGCTCACCTACGCCCAGGCCTGGCACTGGACCGACCCGGAACGCTCCGTCCCCGAGGCCCGCCGCGTCCTGCGCCCCGGCGGCGCGCTCGCGATCTGGTGGAACGACATGGACGCCGAAGTCCCGTGGATCGCCGGACAGAGCGAGCGGCTCCGCGCCTTCTTCCAGGCCGACGGGGCCGAGGCGGACAACTTCCGCACCCTGCCGCGCGGCCTCGACGGCCTCACCACCCGCTCCGTGCGGTGGTCCCGGCGCATCCCGCTGGACGACCACCTCGCCAACCTCGCCAGTCACTCCGCCTTCCTGCTCCTCGGCGAGGCCGGCACCCGGGAGTTCACGGACGCCGAGCGGGCCCGGCTGCTCGCGCTCTTCCCCGACGCTTCCGTCGAGGAGCGCTACGTCGTGAGCCTCAGCGTCGCCCGGATGTGACATCGCCGTCCGGTGCGCGGGATCGTGCTCGTGAGCACCGCTCTCGTCACGTACCACCGCTCCCGCGACCGAACGGCTCGCCGAAGGGCGGGCCGAAGGGCGGGCTGAAGAACCGGGCGACGTCCGCCCGGCACGCCGAGGGCGTGCCCCACGCGTCGCGCAGCGGGCGGGCCTTGCGCAGCCACAGGGAGAGGTCCAGCTCCTCCGTGTAGCCGACCGCGCCGTGCAGTTGGAGGGCCGTCCGCGCCGCGGCGTACGAGGCCTCGCCCGCGCTCAGTTTCGCCGCCGCCACGTCGCCCGGGGTCAGGGTCAGCGCCGCCTCCCAGAGCAGCGGCCGGGCGAACTCCAGACCCAGCAGGGTGTCCGCCAGGCGGTGCTTGACCGCCTGGAAGGACCCGATCGGCGTCCCGAACTGCGTGCGCTGCTTCGCGTACTCCACCGTCCGGGCCAGCAGCGCCTCGCCGACGCCCAGGCACTGGGCCGCCGTCAGCAGCCGGGCCCAGGACCCGGCCGTCCGCGCCGCCGCCGTGACGGCCGGGCCCGCCGCGAGCAGTTCCCCGCCCTGCGACGGGGCCGCGAGCCTGCGGGCCGGGTCGAGGGAGGCCAGCGGCTCGCCCGGCGCGGAGTCCGCCAGGCGGAGTTCGCCCGCCCGCGACACCGTGAAGCAGTACGTCGCCGCGTCCGCGTCCAGGGCGTACGGACTCCCGCCCGGCAGCGTCAGCGTGGCCGAGGCCTCGCCCGTGACCAGCCCCGGCAGGAAGCGTTTCGCCGGCCCCTCGTCCCCCAGCTCGGACAGGAGCACCGAGGCGGCCGCCGTCTCCACCACCGGCCCCGGCACCCCGGCCCGGCCCAGCTCCACGAAGCCGAGGGCCAGTTCGAGGGGGAGGGGTCCCGCGCCGTCGTACGGCTCCGGGACGGCCAGCGCGAACAGGCCCGTCCCGGCGAGCCGGGCCCAGATCGCGCGCCCCGGCCCGTGCCCGCCGCCCGCCCAGGCCCGTACCGCCGCCGGGACGTCCGCCGAGCCCAGCAGGGAGCGCAGCGTACGGGCGTAGTCCGACTGCTCGTCGGTCGGCAGGAAGCGCATCAGCGGCGGCCCTTCGGAAGGCCGAGCAGCCGCTCGGCGATGATGTCGCGCTGGATCTCGTTGGTCCCCGCGTAGATCGGCCCAGCGAGCGAGAAGACCCACGGCTCGGCCCACTCGCCTGCGGCGAGCTCCGCGTCCGGCCCCAGCAGGTCCAGCGCCGTCTCGTGCAGGGCGATGTCGTACTGGGACCAGAACACCTTGTTCAGGCTGGACTCGGCGCCGAGCGTCCCGCCCGCCGCGAAGCGCGAGGCGGCCGCCCAGGTGAACAGCTCGTAGGCGCGCGCCCCCACCACCGCGTCCGCCACCCGGTCCCGCAGCGCGGTGTCGGACGGATCGCCCTGCGCCCGCCACAGGGCGACGAGCCGGTCAGCCGCCGCCAGGAACCGGCCGGGGGAGCGCAGGGTCAGCCCCCGCTCGTTTCCGGTGGTGGACATCGCGATCCGCCAGCCCTGCCCCGGTTCCCCGATCACGTCCTCGTCCGGTACGAAGACCTGGTCCAGGAAGAGCTCCGCGAAGGCCGGCTTGCCGTCCAGGCGGCCGATGGGGCGCACCGTCACCCCGCGCGCCCGCAGGTCGAACATCAGGTACGTGAGCCCCTGGTGCGGTTTCGGGGCGTCCGGGTCCGTCCGGAAGATGCCGAAGGCGCGGTCCGCGAACGCCGCCCGCGAGGACCAGGTCTTCTGCCCGGACAGCAGCCAGCCGCCGTCGGTGCGTACCGCCCGTGATGTCAGCGAAGCCAGGTCGGAGCCGGACTCGGGCTCCGACCAGGCCTGGGCCCAGATCACCTCGCCGCTCGCCATGGAGGGCAGCACCCGCGCCCGCTGCTCGCGCGTCGCGTGGTCGAAGAGGGTCGGGGCGAGGAGGCTGATGCCGTTCTGCGAGACCCGGCCGGGCGCGCCCGCCGCCCAGTACTCCTCCTCGAACACCAGCCACGTCACGAGGTCCGCGCCCCGGCCCCCGTACTCCTCGGGCCAGGACACCACCGACCAGCGGTCCGCGTGCAGGAGCGCCTCCCACTCCCGGTGCGCGGCGAAGCCCTCCTCCGTCTCCAGGGAGGGCAGGGGCTCGGCGGGCACGTGGGCGGCCAGCCAGGCCCGGGCCCCGGCCCGGAAGGCCTCCACCTCCGCCGTCTGGGTCAGGTCCATCAGGTGTCCGCCTCCTCCATGAAAGCTTCCCTAACAAGTGTTTGGTAGGTTAACGTACGGTCATGAGCAGCGTCGAGGAGTTCGCATGAACGAGCCCCGGTACATCGCCGGTCACCACCTGCTGAAGGACCGCACGGCCGTCGTCACCGCCGCCGCCGGCGCCGGGATCGGCGGCGCCACCGCCCGCCGCTTCCTGGAGGAGGGCGCCCGCATCGTCATCGGCGACGCCCACGCCCGCCGCCTCAAGGAGACCGAGGACGCGCTCGCCGCCGAGTTCGGCGCGGACCGCGTCGCCTCCCTGCCCTGCGACGTCACCGACGAGGACCAGGTACGCGCCCTCTTCGCGCTCGCCGAACAGATCCACGGCGGCCTCGACATCGTCGTCAACAACGCCGGCCTAGGCGGCACCGCCGACCTCGTCGACATGACCGACGAACAGTGGTCCCGCGTCCTCGACGTCACCCTGAACGGCACCTTCCGCTGCACCCGCGCCGCGCTGCGCTCGCTCAAGGCATCCGGCACCGGCGGAGTCGTCGTCAACAACGCCTCCGTCGTGGGCTGGCGCGCCCAGACCGGCCAGGCCCACTACGCCGCCGCCAAGGCCGGGGTGATGGCACTGACCCGCTGCGCGGCGCTGGAGGCGGCCGAGTTCGGCGTACGGGTCAACGCGGTCGCGCCGAGCCTGGCCATGCACCCGCACCTGGTGAAGGTCACAAGTGAGGCGCTGCTCACCGAACTCACCGCCCGCGAGGCCTTCGGCCGGTACGCCGAGCCCTGGGAGGTCGCCAACGTCATCGTCTTCCTGGCCAGCGGCTACTCGTCGTACATGACCGGCGAGACCGTGTCGGTCAGCAGCCAGCACGCCTAGGTCTGATCCGGCCCGATCGACAAGACACCCCCTGGGACCACAATGGGCGCGTGCCAACGAACAAGCCGACCGACAAGACGACCGACGAGCCGACGAACCAGCCGTCGGCCAAGAAGAAGCCGCAGGTGACGGCCTCGCCCGAGCGGCGCCGTGAACTCCTCGGCACCGCCGCCGAGGTGTTCGCCGCGCAGGGCTACAACGCCACCACCGTCCGCAAGATCGCCGACGCCGCCGGGATGCTCGCCGGCAGCCTCTACTACCACTTCGATTCCAAGGAATCGATGCTCGACGAGATCCTCTCCGCCTTCCTGACCGAACTGTGGGACGGGTACGACACCGTCCTCGCGGCCGGTCTCGGCCCCAGGGAGACCATCGAGGCCCTCGTCACCGAGTCCTTCCGGGAGATCGACCGGCACCGCGCCGCCGTCGCGATCTACCAGAAGGAATCCCGCACCCTCTCCGCCCAGCCCCGCTTCCACTACCTCTCCGACTCGCAGCAGAAGTTCGAGAAGGCCTGGCTCGGGACGCTGGAGCGGGGGGTCGCCGCCAAGGTCTTCCGGGCCGACCTCGACATCCGCCTCACCTACCGCTTCGTGCGCGACACGGTGTGGGTGGCGGCGTCCTGGTACCGGCCGGGCGGCCAGCACAGCCCCGAGGAGATCGCCCGCCAGTACCTGTCGATGGTGCTGGACGGGATCGCCGTACGCACCTGACCCCGACCCGAGGAGCACCGATGCCCGAGGCATACATAGTCGAAGCGGTCCGCACGCCCGTCGGCCGGCGCAAGGGAGGGCTGGCCGCGGTCCACCCGGCGGACCTCGGCGCGCACGTCCTCACGGCGCTGGTCGAGCGGTCCGGGGTGGACCCGGCCGCCGTGGAGGACGTGGTGTTCGGCTGCCTTGACACGGTGGGGCCGCAGGCGGGGGACATCGCGCGGACGGCGTGGCTCGCGGCCGGTCTGCCCGAGGAGGTGCCCGGGGTCACCGTCGACCGCCAGTGCGGGTCCTCGCAGCAGGCGGTGCACTTCGCGGCACAGGGCGTGCTCTCCGGCACCCAGGACCTGGTCGTCGCCGGCGGCACCCAGAACATGTCGATGATCCCGATCGCCTTCGCCTCGCGGCAGGCGGCGGAGCCGCTCGGCCTCACCGAGGGCCCGTACGCGGGATCCGCCGGCTGGCGGGCCCGGTACGGGGACGCCCCCGTGAACCAGTTCCACGGCGCGCAGCTGATCGCCGAGAAGTGGGGCATCTCGCGGCGGGACATGGAGGAGTTCGCGCTCCGGTCCCACCAGCGGGCGCTGCGCGCGATCGACGAGGGGCGTTTCGCGCGGGAGACGGTGGCGTACGGGGACGTGACGGTCGATGAGGGGCCGCGCAGGGACACGTCGCTGGAGAAGATGGCCGGCCTCCAGCCGGTGGTGGAGGGCGGCACGATCACGGCGGCGGTCTCCTCCCAGGTCTCGGACGGCGCGGCGGCGATGCTGATCGCCTCCGATCGGGCGGTACGCGAACACGGCCTGCGGCCGCGGGCCCGCATCCACCACCTGTCGGTCCGGGGCGAGGACCCGATCCGCATGCTGTCGGCGCCGATCCCGGCCACGGCGTACGCGCTGAAGAAGACGGGCATGTCGCTGGCCGACATCGACCTGGTGGAGATCAACGAGGCGTTCGCCCCGGTGGTGCTGGCCTGGCTGAAGGAGACCGGCGCCGACCCCGGGAAGGTCAACGTCAACGGCGGCGCGATCGCCCTGGGCCATCCGCTGGGCGCGACGGGCGTGAAGCTGATGACGACGCTGCTGCACGAACTGGAGCGCACCGGTGGCCGCTTCGGCCTCCAGACGATGTGCGAGGGCGGCGGCCAGGCCAACGTGACCATCATCGAGCGCCTGTAGCCCCCGGGGCGTCAATGCCGGGGCTCCGGCGCGGACCCCGCGCCTCCAGCGCCGGCGGGGCCGGCTCCGGCCCCCGAGCCCGAGGGGCTCCGGGGCCGAGCCGTGCTCGCGGCGCGTTTCAGGAGGAGAGCGGGAGCAGGGCGAAGCCGAGGAGGACGGCGGCCTCCACGCGGACCGAGCCCGGGGAGAGGGCGCCGTCGGATTCGGGGTCCCCGCCCGTGCGGCGGCCGTGGCTGTGGCCGCCCATCGACTCCGGGTCCACGTCCTCGATGTGGATCACCGGCCCCAGCCGCACCCCGCACGCCTCCGCGTAGACCTCGGCCTTGCGACGGGCGGCCGCCACCGCCTGACGGCGGGCCTCGTCACGCATCGCGGGCTTGTCCTCGACCTCGAAGCGCACGGCGTCGACGCGGTTCGCGCCTGCCGTGACGGCGTCCTCGATCAGCAGCTCCAGCCGGTCGAGCGCCGCCGTCCGCACGGTGTACGTGGCCTCGCAGCCGTAGCCGAGGAAGGCCCGCTCCGCGCCGTATCCCTTGAACTGCGACGTCAGCTGCAGCCGTGAGCCCGACACGTCGGAGTCCGGTATGCCGTGCTCCCGCAGGACGACCCGCAGCCGGGCCACGGCCGCGCCCGCCTCGGCGAAGGCCTCCTTGGGCGTCGTGGCGAGAAGATCGACCGCCAGGTCCACGTGGGCGAGCCGGGGTTCGGCGGACACGCTGCCCGCGCCGAGCACACTGAGCCCCCAGGGCTCTCTGATCGCTGCCATCCGAAGATCCAATCAGGCGCGGACCGCGGCCGCCAGGGGGATACGCCCCGCACCAGCCCTGCCCGTGCGGCCGGGCCCGCAATCGGGCCCGCAGCCGGGCCCCGCCGAGGGGGTGGCAGATGGCGCGCGGGTACCACGGAGGACGCAGGTCACACTCCCGCGGCGACACTCCCGGGCAGACGTGTGCTAGCTTAGAGCTCGTTGCAGTTGTGGTACCCATGAACTTTATGTGCGCCTGACGGGAATGTTCCTCAGGCGCTTTTATTGTTTTGCCGGAATCTCCGGATGGGGCCCTTTGCCGCCTATTCAGGAGATTCAAAATGGCACTTGGCACCGTGAAGTGGTTCAACTCGGAAAAGGGCTTCGGCTTCATCGAGCAGGACGGTGGCGGCCCGGACGTCTTCGCCCACTACTCGAACATCGCCACCCAGGGCTTCCGTGAGCTCCAGGAGGGCCAGCGCGTGTCCTTCGACGTCACCCAGGGCCAGAAGGGCCCCCAGGCGGAGAACATCCTCCCCGCCAACTAAGTATTTCAGCTTGCCGGGGTCCGCACCGTGAGGTGCGGACCCCGGCTTGTCTGCTGTTTCGACCTTGTTGTACCTGCCGGTTTCAGGAGGGCATTTCCGCATGACCAGCTCCAGCTCCGCACGACCCAGCCGCCGCCCCACCCGGGGTCGAGGTGCGGCCCAGGGACGTCCGAAGGCTGGCGCGGGACGGCAGAAGTCCGCCCCCGTTGCCAGGCCCCAAGAATTCACCATGCCCGAACCGCTGACCCCGGCGCTCCCGCCGGTCGCCGCGTTCGAGGACATGGACATGCCCGAGGCGCTGCTGAAGACCCTCGCCGCCCAGGGCGTGACCGAGCCGTTCCCGATCCAGGCCGCGACGCTGCCGAACTCCCTCGTCGGCCGTGACCTGCTCGGCCGCGGCCGCACCGGCTCCGGCAAGACGCTGGCCTTCGGCCTGGCGCTGCTGTCCCGCACCGCCGGCCGCCGCGCGCAGCCGAAGCAGCCCCTCGCGCTGGTCCTCGTACCGACCCGTGAGCTCGCGCAGCAGGTCACCGACGCCCTGGCCCCCTACGCCACGGCCGTCAACCTGCGCATCGCCACCGTCGTCGGCGGCATGTCGATCAACCGGCAGTCGGGCGCCCTGCGCCGCGGCGCCGAGGTGCTCGTCGCCACCCCCGGCCGCCTCAAGGACCTCATCGACCGCGGTGACGCCGACCTCTCGCAGGTCGCGATCACCGTCCTCGACGAGGCCGACCAGATGACCGACATGGGCTTCATGCCGCAGGTCACGGCGCTGCTCAAGCAGGTCGAGGCCGACGGCCAGCGGATGCTGTTCTCGGCGACGCTGGACAAGAACATCGACAAGCTCGTCAAGATGTTCCTGCACGACCCGGTCGGCCACTCCGTCGACCCGTCGGCCGGTGCCGTCACGACGATGGAGCACCACGTCCTGTACGTCATGGACGAGACCGACAAGAAGGCCGTGGCGACGCGCATAGCCGCTCGCGACGGCCGGGTGATCATGTTCGTGGACACCAAGCGTGCCGTGGACCGCATGGTCAAGAAGCTCCTGGCCGACGGCGTCCGCGCCTCCGGCCTGCACGGCGGCCGTTCCCAGCCGCAGCGCAACCGGACCCTCGACTGGTTCAAGACGGGCGAGGTCACCGCGCTGGTGGCGACGAACGTCGCGGCCCGCGGCATCCACATCGACGACCTCGACCTCGTCGTCAACGTGGACCCGCCCACCGACCACAAGGACTACCTGCACCGCGGCGGCCGTACCGCCCGTGCCGGCGAGTCCGGCAGCGTGGTCACCCTGGTGCTGCCCGACCAGAAGCGGGACATGACCCGCCTCATGTCGGACGCCGGGATCTCCCCGCGCACCGCGCAGATCAAGTCCTCCGACGAGGAGCTGACCCGGCTGACCGGAGCCAAGGAGCCCTCGGGCATCCCGGTGGTGCTGGACGTGCCGCAGCCGACCGCGCCGAAGCCGCGCAGCGGCTCCGGCTCGGGCTCCGGTGCGCGCCGCCGGACCGGCGGGCCCCGTACCGGCTCCGCCACGGGTGGCGCTCCGGCGGCCGGCGGCCGTGGCCGCCGCTCCGGTGGCGGCGCGTCCGGGCAGGCCCCCGCGGCCTCCGGGTCGGGCCAGGCCCGTCGCGGCCAGGGCGGTGGCGCCGCCACCGGCTCGGCCGGCCAGGGACGGCGTACCGGCGGCGCCGGCGGCGCCTCCGGTGGCGCGGCCGCGGCTTCCTCGCGCAGCCGGGTCGGCACCGGCGGCCAGGGCCGCCGCCGGGCTGTCTGACACCCGCAGGGACGAGACGTACCACTACGCCGGGCAGTGCTTCTCGCACTGCCCGGCGTAGTGCTGTCCGCTAGCGGACCATCTTCTTCTGGAGCTTCGCCAGCGTCCGCAGGTCCAGGCCGAGCCCGTCCGTCAGGTAGCCGTAGAAGCTCCCGTAGTCGGCCTCCAGCTGCGCCGTCGCGGAGTCCAGGTAGTCCTGGCGGACCTCCTGGAGCGGGATCAGCAGGTCGGGGTTCTGCATCCGGCCCGACTGCTTGAGGCCGGCCCGCACCTGGGCGTCGTACGCGGCACGGAAGGTGTTCGACGCCAGGTAGTCGCGCCCGGCGGCGTCCTCGGGCACGGCCAGCGCCCGCAGCAGTACGTAGCTCATCCAGCCGGTGCGGTCCTTGCCGGACGTGCAGTGGTACAGCAGCGGGCCCTGACCGCCGTCCGCGATCTCCCGCACGGTCGCCGCGAACTGCGCCCGGTTCTCGGGGCTGGTCACGAAGGTGCGGTAGATGTCGCGCATGTAGGCCTCGGCGCGGCCGCCGCCGAGCATCTGCTCCTGCTTGACGGGGTCACCGCTGGAGATCGCGCCGACGAGGGTCCCGTACAGGCCGAGGTCGCTGACCGGGCGGGAGGTGGCGGCGAGCCCCGCGGGCAGCTTGTCGGCGCCGTCGTACTGGAGCTCCATGGGGATGCGGAAATCGACGACCTTCGTGAGGCCGAGACCGGAGACGGTGGTGACGTCCGCGTCGGTCAGCTTGCTCAGTGCGTCGGAGCGGTAGACCAGCCCCTGGCGGACCTGGCCGCCGGTGTAGGTGCGGTAGCCGCCGAGGTCGCGGACGTTGACCGCGCCCTTGAGGGGGATCTGGCGGATCGTTTCCGCCTGGAGGTGCCAGGGGTGCTGGAGGTGGTGGTGCCGGGCGCTGACCCCGGCTCCGGGCGCCGCCGCCGCGTACGCGGATGCGGGCAGGGTCCCGATGGCGAGGGCGGAGGCGAGCACCGCGGTCGCCAGGCGGATTCGGGCACGGCTCATGGAGGCGACTCCTGTGACGGAGAAGGGGGATCACCCTGGTGGTGGCAGGGTGCGGAGCGAGTGCAGTGACGCGAGTACCTGCTGTGCTTCGGCCATGACGCGGGACACGAGCTCCGCACAGGACGGGAGATCGTCGATCACCCCCGCGACCTGGCCCGATGCCATGACACCGAGGTCCGTACGGCCCTCGACCATGGACGCCTTGAGGAGCATGGGGGTGTTCGCGGCGAGCAGGACCTGGCTCCATGACAGGTCCTTGCCGTGTTTCATCGCCAGGCCGTCGCGCACCATCTGCGGCCAGCTCAGGCCGGAGAGCCCGCGGAAGCCCGCCGCGTGCCGGACCGCCCTGACCAGCGCCCTCGCACGGCCCGCCCGCTCCAGGGAGTCGACCAGCCCGGTGCGCAGCATCCGGTGCGGCAGACCGTCCACGGCCGTGGTCACGGTGACGTCCTTGACGGTGGCCTTCAGGTACTCGGCCTTCACGGCGTCCGGGACGGTGGAGTCCGAGGTCAGCAGGAAGCGGGTGCCCATGGCGATGCCCGCGGCCCCGTAGGACAGGGCGGCGACCAGGCCGCGGCCGTCGCTGAAACCGCCCGCCGCGACCACCGGGATGTCCACGGCGTCGACGACCTGGGGCAACAGCACCGTCGTGGCCACGTCCCCGGTGTGCCCGCCGCCCTCACCGCCCTGCACGATCACCGCGTCCGCGCCCCACGCGGCCACCTTCTCGGCGTGCCGGCGGGCGCCGATGCTCGGGATGACGACCACGCCCGCGTCCTTGAGCCGCGCGATCAGCTCCCGCGAGGGCGCGAGGGCGAAGGAGGCGACCCGTACCCCCTCGTCGATGATCAGCTGGGCGCGTTCGGCCGCGTCCCCGGCGTCCGCGCGCAGGTTGACCCCGAAGGGGGTGCCGTCCGGGACACGGGACTTGACCTCGCGGACCGCCGACCGCAGCTGGTCCACCGTCATCGTCGCCGACGCCAGGATCCCGAGGGCCCCCGCGTTGGCCGCGCCCGACACCAGGCGGGGTCCCGCGACCCAGCCCATGCCCGTCTGCACGATCGGGTGCTCGACCCCGACCAGCTCGGTCAATGCCGTCTCCATCGGATCAGACCCGCACTTCGCGGTCGCGCAGGCCCTGGGGATCGACGACCTCGCGGATCAGGCGCAGCTCCTCGGCGGTCGGCTCCCGGGTGTACGGGACCTCGTCCGCGATCGCGAGCTCGAAGCCGGTGGCCTCCCGGACCTGCTCGACGGTGACCCCGGGGTGGAGGGAGGCCAGGCGCATCGAGTGGCCGGGACCGGTGAAGTCGAAGACGCCGAGATCGCTGACCACCCGGGGGAGGCGGTGGTAGCGGGTCACCCCGGCCGCCTCCGCGCGGTCGTGACCGACACCGCTGACCATGTCGACGCGCTCGACGAACACCCGGGTGGAGTGCCGTGGGATCCAGTAACTCACCGGATTGTTCAGGGTGTTGACGGGTGCGCCGCGTACGCCCAGGAGCTGGCGGGCCGGCCGCGCCCAGTCGCCGATGCAGGAGATGTTCTGGTTGCCGAACCGGTCGATCTGGCTGGCGCCCATCATCACGTGCCGGCTGCCCCCGGTGACCATGGTCAGGTGGCGCCGGTACGGGAGCCAGCCCTCGACCGTGCCGTCGAGGCCGACGAGCATCGCTTCGCCGTCGGTCAGGAGCAGGTCGGGGGCGAAGGTCCGCTTCGCGAGCCGGGCCCCGAAGGAGGGGATCAGGCCCATCGGGCTGGCGAGCACCTCGCCGTTGCCGCGCCAGGCCTCGGCGCAGGCGATCACGCAGTATTCGGCGCGGGTGGCGGTCGCGGTGGTCACTGCTGCTCCTCGTGCCAGGTCCGGACGGCGGACTGGTAGTCGTGCTCGCTCCCGCCGGAGAGGAAGCGGGCGGCGAACTCGGGCCAGGGGGTGGTCGCGTAGAGCTTCTGGAAGGCCTCGTCGCGCTCGTAGTCGGGAACGCAGGAGGTGAAGTGCGCGCCGTTCGGGGTCTCGACCACCCCGGTGACCGAGTGGCGGCTGACGAGGAGGGACTGCGGGGGACCGGCCTTGGTGAGCTCGGCGGTCTCGACGAGCTGCTCGCAGGAGACGTACGCGGCGTCGGCGGCCTCGCAGAAGAGGTCGTCGAAGTACGGGTCAGGGCCCAGGTACTGGGCGTTGCCGAGGCGGTCGGCGCGGTTCATGTGGACCAGCGCGGCGTCCATGCGCAGGGCGGGGACGGCGACGAGCTCCTCGCCGTCGGCGTAGGGGGAGGTGACGGTCCGCAGCTCCGGGTTGACCCGCATCACGTCGGAGCCGAGGCCGGCCCGGACGGGGAGGAAGGGCAGCCGGTTGGCGGCGGCGTGCAGGCCCCACATGAACATGGCCTCGTCGAGCTCGGTGAGGGGGAAGGCGGCGCGCTCGCGGGCGGCCCGGAAATGGGGCTCCAGTGGGATCGAGTCGAGGGTGGCGAAGGGGGCGACCAGCCTGCTGATCCGGCCGGCGGCGGCCAGCAGGCCGACGTCGGGGCCCCCGTAGGAGATCACGGTGAGATCGGTGATCTCGGAACGGAGCAGCGCTCGCACCAGCGCCATGGGCTTGCGCCGCGAGCCCCAGCCGCCGATGCCCAGGGTCATCCCGCTGCGCAGCTGCCCGACGACCTCATCGGGGGTCATGCTCTTGTCGGTCATGAACTCGCTTCCTTCCCGAAGGTGTCGCGGACCCGGTCGGCGACCCCGCTGAGGTTGGCCTCGAAGGTGAAGCCCTGCTCGAAGCGGTAGCTGCGGCGCACGTCGACCGGGTCGATGCCGTTGATGGCGGCCTTGGCCAGCCGCAGCAGGTAGCCGTCCTTCCTCGCGATCTCGGCGGCCAACTCCAGGGCGGCGGCCCGCAGTTCCTCGCGCGGGACCACCTTCCAGACCGAGCCGTGCGCGTGCAGTTCGGCGGCGGTCGCGGTGCGCGAGGTGTAGTAGAGGGCGCGCATCAGGTGCTGGGGGACCAGGCGGGCCAGGTGGGTGGCGGCGCCGAGCGCGCCCCGGTCCAGCTCGGGCAGCCCGAAGGTCGCGTCGTCGCTCGCCACGATCGCGTCGGCGTTGCCGGCGAGGCCGATCCCGCCGCCCAGGCAGAACCCGTGCACGGCCGCGACGACCGGCACCTCGCACTCGTACACGGCGGCGAAGGCCTCGTAGCAGCCCCGGTTGGCGCCGATGAGGGAGGCGTGGCCGGTGTCGCGCTGCATCTCCTTGATGTCGACGCCGGCGTTGAAGCCGCGGCCCTCGGCGGCGAGGACGACGCACCGGACCTCGGGGTCGCGGCCCGCGGCCCGGAGGGCGTCGGCGAGGTCGTACCACCCCTGGACGGGGAGCGCGTTGACGGGCGGGAAATCGACGGTGACGAGTGCGATGCCCTTGCCGGGGCTTGAGGTGGAGACACCCATGAGAGGATCAGCTACCTTTCCACCAAACATTTGTTAGGTGAGGAAGGTAGCAGCCTATGGAGCTCGACGGGAGGGTCGTCGTCGTCACCGGCGGAACCCGGGGCGTCGGCGCCGGGATCGCCCGGTCGTTCCTCGCGGCGGGCGCGCGGGTCGTGGTCTGCGCGCGGCGGCCGCCCGAGGAACCGGTGGCGGCGGACGGCAGGAAGGCGTCGTTCACCGCCGTCGACGTGCGCGATCCGGCGGCCGTACGGGACTTCTTCGGCGCGGTCGCGGGCCGGTACGGGCGGCTCGACTGCCTGGTCAACAACGCGGGCGGGACCCCGTACCGGCTGCTGGGCGAGGGGGAGGCCGAGCGGCACGCGCGGGTCGTCGAGCTGAACCTGGTGGCACCGATGACGGTCTCGCTCGCCGCCTACCCGTGGCTGCGGCAGGCGCGCGGCTCGGTGGTGATGATCGGCAGCGTCAGCGGGACCCGGCCGTCACCGGGGACGGCGGCGTACGGGGCGGCGAAGGCGGGGCTGGAGAACCTGGCCCGCTCCATGGCCGTGGAATGGGCCCCCGAGGTACGGGTGAACTCGCTGGTCCTGGGCATGGTGCGGACCGAGCTGTCACACCTGCACTACGGGGACGAGTCCGGGATCGAGGCGGTGGGCGCGACCGTACCGCTGGGGCGGCTGGCGGAACCCTCGGACGTGGGGGAGGCGGCGGTGTTCCTGGCCTCCGCCCGGGCGGGGTACGTGAGCGGGGCGAGCCTGCTCGTGCACGGGGGCGGGGAGCGCCCGGCGTTTCTGGATGCGGCAACTGTCAACAAGGAGAGCTGAGATGGCGGGACTGTGTGAAGGCCGGGTCGTGATCGTGACGGGCGCGGGGCGGGGGCTGGGGCGGGCGCACGCCCTGGCCTTCGCGGCGGAGGGGGCGAGGGTCGTCGTCAACGACCTGGGGGTGGGGCTGGACGGGCTGCCGGGGCCTGATTCCCCGGCGGCGCGGGTGGTCGCGGAGATCGAGGCGCTCGGCGGGGAGGCGGTGGCCCACGGCGGGGACGTCGCGACGGGCGAGGGGGCCGCTTCGCTGGTGGACTGCGCGGTCTCCGCGTTCGGCCGCCTCGACACGCTGGTCAACAACGCGGGGTTCCTGCGGGACCGGATGCTGGTGAACCTGGACGAGGACGACTGGGACGCGGTCATGCGGGTGCACCTGAAGGGGCACTTCCTGCCGCTGCGGTCCGCGGCCGCGTGGTGGCGGGCGGAGGCGAAGGCCGGCCGGCCGGCGGCCGCCCGGGTGGTCAACACCTCTTCGGGGGCTGGGCTGCTGGGCTCGGTCGGCCAGGGCAACTACAGCGCGGCCAAGGCGGGGATCCTGGGGCTCACGCTGGTCGCGGCCGCGGAGATGGGGCGGTACGGGGTCCAGGTCAACGCGATCGCCCCGGCGGCGCGGACCCGGATGACGGAACAGGCCTTCGCGCAGACCATGGCCGCGCCGGCCGCCGGGGTGTTCGACGCGATGGCGCCGGAGAACGTGTCGCCGCTGGTGGTGTGGCTCGGGGCGGATGCCTCCGCCGGTGTGACGGGGCGGGTCTTCGAGGCGGAGGGCGGGCGGATCACGGTGATGGAGGGCTGGCGACCGGGTCCTACGGCGGACCGCGGCGCGCGGTGGACTCCGTCGGAGGCGGGGGAGGCCGCGGCGAAACTCCTCGCCGCCGCGGAGGTTCCCCACCCGGTGTACGGCTCCCGCTGATCGGCGCCTGGCTCCGCCGGGCCTGCCGGGCCTGCCGGTCCGGCCCGCCGGGTGCGGTGCCGCGCTCCGGCTCCGCCCGGGGCCGCCGGGTGCGGCGCCGCTGCTGGGGCTCCGCCCCGGACCCCGCGCCTCAAACGCCGGCGGGGCTGGGGTGTCCGGCGGGCTGATCGTGCCGGGGCAATTGGCGCGGAGCGCCATTGAGCCGACGGCGGGTGGACGGCGTCAGCCACATCCAGCCCCTCCGGCGTTTGAGGAGCGGGGCGCGGGGCGGAGCCCCGGTCTTTGAGCCCCGCCGGCGATTGAGGCGCGGGTCCGGGCGGAGCCCGGTGGTGGGGTCGGTCAGGAGTCCGAGAGGCGGGACGCCGCGCGGAGTTGGCGGGTATTCGAGCCCTGGAGGAAGCGGATCACCGTTTCCAGTTCCTCCGTCGTGAACTCGGCGCACAGCTCCGCGACCTCCCGCGCCCAGTCCTCGAACACCGGCCGAATCGCGTCCAGCCGCTCCGGCAGGGCCTCCACCAGGACGCGCCGCTTGTCCGTCGGGTGCTCGGCCCGGCGGACGAAGCCCTTGCGTTCCAGCCGGTCGACCAGGCCCGTCACCGACGCCGGGGCCAGCCCCGACAGCTGGGACAGCTCCTTCGCCGTCAGGGGCCCCCGCCGCTGCAGCAGGTCCAGCGTCTTCGTCTCCGTCGCGCTCAGACCCTGCTTCGCGGCCGCCGCCTCGTGGAACACCACCGTCGCCGCGCTGGTCTCCCGGCCGGTCCGGTTGAGCTCCTCCAGAACCTTCGCGCGTCGCGCGTCCACCTCTTCGCCCATGGGGCCAGCCTATCAAGTCTTTCGTTCGGCCAAACGAAAGACTTGCGATCACCTCCGTCCGCGTGCAACTCTTTCGTTCGTCCGAACGAAAGAGTTCTGGAGGCCGTCATGACCCCGACCCCCTCTCCACGCCGCTGGGCCGCCGCCGTCGTCATGATGGTCGCCGCGCTCATGGACCTGCTCGACGTCACCATCGTCAACGTCGCCATCCCCTCCATCGGCCGCGACCTGCACGCCCCGGAGAGCGCCCTGCAGTGGCTCGTCTCCGCTTACCTGCTCGGCTTCGCCGCCACCCTGATCGTCTCCGGTCACCTCGGCGACCGGTACGGCCGCAAGGCGCTCTTCCTCGCAGGGACGGCGGGCTTCGGCCTCGCCTCCCTCGCCTGCGGCGTCGCCCAGAGCCCCGGCCAGCTGATCGCGGCCCGCGCCGCCCAAGGCGTCATGGCCGCCCTGCTGATGCCCCAGGTGCTCGGCTCCTTCCGCATCCTCTTCCACGGCAAGGAGCGCGGCACCGTCTTCGGGGTGTACGGAGCCGTCGCCGGCTTCGCCTCCGCCGTCGGGCTGCTGCTCGGCGGCCTGCTCACCGACGCCGACCTCTTCGGCTGGGGCTGGCGCTCCGTGTTCCTCGTCAACGTGCCGGTCGCGCTGGCCACCCTCGCCGCCGGCGCGGTCCTGGTCCCCGCCACCCGCGAGCGCGGCGCCGGCCGGCCCGACCTGCTCGGCAGCCTCGTCCTCGCCGCCGGCCTGATCGCCATCGTGCTGCCGCTGGTCCAGGGCGAGGCCAACGGCTGGCCGCTGTGGGGCTGGCTGTGCCTGGCCGCCGGGCTGCTCGCGGTCACCGGCCTCGGCGTCCTCGAAGCCCGGCGGCGCGGGGCGACCGTACCGCTGCTGCCCGCCCGCGCGTTCCGGCTGCCCGCCTTCTCCGTCGGCCTCGCCGTCCAACTCCTCTTCGCCGTCGGCATGCAGGGCTTCTTCCTGGTCTTCGCGATCTGGCTCCAGGGCGCCGAGGGCTACACCCCCATGCAGGCGGGCCTGGTCACCGTCGCCTTCTCCGTCGGCGGCTTCCTCACCGCCCCGGCCGCCGACGCCCTCGCCGTGCGCTTCGGCCGCCTGGTCCTGGCCGCCGGCGCGCTCATGATGGCGGGCGGCTTCGCCGGGGTCTGGTACGCCGTGGCCCACGCCACCTCCACGCCCACCGGTGCCTGGCCGCTCGTCCCCGGCCTGCTCGTCGCCGGCGCCGGGCTCGGCTTCCTCGTGGTGCCGCTGGTGAACGTGGTGCTGTCCGCCGTCCCCGCCGACATCGCCGGCGGCGCCTCCGGGATCTTCTCCACCGCCCAGCAGTTCGGCGGCGCCCTCGGCGCGGCCGTCATCGGCTCGGTCTTCTTCGGCGCCCTCACCGACGGCGGCCCGACCCGCGCGCTGACCACCGCGATGCCCTGGGTGAGCGCCGGATTCCTGCTCAGCGCGGTACTGTGCCTGGCGCTGCCCCGTACCGCGGTGTCCCCCACCCCCGAGCCCGTGGCGGCGTAGCGGACGGAGAACGAAGCGGGCCCGGCCCCCTGGCGAGGGGTCGGGCCCGGCTCCGTCACTCGTGCGATGGGATATGACTACCCACTACACCCACTTGCTGAACCGCGTCGGACCCCTCATGTTGCGGCCGACGCGCCCGGCACGGCCGACGCGACCGATGGGGGCCGGGGGTCAGGACAGCTTGCCGTCGTAGTCCGGCAGCTTGACGGTGAGCTCGGCGTGGCCGCCGACCAGGTCGCTCTGGTTGTTGCCGATGTTGGCGATGATCGTGTAGCCGCGGGCCTCGATCTCGGCGCGCTTGCCCGTCTTGTACGCGCTCACCTCGCCGAACAGGTCGGGCAGATCGCGGACGTAGAGGCCCGAGACCGGGTAGCCGACGGCCTTGAGGTTGCGCTCGGTGAGGGAGTACACGATTCCGGGGCGGGCCGTGACGAAGAAGACCGCCACCCCGCGCTCGTTCGCGTACCGGGTCAGCTCGCGGACCTTGGCGATCGCGGGGGTCGGGAAGGTCCAGAACCAGTGGAAGTCCGTCTCCAGCGAGGTGTTGTCGATGTCGAGCACGATCGCGGGCTTCTCGCCGGCGGGCGAGGCCGCGATGCGCCGCTCGATGACGGGGCGGGCCGCGTCGACCACGGCGGCGACGTCCCGCTGCCAGGTGGCGTAGTCGATGCCCAGGATCGCCGCGTTCCCGCCGGGCGCGGAGGCGGTGGCGGTGGCCGTGGCGGTCGCGGTGACCGGGGCCGCCTCGGCCGCGGCGGCGGGCAGCAGGGTCAGGACGGCGGCCGCGACGGCCACGCCGGCGGCGGCGGTACGGGTCGTGCGGGTGCGGCGGGTGCTGCGCATGGGGGACGCTCCTCGGTCACGCATTGGCATGTACGCGACCAGGGTTGGCCAGATCCGACCCCATGTCTACTGGCCGGTAGGAAACTTTTCGTGGCCGGATGATGAATCCCCGTGGATCTTGGTGAACGGCGGCGGATTCGCGGTGGATCGCGGGGAGTTCGCCATGAATACGCCCTACACGCCTACGTATCGCAGTCCAGCACCGTGCGGCACAGCCCGCACCGGGCCCGGAGCACCCCGCGCACCGGCACCCGCAGCCGCTGCCCGCACACCGGACACGGGAAGCTCACCCGCAGCCCCGGCCCGGCGCCGTCCGGCTCGAAGCGGTACGCCGCCCCGTCCGCCGGGAGCGCCCCGGTGCGCCGCGCCTTCGCGTACCGCCGCCGCGCCCGCGGTCCGGCGGCCGAGAGCGGGGCCCGGCGCCGCTCCCGCTCGGCCAGGGCGCGGCCGCGCACGTAGGCCTCGTACGCCTGCGGGCTGGTGAACCACGTCGAGGGGTCCTCGCCGAACAGTCCGGCGCGCCGCGCGAGGACGTAGCCGAACTCCTCCGGGGTGAGGTAGCCGAGCTTCTGGCGGGTGAGCGCGTCCTCGCGGTAGGCGTCGAGCAGCAGCCAGCCGACGCCGAGGTAGGCGGCCGCGGTGTCGGTGAGGATCTCGTTCTCCGCCGTGGTGGGGAAGCCCAGGTCCAGCCGGTGCAGCAGGACGTGGGTGACCTCGTGGGCCAGGGCGGCGGCCAGGTCGCGCCGGTGCGTCCGGAAGCGGTCGCTGACCTCGACGAAGTACTCCGGGCCCGCGGCCAGTTCCACCGAGGCCGCGTCCCGCATCGGCCGGAAGGCGACCACCAGGCGCGCGTCGGGCAGCCGCAGCGCGCGCACCATGGCGGAGGCCACCCGGTGGGCGCCCAGGTGGAGGTCGTCGTCGGCGCCGAAGGCCGCGTCGGCGGGGGCGAAGCTCGTGTCGTAGGCCCGGATCCCGTCGGGGGACAACCGGCGGAACAGTGCCGTGATCGCCGCGCGGACCGTTTCCAGGTGCGGAAATCCGTGCTCGACCGGGCCGCTGTGCCTGCTGTTCTGCGTCATACCGCTCCCAGGGCCGGAAGTTGTCCGAAAACGCGTTCTTGATGCCCGTCATACATCCGATGTGTCATGGACTCGTCATGCACCCGATGACGCGCACGGCCCAACCCCCCACGAAAGGCAGTGTGTTGACTGTGAGCACCCTTGTGCGGTTCATGAAACGAACCCTCGCGATCGGCGCGGTCGCCCTCGCCGCCGTCAGCCTCCAGCCCTCCAGCGCCGGAGCCTCCACCGCACCCGTCGTCGGCGGCACCCGCGCCGCCCAGGGCGAGTTCCCCTTCATGGTGCGCCTCTCCATGGGCTGCGGCGGCGCCCTCTACACCCAGCAGATCGTCCTCACCGCCGCCCACTGTGTGAGCGGCTCCGGCAACAACACCTCCATCACCGCCACCGCCGGAGTCGTCGACCTCAACAGCTCCAGCGCCATCAAGGTCAAGTCCACCAAGGTCCTCCAGGCCCCCGGCTACAACGGCACCGGCAAGGACTGGGCCCTGATCAAACTCGCCAAGCCCATCAACCTGCCCACCCTCAAGATCGCCGAGACCAAGCAGTACGACAACGGCACCTTCACCGTCGCCGGCTGGGGCGCCACCCGCGAGGGCGGCGCCCAGCAGCGCTACCTGCGCAAGGCCACCGTCCCCTTCGTCTCCGACGCCAGCTGCCAGGCCTCCTACGGCAGCTCCCTCGTCCCGGGCGAGGAGATCTGCGCCGGCTTCGACGAGGGCGGCGTCGACACCTGCCAGGGCGACTCCGGCGGCCCCATGTTCCGCCGCGACAGCGCGAACGCCTGGATCCAGGTCGGCATAGTCAGCTGGGGCGAGGGCTGCGCCCGGCCCGACTACCCCGGCGTCTACACCGAGGTCTCCACCTTCGCCGCCGCAATCAAGAGCGCCGCGGCAACCCTGTAGCACCGGTGCCGGTGCCGGCACCGGCACCGGCATCAGCACTCGCCCCTCGTCCTTCCGGCCGGGCCCGAAGCGGCCGGAAGGGCGAGGCCGCATGCCCCGTACGCACATATCGCCGACCGGAGTACCGCCCGTGGTCATCACGGACGACCAGGACATGGTCAGGACCGGATTCCGGATGACCCTCGAAAGCCGGCCGGACATCGAGGGCCTCGCCGACGTCGTCGACGGCGAGGCCGCCCTCGCCGCCGCAGTCGCCGAGCACCAGCCGGACGTCCTGCTCCTCGACGTCCGGACGCCGAAGCCCGACGGCCCCGAAGCCACCCGGCGCCTCTCCGGCCAGGACAGACCACGCATCGTCATCGTCACCACCTTCGACCTCGACGAGTACGTCCACGCGGCGCTCCACGGCGGAGCATCCGGCTTCCTCCTGAAAGACGCCGGCCCGGCCGTGCTGGTTGAAGCGGTACGGGCCGCGGCCGTCGGCGACTCCCTCGCCTCGCCCGCCATCACGGTGCAATGGCCCCCCGGGCCCCGGCCGCCGTCGCCGCCCGCCGCCCCGCGGAGCCGCTCACGGAGCGGGAACGGGACGTCGTACGCTGCCTCGCGCGCGGCCTGACCAACGCCGGGATCGCCGCCCGGGCCCGGGAAAGCGGCCTGGCCGCCACCTCGGCGTGACCCGGCCGGTGCCACTCCCTGTGCCGGTGCCGGTGCCGGTGCCGGTGCCGGTGCCGGTGCCGGTGCGCGGGTGCGGCGCCGTTGCGGGGGCTCTGCCCCCGAACCCCCGCGCCTCAAACGCCGGCGGGGCTGATTTTCAGCCCCGCCGCTCGGTTGTACCCAGCGGTCACAGCCGCCAGACCTTGCACGGGCAAGGGCCGGCAAATCCAGCCCCGCCGGCGTTTGAGGCGCGGGGTCCGGGGCGGAGCCCCAGGGGCTTCGGCGCAGCCGTCGGCCCGCCGTACGCACGGCCCCGCACGGGCACCCGTACAGCGGGGGCCGCGGGAGCCACCCGGTGAGCCCCCTGGCGGGACGGGCCCGCCGCCACCCCCGCGCCGCGGCCCCGGCCGTGACCGGAACCCCTGCCCCCGCGGCCGGCACCCGTCTCACTGACCGACTGCCCGAGGAACCACCCGCGCCCGCCACGTATTCTCGGGAACCATGAACAACAGCGACATCGACAACGGGATCGACGAGAACGTCGCCGCCGAACTCGCCCGCCTGCGGGACAGCATCGACAACATCGACGCGGCCGTGGTCCACATGCTCGCCGAGCGCTTCAAGTGCACCCAGCAGGTCGGCCACCTCAAGGCCCGGCACCAGCTGCCCCCGGCCGACCCCGGCCGCGAGGCCAGCCAGATCGCCCGGCTCCGCCAGCTCGCCGAGAACGCCAAGCTCGACCCGGCCTTCGCCGAGAAACTCCTGAACTTCATCATCGCCGAGGTCATCCGCCACCACGAGACAATCGCGGCGGGCGAAGAGTAGAACCCTGGGGCCCGGCGCCGCCGTCAGGCAGCATGGGCCCCATGTCCGCACTGACGCGCAACGAAGCGCAGCTCCGAGCCCAGCTCCTCGACGTCCACCACTACGCCGTCACCCTCGACCTCACCGGCGGCGACGACACCTTCGACTCCACCACCGTCATCCGGTTCAGTGCCCGCACCGCCGGAGACACCTTCCTGGAGCTGAAACCGGACGAACTGCGCTCCGCGGCCCTCGACGGCCACCCCCTCGACCCGGCCGCCCTCGACGGCAACCGCCTCCCCCTCACCGGCCTCACCGAGGGCCCCCACGAGCTGCGCCTCGACACGGCCATGCGCTACTCCCGCACCGGCGAAGGCCTGCACCGCTTCACCGACCCCGCGGACGGACAGACGTACGTCTACAGCCAGATGTTCATGGACGACGTCCAGCGCGTCTTCCCGGCCTTCGACCAGCCCGACCTCAAAGCCGTCTTCGAGTTCACCGTCACCGCCCCCGCGCACTGGACCGTCCTCGCCAACGGCGTCACCACCCGCACCGGGGAACGGGAGGGCGACGGCGCCGGCATCTGGCGCTCCGCCCCCACCCCCGTCATCTCCACCTACCTCGCCGCCGTCGCCGCCGGCCCCTGGCACAGCGTGACCACCGAGCACGCCGGACTGCCCTTCGGCATCCACTGCCGCCAGTCCCTCGCCCCCCACATGGACGCCGACGCCGACGAGATCCTGTCCCTCACCAAGGACTGCTTCGACCGCTACCAGCAGAAGTTCACCGAGCCCTACCCCTTCGACTCCTACGACCAGGCCTTCGTACCCGAGTTCAACGCCGGAGCCATGGAGAACCCCGGCCTGGTCACCTTCCGCGACGAGTTCATCTACCGCTCCGCCGTCACCGACACCGAACGCCAGACCCGCGCCATGGTCATCGCCCACGAGATGGCCCACATGTGGTTCGGCGACCTCGTCACCCTCGCCTGGTTCGACGACATCTGGCTCAACGAGTCCTTCGCCGAATACATGGGCTACCAGACGCTCACCGAAGCCACCCGCTTCACCGGCACCTGGACCGAATTCGGCGTCACCCGCAAGGCATGGGGCTACGACGCCGACCAGCGCCCCTCCACCCACCCCGTCGCCCCCGCCCCCGAAGACGTCCCCGACACAGCCTCCGCCCTCCTCAACTTCGACGGCATCTCCTACGCCAAGGGCGCCTCCGCCCTGCGCCAGCTCGTCGCCTGGCTCGGCGAGAAGGACTTCCTCGCCGGCATCAACACCCACTTCGCCCGCCACAAGTTCGCCAACGCCTCCCTCGCCGACTTCGTCGACTCCCTCGCCGCCCACACCGACCGCGACGTCCACGCCTGGGCCGAGATCTGGCTGCGCACCACCGGCATCGACACCCTCACCCCGCGCATCGAGGAGAGCACCGACGGCGCGTCCGGCTGGACCCTCACCGTCGACCGCCACGGCAGCCGCCCCCACCACATCGCCGTCGGCGTCTACGACCACGACCCCGTCAACGGGCACATCCTGGAACTTCGCGAGCTCCTCGACCTCGACGTCCCCTCCGAGGAGGTGGTGTCCGTGAGCGGGCCGCGCCCCGCACTGCTCGTCCTCAACGACGCCGACCTCACCTACGCCAAGGTCCGGCTCGACGAGACCTCCGTCGAAACGGTCCTGCGCACCATCTCCGGCATCCCCGACCCGCTCACCCGCGCCGTCGTCTGGAACTCCCTGCGCGACATGGTCCGCGACGGCGAACTCGACCCCGGCGACTACCTGGCCACCGCCGCGGCGCACCTGCCCGAGGAACGCGACCTGGCCATCGCCCAGGGCGTCCTCACCTTCGCCCGTACCCAGATCGCCACCCGCTACGTCGCCCCCGAGCAGCGGACCGCGGCGCTGGCCGCCATCCACTCCATCGGCCGCGACCTGCTCCGGCGGACCGAGGACGGCTCGGACCCCGGGCTGCGGCTCACCGCCGTACGGGCCCTCATCGACAGCGCCACCCAGCCCGACACCGTGGCCACCTGGCTCGCCGACGACTCCGTACCCGGCGGCCCCGAACTCGACCCCGAGCTGCGCTGGCGCATCCTCGCCCGCCTCGCCGTCCTCGGCGCCGTGGGGGAGGCCGAGATCGACGCCGCGCTCGCCGCCGACCCCAGCGCCACCGGCGAGGAGGGCGCGGCCCGCTGCCGCGCCGCGCTCCCCACGGCGCGGGCCAAGGCCGCCGCGTGGGACCGCCTCTTCCACGACGACAGCCTGTCCAACTACCTGTTCAGCGCCACCGCCCAGGGGTTCTGGCAGCCCGAACAGGCCGATCTCGTACAGGAGTACGTGGAGCGGTTCTACCCGGAGGCCGTCGCGCTCGCCGCCCGCCGCGGGCCGGCCATCGCCGACGCGATCGGGCGCTGGGCCTTCCCCGCGTACGCCGTGGACGAGGCCAACCTCCAGGCCGGCCACGCCTGCCTCGCCACCCCGGACATCCTCCCCCTCCTGCGCCGCAAGCTGATCGACCAACTGGACGACCTGGCCCGAGCCCTGCGCGTCCGCACGGCATAGCCGGACCCCAGCCGGTTCCCGAGCCGGTTCCCGAGCCGGGCCCGAGCCGGGCCCCAGCCGGTTCCCGAGCCGGGCCCCAGCCGGGCCCCAGCCGGTTCCCGAGCCGGTTCCCGAGCCGGACCCCCGGCCGGGCCCCCGGCTCGGGGCCCGGCCGGGCGGGGTGCTGGGCGGGGCCCCCGGACCCTTCAGCCCGGCCAGGGGCGCCGTCAGGCCTCCGCCGCACCATCCAGCCCCGCCGGCGTTTGAGGCGCGGGGTCCGGGGCGGAGCCCCTGGGGGCACCTCCCAGCGGTAGCTGGGGGAGAAACGGAGAAAGGGCGAGGCGGGGAGAGGTTCCGCGCAGCGGCAACCGACAGGCCCCCGCCACGGAACGGCTGGAAATCGACCCCGGACAAACCCCGGCGGTTACCCCATTCGGGTCGGATCGTTGTACCGGCCGGGTGCCCACCACCCCGCCACGGACCAAACGCCCCGGAGGACCCGGATGACCGCGCCGCCCGGTACGCCGACCCCGCCGCCACCCCTCGCCGGCGGCCCCGGCGGCGCCGAAGCCCTGCGGCCCCTCCTCGACACGGTCCTCGACGCACTGCACAGCGGAGCCCGCGCCCGCGGCGGGCCGATTCCGGCCGGCGGGCCGGACGCCCTCGCGGCCCGCGTCCAGGCCGCACTGGGCGACGTACTCCCCCCACACGGCACCGGGGACCACGAGGCGCTCCGGACCCTCGTGCACACCCTCGCCGCCGGCTCCGCCGACCCCGCCGACCCCCTCTGCGCAGCCCACCTGCACTGCCCGCCCCTCGCCGTCGCGGCCGCCGCCGACCTCGCCGCCAGCGCCCTCAACCCCTCCCTCGACTCCTGGGACCAGGCCCCCGCCGCCTCCGTGATCGAGGCCCTCCTCACCCGCGCCCTCGCCGCCGAGTTCTACGACACCCCCCACGCCGACGCCCTCGTCACCACCGGCGGCACCGAAGCCAACCAACTGGCACTCCTCCTCGCCCGCGAACGCCACGGACCCGGGCTCACCGTCCTGCACGGCGCCAACGCCCACCACTCCGTCCCCCGCGCCGCCTGGCTCCTCGGCCTGCCCCCCGCCGTGGCCATCGCCACCCCCACCGGCACCCTCGACCCCGCCCGCCTCGCCGAAACCCTCGCCGCCACCCCCGGCCCCACCCTCGTCACCGCCACCGCCGGCACCACCGACGCCGGACTCATCGACCCCCTCGACCGCATCGCCGACCTCTGCGACCGCTACGGCGCCGACCTCCACATCGACGCCGCCTACGGGGGACCGCTCGCCCTCAGCCCCCGCCACCGCGACAAGCTCGCCGGACTCTCACGAGCCGCGTCCCTCACCATCGACCTGCACAAACTCGGCTGGCAGCCCGTCGCCGCCGGACTCCTCGCCGTCCCCGACACCGCCCTGCTCGCCCCCCTCGCCCACCAGGCCGACTACCTCAACGCCACCGACGACACCGAAGCCGGCCTGCCCGACCTCCTCGGCCGCTCCCTGCGCACCACCCGCCGCCCCGACGTCCTCAAGATCGCCACCACCCTGCGCTCACTCGGCCGCGACGGCCTCGCCCGCCTCATCGACCACACCTGCGAACTCGCCCACCACCTCGCCGCACTCCTCGACGCCCACGCCGGCTTCGAACTCCACGCGGCCCCCACCCTCACCACCGTGCTCTTCCGGCCCACCCACGCCGATGACACCCAGGTCGCCACCCTGCGCCGCACCCTCCTGCACGACGGCCGTGCCGTCCTCGGCCGCACCCGCGCCGACGGCCGCCTGTGGCTCAAAGCCACCCTGCTCAACCCCCACACCACCGCGGGGGACCTGGACACCCTCATCGCCCTCCTGGAAGGCAGCACCCACCGATGACCGCCCAGCTCGATGCCCCCCACGACCTCGTCGGAATCGGCATCGGCCCCTTCAACCTGTCCCTCGCGGCCCTCGCCCACGGCCTGCCGCACCAAGGGGCGGGCGAACTCGCCACCGCCTTCTACGACCAGCGCCGCGACTTCCGCTGGCACCCCGGACTCCTCATCGACGGAGCCACCCTCCAAGTCCCCTTCCTCGCCGACCTGGTCACCCTCGCCGACCCGGCCAGCCCCTGGAGCTTCCTCAACTACCTCAAACACAAGGAACGGCTCTTCCCCTTCTACTTCGCCGAGCAGTTCCACATCCAGCGCGCCGAATACGACGCCTACTGCCGCTGGGTCGCCGGCCGCGTCCCCGGACTCCACTTCGGCCACCAGGTCGACGCCGTCCGCTGGAACCCCGAACGCGACCTCTTCGAAGTCGACTACACCCAACTCGACGCGGACGGCGAAGCCGAAGCCCTCGGCCGCACCTATACCCGCAACCTCGCCCTCGGCGTCGGCACCGCCCCCTACATCCCCGAACCCCTGCGTCCCCTCGCCGAAGCCCCCACCGTCCCCGTCATCCACTCCGCCGACTACCTCGACAACCGGCAGCGCATCCTCGGCGCCGAACACGTCACCGTCATCGGATCAGGCCAGTCCGGAGCCGAAGTCTTCCTCGACCTCCTCCGCGCCCGCCCCGCCGGCCGCGAACGCCTCACCTGGCTCGCCCGCACCCCCTCCTTCGCCCCCATGGAGTACTCCAAGCTCGGACTGGAACACTTCACCCCCGACTACACCCGCTACTTCCACGCCCTGTCCGAACCCGTCCGGGACAAGCTCGTACCGGCCCAGTGGCAGCTCCACAAGGGCATCGACACCGACACCATCGCCGCCATCCACGAAGAGCTCTACCGGCGCACCCTCCACGGCGGCTGGCCCGACACCGTCCTCACCCCCGGAGTCACCGTCCGCACCGCCGGCCGCGTCGCCACCACCAAAGTGGAACTCCACCTCGAACACGTCGAACAGGGCACCCGCTCCCGCCTCACCACCGACGCCGTCGTCCTCGCCACCGGCTACCGCGAACGCCCCCTCGACAGCCTCCTCGCAGGCCTCGACCCCTACCTGCGCAAAGACTCCTCCGGCCGCCCCCGCATCGACGACCGCTACCGGATGGTCACCGACCCCGCCGTCACCGGCAGCATCTTCGTCCAGAACGGCGAACGCCACAGCCACGGCGTCGGAGCCCCCGACCTCGGCCTCGCCGCCTGGCGCAGCGCCGCCATCCTCAACACCCTCACCGGCAAGGACCCCTACCCCCAGCCCGTACGGACCGCCTTCACCACCTTCGGCCTCGAACAGCGGGAGCACACCCGCCCGCAGCCCGCCGGCGAACTGCTCCCACTGGTCGAACACCCCTGAAGTCCCCGCCTAGAAGACCGGCACCCCGGCCCGCGTCAGACGCCAGTCCACCGAAGCGAACTGCGCCGGATCCACCGTCCCCTTCGCCTTCACCCACTGGATGATCGTGTTACGGATCTCGTCCGAATTCGCCCACAACTGCCTGGCCTGCGGAACATGCGGGAAGTTCCCGCCACCCGAGGCCCGGTAGTTGTTCACCGCCAGCACGAACCGCCCCGCCGGATCCACCGGCTTCCCCTGGAACGACAGCCCCGTGATCCGCGATCCCACCGGCTGCGCGATGTCGATGTCGTACGCCAGCCCGTACACGGCGTCGTAGTTGTAGTCCGGCGTGCCCTCCGAGTTGGTCAGCTTCGCCGGATCCACCGCATCACCCGGCGCCGTCCGCACGTAGTACCGCGCCGAGTACTCCAGATAGTCCTTCAGCTGCGCACCGGTGAGCAGCCGCGCCTCCATGGTGTTCTCGAACGGATACAGGCCGGCCGCGTCCCTGATCGTCACCTGCCCGGCCGGGATCGACGCCGTCCGCGAGAAGCACGACGCCTGCGACAGCACCGGCAGCGCCGCCCACTCCGTACCGGCGAGCGCCCCCTTCACCGTCTCCGCCTGGACATGGTTGATCAGGTCGATGATCGCCACGTCCTTGAACGGGCCCTCCGCCGACGACATCGCCTGCGTCGAGGTGCCTATCACCTGGTTCACGTACGCCACGACCTTGCGGTGCTCGTCCGAGAGCAGCCCGGTGATCTTCGGATCCTCGGCCGCCGTGTTCGAGTTCAGCACCCGCGCCGCGACCTTCGCCACCGACCAGCGGCCCTTCGCCCACGTCAACTCGAAATCGAACAGCGTCAGACGCTGCCCCCACTTCAACGGCTCCGACAGCACCACGTCCTTGCCGGTCGCCTTGTTCTTCACCCGGTACTCGGGAATCTCCGTGTGCGCGTGCCCCACCAGGATCGCGTCGATCCCCGGCACCTGCTCCGCCACCAGAGCCGCCGCGTTCTCGACGTACGGCAACTGGTCCCCGTACGAGGACGTCCCGCTCGACCCCGAGTGAGCCGACACGATCACCACGTCCGCACCCAGCGAACGCAGCCGCGGCACGTACTTCGCCGCCTGCTCCTCCAGCCCCGGGAACGTCATCTTCCCCTGCACATTGGCCTTGTCCCAGAGCGCGATCCCCGGATTCGTCAGCCCCAGCACCGCCACCTTCACATCCGGCCCGTGCGGAGTCCGCAGCCGGTGCATGCTGTACGGCGGGAACGCCGGCCGCAGCGTCTTCGCGTCCAGCGCGTTCGCACCCAGCAGCGGGAAATCACACTGCTCCTCGAACTTGCGCAGCACCGGAATGCCGTAGTTGAACTCGTGGTTCCCCAGCGCCGCCGCGTCATAGCCGATCGCGTTCATCGCCTGAGCCATCGGGTGCACCGGACCCCGCCGCGCGGTGATCGGATCCACCTTCGCGTAGTAGTACGAAAGCTGCGTGCCCTGGATCGTGTCACCCGCGTCGATCAGCAGCGTGTTGCACCGCCCCTTCTCCGCCCGCACCTCGTTCACCAGAGTCGAGATCTTCGCCAGACCGACGTCGTTGTGCGCCTTGTCGTCGAACTCCTTGTCCGTGAAGTAGTCCCAGTTGAAGACGTTCCCGTGCAAGTCGGTCGTGCCCATCACCGTGAACGCGTACGTACGCGGACCCGCGTGCGCGGCCGCCGGGGTGCCCGTGGCCCCCGCCAACGCCACGGCCGCACCCGTCGCGGCCGTGGTTCCCAGAAAAGTCCTGCGGTCGAACGCCATGCCATCTCCCCTTGTGAGGCGTTGAACAACGCGCGTAGATAACGCGCGTAGATTCTGACCCACGAGTAACAAGCCGCAACACCCCCACCAGGTTTCGATCCGATGACCGCACCCGTACGAGCGACAGTGCGAGAGTGAAACCATGACTCAGGACGCATCGCACCAGCCCTACGGAACCCCCGAAGTACCCCGCGTCGCCGTCCGCGGCGAAGCCCGCATCGAAGTCGACCCCGAGATCGCCCGCATCGGCATCACCGTCAGCGCCCGCGGCACCGACCGCCGAACCGCCCTCGAAGACCTCACCCGCCGCAACAACGCCGTCCTCGACCTCATCAAGAGCTACGGCGACCCCGTCGAGAAACTGGAAACCGGCGCCTTCTCCATCAGCCCCGAACTCACCCGCCACGGCCGCGGCGAACGCATCCGCGCCTACCACGGACGCGTCCACCTCACCGCCGAACTCAACGACTTCACCACCCTCGGCGAACTCACCACCCGCCTCGCCGACCTCGAACTCACCCAGATCGACGGCCCCTGGTGGGCCCTGCGCCCCACCTCACCCGCCCACGGCCAAGCCCGCCGCCAAGCCGTACTCGAAGCCGTCCAGCGCGCACGCGAATACGCCGAAGCCCTCGGCGCCGGCCTCGCCGCCCTCGTCGAACTCGCCGACCTCGGCGCCGAGAACGCCACCCCCTTCCAAGGCGCCCCCGGCGCCACCATGCGCACCATGGCCTTCAGCGGCTCCGAAGACGCCGGCGCCCCGCCCCTCGACCTCGAACCGCAACGCCAGACCGTCTACGCCCAGGTGAACGCACGCTTCACGATGACCCCGCCCCAGCTCTGAAAAGCTCTGGAAAACCCACCATCAGATGCTCCGGGGGTGCTCATCAGAGCACCCCCATGCACATTCAACAGTTGTCAACAACCTTTTGCCCAAAGGTTGTTGAGTGGACACCCGGAACCAATTTCCTACTGCCTGGTAGGGGAATACGCTCGACCCATGCGCCGAGCGAAAATCGTATGTACCCTGGGCCCCGCCACCGACTCATACGACCAGATCAAAGCCCTGGTCGAAGCCGGAATGGACATCGCCCGCTTCAATCTCAGCCACGGCACCTACGCCGAACACGAAGAGCGCTACCAGCGCGTACGCAAGGCCTCAGACGAGACCGGCCGCAGCGTCGGCATCCTCGCCGACCTTCAAGGCCCGAAGATCCGCCTCGGCCGCTTCCACGAAGGCCCCGTACTCCTTGAACGCGGCGACGAGTTCACCATCACCGTCGAAGACCACGAAGGCGACCGCCACACCTGCGGCACCACCTACAAGGGACTCGCCACCGACGTCACCACCGGCGAACGCATCCTCGTCGACGACGGCCGCGTCACCCTCGAAGTCACCGCAGTCGACGGCCCCCGCGTCCACACCCTCGTCATCGAAGGCGGCATGGTCTCCGACCACAAGGGACTCAACCTCCCCGGCGTCGCCGTCTCCGTCCCCGCCCTCTCCGACAAGGACATCGAAGACCTCCGCTGGGCCCTGCGCACCGGCGCCGACGTCATCGCCCTCTCCTTCGTCCGCAGCGGCCGCGACATCGAAGACGTCCACCGCATCATGGACGAAGAAGGCCGCCGCCTCCCCGTCATCGCCAAGATCGAAAAGCCCCAGGCCGTCGACAACATCGACGACATCGTCGCCGCCTTCGACGGCATCATGGTCGCCCGCGGCGACCTCGGCGTCGAAATGCCCCTGGAACAAGTCCCCATCGTCCAGAAGCGCGCCGTCAAACTCGCCAAGCGCAACGCCAAGCCCGTCATCGTCGCCACCCAGATGCTCGACTCGATGATCGACAACTCCCGGCCCACCCGCGCCGAAGCCTCCGACGTCGCCAACGCCATCATCGACGGCACCGACGCCGTCATGCTTTCGGGCGAAACCAGCGTCGGCAAATACCCCGTCGAAACCGTCCGCACCATGTCACGCATCGTCGAAGCCGCCGAAGAAGACATCCTCGCCAAGGGCCTCCCGCCCCTCACCGACCGCAACAAGCCCCGCACCCAAGGCGGAGCCGTCGCCCGCGCCGCCGCCGAAATGGGCGACTTCCTCGACGCGAAATTCCTCGTCGCCTTCACCCAGAGCGGAGACACCGTCCGCCGGCTCTCCCGCTACCGCTCACCCATCCCCCTCCTCGCCTTCACCCCCGACCCCGCCACCCGCTCCCAGCTCAACCTCACCTGGGGCGTCGAAACCTTCCTCGGCCCCCACGTCGACTCGACGGACGCCATGGTCGCCCAAGTCGAAGAAGAACTCCTGCGCATCGGCCGCTGCGTCACCGGCGACGTCGTCGTCATCACCGCCGGCTCACCCCCCGGCGTCACCGGATCCACCAACCTGGTCCGCATCCACCACATCGGCGACGCCGTCCGCTAGCCGCCGCGCCACCGCTGGCCGCCGCGCCACCGCTGGCCGCCGCGCCACCGCGTCGGGCCACGCGCCCGACGCGGCCCCGCTACCAGCCGAACCGGCGATCCACCACAGCGGCGAACTCCTCGAAGCTCAAAACCGCGTCCCCGTTCGCGTCAGCGGCATCGAACAGAGCCGACGAAGCGTCCGCATCCCCCACCGCCCAGACCGGCAGAACCCCCTGAGCGGCCAGCGTCGGCCCCTTCGACCGCAGAGCCGTGATCACCTCGACACGCGTCAGCCGACCGTCCGCGTTCAGATCCAGCGCCTCGAACAGCTTGCGAGCCTTCTCGCTCATCACGCAGCCCCCTTCTCCTATGCCGTGCCCTCAACCTACGCCGACCCGAGCCGGGCCCTAGTACTTGGGCCCGATGTGGGCGTCCATCAGCGCAACGGAGTCCTTCCGGGCTATGGAGACGTTGAACGGGTCGCTGCCCCGGGCCAGGACCGTCCACTGGACGCCGACCTTGGTGAGGGTGTCGGTACAGAGCTTCCGGATGTCGTCCGACTTGTTGGTGAAGAAGTACCGGGGGTACTCGTAGCGCTTCTTCACACCCCCGACCATGCGGGTGGTCCAGTTGATCGTCCGGCACCCGTCGGAGTGGATGAGCCCCCGGACGAACTCCCAGGGATGCGCATCGACGATCTCCTGCTGCCAGCCTTCAAGGACGATGCTCCGGTCGTGCTTCTTGCCGGGCCCGTGCTGCGGGAACAGGCAAGCGAGGTGCTTGAAGTACACCTTGATGTTGTGTGCGCCTCCGCTTCGCACGCGGCAGGTCGCGTTGTGGGGAAACACGGTTCGGATGGCCGCTTCCGCTTCATCCTGGATGCCGGGCCACGAGTCGTCGAGAGTGATCATCAGACTTGGCACCTTGTGCTTGGCGTAGTGGCTGATGTGGCCGTCGCCTAGGTAGAGGCCCAACAAGTACGCGTAGGTCGCGACGTCGAGATCCCGCTGGTCACATCGGGGGCAGAGCAGTGAGGGGCGTATGGAAACGGTCTCACCGCGTTTCGCCCGGTCCACATGCTTCCAGTAGCCGATCGTGCCCAGTGGCACGTTCAGGCGTCGAGCCACCTCCGCGTTCCGTGTACCGCCGCGCAGTAAGGAGAGGGCCGTCTGTCGCACTTCGAGGCTGTGAAACTCCATGTCGCCACTGTGCGTGACGCGTGATGGCCTTGCGTAGCAAAAAGCGAACGTTCACGCGAAGGTGAACGTCCGCTTTTCGGACACGTACCGGGTGCGGGATTCGAACCCGCACGTCCTTTCGGACAGATGTGTTTGAGACATCAGCGTCTGCCATTCCGCCAACCCGGCAAGGTTGCTGGTCGGAGTGTACCGGGTGACCATCGCGCACTGCAGCTAGGTAGGCTCATCCAAGCAGTGCAGCCCCGCAAAGAGGAGCCTCCGTGACCGCCGAGCACGAGTCGACGCCCACGCCCGACGCCGACCAGTCGCACGTTCCGCCGCTGACGACGCGCGTCGTCATCGCCGAGGACGAGGCGCTCATCCGTCTCGATCTCAAGGAGATGCTGGAGGAGGAGGGGTACGCCGTCGTCGGTGAGGCCGGGGACGGCCAGACGGCCGTCGAGCTGGCCCGCGAGCACCGCCCGGACCTCGTCATCCTCGACGTGAAGATGCCCGTCCTGGACGGGATCTCCGCCGCCGAGAAGATCGCGGAGGAGTCCATCGCCCCCGTGCTGATGCTGACCGCGTTCTCGCAGCGCGACCTCGTCGAGCGCGCCCGCGACGCCGGGGCCATGGCGTACCTCGTGAAGCCGTTCAGCAAGAGCGACGTCGTGCCCGCCATCGAGATGGCGGTGTCCCGCTTCGCCGAGCTGAAGGCGCTGGAGAAGGAGGTCGCCGACCTCTCGCTCCGGCTGGAGACCCGCAAGCTCGTCGACCGGGCCAAGAGCATCCTGCAGACCCAGTACGGGCTCACGGAGCCCGCGGCCTTCCGCTGGATCCAGAAGACCTCCATGGACCGCCGTATGTCCATGCAGCAGGTCGCCGAGGCGGTCATCGAGGACGCCGAGGAGAAGAAGCAGAACGCCGCCCAGTAGGCGCGGACATGCGTGAGGCCCGCCTCCCCCGAGGGGAGGCGGGCCTCACACGTTCGTGATCAGTCCTCGCCGAGGTAGGCCTTGCGGACGTCCTCGTTGTGGAGGAGGTCCTGGCCGGTGCCGGAGAGCACGATCTTGCCGATCTCCATCACGTGCGCCGTGTCGGCGAGCGAGAGGGCGGCCTGGGCGTTCTGCTCGACGAGCAGGATGGTGGTGCCGCTGGCCTTGAGTTCGGCGATGGTCGCCATGATCTTCTGCATCATGAGCGGGGAGAGGCCCATGGAGGGCTCGTCCAGCATGAGCAGCTTGGGCTGGCACATGAGGGCGCGGCCCATGGCGAGCATCTGCTGTTCGCCGCCCGAGAGGGTGCCGGCGGCCTGCTTGCGGCGCTCTCCCAGGATGGGGAAGAGGTCGTAGGCGCGCTGGATGTCCTTCTCGATGCCTTCCTTGTCGGAGCGGAGGAAGGCTCCGAGCTGGAGGTTCTCGGCGATCGTCAGCCGGGGGAAGATGTGGCGTCCCTCGGGGGAGTGGGCCAGCTTCATGGAGACGATCTTGTGGGCGGGGACGCCGACGAGGGGTTTGCCGTCGAAGGTGACGCTGCCCGCGGTGGGCTTGAGGAGCCCGGAGAGGGTGCGCAGGGTGGTGGTCTTGCCGGCGCCGTTGGTGCCGACGAGGCAGACGATTTCCCCTTCGTTGACTTCGAAGGAGATGCCCTTGACGGCTTCGATCTTGCCGTAGGCGACCTTGAGGTCCTCGACCTTGAGCAGTGCGGTCACTTGGCCTCTCCTTCCGTGCTGGTGGTGCTGGTGGTGCTGTCTGCTTCCGCTTCCGCGTCTTCGTCCGTGGCCTCGGCCTCGGCCTCGGTGTCAGCCTCAGCCTCAGCCGCAGCCTCGGCGGCGGCTTCCGCCGCCTCGACCTCGGCGACCTCTTCGGCGCCGGGGTCGCCCTCGAAGGGGGTGCCGAGGTAGGCGGCGATGACGCGTTCGTCGCCCTGGACTTCCGCGGCGGTGCCCTCGATGAGCTTTTCGCCCTGGACGAGGCAGGCGACGCGGTCGCAGAGGTTGAAGATGAAGCGCATGTCGTGCTCGATGACGAGGACAGCGATGCCCATGTCGCGGATGGCGAAGATGAGTTCTTCGGCCGCGCGGGTTTCCTGCGGGTTCATGCCGGCGGTGGGCTCGTCCAGGAGGATGAGTCCGGGGTCGCTGGCGAGGGCGCGGGCGATTTCCAGCTTGCGCTGTTCGCCATAGGGGAGGTTCTTCGCGAGGTGGCCGGCCTTGTTCTGGAGGCCGATGAACTCGAGGAGTTCCATGGCGCGCGCTTCGCTGGCGGCTTCGGCCTTCTTGAAGCCGGGGCCGCGCAGGATGGCGGACCAGAGGCCTTCCTTGGTGCGGGTGTGGCGTCCGACGAGGACGTTCTCCAGCACGGTCATGTTGTGGAAGAGCCGGATGTTCTGGAAGGTGCGGGCGACGCCTGCTGCGGTGACCTTGTGGGGCGTGGGCGGCAGGACGGTGCCCTTGTAGCTGACGGTTCCCTCGGTGGGGACGTACAGCCCGGTGAGGCAGTTGAAGAAGGTGGTCTTGCCGGCGCCGTTGGGGCCGATGAGGCCGACGATCTCGCCCGCGTTGACCTTGAGGTCGACGCCCTTGACGGCGGTGAGGCCGCCGAAGCGCATGGTGACGCCGCTGGCTTCGAGGACGGTGGCCTTGGTGGTGGTGTCTGTGGTCGCGTTGTTCGTCATGGCTGTTATGCCCCCGCCTTGGCGGTGGCCAGGTCCGTGGGGGCCTGGTCAGCGGTGTCGTCGTGGTACTCGAGCTGCGCCCGCTTGTTGGCGATGAGGCCTTCGGGGCGGAAGCGCATGAGCAGGATGAGGGCGATGCCGAAGGCGAGGAGCTGGTAGTCCTGGAGGAAGGCCAGCTTCGCCGGGATCAGGAAGAGGAGTGCGGCGCCGAGGATGGGGCCGCGGATGGTTCCCATGCCGCCGAGGATGACGGCGGCGAGGAGGAACGCGGAGTTCGGCGGGACGGGCCCGGCGAAGACGTAGTTCTCGGGGACGACCGTGCTGTTGACGTGTGCCTGGACGGTGCCGGCGAGGCCGGCGAGGGTGGCGCCGAGGGCGAAGGCGATGAGCTTGACCTTGAAGCCGTTGATGCCCATGGCTTCGGCGGCGGTCTCGTCCTCGCGGATGGCGACCCAGGCGCGGCCGATGCGGCTGTTGCCGGCTCGGGCGAAGATCAGGACGACCAGGGCCATGACGAGCAGCATCAGGAAGTAGTAGTTGGCGTAGGCGCCGAGCACGATGCCGCCGACGGTGTGGGACTCCCCGAAGTTCCACCCGAACAGGTCGAGGTGGGGGATGTTGGGGATGCCGTTGGGGCCGTTGGTGATGTCCGGGCCGGAGTCGCCGTCGAGGTTGCCCATGGCGATGCGGAAGATTTCTCCGAAGCCGAGGGTGACGATGGCGAGGTAGTCGCCGCGCAGGCGGAGGGTCGGTGCGCCGATGACCACGCCGAAGATGAGCGAGGCGAGGGCGCCGACGATGACCGCTGCCCAGAAGGGGAGGTGGATGCCGAAGGCGGAGGCGGTGCTTCCGGAGACCAGGGCGGCGGCGTAGGCGCCGACGCCGAGGAAGGCGACGTAGCCGAGGTCGAGGAGGCCGGCGAGGCCGACGACGACGTTGAGGCCGAGGGCGACGGTCGCGAAGATCAGGATGTTGACCGCGATGAGCGTGTAGGTGTCGCCGCTCTGCTGGATGAAGGGGAAGGCGATCGCGGCGGCCGCGGTCCCGATGAGGGTGACCTGGCGGTTGTTCGCGGTGATGGTGCTGAATCGGTCGAGGAGACCGGACTTGAGCAGGGCGAAGGCCGCGAAGCCGATGATGATCAGGTAGGTGACGAAGAGCTGCGGTTCCTTGTCATCTGTGTCGATGCCGAAGGTGACCACGTAGAGGCCGAGGGCGAAGACGCCGGTGATGATGAGGATCTCGGCCCAGGAGGGCAGCTTCTTGGCGGGGGCCGCCTTGTGGCTGTCGTCGGGGAGCTTGTACGCGGCGAGGGCCGGGATGAGCGAGCCGGCGAGCGCGACGTAGGCGCCGGGCTCCAGGTGGACGAAGCCGCCCAGGACCGTGGCGATGGCGAGGACGGTGAACCAGGTGCCGGCGAGGGTGCCGAGCGCGAGGATCCACACGGGCTTGCGGGCGCCGGTGGGGGTGAGCCAGCGGAAGCCCTTGAGGCCGAGTGCGGAGAGCGCGTAGGCGGTGGTGAGGAGGGCGCCGACCAGGCTGAGGAACTGGATGGGGGCCGGGCTGCCGTAGTACGTCAGGTCGCCGGGGAACTCGTCGGTCCAGGTCCAGGCGAGGAACGCGCTGATGGCGGTGAGGAGGCTGCCGCCGATGACGGCGTACAGGAGGGCGGTGGGCTTGGGGCCCTGCTTCTCCGGCGCGGTCTGCGGGGTGGTGTTGGTGGTCATGGTTCTCACGCCCGATCCGCGACGCGCTCACCGAGCAGGCCTTGTGGCCGCACGAGGAGGACGACGATGAGGAGTACGAACGCCCAGACGTTGGACCAGGCTCCACCGCCGAGCTGCTGCATGCCGGGGATCTCTTCGATGTAGGCGATCGAGAGGGCCTCGGCGAGGCCGAGGACGACGCCGCCGACCATGGCGCCGTAGATGTTGCCGATGCCGCCGAGGACGGCCGCGGTGAAGGCCTTGAGGCCGAGGATGAAGCCCATCTCGAAGTTGATCTGGCCCTTGTCGAGGCCGTAGGCGACGGCGGCGACGGCGGCGAACGCGGCACCGATGGCGAAGGCCATGACGATGATGCGGTCGGTGTTGATGCCCATCAGCTTCGCGGTGTCGGGGTCCTGCGCGGTGGCCTGCATGGCGCGGCCGCTGCGGCTCTTGGAGACGAAGACGCCGAGGGCGAGCATGCAGAGCGGGGCGAGGATGAGGACGAAGAGGTCCGCGCGCTGGATGGCCAGGCTGTCGGTGATCTTGAAGGCGGCGCCCTTGAACTCAGGGAAGCTGACTGCCTTCTTGGCGTCCGGGTAGAACTGCCAGACGAGCTGCTGGAGCGCGATCGAGAGGCCGATTGCGGTGATGAGCGGGGCGAGCCGTGGGGCGCTGCGCAGGGGGCGGTAGGCGAAGCGTTCGGCTGCGGTGGCGACGAGGACCGAGGCGAGTGCGCCTCCGACGATCATGACGGGTATCGCGATCAGCAGGGAGGTGCCGGTCGGGAGGATGGCGTAGGCGGTGAGCGCGCCGAAGCCGCCGATCATGAAGATCTCGCCGTGGGCGAAGTTGATGAGCTGGACGATGCCGTAGACCATGGTGTACCCGATGGCGATGAGGCCATAAAGGGCACCGAGGGCAAGGCCGTTGGCCAGCTGTTGCGGCAGTTCGTGCACCGCAGGGCCTCCGATGAGCGTGTCGGATAAGACTCCGCGCGAGGGCGCTGTTTGCGCCCTCGCGCGGCTGGTTCTTTTTGAGGGGGTCAGGCCGTCGGGACGGACCGGCCCGGGAGTCCCGGCTGGCGGGACGTGGGGATTACTGGTTGAACGTGTCGCTCTTGACGTCGATCCACTTGCCGCCCTCGACCTTGTAGACCGTGAGCTGCTTGTTGGTGGTGTCGCCGTACTGGTCGAAGGCGACCTTGCCGGTCACGCCTTCGAAGGAGACCTTGGCGAGAGCCTCGACGACCTTGGCGCGGGCGTCGGTGGGCAGCTTGCCGTTGTTGGCGGCGACAGCGGCCTTGACGGCCTGGACGACGGCCCAGCCGGCGTCGTAGGAGTAGCCACCGTAGGCGGCGTACGGGTCCTTGTAACCGGCGGCCTGGTAGTCGGCGATGAAGGTCTTGGCGGTGGGGAGCTTCTCGACCGGGTAGCCGATGGAGGTGGCGAGGTCGCCCTCGTTGGCCTCACCGGAGGCGCTGATGAAGGCGGGGTCCTGGATGCCGTCGCCGCCCATGAGGGGGATGTTGGCGCCGGTCTTCTTGATCTGGTCGGCGAGCAGGCCGCCCTCGGGGTACTGGCCGCCGAAGTAGACGGAGTCGGCGCCGGAGGACTTGACCTTGTCGGCGGTGGAGGAGAAGTCGGTCTCCTTCACGGTGACGTGGTCGGTGCCGGCGACCTCGCCGCCGAGCTTCTTGAACTCGTCGGCGAAGATCGCGGCCAGGCCGGCGCCGTAGGTCTGCTTGTCGTCGACGATGAAGACCTTCTTCTTGCCGGCGTCCTTGAAGAGGTACTGGGCGGCGAACTTGCCCTGGACCACGTCGGTGGCGGCGGTGCGGAAGTAGGTCGGGAAGGGGCGCTTGAACTCGCCCTTGCCCCAGTTGTCGCCCTGGCTGAGCGAGGGGTTGGTGTTGGCCGGGGAGACCTGCGCCAGGTTCGCGGCGGCGAAGACGCCCTGCATCTGCTGGGCGACGCCGGAGTTCAGCGGGCCGACGACGCCGACGACGTCCTTGTTGCCGACGAGCTTGGTGGCGTTGGCCTGACCGGAGGCGGGGACCGCCTGGTCGTCGAGGGCCTCGACCTTGAACTCGATGCCGGGGACCTCGTTGTTCTTGTTGGCCGTCTTGGCCGCGAGGTCGACCGAGTTCTTGATGCCCTGGCCGAGGGCCGAGAGCGAGCCGGTGAGGGGGGCGTCCACGCCGATGACGACGACGGTCTTCTTGCCGTCGGTCTTGTCCCCGGACTTCGCCTCGTCGCGCGATCCGCAGGCGGTGAGGGTCAGTGCTCCCGTGGTGATCACGGTGGTGAGGACGAGCAAAGAACGGTGTCGCACGATTCTTCCTTTCCCTGGCGCGGCTCCCTCTGTGAGGTGCCGTTCGGTCGCCGGGCCGCACTGGGGTGTACAGCGGCCGTGCTGGTCGCGCCCAGCGGCGCGGTGACTGGCCGTGACTCTAGGCCCGAGGTGGCGAGCGCGGGGAGCAGAGAAAGGAGGATGTGACTCTCTTGTTATGCCAAGGCCAAGAATGCGTGGTGGGAGTGTGGACAAAACGGGCGTTTAGCGACGCCGGAGAATGTCCGCATCGTGAGAATTACCTGTTCGACTAAGGGGCTTGAGCCCTCCATGCACCTGTCTTAGATCAAATTGCGCCAAATGTGGCTGCGCGTGTCCGAAAGAATTCAGCAGGTGGTCATTCCCAGGGGAAAAGGGGGATTACATACGACGTGACCATTACGCAGGGTGATGGTGCCGGACGGGCAAAGGTGATCCACTTCGCTGGGGTGGATCTTGTCTCCGGGGTGAAAGGGCACGTCACCTGTGGTGCAGCCCTGCGGGGGCAGGTGACCGGAAGCCGGACAGGGCGTACGGGAATGCGGTGACCTGGGTCACGTCGGGGGCCGCCAGTTCTCGGAGCTCCAGGTCGCACCGTTCTGCTCGGCGCAGCGCTGGGCGACGAACCGGTCGATCAGCTCAAGTGCCTTGTCCCGACCGCCAGTTCGCTCCTCGGCGCGGCCCGCGGCCACGGCGTCCTCGTGGATCTTGTACTGGTCGTTCGACAGCCCCTTCTGCTCCCAGTCCAGACCGGACCATTTGGTGCCCAGGAGGGTCTCCTTCGCCCAGTAGGACACGAGGCTGGTGCAGATCTGCGCGGGGGAGGAAGGGCTGGTGGCGGGGCTCTCCTGGGCTGCCGTGGGAGGCGGGGCGGAAGGAGAGCATCCGGTCAGGGTGCCGGTCAGGGCGAGCGCCGCGAGCAGGGTGGAGGCGGCGTACCGGACCGTGGAGCGTGGCGGGGTCCCCATGAGGGGAAGGTAGGCGGTCACCATCGGTGACACAACAGACAGGGACGGAACAGGTGCGGACTGGCGGATTCCGGGCGGGTGCGGGAAGGGGTGCGGAAGGACCGCGGGAGGTGCGGGAAGGGGTGCGGAAGGAGTGCGCGGGGAACGGCCGCAGGCCCGGACGCGCCGCCCGTGGGGCGGGGTCCGGGCCTGCGGAAGGTCCGTTGGGCGCGCGGCCGGGTCAGGCTCCGGCGGGGGCCTCGGCGGCCGGGGCGGCGTCGCGCAGCAGGCAGGTCAGCCGGGCGGTGCAGACGCGCCGGTCCTGCTCGTCGCTGATGACGACCTCGTAGGTGGTGGTGGAGCGGCCGCGGTGCACGGGGGTGGCGACGCCGGTGACCGTGCCGGAGCGCACGCCCCGGTGGTGGGTGCAGTTCAGGTCCACGCCGACGGCGATCTTGTTGATGCCGCCGTGCATCATCGCGCCGATCGAGCCGAGGGTCTCGGCCAGTACGGCGGAGGCTCCGCCGTGCAGCAGTCCGTACGGCTGGGTGTTGCCCTTGACCGGCATGGTGGCCACGACCCGCTCGGCCGAGGCCTCCAGGATCTTGATGTCCATGCGCTCGCCGAGGTCGCCCGCCGAGAACAGCGCGGGCAGGTCGATGCCCAGGGCCGCGTACTCGTCGAGGACCTCCTGCGGGAACTTCACTGCGTGCTGCTCGCCCATGGGCCGGCTCCGTTCGTCAACGCTCGTTAACCTGCTTGTCCTGAGGTCGTTCTATCAGGCCGGTTCGAAGCGGATGACGACGGACTTGCTCGCCGGGGTATTGCTGGTGTCCGCGGTGGAGTCCAGCGGGACCAGCACGTTCGTCTCGGGGTAGTAGGCGGCCGCGCAGCCGCGGGCGGTCGGGTAGTGCACCACGCGGAAGCCGGGCGCGCGCCGCTCCACGCCGTCCTTCCACTCGCCGACCAGGTCCGTGTACGAGCCGTCGGCGAGCCCGAGCTCGGCGGCGTCCTCGGGGTTGACCATGACGACGCGGCGGCCGCCGGTGATCCCGCGGTAGCGGTCGTCGAGGCCGTAGATGGTGGTGTTGTACTGGTCGTGGCTGCGCAGGGTCTGCAGGAGCAGCCGGCCCGCCGGGACCCGCGGGTACTCCACCGGCGCGGCGGTGAAGTTGGCCTTGCCGGTCTTGGTGGGGAAGCGGCGCTCGTCACGCGGGGCGTGCGGGAGCTGGAATCCGCCCGGGCGGGCCACGCGGGCGTTGAAGTCCTCGAAGCCGGGGACGACGCGGGAGATCCGGTCGCGGATGGCGGAGTAGTCCCGTTCGAACTCCTCCCACGGGGTCTTGGAGGCCTCGCCGAGGACGGCGCGGGCCATGCGGGCCACGATCGCGGGCTCGGAGAGCAGGTGCGGCGAGGCCGGGGCGAGGTTGCCGCGGGAGGAGTGGACCATGCCCATGGAGTCCTCGACGGTCACGAACTGCTTGCCCGACGCCTGGACGTCCTTGTCGGTGCGGCCGAGGGTGGGCAGGATCAGGGCGCGCCTGCCGGTGACCGCGTGGGAGCGGTTGAGCTTGGTGGAGACGTGGACGGTCAGGGAGGCGCGGCGGATCGCGGCCTCGGTGACCTCGGTGTCGGGGGTGGCGCCGACGAAGTTGCCGCCCATGGCGAAGAAGACCTTGGCCTCGCCGTCGCGCAGGGCCTGGATGGAGCGGACCACGTCGAAGCCGTGGTGGCGCGGCGAGGTGATCCGGAATTCGCGGTCGAGGGCGTCGAGGAAGGCGGGCGCGGGGCGCTCGAAGATCCCCATGGTGCGGTCGCCCTGGACGTTGGAGTGGCCGCGGACCGGGCAGACGCCGGCCCCGGGGCGGCCGATGTCGCCGCGCAGCAGGAGCAGGTTGACGACCTCGCGGATGGTGGCGACGGCGTGCTTGTGCTGGGTGAGGCCCATGGCCCAGCAGACGATGGTGCGCTTCGAGGCCAGGATCATGGCCAGCGCCTGCTCGATCTCGGGCCGGGTCAGGCCGGTCGCGGTGAGGGTCTCGTCCCAGTCGGCTTCCTTGGCCGCGGCCGCGAACTCCTCGTAGCCGTGGGTGTGTTCGCGGATGAACTGCTCGTCGGTGGCCCCGCCCGCCTCGATGACCAGCTTGTTCAGGAGGCGGAAGAGTGCCTGGTCGCCGCCGATGCGGATCTGCAGGAAGAGGTCGTTGAGGGCGGTGCCCTTGAGCATGCCGAGGGGGGTCTGCGGGTTCTTGAACCGCTCCATCCCGGCCTCGGGCAGCGGATTCACCGAGATGATCTTCGCGCCGGCGGACTTGGCCTGTTCCAGGGCGGAGAGCATGCGCGGGTGGTTGGTGCCCGGGTTCTGCCCGGCGACGACGATCAGTTCGGCTTGGTGGAGGTCTTCGAGGGAGACGCTGCCCTTGCCGATGCCGATGGTCTCGTTCAGCGCGGAGCCCGAGGACTCGTGGCACATGTTCGAGCAGTCGGGCAGGTTGTTGGTGCCGAACTCGCGGGCGAAGAGCTGGAAGAGGAACGCGGCCTCGTTGCTGGTGCGGCCCGAGGTGTAGAAGAGGGCCTCGTCGGGGGAGGCGAGCGCGGTCAGTTCCTCCGCGATGATCTCGAAGGCCCGCTCCCAGCTGATCGCCTCGTACCGGTCGCCGCCCTCCGGCACGTACATGGGGTGGGTGATCCGGCCCTGCTGCCCCAGCCAGTAGCCCGAGCGCGTGGCCAGGTCGGCGAGGGGGTGCGCGGCGAAGAACTCCGGGGTGACCCGGCGCAGCGTGGCCTCCTCGGCGACGGCCTTGGCGCCGTTCTCGCAGAACTCGGCGGTGTGCCGCTTGTCGCCCTCGGGCCAGGCGCAGCCGGGACAGTCGAAGCCGTCCTTCTGGTTGACCTTGAGCAGGGTGCGGGCGGTACGGGCCAGGCCCATCTGCTGCTGCGCGATCTTCAGGGTGTGCCCGATCGCGGGCAGCCCGGCGGCGGCGTGCTTCGGGGGCGCGACCTGCGGCGCGTCCTGTACCGGATCACCTGCGGGCGGCTTGGTGGCCATGTCGCTCCCCTTCGAGCTGTCTGCGCGTACACCTTCGATCCTGTCACGCCGCGCCGACATCGCCGACGCCGGATTCGGCGGTCCCCGCAGCCCGTCCGGTTTTGTCGGTGGGGGCGCCTAGGATCGGGGGCGTGGCAGATTCAGCATCGAAGAAGACCGACCAGACGACCGCAGCGGACCGCCCCCGCCTGATGCTCATGGACGGGCACTCCCTGGCGTACCGGGCGTTCTTCGCGCTGCCCGCGGAGAACTTCACGACCGCGACCGGCCAGCCGACCAACGCCATCTACGGCTTCGCGTCGATGCTGGCGAACACGTTGCGCGACGAGGCGCCCACGCACTTCGCGGTGGCGTTCGACGTGTCCCGCAAGACGTGGCGCTCGACGGAGTTCCCCGAGTACAAGGCGAACCGCTCCAAGACCCCCGACGAGTTCAAGGGGCAGGTCGAGCTGATCGGCGAGCTGCTCGACGCAATGCATGTGCCGCGGTTCGCGGTCGACGGCTTCGAGGCCGACGACGTGATCGCGACGCTGGCGACGCAGGCGGAGGCCCTCGGTTTCGACGTGCTGATCGTCACCGGCGACCGCGACTCCTTCCAGCTCGTCTCCGAGCACACCACCGTGCTCTACCCGACCAAGGGCGTCTCCGAGCTGACCCGGTTCACGCCGGAGAAGGTGGAGGAGAAGTACGGGCTCACTCCCCAGCAGTATCCGGACTTCGCGGCGCTGCGCGGTGACCCGTCCGACAACCTGCCGGGCATCCCGGGCGTCGGTGAGAAGACCGCCGCCAAGTGGATCACCCAGTTCGGGTCGTTCGCGGAGCTCGTGGAGCGCGCCGAGGAGGTCAAGGGCAAGGTCGGGCAGAACCTGCGGGACCACCTGGAGTCCGTCAAGCTCAACCGCGTCCTGACCGAGATGGTCAAGGACGTGGAGCTGCCCAAGACGCCGGAGGACCTGACGCGCCTGCCGTACGACCGCTCCGCGATGCTCGGCGTGCTGGACGTGCTGGAGATCCGCAACGCCTCGCTGCGCGAGCGGCTGCTGGCCGTGGACCCGGGCGCGGCCGAGGTCGAAGCCCCGGCTCCGGTTGCGGCGGATGTGGAGCTGGACGGTTCCGTTCTGGGCGCCGGCGAGCTCGCTCCGTGGCTCGAAGCCCACGCGGGCGCCCCGCTGGGCGTGTCCACCGTCGACAGCTGGGCGCTGGGCCAGGGCAATGTCAGCGAGATCGCGCTGGCCTCGGCCGCGGGTCCGGCCGCCTGGTTCGAGCCGTCCGAGCTGGACGAGGCCGACGAGCGGGCCTTCGCGGCCTGGGCGGCCGACCCGGCGAGGCCGAAGGTCGTGCACAACGCCAAGGGCCTGATGCGGGTCTTCCCCGAGCACGGCTGGAGCCTCGCCGGCGTCACCATGGACACCGCGCTCGCCGCCTACCTGGTCAAGCCGGGCCGCCGGTCCTTCGCCCTGGACGTGCTGTCCAACGAGTACCTGCACCGGGAGCTCGCGCCGGCCGCCGCCGACGGGCAGCTGGCCTTCGGCGCCGACGAGACGGCCGAGGCGGAGGCACTGATGGCGCAGGCCCGCGCCGTCCTGGACCTGGGCGAGGCCTTCACCGGCAAGCTCGCCGAGGTCGGCGCCGTCGAGCTGCTCCACGACATGGAGCTGCCGACCTCCGAGCTGCTCGCCCGGATGGAGCGGTCCGGCATCGCCGCCGACCGCGACCACCTGGAGGCCATGGAGCAGCAGTTCGCGGGAGCGGTGCAGCAGGCGGTGAAGGAGGCGCACGCGGCGGTCGGCCACGAGTTCAACCTCGGCTCGCCCAAGCAGCTCCAGGAGGTCTTCTTCGGCGAGCTGGACCTGCCGAAGACGAAGAAGACCAAGACCGGCTACACCACGGACGCGGACGCACTGGCCTGGCTGGCCACGCAGACCGACCACGAACTGCCGGTGATCATGCTGCGGCACCGGGAGCAGGCCAAGCTGCGCGTCACCGTCGAGGGCCTGGTCAAGACCATCGCCGCCGACGGCCGGGTGCACACCAGCTTCAGCCAGACCGTCGCCGCGACCGGCCGCCTGTCCTCCACCGACCCCAACCTGCAGAACGTGCCGGTGCGCACCGACGAGGGCCGCGCCATCCGCCGCGGCTTCGTCGTCGGCGAGGGGTTCGAGTCCCTCATGACCGCCGACTACAGCCAGATCGAGCTGCGCGTGATGGCCCACCTCTCCGAGGACGAGGGCCTGATCGAGGCCTTCGCGACCGGCGAGGACCTGCACACCACCGTCGCCTCCCAGGTGTTCGGCGTGGAGCGGTCGCAGGTCGACGCCGAGATGCGCCGCAAGATCAAGGCCATGTCGTACGGGCTCGCGTACGGGCTCTCCGCGTTCGGTCTCGCCCAGCAGCTGAACATCGAGCCCGCCGAGGCGCGCGGCCTGATGGAGACCTTCTTCGAGCGGTTCGGCGGGGTCCGGGACTACCTGCAGCGCGTCGTGGACGAGGCCCGGGCCACCGGATACACGGCGACGGTCTTCGGCCGCCGCCGGTACCTGCCCGACCTCAACAGCGACAACCGCCAGCGCCGCGAGGCCGCCGAGCGGATGGCGCTCAACGCCCCGATCCAGGGCACCGCGGCCGACATCGTCAAGGTCGCGATGCTGCGCGTGGACAAGGCGATCGTGGCGGCCGGCCTCACGTCGCGGATGCTGCTCCAGGTCCACGACGAAATCGTGCTGGAGATCGCCCCCGGCGAGCGGAAGCAGGTGGAGGAGCTGGTGCGCCGCGAGATGGGCGCCGCCGTCGAACTCCGGGCCGCCCTGGACGTGTCGGTGGGTGTCGGCGCCGACTGGGAGTCCGCCGCGCACTGACCCGCGCAGGTACGTACGGCTCGCGCCGCGCCCGTTCGCGCCGCCTACCGGGCGGCGGGAACGGGCGTTCGCGCATCCTCGTCCGAGCGGCTCCGGTCGCACCGGTGGCGCAGGCGCACGAGGACCCCGTACAGCAGCAGGCCCACGGCGAGGCCGCCGCCCGCGCCGAAGCAGACGGTCGGGACGATGTCGAGCGGCGAGCGGATCCGGTCGAAGAACGTGAAGAAGCGGACCACGCGCATCGTGACCCCGACCGCCACGCACCCCACGACCAGCGCGAGCGCACCCCGCAGCTCGGCGCGGGTCAGCGCCGGTACGGACGGCGGAACCCGCGAGGCCGGCAGCCGCCGCAGGGCGGTCGCCGTGAACCAGAGCAGAGCGCAGGCCGCGATCGCCGAACTGCCGTACTGCAGGTACGTGTAGAGCGGCAGGCCGAAGGCGAGCGGCTCGCCGAGCGCCGGCAGGGCGTTCGTCCCCCAGCGGTCCAGGTGCGTGAAGCTGTCCCACACCACGTGCGTGAGCGAGCCGACGACCGCCGAGAGGTAGAACCACAGCGCGAGCGAGGGCAGTTGGCGCCCCCTCCAGTGCTCGCCGCGTACGAAGGCGTGGGCGCGGCCCCGCCACCCGCGCGGCAGGAGCGCGATCAGCGGCTCGCGCAACAGCAGCCAGCACCCCACCAGGGTTGCGGTGAGCACGGCGTCCGCGGTGAGCACGCCCGGCAGCGAATGCGTGAAGTCGCCGTAAGACATGACCCCTTCGACGACCGCGTCGGCGAAGTAGAACGTGTCCGGTGCGAACGATCCGAGGACCAGCGCCGAGGCGACCAGCGGCCCCCGCGCGCGCCCGGTCCGGCGGACGGCCGGAAGTACGGCGGCCGCGTGGCTGAGGGTGAACGGCATGGCACCTCGCGTAGACGTGGGGATGTGGTGAATTCCCGTCCACAGTACGTGCCCTGTGCAGGGGGCTGACGTAGGGTCGCGCCCGACGTCGAGGGGGAGGGGTCCGGCTCATGTCGGCTCGAATATTCGGACGCAGGCTGCGCAGGGGCGGGGCGGCCGCCCTGGTCTGCGCGCTGGTGGTCGCCGCGGTGACCGCCTCCCAAGGACCGGCCGGCGGCCACGCGGACCGGATCTCCGCGGCCGGAGAGGGCGGTACGCCGGCCCTCCCGGAGGCGGCCGGAACCGGAGGGGACTCCTCGTACTTCACCGAACTGCCGCCCCTGGCGAGCCCCGAGCCGCCGGCCGTGCTGCTGCCGGAAGGCGGCGCGCCGACCGAGCCGGTGGAGCAGGCGGTGGACGGGTCCGGATCCGGGCCCGTGGTCGCGGGCGTGGGTGAGGGCGCGCAGGGGATACCGGCGAGCGTGCTCGCGGCGTACCTGCGGGCGGAGAAGGCGGTGGGGGAGAGCGACGCCCGCTGCGGACTGCGCTGGCAGCTCCTCGCGGCGATCGGCAAGGTCGAGTCCGGGCAGGCGCGCGGCGGCCGGGTGGACGCGGCCGGGACCACGCTGCGGCCGATCCTGGGGCCGGTGCTGAACGGCAACGGCTTCGCCGACATCCCGGACACGGACGGCGGGGCGTACGACGGAGACGCCAGGTACGACCGGGCGGTCGGGCCCATGCAGTTCATCCCCTCCACGTGGGCGGCGTGGGGCCAGGACGCGGACGGCGACGGCCGGCGCAACCCGAACAACGTGTACGACGCGGCCCTCGCGGCAGGGCGGTACCTGTGCGCGGGGACCCGGGACCTGCGGGTGGACGCGGACCTGGACCGGGCGGTGCTCTCGTACAACCGGTCCACCGAGTACCTGAAGACGGTGCGGTCCTGGTTCACGTACTACCTCAAGGGGACGCACGAGGTCCCGGACAGCGGAGGCACGGGCGTGCCCGCGGCAACACCGCCGAAGCCGGACCCCAAGCCGGAGCCGAAGCCGACGCCGAGCCCCACGCCCACACCGGCGCCCAGCCCGACCCCGACGCCGTCCCCGGATCCGAAACCGACCCCCACGCCGACGCCGACCCCCACGCCCACGCCCACCCCCACGCCCACGCCCACCCCCACGCCCACGCCCACCCCCACGCCGACGCCGGATCCGACGCCGACCCCCACGCCCACGCCCACCCCCACGCCCACGCCCACCCCCACGCCGACGCCGGATCCGAAGCCGACCCCGACGCCGTCACCCACCCCTACCCCCGCTCCCACTCCCACGCCGAGCCCCAAGCCCACTCCCAGCCCGACCCCGACCCCGACGCCGACGCCGACACCGTCTCCGACCCCGTCCCCGACGGCCACCGCGACGGCGAAGCCCACGCCCAAGCCGTCCGCGTCGATGCCCCCGTCCCCTTCCCCCACGCCGCAGCCGACCGGCCCGGGGGAAAGCCCGTAGTCGAACGGTTCTCATCTCGTCACGGACGCAGGACCACCGAGGACCGCGTGGTCACGGCGCCCTTGTCAGTGCCTGCGGCTAGATTTCCGCGCGTTGGGCCGGCCAGTGCCGCATCTGCGGATCACGCGGCCAAGGGGGGTGGCTCAGAAGAGTTCGCCGAGCGTGTTATCCGCGATCTCGTGCAGCTCCCACCCCACCCCCCTTCCAACCGTGGGTTCAAATCCCGCACCCACCGCAGATGAACGGCCCCTGACCAGGTAAATCGGTCGGGGCCGTTCAATAGGGATTTGCTGCGGTGTCAGAAAGTGGCGACTCCGAACGGCGAGTTGCCGACGGTGATGGTGGTGACTGCGTTGTTGGTGGTGTCGATCATCGACACGGTGTTGACTTGGAAGTTGGTCACGTAGGCGCGGTCGCGGAGCGAATCCACCGCCACCCCCATCGGGCCGCTGCCGACGCCGATGCGGGGCAGGATCTCCGTGTTGTTGCTGGTGTCGATCACCGACACGGTGTCGTCGCCGTTGTTGGCCACGTAGGCGCGGTCGGTGGACGGGTCCACCGCCACCCCGACCGGGGCGGTGCCGACGGGAACGGTGGCGACGACCGTGTTGACATCGTTGTTGGTGTCGATCACCGACACGTCGTTGTCGACGGAGTTGGTCACGTAGGCGCGGGCACTGGACGGGTCCACCGCCACCCCGACCGGGCCGTCGCCGATGCCCTCGGTTGCGGTGATGGTGTCGATCACCTGGTTGGTGCTGGCGTTGATCACCGACACGGTGTCGTTGTTCGGGTGGGTCACGTAGACGCGCGCACGGGACGGGTCCACCGCCACCTGCTCGGGGTTGGTGCCGACCGTAATGGTGGCGATCACGCGGTTGTTCCTGGTGTTGATCACCGACACGGTGCCGACGTTGAAGTTGGTCACGTAGGCGCGGGCACGGGTCGAGTCCACCGCCACCGCGTTCGGGCCGCCGCCCACGGCGATGGGGCGCCCGACCACCCGGTTGTTCCTGGTGTTGATCACCGACACGGTGCCGTCGAAGGCGTTGGCCACGTAGGCGCGGGCACGGGGCGGGTCCACCGCCACCCCGAACGGGCTGTCGCCGACGGGAATGGTGGCCGTGACCGTGTTGGTGGTGGAGTCGATCACCGACACGGTGTCGTCGCCGGCATTGGTCACATAGGCGGTGTGGGACTGCCGGTCTGGGCGCTCGTCTGCCGAGACGTGCGGGGTGACGCCGGGCAGCAGTGCGGTGCACAGTGCGGCCAGCGCCCCGACCAGCCATACGCGGCGCCTGTGACGGGTCCGATTCGCTCTCGTGTTCGTGTGTCTTTCCGGGGTGGTGTGCATCGGCATCTCCTGGCTGCTGCGTCTCGTCATTCCAGAGGCCTGAGATCGGATACGGCCGCTGAGCTGTGCTCGGCTGCGATTGATCAGCTGGTAGCAGCGTCCTTGAGCCGGCTTCGATGACCTAGTAGGCAGGCCCGGCCGAACGGGTTGCCCCCGCTGCGGACGGCCCCACCTGATCCACGGCTCTGACGGTTCTCATCTCGCGTCCGCATTGCTACGGTGCCTCCGCCCTGACGCCCTATCAGATTCCGGAGGCCCGGCATGCGCGCATTCATCGCCGCCGCCAGCGGGCTCGTCCTCGCGGTGCTCCTCGTCCTCGCCATCACGGCGCTCGGGGCGCCCGAAGGCAAGACCTCGCCCAAGCCCCTGCTCACCACCGCGCCCCCCGCGCCCGGAAAGTAGAGGAGGGCCCGGCCATGCGACGCAGAGCGAGCCTTGTCCTGCTGGCCCTCGCCGTGTTCTGCGCGGCCCTCGCACCGCTGCTGCGCTGGTACGCGTACCCGCGGCTCGCCAAGATCCCGCCGAACCAGTACCAGGAGATGGTCCTGGAGGCGAAGGACGCGACCCTCCTCGACTACTTCAACGGCATGCAGCCCAAGAAGGTCGACAAGGTCACCATCGTCCAGACCCTCAAGGGCAACGTGGAGGCGTCGAAGGAGATCGAGGCCAGCGCGGGCAAGGACGTCGTCGTCTGGGACACGCTGACGCACATCATCGACCCGGACGGGAAGACGGTCTCCCAGATCCCCGAGCGCTACATCTTCGACGCGCACACCCAGGACCCGGTGCACGCCACCGGCGAGATGGTCGACGGGGACGCCGTCACACGCGAGGGCATCGAGTTCAAGTGGCCGTTCTTCACCGAGCCGCGCGACTACCTGTACTTCGACGCGCAGACCCGGACCTCCTCGCCGATCCACTACGTCGGCCCGCGCACGTACCGCGGCATGGACGTCTACTACTTCGAGCAGACCGTCCCGTGGACCAAGGTCGCCATGCCGAAGAAGATGCCGATCGAGGGCATCGACCCGGCGACGATCGAGGCGACCACCGGCACCACCCTCTGGTACACGACGAAGGCGATGTTCTGGGTCGACCCGGTGACCGGGGCACCCGTCAACGCGGAGCAGGAGATCCAGCAGGAGATGCGCGGCGGGATCGCGGCGGGCGGCCCCGACGGCAAGCTCACCGCCTTCGCGGGGCACGTGAAGATGCGCGAGGACTACGCCCGGTACACCCTCGACCTGGTCGCCTCGAACCGTACGAAGGTCCTCGCGCTGCACACCTACGCGCCGATCGGCCTGGCGGCCGGCGGGCTGGCGTTCCTCGGGCTGGCGCTGTGGCTGGAGGCGAGGAACCGACGCGGTCCGCAGGAGGGGCTCAGCGTCTGAGGCGGGCGTTGGTGTGGCGGGTGGGCTCGGCGGTGGCGGGGTCCTCCGGCCAGGGGTGCTTGGGATAGCGGCCGCGGAGCTCGGCGCGGACGGCGCGGTAGCCGCCCCGCCAGAACGAGGCCAGGTCGGCGGTGACGGCGGCGGGCCGTCCGGCGGGCGACAGCAGGTGGACGAGTACGGGCACCCCCGCGACCTCGGGGGTCTCGGCCAGCCCGAACAGCTCCTGGAGTTTGACGGCGAGCACCGGCTGCTCGGCGGAGTAGTCCACCCGGATCCGGGATCCGCTGGGCACCTCCAGCCGTTCCGGAGCCAGCTCGTCCAGCCGGGCGGCCTCGCCGGTGGCCCAGGGCAGGAGCCGGTTCAGGGCCTGCCCGGCGTCGATCCGCCCGAGGTCCGCGCGGCGCCGGGCGCGGGACAGCTCCGGCTCCAGCCAGTCGTCGGCGCGGTCCAGCAGCGCGCCGTCGTCCGCCACATCGGGCCACGCGCCGCCGAGCGTCCGGTGCAGGAAGCCCAGCCGGGCCCGGAGCTCCCGCGCGTCGGCGGACCAGCGCAGCAGGCCGAGCCCCTCGGTGCGGAGCCCGTCGAGCAGGGCGGCCCGTACGAGGGCCGGGTCGGGGTTCCGCAGCGGGCGTACGGCGAGCTCGATCGCCCCCAGCCGCTGCGCTGCGCGGGCGACGAGGTCCCCGTCCTCCCAGTGCACCTCTTCACCGTTGCTGCGCAGATGGGAGGCTGCGGCCAGGGCGGTGTCCTCGTCGATGACGGCGGCCAGCCGGACGCGGGCGGAGGCGGAGTGCGGGGCCCGGTCGGCGACGGCGACGGCCAGCCAGGGGGCGCGGCGCAGCGGTGACCCGTCGCCGAGCTCGGCGCCGGTCCCGGAGGCCATGAGGAACGCCCCCTCCCCCTTGGCCCTGGCCACCCGCTCGGGGAACGCGAGCGCGGCGACGAGCCCGGCGGCAAGGTCATCGGGTGCGGCGCCGCTGCCGGGGCTCCGCCCCGGACCCCGCGCCTCGAACGCCGGCGGGGCTGGATTTCGGCTGCTGCCGTCCACCTGGCGCGGCTGAATTGCCCGCAGGGCGATTTCAGCCCCGCCTGGGGGCCCCTCCCAGCGGTAGCTGGGGGAGTTCGAGGCGTGGGGGTCCGGGGGCGGAGCCCCCGTGGGGTCCGGGGCGGAGCCCCGGGAGCGGCGGCCGGGGTCGCCAGCCCCGGTTTCGGGAAGGGGCGGGGTGGGGGAATCGCCCCGCGCAGCGGATTCCAGGCGGCGGACCTCCGCGCGCCAGCGCGCCGCGTAGGCGTCGCCGCCCCGGCGGGCCGAACGCCAGGCTGCGGCCAGGTCGTCCCCGTACTCCCGCGGCGGCTCCTCGCTCAGCAGCGCCACCACCTCGGCGGCCCGGCGGGAGCCGAGGGCCGCGGAGCCGTCCAGCAGGGCCCGGGCCAGCCGGGGATGCAGGCCCAGCCGGGCCATCCGCAGCCCCCGCGGGGTCGGCCGCCCGGCCGCGTCCACCGCGCCGACCGCCACCAGCACCTCCCGGGCCGCGGCCATCGCCCCGGCCGGCGGCGGGTCCGGCAGCGCCAGCCCCGCCGCGTCCGGGTCGCCCCAGCACGCGGCCTGCAAGGCGAACTGCGCCAGGTCGGCGATGCGGATCTCCGGCGCCGGGAACGCGGGCAGGCGGGAATCCTCCGCCTCCGTCCAGCAGCGGTACACCGCGCCCGGCGCCTCGCGCCCCGCCCGGCCCGCCCGCTGGCGCCCGGCCGCACGGGAGGCCCGTACCGTCGCCAGCGCGCCCAGCCCCCGCGCGTGGTCCGTCCGGGGCTCGCGGGCCAGCCCGGAGTCCACCACCACGCGCACGCCCGGCACGGTCAGGCTGGACTCCGCCACGGCGGTGGAAAGGATCACCCGGCGGTGGTCGGAAGCCGTCAGCGCCGCGTCCTGCGCGGCCGCCGGGGCCCGCCCGTGGATCTGGAGCACCTCGGCGTCGACCGCGCCCAGCTGCCCGGCCACCCGGGCGATCTCGCCGACGCCGGGCAGGAAGCACAGGACGTCGCCCTCGCGCTCGGCGAGGGCCCGCCGCACCACCGAGGCCACGTGCGTCAGCTGCGCCGGATCCACCCGCATCCCGTGCGGCGGCCGCACCGGCCGGGGCGGCGGGGCCCAGACCGTCTCCACCGGGTACGAGATCCCGGCCGCCTCCACCACCGGCGCGTCGCCGGGACCGCCATGACCGAGTACGCGCGACCAGCCGGCCGCGTCGGTCGTCGCCGAAGCCGCCACCAGGCGCAGCTCCGGACGCAGGGTCTCCCGTACGTCCAGGAGGAAGGCGGCCACCGTGTCGGCGTCCAGGTGCCGCTCGTGGCATTCGTCCAGGATCACCAGGTCCACGCCGGCCAGCTCCTGGTCCCGCTGGAGCCGCTGGAGCAGGACGCCCGTGGTGACCACCTCGACCACTGTGCCGGGGCCCACGACCCGCTCCCCGCGCACGGTGAAGCCGACCGAGCCCCCCACCTGCTCGCCCAGCAGCCAGGCCATTCGCCGCGCGGCCGCCCGGGCAGCGATCCGCCGCGGCTCGGCGACCACGACCCGGCGCCGGGGCCCGCCGCCCACCAGCCCCGCCAGGACCAGCGGCACCAGCGTGGTCTTGCCGGTGCCGGGCGGGGCGCAGAGCACGGCGGTGCCGTGGCCGTCCAGCGCCGAGACGAGCGCGGGCACGGCCTCCCGTACGGGAAGGGCGTCGAGAGCGGCCTGGCGGAACCGGGTACTCGGGCGTGTCAACGGGGTCAGTCCCTCTCGCACACGAAGATCGCGGTGCCCGGGATCAGGTTGCCGCGCAGGGGGGACCAGCCGCCCCACTCCTGGCTGTTCCACTCGGGCCACTCGGGCTCGACCAGGTCGACCAGGCGGAACCCGCCCGCCACCACGTCGCGGACCCGGTCGCCTATCGTGCGGTGGTGCTCGACGTACACGGCGCGGCCCTGCTCGTCCTGTTCCACGTACGGGGTCCGGTCGAAGTAGGACGCGGCGACGGAGAGCCCCTCGGGACCGGGCTCGTCGGGGAAGGCCCAGCGGATGGGGTGGGTGACGGAGAAGACCCAGCGGCCGCCGGGGCGCAGTACGCGGCGTACCTCGCGCATCACGTTCACCGGGTCGGCGACGAAGGGGACGGCCCCGTAGGCGGAGCAGGCGAGGTCGAAGGAGCCGTCGCGGAAGGGCAGCCGGCCGGCGTCGGCCTCGACGAGCGGGACGTCATCGCCGATGCGCAGCGCGTGCTGGAGCTGGCGGTGGGAGAGGTCGAGGGCGACGGGGCGGGCGCCCTGGGCGGCCAGCCAGCGCGAGCACTGGGCGGCGCCGGCGCCGATCTCCAGGACGTCCTTGTTCTTGAGTGAGGCGGCGGGGCCGAGGAGGGCCGCCTCCGCCTCGTCCAGGCCTTCCGGCCCCCACACGAAGCGGTCGTCGCCGAGGAAGGCGCCGTGCTCGCTCTGGTACTCGTCGGCGTTGCGGTCCCACCAGCCGCGGCTCGCCCGGCTGCTCTCCGCTTCGCCGGCGTCACGCCGGGTGGCCTCGGCGTCGTCCCCGGAGGCGGAATCTGCCTCGTGCGCGTCTTCGGGGGCGTAGTCCTCTTGGTTCATGGGGCCCGTCGTCGTAGTCTGCGAATATCTGCGGAGCGGAGCAGGGGAGTGCCATGACGGTCTCCCCGCTCACGAATTGTGCCGGTTATGCGGCCATCCGCCGGGGGTGTCCGCCTTCGCGCATTGACCCTGTCCGGCCGCCCCCGTATGCTACAAGTTGCGCTGCGAGCCTGTGCTCCTCAGACCTAGCAGGCTGCGCTTGCATCTGTTGATGTCCCCTCGGTTTTCGAGGCCCTTCCCGTTTTCGGCGGATCAGGGGCTTCCTTGGCTGTCCGGCTTCGGCAGATGCCGATAAGGGCTCCCGGCGTAGCAGTACCTACGACTTTCTGTCCGTAACCGGAGCCCTTTCCCACATGACGAGCAGCACCGAGACCACCGCCACCACTCCGCAGGTTGCGGTCAACGACATCGGCGACGCGGACGCGTTCCTCGCGGCGATCGACGAGACGATCAAGTACTTCAACGACGGCGACATCGTCGACGGCGTCATCGTCAAGGTGGACCGGGACGAGGTTCTCCTCGACATCGGTTACAAGACCGAAGGCGTGATCCCGAGCCGTGAGCTCTCGATCAAGCACGACGTCGACCCGAACGAGGTCGTCAAGGTCGGCGACGAGATCGAGGCCCTGGTTCTCCAGAAGGAGGACAAGGAAGGCCGTCTGATCCTGTCCAAGAAGCGCGCTCAGTACGAGCGTGCCTGGGGCACGATCGAGAAGATCAAGGAAGAAGACGGCATCGTCACCGGTACCGTCATCGAGGTCGTCAAGGGTGGTCTCATCCTCGACATCGGCCTCCGCGGCTTCCTGCCGGCCTCCCTCGTCGAGATGCGTCGCGTCCGCGACCTCCAGCCCTACGTGGGCAAGGAGCTCGAGGCGAAGATCATCGAGCTGGACAAGAACCGCAACAACGTGGTCCTGTCCCGCCGCGCCTGGCTCGAGCAGACCCAGTCCGAGGTTCGCCAGACGTTCCTCACCACCCTGCAGAAGGGTCAGGTCCGCTCCGGCGTCGTTTCCTCGATCGTCAACTTCGGTGCCTTCGTGGACCTGGGTGGCGTCGACGGTCTCGTCCACGTCTCCGAGCTGTCCTGGAAGCACATCGACCACCCGTCCGAGGTTGTCGAGGTCGGCCAGGAGGTCACCGTCGAGGTTCTCGACGTGGACATGGACCGCGAGCGTGTCTCCCTGTCGCTGAAGGCGACGCAGGAGGACCCGTGGCAGCAGTTCGCCCGGACCCACCAGATCGGTCAGGTCGTCCCGGGTAAGGTCACCAAGCTGGTTCCGTTCGGTGCGTTCGTCCGCGTGGACGAGGGCATCGAGGGTCTGGTCCACATCTCCGAGCTGGCCGAGCGCCACGTGGAGATCCCGGAGCAGGTCGTCCAGGTCAACGACGAGATCTTCGTCAAGGTCATCGACATCGACCTTGAGCGTCGCCGGATCTCGCTGTCGCTGAAGCAGGCCAACGAGTCCTTCGGTGCCGACCCGGCGTCGGTCGAGTTCGACCCGACCCTGTACGGCATGGCCGCGTCGTACGACGACCAGGGCAACTACATCTACCCCGAGGGCTTCGACCCCGAGACCAACGACTGGCTCGAGGGCTTCGACAAGCAGCGCGAGACCTGGGAGACCCAGTACGCCGAGGCGCAGCAGCGCTTCGAGCAGCACCAGGCTCAGGTCATCAAGAGCCGCGAGGCCGACGAGGCCGCTGCCGCCGAGGGCGCTGCCGCCCCGGCCGCCGGTGCCGGCGCCGGTGCGGGCATCTCGGGTGGTTCGTACTCCTCGGAGTCGGACGAGACCTCCGGCGCCCTGGCGTCGGACGAGGCCCTGGCCGCGCTCCGCGAGAAGCTGGCCGGCGGCCAGAGCTGATCGCAGCGCGCATCACACCCCGGTGTGAGCCGAGCTGGTTGAGTTGAACGGTGAGGCCCGTCCCCTTCGGGGGGCGGGCCTCACCGCGTTTTCCCCGTGATCCGCTTGGTCAACTGGGGAATGCCGGCGCCTCCTTGGACGTTCTTCGCAGAGAACGCGACGAGGGAGGAGTGGTGACGGTGCTTGATCCACAGGGTCTGTACGAATGGGACGCCAAGGGCCTGGCGGTGGCCGACCTGGCGCTCGCCCAGGACTCGGCCGGGCTGGTCATGCTGTACCACTTCGAGGGGTACATCGACGCGGGTGAGACCGGGGAGCAGATCGTCGAGCGGCTTCTGGACACCCTGCCCCACCAGGTGGTGGCGCGTTTCGACGCGGACCGGCTGGTGGACTACCGGGCCCGCCGCCCGCTGCTGACCTTCCAGCGCGACCACTGGACGGAGTTCGAGGAGCCCCGGCTGGAGGTCCGGCTCGTCCAGGACGCCACCGGAGCGCCCTTCCTGCTGCTCTCCGGCCCCGAGCCGGACGTGGAGTGGGAGCGCTTCAGCGTCGCCGTCCGGCAGATCGTCGAGCGCCTCGGCGTCCGGCTCTCGGTCAACTTCCACGGCATTCCCATGGGCGTTCCGCACACGCGGCCCGTCGGCATCACCCCGCACGGCAACCGGACCGACCTCATGCCGGGCCACCGCAGCCCCTTCGACGAGGCGCAGGTGCCGGGCAGCGCGGAATCGCTGGTCGAGTTCCGTCTGGCGCAGGCCGGGCACGACGTGCTGGGTGTCGCCGCGCACGTACCGCACTACGTCGCGCGCTCCCCGTACCCGGACGCCGCGCTGACGGTGCTGGAGGCGATCACGGCGGCGACCGGGCTGGTCCTGCCGGCCGTGGCGCACGCCCTGCGTACGGAGGCCCACCGCACCCAGACGGAGATCGACCGGCAGATCCGGGAGGGCGACGAGGAGCTGGTCAGCTTGGTGCAGGGGTTGGAGCACCAGTACGACGCGGCCGCCGGCGCCGAGACCCGGGGGAACATGATGGCCGAGCCCGCGGACATCCCGTCGGCCGATGAGATCGGCCGCGAGTTCGAGCGGTTCCTCGCGGAGCGCGAGGGCGAAGGCTGAGGGCCGGGCAGGGCAGGGCCCGGGCTGGGCAGGGCCGGGGGCCTGTGGCTCGGGTGAGGGCGGGGGCTAGGCTGCGGGCATGCTGAAAGTGGGCCTGACGGGCGGGATCGGTGCCGGCAAGAGCGAGGTCTCGCGGCTGCTGGCGGGGTACGGGGCGGTCATCGTGGACGCCGACCGGATCGCGCGGGAGGTCGTCGAGCCCGGCACGCCGGGGCTCGCGGCCGTCGTGGCGGCCTTCGGGGAGTCGGTGCTGACCGCGGAGGGGGTGCTGGACCGGCCGAAGCTCGGGTCGATCGTGTTCTCCGACCCGGCGAAGCTCCAGACCCTCAACGCGATCGTGCACCCGCTGGTCGGGGCCCGGTCGGCCGAGCTGGAGGCCGCCGCGGGGACGGACGCGATCGTGGTGCACGACGTACCGCTGCTCGCGGAGAACGGTCTGGCGCCGCTCTATGACCTGGTGGTCGTGGTGGACGCGGCGCCGCGGACGCAGCTGGCACGGCTGACCGCGCTGCGCGGGATGGCCGAGGAGGAGGCGCGGGCCCGGATGGCCGCGCAGGCCACGCGGGAGCAGCGGCTCGCCGTGGCGACCTTCGTGATCGACAACGACGGGCCGCTGGAGGCTCTGGAGCCTCAGGTGCGCAAGGTGTGGGCGGAGCTCACGGCGCGGGCCGGGCAGGAGCGGGCGTAGAAGCGCGGGCCGCGGCGGAGCGGGCGGCGGAATAGCCGGTGCGGGGGCGGGCGTTGAACGCGCCCGTAGAGGGAAGGAACTCCACGTGTCCGACACCACGCCGCACTCCTCGCCGTCCTCCTCGTCCTCGTCCTCCTCGTCCTCCTCGTCCTCCTCGTCGTCCGGTCCGGCGAGCCCGGAGACGCACGTCATCGACTACCGGGCCGCCGAGCACCTGCTCGCCGCACGCGACCCGCGCGGTGCGGTCAAGCTGCTCGACTCGGTCATAGCGGCCCACCCCGAGAACACGGCGGCCCGGCTGCTGCGCGCCCGGGCCTTCTTCGCCGCCGCCCAACTGCGCCCGGCAGAGCTGGAGTTCGAGCTGGTGCTGGAGCGGGAGCCGGACAACGCCTTCGCCCACTTCGCACTGGCCCGCACGCACCAGCGCTCCGGCCGGCCCGAGCAGGCCCGCAAACACTTCCGGCTGGCCGCCGCCCTGGACCCGCAGCCGGAGTACCTGGCGGCCGCCCGCTTCGAGGACTGAGCTCACCGGTCCCGGGGCGGTTCGTACGGCGGGATGTCGGGGCCGGGCTGGTAGTGCGGGCCCTGGTGGATGTGGTGGACGACCACGGCCAGGTCCACGGCCGCCAGCAGCACGACCGCACCGCAGGCCGCCGCCCACCCGGGACGGCCGGCCAGCGAGAAGAGGGCCGTCCCGGCGGCGGCCCAGATCAGCCCCCACAGACTCAGCCAGAACCGCAGCCGCAGCGGACTGCGGGCGGTCACCGGCTCGTTCCCGGAACGCATGGCCATCGCCTCATGTCCATGGTCCCACTCCGGCCTCTCGCGGGCGGCGGCGTCACGGGTTGAGCTTGTTCACGGCCGTGGTGGTCGTCTTCCTGAAGCCGGCGACCGGGGCATCGGCCAGGTAGCCCATCTGGCCCCACTTCACGACCGTGACCGTGGAGCCGTCACGTCCGATTCCGTAGAGGTGCACGCCGGGCTCGGACTCGGGGATCGAGGTGTGCACCCCGTAGACGTGCGCGCCCTCCTCGACGGTGAGCTTCCCGTAGTCCTGCCAGGAGGCCGTGCCGCCCGGCGTCGTGCGCAGCCAGTCGGCGGCGCAGGCCGCGACCTTGCGCTCCAGCGTGCCGGCGAGCTTGGCGGCCGCGGAGGGCGAGGCCGCCCGTACGGAGATCTGTACGGCGCCGGTGTCGAACTCCGTGCCGAAGCCGCGGTGCCAGCTGCCCGCCGACGGGAGCGCGCCCTCCAGGCAGAACGGCGTGAACTCGGGCAGCCCCTTGGTGACCTCGCCCGCGTACCAGGGCGAGGTGGGGTGCGGCGGCAGGTCGGTGCCGTCGATGAACCCCGGTGCGGTGGCCGCCGTGGCAGAGGCCGGGGCGGTCAGGACGAGGGCGGTGGCCGCCGCGACGAGGGCGGTGGCGAGGGTGGCGGCGGTGCCGGAGCGTCGGAACATGATGGGTACTCCCCGTGGTCTTCGCGATCTTCGCGGTCTTCGTGGTCGTGGTGGTCGTGGTGTCCAGCGGTGCGACTGCGTCCGTGGACAGCCTTTCCCCGGGCCGGGGTGTCGGGCGACGGATCGCTGCGGATTCGGGACACTGGAATGGCCGTACGTGCTGTCACCTGGGGGAACACCCCCCGCATGGAACGCAGTCGTGGGACGGGGGAACGCCGTGGACGAGGCGGAGCGGTTCGCGCGGCTGATGCGGGAGCTGAAGGAGCGCGCCGGGCTGAGTTACGGGGTACTGGCGCGCAGACTGCACACGAGTACGTCGACCCTGCACCGCTACTGCAACGGGGAGGCCGTGCCGACGGAGTTCGCCGTGGTGGACCGTTTCGCGCGGGCCTGCGGGGCCTCGCCGGGGGAGGCGGTGGACCTGCACCGGGCGTGGCTGCTGGCGGACGCGCGCAGGCGCGCGGCGGCGCGGGCCGAACCGGAACCCGCCCCGGAACCCGCCCCCGAACCTGCCTCGGAAGCCGCCCCGGAACCTGCCTCGGAAGCCGCTGTCGTGCCCACTGCGGATCCGGGTGCGGTGCCCCTCGGCCGGCTCCCCTGGTACCGGCGGCGGGCAGCCGCCGTCGTCGCCGCCGGGCTGACCGCGGGCGCGGTGGCCGTGGCGGTCCTGGCGGCGTCCCTGCCGGACCGGGGGACGCCGCAGGGCGTGGCGGGGGCCACGGGGGCAGCCACCCCGGCCGTCTCCTCCGAGCCGTCGGAAGCGGCCGGGACGCCCGCGCCGGGGCCGTCGTCCTCGCCGTCGCCCTCGCCGACACCGGGCGGGCCGGCATCCGCCCCGCCTCCGGCGCCGCCGTCACCGCCGTCGCCGAAGCCGGCGCCGGTACCGCTCACGGCGGCGGTACGGTCGCACGTGTGGGCCTTCGGCTGCGATCACGCCTACCTGGCCGAGCGGGGACCGGGCTCCGTGCCCCCGCCGCCCGTCGAGGCGGACGCGCCCGCCTGGGCCGCGGCGCAGCGTGCCGTACACGCCGGGGCCCAGATCGTGGAGGTCACCCTGCACGGCACGGGCGCGGGCAGCGTGGTCCTGGAGGACCTGGAGGTACGGGTGGCCGCGCGGCGCACCCCGCCGGCCTGGAACGTCTACCAGATGTCCCAGGGCTGCGGCGGCGCCCTCACCCCGGCGGCTTTCGCCGTCAATCTGGACGCGCCGCGCCCTCTGGCCCGGCCCGTCGCCGGGAACGACGCCGGCAGCTCCCTCCCGGCCCCCGCCTTCCCGCTGCGCGTCTCGGCGTCCGAGCCGGTCGTCCTGCGCGTGGAGGCCGCCACGACGGGCTGCGACTGCGACTGGTACCTCGACCTGCGCTGGACCGGCCCGTCCGGCTCCGGCACCCTCCGGATCGACGACGGCGGACGGCCGCTGCGGACCAGCGCGGCCACCGGCCGACCCGTGTACGGATACGCCGCGGAACAGGGCCGCTGGGGGCGCTGATCCGCAGGTCAGACGCGTTGTCAGTGGCCGCGCCTAGACTCGTCGGCAGAGGGGTCCGTCTGGACATCGACCGGGGAGGGGGACGCCGTGACACCGCAGCGGGAGCCGCAGCCGCAGCCGCAGACATCCGCGCTGCTGCGCCACGCGGCCGTGTTCCTGCCCGCCGCCGTTCCCCGGCAGGGGCGCGTCGCCTTCTGGGCGCCCGACGGGGACGCCCTGCCCGAGGGGGGTTCGCCGACGCGGCTCACCGTCGTCCGCCAGCACGGCGACGGGGTCCGCAGCCGGACCGTGCCCGCCGTGGCCTTCTCCGTCACCGCCGCCCTCCCCCTGCTCGCCCGGGCACCCCGCAGCCCGGCCTCGCACGCCGCCACCCGTGCCTGGGGCACCGCCGCCACACAGGCGCTCACGCTGGTCGCCCGGGGCCGCCTGCTCCCCGGGCTCACCCCCGAGGGCATCGACGCCTGGCGTGCCGGGCCGCTCGACGCCTCCGATGTCGACCACCTCCGCGCGATCGCCGCCGCGCTGCCCCACGAGGGGTACGCGACCCCGCTGGCCGGCCGCCGCCCGCTCCAGCTGCCCGAACCGGAGGCGCTGGTCCGCGCCTTCCTCGACGCCGTCGCCGACAGCCTGCCCCGCACCCCGGCCGCGCCGGTCGCGGCCGGGCGGCCGTTCGCCGCCCGGGACGCGCAGCGGGTGCCGGGCATACAGGACTGGGCCGCGCAGGTCGCGGCCGGTGCGGACACCGGCGTGGGGATCTCGCTCCGGCTCGACCTGTCGTCCTTCCGCCTCTTCGACGAGGCGGAGGACGAGGACGTCCACCGCGCCGGGGCCGCCGTGGTCCAGGTGCACAGCCTCGCCGACCCGACCCTCGTGACCGACGCCGCACAGCTGTGGGCGGGCGCCGCCGCGGCCGGCTTCGGACCGCGCGCCCGGATCGACGCCGTGCTCGCGCTGCGCCGGGCCGCGCGGGTCTGGCCGCCCCTGCTGCGCCTGCTCGACCAGCCGGTCCCCGACGCCCTCGCCCTGTCGGACCCGGAGCTCGAAGACCTGCTGGGGGTGGCCGCGACCCGGCTGGCGGCCGCGGGAGTCCTGGTCCACTGGCCGCGCGAGTTGGCCCGTACCCTCTCCGCGACCGCCGTCGTACGGTCCACCGCCCCCGGGTCCGCCACCGACGGCACCGCGTTCTTCGACGCCGCCCACCTCTTCGCCTTCTCCTGGGAGCTGGCGCTGGGCGGCGACCGGCTCACCCCGGGGGAGATGGACGCGCTCGCGCAGGCCCACCGGCCCGTGGTGCGGCTGCGGGACCAGTGGGTGCGGGTCGATCCCGAGCTGGTCCGCAAGGCGCGCAAGCGGGAGCTGGGCCTGCTGGACCCGGTCGACGCGCTGGCGACCGTACTGTCGGGGACGGCCGAGGTGGACGGGCAGTCCGTCGAGGCGGTTCCGGTCGGGGCGCTGGCCGCCCTGCGGGAGCGGCTGACGGGGGAACTGGCCCCGCTGCCGCAGCCGGCCGCGCTCAAGGCCACCCTGCGCGACTACCAGGCCCGCGGCCTGGCCTGGCTGGACCTGATGACCTCCCTCGGCCTCGGCGGCTGCCTCGCCGACGACATGGGGCTCGGCAAGACCGTCACCCTGATCGCGCTGCACCTGCACCGCGACCGCCCCGAGCCGACGCTCGTGGTGTGTCCCGCGTCGCTGCTGGGCAACTGGCAGCGGGAGATCGAGAGGTTCGCCCCCGGCACGCCCGTGCGCCGCTTCCACGGCGGCAGCCGCAGCCTCGACGACCTGGAGTCCGCCGCCGGCGGGTTCGTGCTCACCACGTACGGGACGATGCGCGCCAGCGCCCCGCTCCTCGCCGAGCAGCGCTGGGGCATGGTCGTCGCGGATGAGGCGCAGCACGTCAAGAACCCGCATTCGGCGACCGCCAAGGCGCTGCGCACCGTCCCGGCGCCCGCCCGGGTGGCGCTGACCGGCACCCCGGTGGAAAACAACCTCTCCGAGCTGTGGGCGCTGCTCGACTGGACGACGCCCGGGCTGCTGGGGCCGCTCACCGCCTTCCGGGCCCGCCATGCCCGCCCGGTGGAGCACCAGCAGGAGGAGGACGGCGGCAACGAGGCGGCGGTGGCCCGGCTGTCCGCGCTGGTCCGGCCGTTCCTGCTGCGGCGCAAGAAGTCCGATCCCGGTATCGCGCCCGAGCTGCCGCCGAAGACGGAGACCGACCACCCCGTCTCCCTGACCCGCGAGCAGGCCTCGCTCTACCAGGCCGCGGTGGACGAGGCGATGGCGGTGATCGAGTCGAGCGAGGGCATCGAGCGACGCGGCATGATCATGAAGTTGCTGGCCTCGCTCAAGCAGATCTGCAACCACCCGGCGCAGTACCTGAAGGAGGAGCAGCCGCGGATCCCGCACCGCTCGGGCAAGCTCGCCCTGCTGGACGAGCTGCTGGACACGATCCTCGCCGAGGGCGGTTCGGTGCTGGTCTTCACCCAGTACGTGACGATGGCCCGGCTCATCGAGCGGCACCTGACGGCCCGGGGGATCTCCCACCAGCTGCTGCACGGCGGGACTCCGGTCCCGCGCCGGGAGGAGCTCGTCGACCGCTTCCAGGCAGGCGACGTCCCGGTCTTCCTCCTCTCCTTGAAGGCCGCGGGCACCGGGCTGAACCTGACGCGGGCCGGTCACGTCATCCACTTCGACCGCTGGTGGAACCCGGCCGTCGAGGAGCAGGCCACCGACCGCGCCTACCGGATCGGCCAGACCCAGCCCGTGCAGGTGCACCGGATCATCGCCGAGGGGACCGTGGAGGACCGGATCGCCGAGATGCTGGAGGCGAAGCGGGCCCTGGCCGATGCCGTCCTCGGCTCCGGCGAGTCGGCGCTGACCGAGCTGACCGACCGTGAACTGGCCGACCTCGTCTCCCTGCGGAGGCCGGCGTGATCACCGCGCGGGACGACCGCCGCCGCACCTTCGAGACCGTGCCCGCCGGGGCGGAGGCGGTGAGCTGGTGGGGCCGGGCCTGGGTGTCGGCCCTCGAATCGGTGTCCCGGGACCCGGCCCGGCTGGCCCGTGGCCGTACGTACGCCGCCGAAGGCCACGTCGACGCCGTCACCATCACCCCCGGCCGGATCGTGGCGTACGTCCGGGGCAGCCGGCCCCGCCCGTACCGCACCGAGCTGGCGCTGCCCGCCTTCGCGGACGCGGAGTGGGAGGAGCTGCTGGAGGCGGTCGCGGCCGATCCCGCGGCGCTCGCCGCGCTGCTGGAGCGGGAGGTTCCGCAGTCGCTCGCCGAGGCGGTCCTGCCCGGCGCGGGCGAGCTCGTGGCACGCTGCTCCTGCCCGGACGTCGCGCGTCCGCCGTGCAAGCACGCCGCGGCCCTCTGCTACCGGGCGGCCCGGCTCCTCGACGAGGACCCCTTCGTGCTGCTGCTCCTGCGCGGCCGCGGCGAGCGGGAACTCCTCGACGAGCTGGCCCGTCGCAATGCCGCGCACGCCGCACGCGAACAGCCCGACACCACACCGGACTTCCCCGGAGTCCCGGCCCGGGCGGCGCTCGCCCGTACCAGCCTGCCGCTGCTGCCCGCGCCGCTCCCCGCGCCCGCCGCCACGGGACTCCCGCCCGCCTACCCGGCCGACCCGGCGGCGCCGGACCCGCTCGCCCTGGACCAGCTCGCCTCCGACGCCGCCGCCCGCGCGCTGGCGCTCCTCACCACCGGCGAGGACCCGATCGCCGGGACAAGCCTGTGGCAGGACGCCGTCCGGCTGGCCTCCGCGCACCCCACGGCCGGGCTCACCGGCGCCGCCCGCGCCCTGTACCGCGACCTGGCCCGAGCCACCGGCCGCACCACCACCGACCTGGCCCGGGCCGCGGCGGCCTGGCGGCAGGGCGGCCGCCCCGCGCTCGCCGCCCTCGAAGAGCCCTGGGACCCGCCGGCCGGGCCCTTCGACCGGGCCCGCCCGGCCCTCCTCGCCGCCGCCCAGGGCTCCTTCCGCCCCGACCGCAACCGCCTCACGGCCCACACCCGCCAGCTCCGCCTCGGCCGCGACGCCCTCTGGTACGCCTACGAGTCCCGCCCGGACGACGACGACTGGTGGCCCACGGGCCGCCCCTCCCCGGACCCGGTCGCGGCCCTCACCCGGCGCGCAGGCGCATGAGCGGTTCGAGGAACGGGCTCGGGCGGCCGTGCCAGAAGATGGCGAGACTGTCCCGGGATCGGGTGGCCGCGACGAAGAGGAGAGAGCGAGCCCGCTGGAGCTCGCGCCGGTAGCGGACGGCGTCCGAGCTGCGCAGCTGGCTCACCGCATCCCGAGGTACGAGTCCGTCCCGGACTCCCGCGATGACCATCCGCTGGTACTCGAGCCCCTTGAAGCGGAACATCGTGCCGATGTGGACGCCTTCGTCTCCACGGGGGCCCTCAGGGCCGATCTCGACGGCCTTGATTCCCTTGTGGGCGAGCAGGGTGTAAGCCAGCTCGCTCGCCATGGCGTTGGTCGGAACGCAGATGGCGATCTGCCCGGGCGGTGTCGGCAGGGCGATCCAGTCGGCAAGGAGCGCTGCGATGGACTCCTGCTCGGATTCCCAGTCGTCGCAACCGTGCAACTTCGGAAGGCTTCCGGTCAGGACAGACCTGTACCCGGCAAGGTCCTCGGTGCTGCCGTCCAGGTCATCGAAGCTTTCGCCGCTGAGCACACCGAGTGCGGAGCCGAGGATCTGCCGGGTCGTTCGGTAGCTCAGTGTCAGCTTGGCCGAGCGTCCGCGGATGTGGACCCCGAGGCTCCCGAGCGTGACCTGATTGCCGTAGATGCGCTGGTGTGTGTCGCCCACGAGGAAGATGTCGTTGGCGGCACGCGGCACCATCGCGCGCAGCAACTTCCAGTGCGCGGCCCGCAGGTCCTGTGCCTCGTCGACGACGATGTGCTGGAAGCGGTGGCGCAGCCAGCCCGCGGAGCCGGCCTGGAGATGGATGTTGTCCAGTCCGCCTGCCTCCTCGCGCTGACGCTCGATGTTCTGGATCCGCTGCTCGCGGTCCATTTCGAGCCGGGCCGCGCGCTCGGCGACCTGCTCCCAGGTCTGCCGTCCGAGACGGTCGAGTCGCTGTGTGAACCGCTCCGCGAGCTGCCAGATCTCGGCCCGCTCGGCTCGCCCGATGTTCTTGCCCCGGCCGGCGCGGCGTGCACGGAAGTACTCGGTCCGGGAGACGACGGCCTGTCCCAGGATGACCTGCGTCCACTCGTCGTGCAGAAACTGGGCGTCCCACCCGGTTTCGCCCAGCTCGTCGAGCATGGCGCGCCACTCACGGAGAGCCTGGCTCTCATCGAGAGTCTGCTTGGCGCTGCCGGGTTCGGCCTCCCGGACGACGCGCAGCGCGAGCTGGTCGACGTGGCTGATCTCCACACGCGCCAACAGCTCCTCGCCACCCAGTTGGAGAAGGCGGGACTTCAGGTCGGCGGCAAGGTTCTTGTTGTACGTGGTGAGGAGAACGGGCTTGTTACGGCCCGGAGGCAGTCGGTCCACCAAGTGCTTGACCCGGTGGAGGGCCACAATGGTCTTTCCGGTGCCAGGCCCGCCCCCCACGCGGGCGGGACCCGAGTACTCGCGTTCGACGAGCCGGGACTGGGTCGGGTGGAGGAAGACCTTCCAGCGGCCGAAGTCCCCGCCTTCCAGAGCTTCGCGCAGCGCCTCGTCCGTCGTCGTGACCATGGTGGCCGGCCGCTCGGCAGCAGCCCGGAAGTCGTCCGTGTCGACCGCGTCCGGGGCGGAGACGGGGTTGGTGATCTGCTCCAGAACCGCGTCGTACGACGCACCGTCGTGGAGCGCAAGAAGGACTTCCGCGGTGAGCTGAGGGGCGTATTCGGCCAGACCGAGGAGCTGGTCCTCAGTGGTCAGGGTCCGGACGACCGGTACGAGCGGTCCTGCGACGCCGAGGTCGGTGAGCTGCTCGTCGGAAAACGCGGCGAACAGAGGAACGGGGACAGGCTCGGGGGTGGGTGCAGGAGCCGGGGCGGGCTCGGCCGGGACGATGGCAGGCTCCGGAGTCGCCGCTCGGCGAAGGACGCTCTCTTCGACGACCTGGAGGTCGACGTACTCGATGCCGCCGGTGATCCGGTTGATGCCGTACGAGAGCCGATCGAGTTTCTCGTACGCCTCCTTGCGGTGCTTGACGGAGACGATGAGCCAGTCGGTGTCCGCCAGGCGCAGCAGCAGGACCCTGTACTCGTCATTGATGCGTGCCGACCAGAGTCGGTCGTGGCCCTCCAGCTGCTTCAGCCGCAGGCCCCGGAGCTGCGGATTCTCCTTGAACTTGTGCTGGAAGTCGTAGATCGCCCCCTTGACCGCACGGGGCAGCCTCAGGATCGCCTTGTCCGCCTTGTCGAGCAGACGCAAAGTCACGCCTGTGGTCGTCATCGCTGCTGCTCTCCGTCGTTCGTGTCCGTGTCTTCGTCCTCCACCGAGGTGAGGAGGTCCGCGATGTCCTGCGGGGCGCAGGTGGCGGCTGTACGGATCCACCAGCCTGCCGAGGCGAACGCCTTGTCCCGGTCCTCGGCGTCGTGGTCCCGTTCTCCGTCGACCGGGCGGTGGGCCGTCACCACCGCGATCCGGGCGGTGGGCCAGGCGAGTTCAGCCATCCATCCGTGCTCGTCGAGTTCGTAGCCTGCCTCCGGAGGTGCCACCCCGAGTGCGGCGAGCCCCTGGGTGAGGGGGAGCAGCCCCGGTTCCTCGGGGTCGAGGAACTCCAGTACCTGTTCCCAATCGGCTTCATGGGCCGAGGCGGAGGAACGGGCCGGCGCAGGTGCGGGGGCGGTCAGCTCGGCGGCTGCTTCAGCCGGGTGTTGGGCAGGCCTTTCGACAGCCTGCGACGCAAGCCAGCCCGGCCCCCCGGTGACCGCGAGGCCCACGGTGGTGAAGCCGTTCAAGAGACTGGTCGTCAACTGGACGCTGTCACCGCCGCCGTGGTCCAGGAACTGCAGCACGTTGCTCCAGTAGAGCCAGGCGTGCCAGCGCTTCTTGTGCCCGGCCTCGTCCGACAGGACGTGGTCGCTGTCATCGAGCACGGTCAGAGCGGTCCACACCGGCGGCCGGTGCCGGCCATCAGCCAGGGCCGTCACGGCACAGCCGGAGGTGTCGACGGCCGAGAGCAGCTGCACCGGCCCCTTGGGCCCCTGCGGGGCTGCGCCCTTCAGCGCTGCGACGATCTGCGAGCCGACTGCATCGGGTTGCAGCGCGGCGATCCGGGCTCCGGCTCCCAGTAGTCCCGCGACGGCGGCCTCGGCGCGTTGTTGCCACAGGGAAGCGTCCGGCGCGCGCAGATGAGCGAGCAGAAGGTCTGCCGGATTTACCCACAGGGTCGCGGACAGCTCGCCCGGCAGGCCCCCGTGCACGCCCGCGTAGTAGTCACGCGCACGCTTCTGGGCTTGCTCCCCATACGGCTTCCAGACCGGGTGCTCAGGTCCCGTGCTCGCATAGCCCGTGTCGCGGACCCGAGTCCGCCAGTCCTTTACGTCGTAGTACGTGAGCTGGAAGACCCGCACTCCGTCGACGCGCAGCCGGGTGCGCTTGACGGCGTCGTCGGCCAGCCTGTCCTTGTGCTTCGGTCCGGCATGGAACTCGTATCCGTCGAGGTAGAGCGCGATGCGCGGCCCCGGGGCATCCGTGCGTTCGAAGAGGACGTCGGGACGGGTGCCGTCGAGCACGCGCTGCTGGGAGACCCGCCAGCTGACGGTGGCCCCGTCGGCGCCGGTGAGCCGCAGGTCCATTGAGTACGTCCCGGCCGTGGTCGTATAGGCGTCCGCGCTGGCCTTGGCCGGGGGCTGCTGAGCCCATTCGGCCAGGGTCTCAAGGAACATGACCTCCAGATCGCTTTCGGCCTGCTGCTCCAGCGGGATCTGGTGGGTCGCCTGCACCGGTGACGTGGCCCAGTTGCCGCCGTCCGCTCCCAGCAGTTCGTCGAGCATCTGCCGGACCTCGTTGCGACTGACCTTGTCGTAGTCGCCGGCCGGCACGCGGCGCAGAAGACAGCGGTGGCATCCGTCGAGGCCCTTCCCGATGCAGGGGCAGCTGTCGATCACCTCGCGGGCCTTGAGCAGTACTTCACGGAAGCCGTCGGAGGTGGCGAGCCGGTGCAGGTAGCCGGTACCGCCCGGCAGCCGGTCGTAGGCGACGAGGAAACGGCGAGGCCATTCCGGGTCGTTGCCGTCCGGCATGGACGCTGCGGTGATGTCGATGTGGTCCGGGTCGCCGCCGTAGCGGGCGGCGATGCCCACGAACAGGGCGGCGGTGAAGGATGCGAGGCGTTCCTTGACCCGGGCGACCGAGGCGGGAAGCAGGATCCTGACAGCCTCGGTGGTCAGTTCGTGGGCCAGAAGCAAGGGGACATCCTCACCCTGCCCCTGGCCTTCCGGCGCGCTTGTACGGACCTTGCGGCGAGGGCACCAGAGCAGGTGGTGAGCGCTGGCCTTGGTTGCGGCGGCGACGGATTCGGTGAGCGCGTCCTGGTGGTGGTCCACGACCGGGCGGCCCTCGGAGGTGGCGCCACCGCAGCTCGTGCATACGTAGAACGGATTCATCCGCACATCTGCCCCGGCGACGGGAACAGTGCTGCTGCCGTCCTGCCGGTCGAGACCCAGGTTCAGAGTGCGCACCACTGCCTGGCGGGTGAAGTCGACACCGAAGACGGCCGTGTCGTGGCGCCAGGAGCCCGGCGCCAGGTGCACGAGGTCGATGTCCACGGTCGTGAGGACGGCGTACCTCTTGTTGTCGCGCTCGTCCTTGTCGTCGCGGACCCGGGCATCGTCCCGCTTGTCGCGCGACATGACCCGCTTCGGTTCGAGTACGCGCTGGACACAGCCCGCATCGGCGATCTCCCGGCCGCCGCAGCGCGGGCAGGGGGAGGCGTCGGCCTGGGCGTTCTCGGTACGGGCGTAGCCGCATGCCGGACACAGCCGCCACACCGACCAGGCGCGACGCTCGGGGCTGCCGATGTCCAGGGCCCGCACAACGTGCTTGTAGCCGTTGACGTAGAAGCTGTTTCCGGGCGCCAGTTCGGAAAGCGCGGACCGGCGTGAGCGCTCGTAGTCCCGTACCTCGCTACGGTAGGTCTTCTTGGCCCCCTCGGTCTCCGGTTCCTCCGTCCAATAGAGCGTCGCCTCCAGCTGGGTGGTGGTGTCCGAGAGGGTGTAATTGGGCAGGAGCCCTAGTTCGACGAGAGCTCCGTGGGCGCTGGTCTGGTTGAGGTCACGGAGCAGGTTGCCCGTCGCGTAGCGCTCAGCCCGCAACTCGCGCCATTCGCGTTCCTGCTCGGGATCGCTGCGGACGAGCTGGTCCATCGCCGTGTCGATGGCACGGATCCGCCGCCGGAGCTCCTCACCGCGGCCGGTCCATTCCTCCTCGGCCTCCTGGAGTGCCCGCACGATGCCGCCGCATGCATACTTCCGCAGCTCCGCGGCGGCCTGGTCGGAGACCCCGGTGTCCGCCCGGCCCTGCAGCGCGGGGAAGAGATCCAGGAAGGTCTCGACGAGCACCGCGCCATGGGCGAGGGCCGCGTCCGCGAGCTCCTGGCACCAGGCGGTGCTGCCGAACAGCGCGGACACCAGGCGGGGCGCGGGCTGCAGCTGCTCACCGTCGCTCGTGGAGAGTTGCCCTCGGGCGGCGAGGTCCAGAAGGTGGGCCGTGTACTGGCGGCGCAGGATCTCCACGGCGGACAGGTAGCAGCCCGGGGGCACGATGTCCCCGGCGATCATCTCCCGCGGCTCGTCGAGGTAGTACAGGTCGCGGGCCCGGCGGCCGCCGAAGGCCACCACCAGCGCGTTACCCGTCTTGCGGCCCGCGCGGCCCGCTCGCTGCACGTAGTTGGCGGGACCCTTCGGAAGTGATCCCAGCAGAACGGCGGACAGGTCCCCGATGTCGATGCCGAGTTCCAGCGTGGGTGTGCACGACAGCACATTCGGGTCGGTGTAGTGAGTGCCGTCGCGGAAGCTCCGCTCCACCCGCTCACGCTGGGCCCGGGTCAGCATGCCGGTGTGCTCGGCCGTGACCACCCGGAAGGTGCCGCCTGTGCGGTACAGGTGCCGGTAGTAGTCGTCGCGGTAGTCGCGCGGGCGCGGGCCGCCGAAACTCGTGGAACCGGACGAGGACACAGCGGCCAGGCCCGGCTGGGGGGCGGTGATCTGACCGCGGCAGCGGTACCGGGGACAAGGGTGCCCGTACCAGCGGGTCCGCCGGGAGGGATGCACCACCTGCTGCCAGCCGCACGCCTCACAGGTGACGAAGGCCTTGTTGACGATGTCGTCCTCGAGTAGCCGCACCTCGACATGCCCAGGCTGCAGGCCGTAGACCTTGGTGGCCCGATCCTGCGCGGTACGCACCGCGAGGAGTCCTTCGTCTACGAGTACGGGCAGCAGCCTGCGGAGGTATTCGGCTGCCCCGGGGGCGTCGAGCCCCAGGCAGCGGCGCGCCCAGTCCTGGTACCAGCCGGCGCGGGCCGTCACCGAGTCGAAGTCGGATCTGCCCTTCTCTCCGTCGATCAGGAAGCGTGGTGCAGCCACGCTGTCGGGGAATGCCGGCATGCCATCGGGCCGGCCGCCCCAGATCTTGAACCGGGTCACTCCGGCGTCTTTCATCCAGGGCTCCAGCCACCGGTGCCGGACCCCGCCGCGCAGCCGGACCCGCTCCAGCAGTCCGCGTACGAAAGCCAGATAGCGCTCCGCCGTCGGCAGACCGGTGCCGAGCATCTGACCGGGCAGGGTCAGGTGCACGTCGCGCGCCAGCATTGTGATCCGGTGCTGGTCCTCGATGACGACCTCGGCGGCCGCGGTCCGGGTCAGCTCAAGGGTGCGGCCCTGCCGGGAACGGAGGCCGAACTCCATCACGGTGGCGAAGGCGAGGCGCTCTCCGATGAGCTTCCAGGTCCGCAGGTCACCCGTGCCTCGCCCGGAGAGCAGCCGGTCGACGCCCGGCTCGTCGTACAGGTCGGGCGGGACGACAGCGGCAAGTGCCTGAGGGTCCTCGACGGAGTCGAGGACATTGCCGATCAGGTCGTTGAGCGCCAACGGCCGTCCGGACTCGTCCAGGTTGCGTGCGAGGAGTGACCGGAGCGAGAAGGTGAACGACCGGTTCGCCACGTACCCCGCGCGATGGGCGGCGTCCTGGGTCGAGTCGTTGAACAGGAGGGTTTTGCGCTCTTCCGCTTCGAGGGCGACCTCCTGGCCGGTGAACAGCTGGGTCACTGTCGCGGCGGCCAGGGCGGCGAGCCGAGTGCCGAGGAAGCGCATCGCGTTGTCGGTGTCGCAGGCGGGGCAGCGCTGGTCGACAGCGGCTTTGTCGGCGGTCTTCTTCTCGGTGATCGCCAGGACGAAGCAGGCGTCCTGCAGGTTTCCGTCATCCTGGGCCACCGGCAGGCGGTACGTGCCCTGCGCGCCGTCCAGGATCAGCGCCGGCAGCTGCCCGCCCCCCGACGCAGGACGGGACTGGCTGACCGCTGCAAGCGCGTCCTGCTGCTCCGCGGCGGTGGCGGCGATGAAATAGCGGACCCGCCGCTTCTCCCGCCCCACACTCGCGCGCCAGATCTTGTCGTGAGCCATCACCAGCTGCTGGGGATCGGCTTCCGGGGAAATGGCTGCCCAACCCGAGCGGCCGCAGTTCCGGCAGTACACGGCGGGCAGCCGTACGCTCGCCTGCCGGACGGTGGTGTCCGCACCGATCGCCGACTGCGCCCGGTGCGAGCGGGCCACGTGCCCTATCTGCCCCGCTTCGGGTTCCTCGTCGCCCTCAGGAGGCACCGTGGGCAGGGCGGAGCGCCGGGTGCGATCGTCCTCGTACCAGTGGAACTCAGGCTTTCCGGGACCGACTCCGCGCAGAATCCGGCCGACCGGCCGCACCCACAGATGGGTCTCCACGTGCAGCAGGGGCCGCGGGCGGCGCTCGTCCGACTCCGGATCGCGGGCGGCGGACAGCAGGGCCACGAACCGTGCGAGTGCGGTGAGGGCGAGGCGGGGATTCTCCCGAGCGGTACGACCCCAGGTGTACCCGAACCGGCCGAGGCGGTCGCGGAGCTCCCATTCGCTCAGCGGGTCCCCGTCCAGGAGGGACAGCATCCCCTGGGTGAAGTCGTGTTGCTTGAGCAGCCGTCCGATCTCGAAGGCCGACAGGCCCTGCTGCCCCAGCATCCGTGCCGCCAGGGCGTTGAGATCCAGCTTGTCCGGACGCGACACCACATCGGGGCCGCCCGAGCAGGCGATGACCTCCTCGGGCGAGGGCGGCTCGGGCAGGCCGTAGTTCACCGGGCCGGTGAACTGCTCGGGCGTCATTCGCTCTTCGCCCACCAGAGCGTCCGCGGGGAACTGCATCCCGAACACCTGCGCCGCCACGTCCAGGATGCCGCCGGGTCCCGCTCCCGGACCGGCTTCACCGAGGGTCGCCGATGTCGCCACCGGGCAGATCGAACCGAGCGGACGCCCCGGCTCGCTCTGGCCTGTGGTCATCGCGAGGCGACGCAGCAGCATGGCGACATCCGTGCCCTGCGCCCCGTCGTACGTGTGGAACTCGTCCAGCACCACGTACTGGATCCGGGAGTCCTGCCACAGCGCGCGGTCCTCACCTCGCTGGAGGAGCAGGTCGAGCATCTTGTAGTTGGTGATGAGGAGGTCGGGTGGAGACTGCCGCATCTCCTCGCGCCGGGTCATCACCCGGCGGAAGTCGGTGTCCGGCCGGTCGCCGATGTAGAGCCCGGCCGTCACCTGGGCGAGTTCGGGCTGTGCCAGGTAGTCGCCGATGCGTCCGGCCTGGTCGGAGGCGAGCGCATTCATCGGATACAGCAGCACGGCCTTGACCCCGCGCCGGCCGAGGGCCTTCTCGCGGCGGCAATGGTCGAGTGCCGGAATGAGGAACGACTCGGTCTTCCCGGAACCCGTCCCCGTCGTGACCAGGGTCGGCCGGGCGGGTCCGTGCAGCGTGCTCAGCCGTTCGTACGCTTTCGCTTGATGCCGGTACGGGGTGAATCCCGGGTTCCACTCCAGGTGCTTCTCCCAGCCGGCGTCCGCCTTGTGGAAGGGCGTCCTGATCCGCATGTACGGACCGCGGAACATCCCGGTCTCCGGATGCTCCAGGAATCGCTCCAGTGCCCGCCGGGTGTCCTCGTCGGTGAGCGCATAGGTCGTCGTGAGGTACTGGGTGAGACTGCCCCGCAACTGCGCGGCGGCCAGCGTGGGCCTCACGACGTTCTCCTCTGCTTCGTACCAGGTCGGTGAGCTGCGTCAACGGTATACGGAGCTGCCGACACCGCTCCTGGTAATGACTGTCCTCGAACGATTCCGGCCAGTGACTGGCCAGTGGCCATCCGGTGCCCCGCCCGGCGGCAGCAGACTCACGTACAGTCTTCGGATCTGTGGGGGAGATCTTGGGGGAGCGGTGCACATGACCGGTGCTGGGCGGCCTTATCCCGTTGAGGAGTTTCTGGCGGCGGTGCGCGCCGAGATCCTCGCGGAGTACCGGAATGACGCCGAGAGTGCGTTGAAGGTCGTCCTCTCCAAGGGGCGGCTTCTTTCGCACTCCGGCGGCACCCGCGAGTATGTCTTCGAGTGCCGCACCTGGCACGACAGCCTGGACGGTGTTCCTGTTCTCGCCCGGCCATCCCGTTCCCGGAAGGCTTGGGGCCCGGCAGAGGCCTCCCGAGCTCCGGACGGGTCCGTACGGCTCGTGACGAAAGCCGACCTCGGGGACGCGCCCGCCAACGTCCAGATCCGCAAGGACGACTCGGCCAACTGGGCTGCGCTGGCAGAGCGCCTGGAGACCGCCGGCAACCAGGACAGCCCCGTCGACGCCGGACACGCAGGCTGGCTGGTCGGCCAGGGTACCCCCCGTACAGGCCGTGCCGAGAACCCGGGGCAATGGGTGGCGAACTGGGCGGGGCTCCAGCTGAACCCGCGTCAGCGTGACGCCGTCGCGCACGCACTCGCCAGTGAGGTGCTGTTCCTGTGGGGGCCGCCCGGCACCGGGAAGACCGATGTGGTCGGCCATATCGTCGAGGGCAGTTTCCGCCAAGGCCTCAGGGTCCTCTTCCTGGCCCCCACGAACGTCGCGGTGGACCAGGCACTGGAGCGGATGTGCTCCCTGCTGGAGCACGAGGAGGGCTTCGCCGAAGGGATCGTCCAGCGGGCGGGGAACATCGTCCTGCCGTCGCTGCGCAGCCGCTACGGAGACCAGGTCGACCCGGGCCGGATCGCTGCCCTGCTCGTGGAGAGCATCGACCGGCAGATCGGCATGGCGGCCGACCAGCTCAAGGGCGCAAGGGCGGCGCTGGCCCTGCACGACCGTGTCCGGGACCTGGAGTCGGACCTGGCCACCGCCACGGGGGACATGGCCGAGGCCGGGCGCGACCAGGCCGCAGCGGCTCGGACGGTGCTGACCGCGGATGCCGTGGCCGCCCAGCTGCGGCTGAAAATCGACAAAGTGGGGATGCCGACCGGATTCCTTGCGGAGCGCAAGGAGGCGAAACTGCGCGACCTCCGCTCTGCCCTGGCGGACGAAGAGGGCCGAGCGGCGCGGGCCAGGGAGGCCGGCACGAGCGCGTCCCGCCGCCGCACGGCGGGCGAGGAACAAGCGGCCGAAGCCCGGCGCGCCCTCCCGGCGGCTTACGCCGCCGTCGTAGGGATCCCGCCCAGGCAGACCGTCGCCGAGTCAGCTGCCTCTCTCCAGGAGCGACTCGACGAGCTCGGGCAGAAGCGCAAGCGCATCCAGGACGAGGTCCGGGCACGTTGCCGGGTGCTCGGAGCAACTGTGGCCAAGGCCGTCCAGTCGAGGAAGCTCCTCGACGAGATCGATGTCGTGGTGATCGACGAGGCCGGGATGGTCAACCTTCCCTCGGCCTGGTTCGCCGCCGGCCTCGCCCGCAAGCGGGTGATCGTGGCGGGCGACTTCCGCCAGTTGCCCGCCGTGACCAAGGGCGACGGTGACCGGGAGGCGAGCGAGGAGGAGCGGGCCCACTCCCGCGAGTGGACAGCGCGGGACGCCTTCCACGCCGCCGGTCTGGTCGACCCCTCCGGGCGGGTACGCCAGGACCCTCGCCTGGTGGCGCTCGACACCCAGTACCGGATGCGGGAACCCATCTGCGCGGTCGTCAACGAGGTAGCGTATCCGGATGCTCCGCTCAGGACCGGGCGCGACAACACCAGCCGCCTGCCGTTCGCCCCGCTCATCGACTCCCCGGTGATCCTGATCGACACCTCCGGCCGCCGGATTCCCGGCGGCGGCCGCAAGCCCCACATGTCGAACGCCGTCCACGCCGCCGTCATCCACGAGCTCGTCCGCGGACTCCAGTACGAGGGCATCCTGCCCGGCCGTAAGTGGCAGGAGGTCCCCGAGGGGGAACGGGCAACCGACCGGCTCGCGGTCATCTCCCCGTACCGGGAGCAGGTCAAGGCGCTCAAGAGCAGCCTGGCCCACCGATTCGGGGAGGACTACGACGGCCTGGTCGACACCGTCCACCGGTTCCAGGGGAGTCAGCGCCCCGTCGTGCTCCTCGACACGGTGGCGGGCGCCGGCAAGGACCCCGGCTTCTTCTACAGCGGAACGGGACTGTCCTCGCAGACCTGCCGCCTCCTCAACGTCGCTCTCAGCCGGGCCCAGGACCACTTGGTCGTCGTGGCGGACGTCGCCTTCCTGCGCAAGCACCTGGCCCCGCACAGCGAGGCACTGGCGATGGTCGACCATCTGGAGGCGCACGCGCAGACCATCTCCGCCGACCAGCTGATCCCGATCCGGGACGCGGACCAGCTGGCCACTCTGTCGGAGGAGGAGCTGGCGCGGCCCGCCTTCTTCGAACACAGTGAAGTCCTGGACGCGGTGGCGTGGGACGTGGAGCGGGCCCGGCGCAGCATCGAGCTGTACTCGGCGTTCATGGACCGGGATCCGGTCCGCCGGTGGGCCGGGATGCTCGGCCCGAGGACGGCCGCCGGGATCCAGGTCACGGTCTTCACCCGACCACCGGAAGAGCAGCAGGAACCCTCCCGCGTGGCGCGGCACCGGGAGCTCGTCCAGCAGCTGGAGGCCGCGGGCTGCCGGGTCGAGTTCCGCGACCGCATGCACGAGAAGGTCCTCATCCTCGACGGTTCGGTCCTGTGGCACGGTTCGAAGAACCTGCTCGCGAACATTGGGCCGACGGACCTGATGATGCGCTACACCGACCCGGCCTCCTGCGACCGCGTACGGCGGCTGATGGAGCGCACTCGCATGGAACGCCCGGCGCGTGCACCGTGGCGCCCGGCCGAGCAAACCGCTCCGGTGCCCGAGGTGCCGGCCCAGCGAACCGAGGCGACCGGCGAGGTGTACCCGGGGCTGGTTCGGGACGGCCGCCTGTACCTTGGCGTCCCCTACGCGCAGAAGGACGAGGCGAAGAGCCTGCTCAGGGCCCGGTGGGACAAGGAGGCCGGGCACTGGTGGGTCGACGCGACCCGGGTCACCCGGGAACAGGCGGCGCGCTGGCTGCCGTAGGCGCCGCTACCGGGCCTTCCGCGGCACCCCTGCCACCAGACGTTTGCGGCCGACGTACCCCACGCGGATCCTGCCCGCCTCCGTGATCAGCCGGAAGTGGATACGGCCCTGGTGCGGCTGATACCGGACATGGAGACTGAACAGCCGTTTCACGCCGTCGAGATCGGTGAAGTTGCACAGCCCCAGATTGATCCTGGTGTCGCTCTCGGGGACGACCTTGACCGCCCAGGTGGGTTCCGACTGTCCCGGCTTCCAGTTTTCCGCCGCCGCGTTGAGCCGGAGCAGCTCGGCCCGTACGTTCGCCACTGCCACCCCCGGTAGCTCCCGCAGGTTCTGCTCCACCCCCGGCACGAACTGGAGGTGAGGGAACAGGGTGTCGCGTTCCTCCCACACCTGCGCCCCGCTGCTGGGAGCGGCGGCGGCCGTGGTGCGTATCCAGCCCTCGTGCTCCTGGACATGTTCGTTCTCGGAGGCGTGGCGGACGTCCGCGATGCCTGCGGTGAGGCCGTCCTCGTCGAGGATCTCGTAGTCGACCTTGAGCCATGGGGCCGTCCAGCGGGGACCGGTGGGCAGGCTGACGGCCAGCATGTTCATCAGGTGGGCGGCGGCCAGGCCGAGGACGGGGTCGCCTTCGTGCCGGTACTCACTCTCCTGGTCCTCCGGCGGTTTGGGGAGCACGCCTGAGATGGGTGCCTTCCGCTGCAGCGTCTTCCGCATGAACTGCCAGGCATCGTGGTTCCCGGGCTCGTTGCGCCACTGCTGCAGGTAGTAGCCCGGAGCGATCTCCACGTCATCCAGCCGGACCTCACTCACCAGCGTCGTCCCGCGATGGATCCGCCACACCGCCTGGCAGACCGTGATGAAGTCGAGCATGGCCTGCCGGGCCTCGTCCTGGGTCGCGTTTGAGACGCAGGACCTCTCGTTGAAGAACATGAGTACCACTGAGCGCTCTCCCCCTGGTGAGCTCCGCGAACCGGTACGGGCGGTCAGCCCAGCAGCTGGTCCAGAGTGTGGTCCGACTCGTCGAAAAAGCCCTCCGGCCATTCGGAGAGTGACCCGTCCTCGGCGACCGTCGGCGTGATGATCTGGACGCCGGCACCGTTGCCACGGAAGAAGTGCACGGCCGTGTCCCCGGCCGCGAGCCGCCCCTGCCTGACGGCGAGCCGGGTCCCGTCGAGCACGTGGTCGCTGTGGGTCTCGACGATGAGCTGGGCACCTGCAGATGCCGCGGCCGCGATGAGGGACGCCATACGGGACTGGCCCCGCGGATGGAGATGGGCCTCGGGGTTCTCGAGCAGGATGAGACTGCCCGGCCCGGCGGTGAGACACGCCACGACGATGGGGAGGGCGTAGGTGAGCCCGAAGCCGACGTTCGTCGGCCGTCGGCGGCGGGTGGAGTCGAGCCCGGCGGTGCCACCGAACCCGAAGCTGAGCCGTACCGAGTCGATCCCGGGAATCTCCGATGCTTCGAGGTTGACCCCGGGGCACAACTCCTGCATCCACGCGACGACCTGGTCGAGCAGGGTGTGCCCGCCGGCCTGCGGATGGCGCAGCGGGTTCTCTTCCACTACGACGTCCTGAGCGTGATGCCGCAGGAAGTTGACGGCATGTTCGCCGCGCGATCCGAGGAAGCCGCGGCCGATCGCCTGGTGGTGCGAGCGGGGATAGGTCGTGGCGGGCACGATCCGGTCGGCCTTGAGGTACTGGAAGTGCCGGGAGAAGAGGGGTACGTCACCCCAGTCCACGGGCCGGGTGGAGAGGCTGAGCGGCAGTACGTCCTGTTCGGGTGCATACAGCGCGGACCAGATGTACCGCTGCTTGTCGGACGTATCGAACTCGACGGAGATCTGCGGTTCCGCGCCCGCCTGCTCAGTCGTGAAGTCCTCGTGCAGCAGGTCCTGGCCGGTTCCCAGTTCTACGAGGTCACCATCGAGGAGGAAGCCCCCGTGACGGTCGGCGTCGCCGTCCGTGGACATGAGGGTGCCCGAGTCGTACGACTGGCGCAGCAGCGCGAGTGACTGCAGGACCGTGCTCTTGCCTGAGGAGTTGAGGCCCGTGAGGAGAGTGACCGGGGCGAGCCGGATCTCAGCGGATCGGAAGGCCTTGAAGTTGGTCAGTGACAACTGCTCGATCACTGGGTGCTGCCCCCGTTGTTCTCCAGGACGCTACGGAAGAGTCCGCGGACCTTCGCGAAGCGGTCGACCACCTTGACCCGGTCGCCGGTGCCCACGGACACGGCCCGCTCGAAGTTCCGGTCGGCCATGAGCTGCTGGAAGCCCTCGGCCACCTGTTGGCGGGACGCTACCAGCGCTGATCGTTCGCGGCCCGAGAGGGCGGCCAGATTCACGGAAACTGTCTCAAAGATGGCTTTGTTGACCGGCAAGCGCCGGGTCTGTCCCGGGAACTGCTTACGGAAGGTGTGGGCTCCGAAGATCTCCTCGGCCGTGACCATGGCTCGCTTGAAGTCGTGGGCGTGCGCCGCTCGCTCGTCGTCCGTCAGTCGGTTGACCTGGCGCATGGTTTGGGCAAGGAACTGGTCGAAGTCCTGGTTCCTGAACAGGTCGGGATCGGTCAGCCGGAAAGCGAGGTAGCGCAGCACCATCTCACGGTCGGCCATCCGCTCACCGGAGACGCGGTAGCCCGTGGCCGATGCGAACTCGTGAGAGGAGGCGAGAGAGGAAAGCAGCTCTCGGGCTGGGCCGGGAATCAGCGCGTGCCGGATCTCCTGCCGTGTAAGGGGCAGACCGCCGGTGTTGATACGCGCGAAGATGTTGAACTTGACCTCTTCCGGCGTACCCGGGCGGATGAGGTGAACGATGACCTGCGTTTCGTTGAGTCGGATCTGCATGCGCCCCGACAGATCTGCGTACCCCTTGCCCTCGAAGTCCTCCCGGAGGTACTCCAGCCCGCGCAACCTGAGCGGTCCGGCATGGATCCCTGCCACGTCGGCCAGCGCGTCGGGGGCGATGAACCGGGCGATCGCGGTCAACCGCTGGATGCCGTCGACGATGGCCCATGAGCTGTCCTGGGCCCATGAGCTGTCGTTGTTCTCGGCGGCGTAGAAGGAGGGGAGCGGGATACGGAGGAGAAGGGACTCGATCAGCCGGCTCTGTTGTTCGTCCGACCAGATGCCCGCCATGCGCTGGAAGTCAGGGGCGAGATCGATCATCCCGTGGCTCAGCCGGGAGATCAGCAGGTTGATGGTCGGATTGAGGGTCTGGATCTCCATCTTGGACGGGTCGTAGGGCGCCGTGACGCGGTCATCGGCTTTGTCGGACTCCTCGTCGGGCTGCTCCAGCTCGACATCGGTGCTCCGCCCGCCCGCCCCGATCTCCACCAGGAGGCCCCCGCTGTCCTCGGTGGACGCATCGTCCAGATAGCGGCTGTAGAGGGACAGCTGATCCTTCGAGTGGGGTGCGCGGTTGCTTCCGCTGTCCTCCGGCGACATGTCTCTTCGGGTCCGTTCCCTCGTAGGTGTGGCTTCCTTCCAACGTGACCGTCACATCGTAGGCCGCTGTACCTTCGGACCCCGGTGAGAGGGGGACTGATGCCGGGGAAGAGGCGGCACGACCAGCGGGTGCTTGTACTGGTCGAGGTACGGGGCGGTCAGTGCGACTGGGAACAGGCGGAGCGAGAGTTCGAAGGGCAGGGCTGGCAGGTCGTCACATCGTTTGGGCGTGGCGAGGGCGCGTCGCAGCGGGTGCTGAACGCGGACGCCTCTGCCCGGCTGTACTCCGTCGAAGTGCGGTTCCTCGGAGCCCGCAACCGGCGCACCGAGCGGGCGGCCGGCTGGCGTATCCAGTGGCTGGCGCGGGCGACCGGGCTGGAGATGTACGCCCGGCGCTGCGAGCTGATGGACCGGGACCGGGAGCAGCTGACCGTATGGCGTGCGCATACGGTCGCCCATCGGCCACCACGACGCCCTGACTCCAGACCGTTGACGTCGACCGCGAGACTGCGCCGCGGCGCTGCGGTGGCACGGGCGCGCTTCACGGAGAGGCGCGGGTACCACGACACCGGCATGGTGGTCACAGGTACGGCGTCGGAAGCCCGTCGGCTCTCCCGCATGGACGCACCTGGCGGTCCCGCCGCCGGGCCGGCCATCGACGTACGGCCGCTCTACGGCCGGGAGCGCAGCCACATCGTGCCGCGCCGCGAGGAGGACAGTTACCGCAGGGCGTACCGCCTCATGGCCTGGCTGCTCGGAATGACCTTCTGCGCGGTGGTCGCCCGACAGCAGAACGGTGTGCGGACGTGGGTGTGGGCCGGCGCGGCCCTGTTGTGCTTCCTCATGGGCGCCAGGGTGGCGCGTGGCATGTTCGCGGCCGGTGGGCGCGCGGGGAGCCTCCTTCTGTGCGGTGCGGTGGCCGCCTTCTTCCTTTCCACGTCCCTCGGCGTGCTCTCGGAGGACGGCAGAGGTTGGACGCCGGGGGAGATGCTGTCGATCTTCGCCGTCATGGCGACGGCCGGAGGCATCTGGCTCCTGGTCCGCCAATGGACGTGGGGCGAGTGGCTCGCGTGGGCGGCGCCTGTGGTCTTCACAGCTCTTGTGTCGTTCGTGGTGGCATCCGGATCGGTGCTCCACGCGCTGTACGCGGACAGCCTCGACCTGACTCCGGAGGACCTCGACGTTCCCGGAGTCTGGCAGGCGACGTCGGCGGCGAAACTCCTGAGCATGCTGAGCTTCGCTCTGTTCGTGCCTGCCCTGTGGGGCATCGCGAAGCATGTGCACGCGCCGTTCGTCAGCCCCGTCGAGCGCCTTGGCGTCCCCTTGTACGTACTGGCGCAAGTCGTGGTGGTGGGGATGTGCGCGGCGCTGGCGCTGGACTCGGCGGGCGAGGCGGTGAAGGACTTCCGTTCCGCCGCGGTCCGGAAGTCGGAACCCCCTTCGTACTTCGGGGTGGAGCCGGAGTGGATGTGCGTCGAGCCGACCGTCCCCGCGGCAAAACTCAGTACGCGGGGCGGTGTCCTCCGTCCGGAGCGCCCGTACATCTCGTTCGGGGAGGCCGGAGGAACGGTCTCGCTGTGGGATGAGCCCGCCGGCAAGGCGCTGCAGATGCCGGCCGAGCAGGTACGCCTCGTTCCGGTGCCCGACGGCCGGGTCCGGTGCACCTTCTCGTACGAGAGTCTGCCGAAGGCCGACTGATCCGTCTCAGTCCAGGAAGCCGTCGTCGGGTTCGAAGAACGCCATCTGATCCCCGACCAGGGGCTGCTCCGGCTTCTCGGCGACCGGGGGAGGGGGTGGGGTGCGCTTCTTTGCCTGGCGTTTGCCGGCCTTGCGAGAGTGCGCGCGCCGTTGGCGTTCCCGCACCGCCCGTCCGGGGTCGAGGCTGTCCGAGAGCTCTGCCGCGATGGTGACGGAGTATCCCTCCAGGGCCCGCTCCGCACCGAGGGCGAGCAACTCCTCCCGGGAAGTGCCCACGGTTCCGGCGAGGCCGTGTTTGACGAGCTCGATGAACTGGCTGTTGATCAGGTGCCGGTCGGCGTAGGCGTAGCCGAGGCGTCTGCCGCCGCCTGGCCCCCGAGTGCATTCGTCCTGGAGGAGCAGACGTACGTAGGACAGGGGCAGGTACATGCCCGCCGCGGGGCCGGTGGGGTCGGCTCGGCCGTCCTCGGGCCAGTAGGCGAGCTTGAGAAAACAGGGATCGCTGCCCAGCCGCCAGTCGTGGGGGGAGTACGGCGGATGGCTGGCGCGCGCCACGGCCTCCAGCCGGTCGAGCTGGCCGCGCAGGCGGTCGTCCACGTAGATCCAGCGCTCGGCGGGCGGGAGGCGCTTGTACTGGACCATCACGAAACTGTGGGTGGCCTCGTGGTAGTAGATCAGGTCGCTGCCCAGCCGCCCCTCGACCGGCGTGGCGTTGACGTTGGCGACCTCGATGCGTCGTCCCTCGTGCTCGAACACGTGGATGTCGCACCGGAAGTCGGGCCCGTCCCAGGGCTGGAGGAGTCGCGGTCCCGGCATGGAGTGGGCGGCGTCGTGCTCGATGAGGCTCTGCTCGGTGGGCTCGGGGATCAGTCCGGCGAGGTAGGTGTCGTGGGGGCTCGGGGGTCGCCGCCAGGCGCTGAGCGGGGCTAGCGGGAACTCACCGATGCTCAGGGCCAGGCGTGTCGAGTCGTACTGCTCCTGCCAGGAGCGGTCCTCGATGCGGGAGCTGTCGAAAGGGGCCTGATCTGCGACGCTGCTCAGGCGGTCGAGGAGCTCGGCGAACCGGGGGCCGAGCTCGCGCAGCGCGGAGACGAGGCGCTGACCCAGCTCGTCGGGGAGTACGGCGACTTCGCTGGAGAGCATGGTGGTGAGGTCCTCGGCGTCCGCCCGGGACAGTGACGCCATCACCGTGGCCAGCTCTACCGGGGCGGGACTGCGCCACAACGGCTCCACCCTGATCAGGGCGTCACGGGTGGCAACTCGTTTGCCCTTGGGGTGCTTCACCACACCGAGCCAGCGCAGCTGGTAGCTGGGGCCGGCAGTGCCTGTGGCGGGATGCGCCCGTGCGAACACGAGCGTGACCTGGGGAGACAGGTCCCGCGGCCGCATGGACGAACCCATCGTCTTGCCCATGAACTGGTCCAGCTGTAACTGCCAGTCGATGTCGTCGAGTTCTGCTGCCGAGAGGGAGATCGCGTAGACCACGGTGGAAGCGTATTGGATCACCGGTCTGGGCAGGGGCCGATCTCTGCCCAGACCGTCTTGCCGGGGGCGGAGGGGCGAGGCGTGGTGCCCCAGTGGGTGGCCAGGGCCGCTACGAGGACCAGCCCGCGGCCGGCTTCGGCGTCCGGGGCGGGGGTGGTGAGGGTGGGCATCCGCTCGGTGCGGGTGTCGCTGACCTCGATACGGATGGTCGTGGCAACGGTGTCGATGACGAGGCGGAGGCGGAAGTCCCGCCCGGGGACGCGGCCGTGGCGTACCGCGTTCGCGGCGAGCTCGGCGGCGATGAGAGCGGCGGTGTCATTGGCAGGGCTGTTGTAGGGGTGGCCCCACTCGTGGAGGTAGTGCGAGACGAGACGGCGGGCGAGCCGTGCGCCGCGTGGGGTGGCAGTGAAACGCATGTCGAACTCTTGGGCAGGGCTGTGGAGTTCAGATGCGGCTTGGGTGGGGGGAATCGTGGGCTTCATGCGCCCAACGGTGGCGTTGCGTGAGTAACGTTGACCAGGAGTGACGCACTGACGGGCGCGGGCTGTACGCGTCGGTGCTGAGGGTGTCGGCGGTACGGGGCGTGACCGGCGGGACGGCCGGGGCGTTGGGCGCGGGAGGCGCGGATCATGGACGATCAGCAGTCGGAGGCCGGATATGAGGCCGAGTCCGGGACGGGCATCCTGTACGTCTTCGGGCGCCAGCTGAAGCGGTTCCGGCAGTGGGCGGAGCTCGAACGGCCGGAGTTCGGGTCGAGGACGGGGTACTCGGCGTCGACCATCGCCGCGTTTGAACAGGGGAGGCGGATCCCGCCGCCGAAGTTCATCGACCAAGCGGATGAGCTGCTGGGTGCGCACGGCATTTTGAAGGAGATGAAGGAGGAGATCGAGCGGGCCCAGTACCCGGCGTTCTTCCGGGGCGCGGCGAAGCTGGAGAAGGAGGCCGTGGAACTCCACGTGTACGCGGTGCAGGCGGTTCCCGGGCTGTTGCAGACGGAAGGGTACGCGCGGGCGGTATTCGCGATGCGGCGGCCCTTGTTGGATGAGGTGACCGTCGAGGAACGGGTCGCGGCCCGATTGGCCCGGCACGAGATCTTCTCCCGGATGCCGATGCCCACCATCAGCTTCGTTATCGAGGAGTCCGTGCTGCGTCGCCCCCTGGGTGGGCGGGACGTGATGCGGGGCCAGCTGGAGCACATCCTGTTGCTCGGGCATCGTCGCAATGTCGAGATCCAGGTGATGCCGACCGAGCGCGAGGAGCACGCAGGGTTGGCTGGTCCGTTCACCTTGATCGAGACGAGGGAAGGGCGGAGGATCGCCTACGTGGAGGTGCTCAAGGACAGCCGCCTCCACACGGAGCGGAAGTCGGTGCGGGAGATCGAGGAGCAGTATGGACTCCTCAGGGCTCAGGCCCTCACTCCGCGCGAAACGCTGACCGTCGTCGAGAAGTTGCTGGGAGAGGCATGAACGTCGAAGAGCCTGTGAGTGTCGTGCCGGAAGCGGCCTGGTTCAAGAGCAGCTACAGCAGCGGCGAGGGCGGCGAGTGCGTGGAGGTGGCGAACACCGTCGGTGCGGTCCACGTCCGCGACTCGAAGAACAAGGCCGGTGCCACGCTGAGCTTTGAAGCGGACCAGTGGGCGACGTTCGTTGCCTTCACGTCCCGCTGACCTGCACGACAACGCGGGCCGCGCCAACCTCGGTTGGCGCGGCCCGTTCGTCTTTCTACGCGTCAGCCTTCACGGGCGGCGTCCACCGACCGGCGGCGATCTCCGCGTCGAGCCGCGCGGAGAAGTGCGCGTGCGCGGCCCGCATCTCGGTCTCACGGTCGGCCTTGTAGAAGGGCGCGGTGTAACCCTCGGGCGGCGGGGTGCTGGCCGGGTTGTCCAGGTGATCGAGGAGAGTCGGGTAGGTCTCCCTGGCCTGGCCGTAGCCATAGGCGTAGGGGTCACGCGCGATACGTCGGCCGCTTCTGTCGAAGTACATCTCGGCTTCACGGTCGGCGAGTACGGCATAGCGGGACTTGTAGATCGCGACGAGCTGATCGGCGGTGATCCCGAGCCAGACGGATACGAGTGCGTCCAGTTCGACCAGTGCGGCCCGGCGTTCGTACTCGGTGCGGAGCGGCGTGCCGTACTCCCAAGTGGACGTGAGGCACCCCGCGAGCGGTTCGAGTCCTGGCCAGTAGTGGGTCCAGTCCTCGTAAGCCGGCCAGGTGGGATGAAATAGCTCCTTCCAAAGAGGCGCATAGGCGTCAGTCAGGCAATTGAGGCGCAGAGCCCGGAGAAGGAGGGGAGTCGAGAGAGGATGATCGTTAGTGGGAGCTGGCAGCTTGACGGCCTCGCCAGCCATAAGGTTGGCACGTCCAGTAATGCGGAGGAGATAGTCCAATGGAAGAGCGGCCCAGAAACCGGCATTAAGTGCGGTGAGACGGTTGTCTGTCATGGCCATGGACTGCACACCGTGGGTATGGGCTGGACCCGGCGGGATCAGCGAAGCGAAGAGGCTTCTCTCGGTGTTTTTCGGGTCGATCATGGCTCGCCAGGCGAGTCGGTATCGTGAAGTGTATAGATCGCTTCCCCAGCGGTCCTGTGCTGCTTCGTACTTGGTTCGCTCGCAGGCCTGGGCATATGTTGTGCGAGGGACGCCGTCTCGCGGTAGCGCCGTGAGGTCCCAGGAAACCCAATCCTTGCCATTGCGCATCGGGATGTTAGGTTGCTTTGCGAATGGGGATGCAATCGCAAAATGAGACCCTTGAAGGATTACCTCGCCCCATGATGTCGGTGCTCCGACATCGTAACGAATCAATCCATCCTTTTTGGCGGTTGTCTCATTATATCCGGAACTGATTGAGGGATTGCCCTGGCTTAGGCGATTCTGTGCCCGTGAAAGGGCGGTGATGGCGCCCTGCTCTGCCGTGGTGATGGGGTGGAGCAAGGGGGTTTCCCTAACGGATGCGATCGTGTCGCCACCCACCTTTTGCCACTCGGCCAGGAGGGCATCCGTGACACGTACCACCCGGGCTCGGTGCGGGCGCACATCCCACATTCCTGCGTGCTTTTGAGTCGGAATTGCCCCCTGGCCGTCATGTGTCAGCGAATCAGGGAGCACTTGCGCGCAATGCAATTGGCTAACCGACTCGAAGTCGACCTGCGTCTGCTTCGAACCGTAAATGTGTAGGCCGAAGGAGACGGTTCTCCCGATCTCGAACGCCCAATTCCCTGAATTGACGAATGTGGCATGCAGGCGGAGGTGTTGATATGCGGCCGAGCGTAGAGGGCCGTCCCTGAGTCCCTCCAGGTGGCTATCTGGATGAACCATTCCGGAGACGCCAGATTTTCCGGAATGTGCCCAAATTTGACACATGAAGGCGCGATAGAGATTCGGTCGTGTTCCTGCGGTTAGAGGGTATGTCGCGCTGGAGCTCAGCATGCCGACTGTCCCTACATTCCAATCCAGCTCGCCGAGGAAATAGCGTTGTCCCTCTTCGGTCAAGGCTTCAGCCTTGCGTAGGTGCCATTCGCTCACACTCGGCTTTTCTGACAAGGTAAACCAAGGGTCGCTCTCAGCAAGGATGAGATCTTCTTGCCAATTCGGTCGGACCCACGGAGGGTTTCCGACCTGTACGTCATAGCCACCATGCTTAAAGACCTGGGCGTACTCCAGTTCCCAGTGGAAGAACCCCTGCTGGGTCGCGATGTTGTTCGCGGTTGCCGCCCACGGGAAGCGCGACTCCAGCCAGTAGGAGCGGTCCATGCCCATGAGGTCTGGGAGTGCGTCCTCGTAGGGGGTCAGCTCTGTCAGGGACTCGAACGCGGCGACCAGGGACTCGGACGGGACGTCCTGGGTGCCCAGCAGGGACTCCGCGAAGTCGAGCCAGTCGTCCAGGTTTGCCAGGGGGATGACCGCGCGGCGCTGCTCGGTGATGGCCTCCTTGCGGCGGCCCATCCGGCGCTTGGCCACATTCTCCTGGGTGAGGGAGAGTTGCCTGGTCTCGATGCCGAAACCGGGGAGGGCGTCTTCCTCCCAGGACATCAGGACGCCGGTGTCATCGTCCTCCGGGTCCGAAACGGCCACCTCGTACGCCGCTGACTGCTCGGCCAGCTCCGCCGCGTGGCGGTAGCGGGGGTTCGTGCCATCGAGAAGCGAAGCCTCCTGGACCGGCCAGAACCACAGCGCGCACCACGCATCCATCAGGGTCTTCAGGCGCCAGTACGGGGTGTCCACCGCCTCAAGGTCGGCCAGGACCTCTTCCCGCTGGACCGCTTCGACGGGCTGGCGGAGCCACTCGGGCTCGGCCCCCCAGACGTCGATCTTGCGGCTGATGTCGCGCTCGGAGATTTCCAGGCGGCGGACCACCAACTGCCACAGGTACTCCGCGCGACGCGCCAGGCCCTGGAGGCGGGCCGTCTGCTTGGCGCTCGGGGACTTCGTGATCGCCTTGCGCCAGGCGGCCAGGGCCTTCGCTTCCTCTGGCGCGAGGGCCTTCGCCTCCTTCTCGGCGGCGACCGCGCCCCACTCCTTCGCCGGGAGGAGGAAGTGGTGGACCGAACCCGGCGGGAGGCCGGACGCAGCTTCCGTCAGGGGGAAGCGTTCCGGGGTGGTGCCCAGCCAACCGCCCTTCTTCAGGTGCTCCGCGGAGTAGATTTCGCGGCGGCCGCCGATCAGGGAGTTGCCCCGGCGCAGGTGGAGGCCGAACCACGGGGCCTCCATGCCCGGGTGCATCGTGTTCAGCCAGAGCGAGACCTCGGCCAGCTCGACCGCCGTCGAGTTGAGGTCCACGCCGTACGCGTTGTGCAGCGCGATGTAGGCCTTGGCCTTCTGGAACTCCACCGGGTACTGCTCGGTGTCGATCGCCTGGCCGGTCTCCTCCTGGCGGCGGCGCAGGTACTCGGCCGCGACCTGGTTGATGGCCTCGTTCAAGAACGCGCCCGAGCCCAGGGCCGGCTCGCAGATCTTCCAGTCCAGGAGTTCGCGGGCTTCGGTGACCGTGTCGTCCTGGTCCAGGCGGTGCTGGAGCGCCAGCTGGACCGTGACCTTCGTAAGGGATTCCGGGGTGTAGTACGAGGCAGACGTCTGGCGGTCGCGGCCCGAGAGGCGGTAGACGAACGAACCCGGGCGGTAGCGGACCCGGACGTCGGCGCCCGTCTCCTCGTCGCGGCGGCGGACGAAGACGGAATCCGCGTACTCGTCGGCCTTCGAGGCGGGGACCAGCCAGGAGCCGTCCTTCGGATCGCCGTTCTTCGCGACCTCGTACAACTCCTCGCCGGCGATGAAGCCTGCGTACGACATCAAGCCTTCGTACACCGCGCCCAGCTGGTTGATGCCGAGTTGTGCGTACGAGATGAAGCCTCCGCGCTCGCCCTTCTTGCCCCGGGTCAGCATCAGCTTCCGCAGGACCTTGTACAGGGTCGCGTTGCGGAGCCGCGTGTCCAGGTAGCGAGGGCCCTCGTCCGCGTCGTCGTCGTGGCGGGGATCCTTGACCGACTCCGCGCCGATCAGGCGGATCGACTCCGGCTCGAAGAGCTTCGAGTGGAGCGGCTCGAAGCGGAGGCCGATGTCTTCGGACTCCTTCTCCGCCACCCCGTGCGTGCGGCGCGGGCGGTAGCCCTCCTGGACCTTGCTGAAGAGCAGGTCCAGGGACTCGTACAGGTACACGCCCTCCCGGGCCTTCTCACCGACCAGATCGCGTTCCGCGACCAGCTCGCCGAGGCGGCCGAGCCCGTACCCCTGGTGGTACTCCGGATAGTCCGACGGCAGGATGCCCAGCTCCGGGCGGGCCTCCGCGTACAGGAGGAACAGGATGCGGTACAGATACCGCAGCGATTCACGGGTCAGCTGCTGGGAGAGCTCCGGGAGCTCCTTCACGTCCTCCAGGCGGACGCCCTCATGGCTGGTGATCCGGGCCAGGACCTCGTTCGCGATGAGTTCCACCGATTCGCGGAGGCCGTCCCGGAGTTCGGACGAGACGCCCACCGCGTGCTTCGTCGACTTGTCGACGAGGCCGGCGAGGGGGTTCTCGCCGCCCTCCTCCGGCGTGCGCAGCGAATCCGCTCCGAACAGCGCCGCGAGGGTGTCGAGTTCCTGTCCGTCCTTGGTGTTGTTGCGGTCCAGGGCCGTGTCCAGAGAGGCAGCCAGGTAGCGGCCCTCGCCCCACGCCGCCCGGTCCGCCAGCACGATCACGCCGCCGGCCAGCAGCAGCACGTACCGCGGTGCGTCCTCGCTCGCGAAGAGGAACGAGGCAATCTTCGAGCCCGTGCGGAGGGACGAGGCCGCGTCCAAGTGAACCGGGGTGAGGAGCCGGCCGGGGCCCTCCGGGTCCAGGGCCGCGTCCGGTTCGGCCGCCCAGCCGCAGTCCACGGCCACCAGGCCCGGTTCGGCGTGCGCCACCGGGATCTCGTACGTGTGGTCCGCCCGGGTCACCGTCAGGGTCTGCGGCTTGGCGTCGTAGCCCAGGGAACGGAGGACAGAGGTGTTGAGGGCAGCCGCGCGCTCACGCCACTCGGGGGCGTCGTACGTCGTCGCGTCGTCGGCCGCGCCCGCCGCCTCCGCGAAGAAGGCGCGAGTACGGAAGTACGGGCGGCGCAGGGCGCGCAGACCCAGGCGGGGAGTGACCGGGAGGGCCTCCGGGTCCGTTTCCGCTTCCTGCTCGGAGGCCGAGGACTTCGCCTCCTCCTCGCGGGTCTTCCAAGCGGCCAGCAGACCGGACTTGAGGTCCTTCGGGAAGACCTCGGCCAGGTAGTGCGCGGAGAAGTACTCGCCGCGGTTGACCAGGGAGTCGTACGTCATGGGGATTCTCCTAGGCCTGTGCGGCGGAGCCGTGGGCGGAATCGAGGACGGCCAGCACACGCAGCATCGGGCGGCCCGTCGTCAGCAGGGAGTCGGCGAGACGGGAAAGCTCGTCCTTCGTCTCCTCGCCCGCGAGGGTGGGCTGCTCCCACTTGCCCAGCCGCTGCCGGTACTCCTCGATCGGGGCGAGGAGGGCCTTGTCCCATTCGGAGCTGTGGCGGGAGAGGAAGGTCTCGGCCGCCTCCAATGCATCCGGGATGCCGGCCCGCAGGCCGTCCACGTCGTGTCGCTCCAGCGGGTTGGCCATCGTCGGGCCGACGCCGGCCTGGCGCAGTATCCCCACCATGTCGTCGGTGACCTCCTCGCCCGTGACGGCCATCCACTTCACTACCGTCGGGCGGCCCTGCGCGTTGGAGTAGATCCCCTGTACGAGGTACACGGGCGCCTCGACGTCGGCCGTGATGACGGGGGCCTCCTGGCGGCCCAGCTTCACCAGCACCTTGTCGGTCAGCCACTCCACCACCGGGTGGAGGTCGGTGAGCAGGGAGATCTCCGGCCAGCTGGAGGTGCCGGACTCGCGGGCCCGTACGAGGGCGCGGTCGGCCAGCTTCCGGTTGAGGGTGACCAGCAGGCGCTCGCTCAGGCGCTGCTCACGGCGGTAGTCGGGCGGCAGCGCCTTCAGCCGGTGCACCAGGTCCACCGGGGGCTTGAACGAGATCAGGCCGTTCTCGGGGTCGCGGTCCATGCCGAGGGACTGCTGGGCGTCGGGGAAGACCTCCCGTACCGCCTCGTCGACGAACTCGCGGGTGGTCGTGAAGAGGCGGGGTACGTCCGCCTTGGGCGGGGCAGAGGACTCGTCAGAGGCAGAGGAAGCTGCAGACGCATCCGAGCCGGGCCCGGTCGTGTCGTCGACCTGCGCGAAGAAGTCGGCCAGGAAGTCGTCCGCACCGCCCGCCTCCTCGGCGGTGTGCTGGAGCGACTCGTCGACCGTGCGGCCCTTGAGGAGGTCCTGGATCAGCGACTTCTCCTCGGCCTCCGCGCGGTACAGGCCGGAGACGGCCTCCGCGGTGCCGAGCGAGCAGTGTGCTTCGTGCTCCCGCTCCAGAAGCCGCTCGGCCACCGTGCGGTCGTCCTTCGCGCCGTCCACCTCGCTGGTCAGGATCAGGGCGCGGAACTGCGGCTTGTGGACCTGCCCGTAACGGTCGATACGGCCGTTGCGCTGCTCGATGCGGATCAGCGACCAGGGGACGTCGTAGTGGATGAGCTGGTGGCACTGCCGGTGCAGGTTGACACCCTCGGAGGCCACATCGCCGGTGAAGAGGATGCGTACAGGCGTGTCCGCGAGGCCGAAGTCCTCGACGCACTGCATCTGCTGCTCGTCGGAGAGCCCGCCGTGCATCACCCGGGCCGCTTCCTCCAGCGCCTTGCCCTTGAATCCGAGGGCGGCCGGCACGGCGGACCGCAGCCACTCGAGGGTTTGGACGCGCTCGGAGAAGACCACGACCCGCGTCTCGCTGCGCGGCCCGACCCCGATCGCCTTCAACTGCTCGACGAGAGCCGCGAACTTGGCCGAATCCTGCTCGGTCAGACCGGCCGACAGCTCCCGCAGACGCTGCAGAGCGGCCAGTTCGGCGCCCGTCGCCTCCGGGTCGTCCTTCTTCTCCAGCGTCTTTATGCGGGTGTCGACCGTCGAGTTCAGCGCGGCGTGCGAGGAGAGGAAGGACTTGAGCAGGGTGTACGGGAAGAGAGGCACCTCGCTCACCGAGCCGCCTTCGGCGGGCAGCCAGACCTGGGCCAGCTCCTCGAAGATCTTCTCCTCGGCCGGGGTAGCCGCGCAGTGCACCGACTCGGAAGGACCCCGGTCGGCCCACTGGCCGGACATCTTCTCCCGGACCTCGGCGCTGACCTTGGTACGCCGGATGAACAGGTGCTTGATGTCGTCTGCGGAGTACCGCTCCGGGTCGCGGATCGCCGCCGGGTCGAGCAGCGCGATCAGTTCGGCGAAGGAGCGGGCGTTCCCGTTGTGCGGGGTGGCGCTGGCGAGGATGAGGGCGTCGGTCTGCGGGGCGAGGAGCTGCGCGAGCTGGTTGCGCAGCGAACCGCGGTTGATCAGGTTGTGCGACTCGTCGATGACGACTGCGTCCCACCGGATGTGCTCCAGGTGGTGCTTGTACTGATCGGTGTTCTTGAGGGTGTCGATCGAGACGATCACGCGCTTGAAGAACGTGAAGGGGTTGCGGCCCGCCGGGATCTCTCGCTGGATCCGCTCGATGCCCGCGGAGTCGAGCCGGATCAGCGGGATCGCGAACCGCGTCCACAGCTCGTGCTGGAACTGCTCCAGGACGTGCTGCGGGGTCACGACGAGAATGCGCTCGCCCCGGCCGCGGCGGATCAGCTCCGCGAGGGTGAGCCCGATCTCCAGGGTCTTGCCGAGACCGACGACGTCCGCGATCAGCATCCGGGGGCGCAGGTTCCGGCCGGAGAGCGCGAGCTGCGCAGGCCGCTGCTGGTAGGGGAGCGAGTCGAGCAGGAAGCTGTCGGCGAGGGCCAGGCCGCGCTCGGACTGAGGCAGCGGGGTCTTGCGGAGGATCGCTTCGAGGAAGAGCCGGCTGCGGCGGAAGTTCGGGGAGTCGTCGCTGATCAGGGTGGTCTTGGCGGGGTCCATCAGCTCGATGCCCGGTGCGCCGTCGCGCGTGAGCTCCAGGCCGGTGAAGAACACGGCCTCCTGGTCGCGAACGAACTCGGAGATCCCGACGGCCTCGATGCGGTCGCCGTCGTGGTCGGTCCGGGTGACGTTTTTGACCAGCCACTCCTCGTCGCGTACGACGATCTGGGCACCGGGCGGGAGACTCGTGCCGGCGCCCCGGGCGGGCTGCCGACTGGACTGCTGGGCGGTCACCCGCGGTACCTCCTGCTAGATACTGAACTGTGTTGATCTTGGTGTAGCCCAGGCCTCGCGCCGCGGCCCGCTCAGAAAGGCGATGTCGACGCGTACGTCTCGCGCAGCTGGGTCGCGATGCGGCGCGCGGCGGCGGAGCGGCGCGGGCCGACAGGCGGCGCCGGCGCGGGCTTCGGCTGAGGCGCGGGTACGGCCGCAGGCTCGGTATCCGGGGCGGCCGCCGCGACCGTGGGCGTGTAGCCCGGCAGGTGAGCCGGGACGGACTGCTGCGGCAGCGGGACGGTCGGCGCCACGGTCACCGGATCCGGGGCCAGGAGAGTCGTGGCCCCGGCCGAGGCGGCGGTCTCGGCAGCAGACGGGACGGGGGCCGGCACCCGGGCGGGCTCCGGCGGCTCGTACGCGACCGCGGTGAGGGACGTCAGCCGCCGCCGGGCCTGTGCCACGGTCGACCCGTGCGCCTTGATGACCGCCACGCACTGGGCGACCACCTCGTCCATCGACGGCCGGTCCTGCTGCGCGTACTGGAGCATCGACGACAGGAGCCCGGCCAGTTCCTCCGGAGCCCCTGACAGGTCGGGTGCCTTCTCGGGGTTGACGATGTGGCTGAACAGCACCTGCACGTGGTCGGCCTGGTACGGATAGTGGCCGGTGGTCATGAAGAGCAGCACTGCCCCGAGCGCGTACACATCCACCGGGGCGGTCAGCGGCTTCTGTCCATTCGCCTGTTCCGGGGACATGCAGGCCGGTGTGCCCATCACCATGTTGGGGGCGGTGAGGGAGGCGCTGGACTCGGCGAAGACGGCGAGGCCGAAGTCGATGATCTTGGGACCGTTGGGGCCGAGCAGGATGTTCGCCGGTTTGAGGTCCCTGTGCAGCAGACCCTGGCTGTGGACCCCGGCCAGTGCCTCGGCGAGCGTCGCTCCGAGCGAAGCGGCCGCCAGAGGCGGGAGTACACCCCGAGTCTCGAGGAGCCGCCGAAGATCGGGGCCCTCCACGTACTCCGTGGCCAGCCACGGCTGCTCCGACTCCGTGTCGGCCTTCACGAACGCGGCGACGCGCGGCCCCCAGACCGTCTTGAGGACCTCGATCTCCTGGGCGAACCGCTGCCGGGTCTCGGAATCGACGACCGAGGGCTTGATGACCTTCACGGCGACGGCTTCGCCCGCGGCGGACTCGCCCAGGTAGACCTGGCCCATGCCGCCGTGGCCGATCCGTCCCAGCAGCGTGAACCCGCCCAGCTCGGCCGGATCGTCCGGGCTCAGCGGCGTTGCGTTCACTCTGGTCCTCACCTTGCAGAATGCCGATGGTCGCGCGCGTACGCGTCAAGGGTATCGGCGGCGGCCGGCGTACGGACCGGTCCGGGTGCATGCCTTCGTCGGCTTGGCCGGATGCAGTCCACGGAGGGAAACCCCCGCGCACGTGGGCCGGAGATCACGAATCGTTTGCGATCAGTGCTGCAATCGATCAACCCCTGAGTGCTTCTGATCGGTAGATGGTAGAAGCGTTGGAAGAGGCGACCCTCGTGCCGAGGGCCGCCTCTTTCAACCCTGCGGCGGAAGTAGCCCCCAGATGCACGCCCGGACGGCGAATGCCGACGCCCCCCTCGGAAACACCGACCCCGGCCACGACCGGCTGAGGGCCGTTCTGGGTGGATGGCGGGAGTCCCTCATCGACCTCGGCGGCCGCAATCGGCTGCTGAACTTCAAGCACACGCGATCCCTCACCCTGGAGATCACGGAGCCAGGGTTCGAACCGCTGCTTCGCGGGCTGAGCCGGGGCTGGGACTTCGTGCCGGTCCGGGACGAAGCGGGTGAGGACAAGGGCGACGGGGTCTCCCTCGCCAAGACGCATGGCGGACGGCTGCTCCGGCCCGAGGCGGACGGACTCGTCACGCAGAAGCAGACACAGGCGGCGCTGGACAGCGCCCTGCGGCAGCTGAGACAGAAGTCGAACCAGACGTACAACGACTTCGGACTCTGGGTGCTCTGGCTCGGGGTCGGCATGGTCCAGTGGTGCGAGGAAGGCGCCCACGAGACCAGCTCGGCGCCGCTGGTACTGGTCCCGGTGGAGCTCGTACGCGACCGCACGGGCAGGATCCGACTGCACGAGGCCGAGGAACAGGACGCCCTGCACAACCCCGCGCTCGCGGTGAAACTCGCCCAGCTCGGCGTCGACTGGACGGCCGTGGCGGACACGGACTGCCTGGACCTGGGCCGAGTGCTGGCCAGGGCGCGGGCTGCCGCCGCGGGACTGGCCGGCTGGGAGGTCCGCGACACCGTCGTACTGGCCACCTTCGCCGCGCACAAAGAGGCGATGTACCAAGACCTCAAGGAAAACGAGGCGGCGATCCTCGCGAACCCGCTGATCAGAGCCATCGGACTAGGACCGGAGTCAGGCCTCCCCGACGACGTCATCGGCTTCGAACCGCCCGCGCTGGACCGCATCGACGAGATCCAGCTGCCGGAGCGGACGCCGCTGGTGCTGGACGCGGACGCCTCGCAGCGCCAGTGCATAGCGGCGGCCATGGCACACCGGTCGTTCGTCATGAGCGGCCCGCCCGGCACCGGCAAGAGCCAGACGATCACCAACATGATCGCGGCTCTGATGCACTCCGGCCGCAGCGTTCTGTTCGTCAGCGAGAAGGCCGCCGCGCTGGACGTCGTGCGCAACCGGCTGACGGACGTCGGGCTCGGAGACTTCGTGCTCGCCCTGCACAGCAGCGACACCAGCAAGAAGGCGGTCGCACAGGAACTGGATCGCGCCCTGACCACCGAGGTACGGGCCTCCGGCGCGGCGGAGCACGAACTCGACGAGGCGCGCCGGCTGCGCGAGGAGCTGTCCGCCCACGCGGCGGCCATGAACGAGGAACGGCACCCGCTCGGCCGCTCGCTGCACGGTGTGCTCGGGCGGCTCGCACGCCTCGATCAGGAAGCCGTCCCACACCTGGCACTCACCACGGGCGTTGGCGACCTCACCGGAACGCTCAGTGCCGCCGTCCTCTCGGAGGTGCTGGCGGCCGCGCGGTCGGTGGCCCGGTCGTGGCGGCCGTTGGCGGAGGGTGAAAACTTTGCCTGGCGCGGCCTGCGTGACCCCGCAGGCGAAGGGGGAGTTTCGGCCGCCATTGTGCTGGCCGACGCAGATGACGCACTGCAGTCGCTGCGGGCGGTGGCGGAGCGCAGGCCCCTGACATCGGTCATGCCCGTCGCGCAGACCGTTCGGGAGATCAGGCGGCTTGCGGACGAGCTTCGCAGGGGGCTGCCGGAGCGGACTTCCGGCACGGGGAGTAACACCCAGCTGGAAGACCGGTCCGGCCTCGCCGCGCAGCTTGCCGAGGACTTCGGGCTCGACGAGTCCGGGGACATCGCGGGGGTACTCGCGCTGATCGAGCTCGCCGATCTCACCGAGGCGGCGCGGCGGCCGCCGGCCCACTGGTTCGACGCACAGCGACTGCGGGAGGCCCACGATGCAGTCGAGGAGATCCGGGCTGCCGTCGGGGAGGAGCGAGCCGCACGCGAAGCGGCGCAGGACGTGTACGGGCCCCAGGTCCTGGAATGTGCAGAGCTCCCCGACCTGGTCCGCAGGTTCGAGGAGGACCACCAGAAGCTGACGGCACGACTCAAGGGAAAGTACCGGGCGGACCGGGATGCGGTAGCCGGCCTGACGGTGGCCGGCGAGTGGAACAGGGGCGTGAAGGCGCGTCTCGGCGAGGCGCTCACCTGGCAGCAGACCCATCAGCGCGTGCAGCGGCTCGTTGCGGCACACGGAGCCCTGCTGGGGCCGTACCTACCGAGTCCGGACAGCGAGTTCGAGCCGGTCGACGAGGCCATGGCGAACGCGGTCCGGATCGGCGAACTCACCCGGGGTACCGCGCAGGCGGACCGGCTGCCGGAAATGCTCGCCCATGACGCGGAACCCCACCACTGCGCGCTCCGGGCCAAGGTGGTCAGGGCGGCCATTGCCGACTGGTGCGACGCCGTGGAATCGCGGACCGAGCGGTGGGGCGCGGCCTCGGCAGCCTTTGCCGAGATGTTCGACGACGCACGCCGACTGAAACTGCTTCCCGCACTGATGGGCACACTGGAGGAGTCGGCCGAGGAGCTCGCGGCGCTCGCGGCAGATTCCTCCGGACCGGCGGAGTGGCAGGCGTACCGGAGCGGGCTCGCGAGCCTGGCCACCCGTGGACTCGACGACCTCGTCTCGCGTGCTGCGGAACGGGGAATCCCCGCAGAGGTCTTCCCGGAGGTGGTCGAACGCGCGGTGCTCCAGCTGTGGGCCGACACGCTGCTCGCCACCGATCCGCGACTGCGTACGGCGGGCGCCGCAGAACTTGACGCCCGGGTGCGGACCTTCCGGCAAGCCGACCGGATGCTGGTGGCTGCCGCAAGTGGCGCGGTGGTCGCGGCGTGCAGCAGCCGTAAGCCGAAGGCCTTCGGCGGGGGCGGGGCGGCCCTCATCCGGCGCGAGGCCGAGAAGAAGACCCGGCATCTGTCCGTGCGGGACCTCCTGGGGCGGGCGAGGGAGGTCGTTCAGGCGGTCAAGCCCTGTTTCATGATGAACCCGCTGTCGGTCAGTCAGTACTTGCCGGCCGATTACCGGTTCGATGTGGTGATCTTCGACGAGGCCTCGCAGGTCAGGCCCGGGGACGCAGTCAATTGCGTGTACCGAGGACGCTCGTTGGTCGTCGCGGGCGACGAGAAGCAGCTCCCGCCGACGGCCTTCTTCGACTCTGCCGTCGGGGACGAGGGCGATGAGTACGACGAGGACGTGCCGGACTCTTTCGAATCGCTTCTGCACGCGTGCAAGGCCGGGGCCATGCGGGAGCTGCCGCTGCGCTGGCACTACCGCAGCCGCCACGAGGACCTGATCACCTTCAGCAACCGGGAGTTCTACCGGAACGCCATGGTGACCTTCCCCGGGGCGATGGAGAGCGGCCCGGACATCGGAGTCGAGTTCTTCAAAGCCGATGGCTGCTACGACAAGGGCGGCCGCCGGGACAACCGGCGCGAGGCGGAAGAGGTGGCGCGGCGAGTGCTGCACCATTTCGACACCCGGCCCGGGCGGAGCCTGGGGGTGGTGGCGCTGTCGCAGGCCCAGGCGAGCGCGATCGACGAGTGTGTGCAGCAGGCCAGGCTGGCCCGCCCCGACCTTGACCACTGTTTCACCGAGGACCGGCTCGACGGGTTCTTCGTCAAGAACCTGGAATCGGTCCAGGGCGACGAGCGCGACGTCATGATCATGTCTCTGGGCTACGGCCCGGACGAGCGCGGAATCGTGGGTCTCAACTTCGGTCCGATCAACAGGGAAGGCGGCTGGCGGCGACTGAACGTCGCCGTGACCCGGGCTCGTTACCGGGTCGAACTGGTCGCCTCGTTCCATGCCGGGCAGCTCAAGGACAGTACGAACCCGAGCGTTCAGTACCTCAAGCGCTACCTGGAGTACGCGGAGAACGGGCCGGCGGTGCTGGCCCAGGACGTCGTGGCCGCGGATGCGGAGCCGGACAGCCCGTTCGAGGAGTCGGTGCTGGAGGTGCTGCGCGGGTGGGGCTATGAGGTCCAACCGCAGGTGGGCGTGTCCGGCTACCGCATCGACCTGGGACTTCGGCACCCGGTGGCGCCGGGGTCGTACGCACTCGGCATCGAGTGCGACGGCGCGATGTACCACTCATCGCGCGCGGCGAGGGACCGGGACAGGCTCCGCCAGCAGGTGCTGGAAGGGCTCGGGTGGACGCTTCACCGGATCTGGGGGACCGACTGGTACCGCAATCGTGCTGATTCGGAGACTCGGCTGAGAGCAGCGGTGGAGGCCGCGACCGCGCGCGACCCCTTCTCGAGGCCGACGGCCCCGGTGCAGGCTCCGCTTCAGGTGCCGGCTCCGCGCCCGGAACCGGTCCGGGTGCAGGTCCGGATGGACGAGGTGCCCGAGCGTGCCTGGAGCCGGCCTTACGAGGCGGCTCTCGTGCAGGCGGACACAAGGGCGGAGCTCCATACCCCCGAGGCGCGTTCAGCGCTGCGCAAGGCACTGGCACAGATCGTGGAGGTGGAAGGGCCCATTCATGAGGACCTGTTGGTGCAACGGGCTCGTGAGGTGTGGCAGGTGAAGCGGGCCGGCAGCCGTATTCGGGACAACGTGCTTCTCGTACTGCGAGACCTGGTACGGCAGCGGATCGCGGTGCACACCGACGGATTTGCGGATGTGCACGGCCGGGCTCTCACCGGGGCCCGGACGCCGGTGGACATCTGCAGCCGGAAGGTCAGTCATGTGGCTCCGGGGGAGCGGCAGAGGGTCCTGGCCGAGCTGGCCGCCGAGTGCCCGGGAATGTCCCTCGACGAGCTCCTGAGGCACGGGCGTGAGTTCTTCGGATGGAAGCGGATGGGCGATGACATCCGGAGCGCGTTGGAGTCGGATGTCGACGCACTGGTGTCGGATGGGCGGATGCGGCAGGTCGATGGACGGTTCAGCGCGTCACTTCGCGAGCCCACCGGCTGAGGGTGGTGAAGTCGCGGTCCCGGAGGCCGCGGCGGGGGTGGATGCGCAGGAGGAGGGCCGGGGCCGGGTGGTGGGCGGTGACCCAGGCGCGGTCGCGGGGAGTGATCATGTCGTCGACCCAGGCGAAGGGGCGGCCGGCCGCCCAGTCGAGGAGGGGTCGGGTCTTCCACGAGAGGCCGTCCGGGTCGCGGGCGAAGAGTTCCGGCCATTCGACGACGGGAAGATCATCGGGCAGTCCGATGTGCGGCGCGATCAGCGTGTTGGCCTGGTGCGTCCAGGCGGTGGCCCAGGTGAGTTCGAAGGGCAGCGCCAGCAACCGGGCGCCGTGGGACGGGTGGAGACGGACCCGTGCGCCGCGCCGGGCGCTGCGGGATTCCGGGTCGCGGTAGGCGAGCCAGACGTCGGGTCGCATCCGGTGGCTCCGGTAACCGCGCAGTCCGGCGAGGGGTGACCGGAAGGGGTTGAGCGGGCCGTCCACGTCGAGGAGGAGCAGCGGGCGAGCAGTCATGAAGTAGGGACTACCCAGTACACGATGGAGTGAAATGCCTACCGGCGCTATAACCCGAATGGGTTCAGAGCGTTGTCTCCGGTGCGGGTGCAGCGCCCGTGAACTCCTCCGGAAGGCAGGAAAACTGATGCGTCACAGTCGTCGGAATGGCTTGATCGCGGCGGTGGTTGCGGGAGGTGGGCTGGCGGTCGCGGGTGTGAGCGGATTCGCCTACGCCGATGCGGACGCGAGTGGTCAGGCCGAACGCTCGCCGGGGCTGCTGTCCGGGAACGTGGTACAGCTGCCCGTGCACGTCCCGGTCAACGTGTGCGGGAACACCGTGAGCGTGGTCGGCCTACTCAACCCGGCGGCCGGCAACCGCTGTGCCAACGCGGCACCGGGGGGTGGCGGAGGGAATCCGGACCCAAGGCCCTCGCATCAGGCGAAACCCGGAGCCGGAAACGGCGGCGGTGCCACCGCCGAGGGGCGCGGAAAGGATTCACCGGGGGTGCTGTCCGGCAACGGGCTCCAGCTCCCGGTCGACCTGCCGCTGAACCTCAGCGGCAACTCCGTGAGCGTCGTCGGCGTCGGCAACAGCTCCCACGGCAACATCTCCGTCAACGGCCGGACGCCCGTCGAAAGCGAACCGGCCCAGCCGCCCGCCGCCCAGCCGCCCGCCGCCCCGCGCCCCATGACCCCGCCCGCGCCGCCCCGGCACACCGAGGCGTCGCTCGCCCACACCGGGGCCGACGCCGTCGGCTACCTGCTGCCGGGCGGGGGAGCGCTGCTGCTCGGCGGGGTGCTCCTCTACCGCCGCTTCCGCCTCAACTAGGCCGTACGCCACCCGTCCAGGACGGCGTCGATCCGGGCGGCCAGCCGGGCCCGGGCCGCGAACCGCGGCACCCCCGCCATCAGCAGGGCGTCGTACTCGGTGTCGGTGTGCCGCACGGCCGCCCGTACCGCGTACGACACCGCCAGTTCGTCGAGGGCCCGGCCGGCCGCGCTGCGGCCCACCCGGCCGCTGCCGCGCACCGAGGCGTGGGTGGCGATCGCCACGGCCCGGTCGGCCGGGCAGCCCGGGAACAGCCGTACTATCTCGGCCGCGAAGGCCGCCGTGAACCGGGTGTCCTCCGCGGCGCGACGCAGCCGGTCGCGCTCCCGGCGCCGGGCCCGTGCCTCGGCGTCCGCCAGGCAGGCACGTTCCGCGCCCGCCAGGGCGGCGTCCTCGACGAGGATCCCCTGGCGCTCGTAGCGGCGCCGGCGCCTGTTGAATCGGACGACGACGGCGGAGAGCGAACTCGCCTCGCGGGAGCGGCGGGTGAGCGCCGCGTCCCCGCGCGGGAGGTAGACCAGATGCCCGAGATCGGCGCAGTCCAGGCAGCGCGGTACGCCCGCCTCGCGCACGAGGTGCCGGAGCGGGCCCTGCCGGCACTCGGCGCAGTGGATCTGCTTCGCGGACTCGAAGACGACCAGGCTCATACGGATGTGATACCGCTGCCGGAGCCTCATATCACCTGGTGGAGAGCGGCGGTTGATGTTTGATCATCTCTTCCTCGACGACCTGCCCTCCTTCTACGGTGGGGCCCGAGTGGACGGCGGCAGGTCCACCGGGGAGGGCACGTGCACCACATGCTGGGACAGCGGGCGACGACGATTCGGCCGACGAGGGCACGCACGGCCGCGGCCCCCGCGGCGAGGGAGGTCGTCATACCTCCGGGCGGCTGCACCGGCTGGCACTACCACCGGGTGCGGCTGAACGCCGTCGTGCTCGCGGGGACGCTGACCCGCGTCCTGCACGACCACACGGTCGAGGTGCACCGCGCCGGGACCGCCTTCGTGGAGCCCGCGGGCATCCGGCACATCCACCTGGGCCACAACCTCGGCAGTGAACCGGTCGTGATCCACGTGACCCCGGCGCTGCCCGCGGGGACCGCCTTGACCCCCTTCGCCATACCCGCCCCGGCTCCGGCCGGCACCACCCCGGCCGTGTGCCGGGCGCACGCCGCGTGACAATGGGCCGGTGCAGCTGGAAGCGATCACATGGCAGCGGATGGCCGAGCGGCTCGCCGGTCACCTCGACGACCGCGACACCGCCACCGGGCAGGACAGTTGGCAGCGGGTCGGCGTCGACGGAGCGCCGGCCGCTGGGACGGGCGTACTCGCGGAACACCTCGCCGAGGCGCTGCGGCGGCGCGGTCGGTCGGTCCTGGTGGTACCGGCCGAGGGCTTCCTGCGGCCGGCGTCCCTCCGCTTCGAGTTCGGCCGCCAGGACGTGGACTCCTACCTCGGCGGCTGGTACGACACGGCCGCGCTCTGGCGGGAGGTGTTCGGCCCGACCGACCCCGGTGGCACGGGGCGGGTGCTGCCCGACCTCTGGGACCCGGTGACCGACCGGGCGACGCGCAGCCCGTACGTCGAACTCCCGCCCGGCGGCGTGGTGATCGTGCACGGCCCGCTGCTGCTGGGCCACTGGTTCCCGTTCGACCTGAGCGTCCACATCCGCCTCTCCGCGGGCGCGCTCGCCCGCCGTACCGAGGAATCCGCCCGCTGGACCCTCCCGGCCTTCGCCCGCTACGAGGCCGAGACCGACCCGGCGGCACAGGCCGACGCACTGGTCAGGGCCGATGACCCCCGTCACCCCGCCTGGACGGACATCCGCGGCCGATGAGGGGCCCGGCCCCGGACGAGCCCGCAGCCGACCCCCGGCCGGGGCAACGGCCAGGGCTACGGCCAGGGCTACGGCCTCCCGCCCATCCGGGTGACCGCCAGCGCGGCGGCCCGGCAGCCCGCCCGCGCCGCCTCCACCGGATCCGCCCCCGTCAGCAGCGCCGCCAGGAACCCCCCGGTGAACGCGTCCCCCGCCCCCGTCGAGTCCACCGCCTCGGCCGGTTCCGCCGTGACCTCGGCGGTGATCCGGCCCCGCTCGGCGACCAGCGCCCCGGCCGCCCCCCGGGTCACCACCACCAGCGGCACCCGTCGGCTCAGCTGCGCCGCCGCCCGGGCCACTCCGGCCGGTTCCGGCAGCCCGGCCAGCAGCCGTGCCTCGTCCTCGTTCGGCAGCAGTACGCCGGCTCCGGTCACCGCGTCGAGGAAGCGCCGCGGGCCCAGCCCCGCCAGGAATCCGGCCGAGGCGGGATCCACGCTCACCGGCACCCCCCGGGCCCGGGCCGCCCGCAGCGCGACCAGGGCCAGCTCCCGGCTGCTGTCGGCGAAGAACAGGTACCCGGACAGGTGGAGATGGGCCACCCCGTCCAGCAGGGACGGGGTCCAGTCGGCCGGGCACAGCCGCAGCGCGGCCCCGCTGTCGGTCAGGAAGGTCCGCTCCGCGTCCTTGCCGACCAGCGCGACCACCGTCCCGGTCGGCTCCTCCCGGTCGATCACCAGCCGCGGCCGCACCCCCGCGTCCACCAGCGCCCGCTCGTGCCACCGCGCCGACTCCGCGCCCACCCGCGCCAGGAGCCGTACTTCCACGGCCCCCGTGAGGGCCGCCCAGCAGGCCGCGTTGGCCCCGGCGCCACCCGGCAGGGTCCGGATCCGCGCGGCCGTGTCGGTGGCCGGAGCCAGCGGTTCGGGATGTACCGCCACGACATCGGTCACCACGTCCCCGACGATCAGCAGCGCCCCCGGAACGGCCGGTCCCGCCGCGGTCATGCCCGGGCCGCCCAGGCCCCCGCGATCTTGGCCCCGAGCCGCACGTTGCCCCGTACCGCCGCCAGGTTCGCCTCCAGCGAGGCCCCGCCCGTCGCCCGTACCAGGAACCCCAGCAGGAACGGTGTCACCGCCTGCCCCGTGATCCCGCGCTCCCGGCACTCTGCGAGCGCCTCGGCCAGCACCCGGTCGTGCAGCTCCGGATCCAGCTGTTCCGCCTCGTCCACCGGATTGGCCACCAGCAGCGCCGACTCCGCACCACCCAGCGCGTCCTGAGCGGCCATCACCGCCGCGACCTCCTCCGCACCCTCCACGGTCCAGTCCACCGGTTCGCCGGAATCCGTCAGGTAGAAGCCGGGGAACCGCCGGGTCCGGTAACCGAGCACCCCCACCCCCAGCGTCTCCAGCCGCTGCAGCGTGGCCGGCACGTCCAGGATCGACTTCACCCCCGCGCACACCACCGTGATCCGCGTCCGCGCCAGCAGCGACAGGTCCGCCGATTCGTCCTGCGTCAGCGCCCATTCGCGGTGTACGCCGCCCAGCCCGCCCGTGGCGAAGACCCGCAGGCCCGCCCGGGCCGCCAGGAAGGCGGTCGCGGACACCGTCGTCGCCCCCGTGGCCCCCGCCGCGAGCGCGGGTGCCAGATCCCGGTGGCCGAGCTTGCGTACGCCCTCGCCGCCCGCGATGCGCTCCAGCTGCGCCTTGTCCAGGCCCGCGTGCGCCACCCCGTCCAGGACCGCGATCGTCGCCGGAACCGCGCCCTCCGAGCGGACCAGCGCCTCCAGTTCGAGTCCCACCGCCAGATTGCGGGGACGCGGCAGGCCGTGCGCGATGATCGTCGACTCCAGGGCCACGACGGGCCGGTGCCGGGCGAGCGCCTCGCGTACCTCTTCCGAGAGGACCGGTCCGCCGGACGGGGATGCAGTTGCTGTGTGCTGTGACATGTCCCCATCCATGGCACGGGATCCACGCCCCCAAACGCGCTCCCGCCCCACCCGTCACAACCTGTCCGAGTAGCGTTCCCCCGGCGGCCTGACTGGACAGGGTGCCCCGTCGGCCGGGCGGTTCGTGGACGCTCTGGTCACCGCGCCGCGCGGCGGGGGCCGGATTAGGCTGGCGCGCCATGAGCACCAGCGACCACTCCGCGGCCTCCGCAGGTTCCCCCGCCCCCGGCCCCGCCCCCGCCTCCTTCGCCGTCTTCGTCCCGGACGTCGAACTGGAGGCCGAAGAGCTCGACCCCGGACAGATCGTCTCCGGTGATCCCGTCGTGACGGGCAAGGTGCTCTGGGAGTCGGCGGACGGCAGGCAGCTGCGCGGGATCTGGCAGATCACCCCCGGCGTGGTCACCGACACCGAGGCCGACGAGCTGTTCGTCGTGGTCAGCGGCCGCGCCACCATCGAGGTCGAGGGCGGCGAGACCCTGGAGGTGGGCCCCGGCTCCGCCTGCGTGCTCCGGGAGGGCGACAAGACCACCTGGACCGTGCACGAGACGCTCCGCAAGGCCTACCACATCAGCTGCTGAGGCCCTTCCCGGGAGCGGGGTGGCGGCGCGCGGTGAACAGCGCGAGCGCCGCCATCGGCAGCAGCAGACAGGCGCCGACGGCGTTGAGCCAGCCGTAGCTCGCCTGGGACATGACCAGGCCGGCGGCGGCGCCGCCGACGCCCGCGGCCGTGTTCATCGTCAGGTCGCTCAGGCCCTGTACGGCGGCCCGCGCGGCCTGTGGCACCGAGTCGGTCAGCAGCGCCGAGCCGGACACCATCCCGGCGGACCAGCCGAGGCCGAGCAGGAACAGGCCGGCCGCACTCTGGCCGTGGTGCGGCCCGGCCGTGCCGGCGAGCAGGGCGGCGACCGAGAGCAGCCCGGCCGCCAGGCCGATCACGGACAGCCGGCCGAGCCGGTCGGCGAGTACGCCCATCAGCGGCGAGAAGGCGAACATGCCCGCGATGTGACCGCTGATCACCAGGCCGATGAGCTCCAGCCCGGCCCCGTGGTGGCCCAGGTCCATCGGGGTCATCACCATGATCGAGACCATGGTGGTGTGGGACACGGCGACGGTGACGAGGGCGAGCCGGGCCCGCGGCGAGGCCCTGACGGCGGCGATTCCGGCCCGCAGGGAGCGGCCCTCGCGGGTCTGCTCCGCGGGCGCGGCCAGCGCACGGGCCGTCAGCAGCGGGTCCGGGCGCAGGAGTACGCCGATCAGCGTGCCGGTGAGGAGGAAGACGACGGCGGCCCACACGAAGGGGCCCGCCGTCTCGGGTATGGAGGTCCCCGCGAAGCTGCGGCTGGCCGGGGCGGACAGGTTGGGGCCGAGCACCGCGCCGAGGGTGGACGCCCACACGACGACGGAGATCGCCCGGGCCCGGCGGTCCGGGGCGGCGAGGTCGGCGGCGGCGAACCGGGCCTGCAGGTTGGCGGAGGAGGCGGCGCCGAAGGCGGCCATGCCGAGCATCAGGAGCGGGAAGCTCTTGACGGTGGCGGCGAGCACCACGAGGCCCGCGCCGACAGCACCGATCCCGTAGGCCAGGACCAGCCCGGGCCGGCGGCCGCGGGCGGTCATCAGGGCGGCGAGCGGCAGGGAGACCAGGGCCGTGCCGATCACCGCGGCGGTGGAGGCGAGGCCGGACAGCGCCTCGGTGCCGCTGACCTCGGTCGCGAGTACGGGGGCCAGGGCGATGCTGATGGGCACGCCCAGCCCGCCGAGGATCTGGCTCGCGATGAGCACCCCGGTGGTACGGCGCCGCAGCCGGGCCAGTTCCGGGCCGGCGGCCGCGGCTGCGGGCCGGTCCGTGCCGGGCGAGGCGGTCACGCCGCGCACCCCCTTCGCGGGCATGGGCGCGGGGCGCGGGAGGGCGCGGTGAGACCGGCGGGTGCGGCGGCTGGAGTAGTCACCGCGGCAGTGTGCCACCCCTTACCGCGCGGCGGAACCGGGTACCCGCGGTCCGAAGCCCGGGCCGCCGCCCGTTGTCGCGGTACCCGCTCAGAACAGCGGCTGCGGGAGGACGCCTTCCAGCGCGAGCAGCTGCCGCTTGGTCTCGACTCCGCCGCCGAAGCCGCCGATGCCCCCGTCGTTCTCCACGACCCGGTGGCAGGCCACGACCAGCGGCAGAGGGTTCGACCCCATGGCGTTGCCCACGGCCTGGGCGGCGCCGGGCTGGCCGACGCGGGCGGCCAGTTCCCCGTAGCCGACGACCGCTCCGTACGGCACGGAGCGGTCCAGTTCCTGGAGCACCTGCCGGTTGAAGCCGGAGCTGAGGCGCCAGTCCAGCGGCAGCTCGAAGCGCCGCAGCGAACCGGAGAAGTACGCGGCCAGCTGGCGTATGGGCTCTGCCAGCAGCACCTCCTCGCCCGGCGCGGGCCGCCAGGCGTCGGCGCCGAGCCGGGAGACCAGCGAACCGATCATGGTGTCGATCCGGTCCGGCCCGGCATGGAACTCGACCCGGACCAGACCCTCCGGGGTCGCGGCCAGGAGCAGGGGACCGATATCGCTGGCGACGACGGTCCATTCGAGGTGCGGCCCGCGGGGCCGCTCGATGCTGTCCACGCGTCCACGGTACGGCGCCCCGCTGACAATGCTGTCGGCGCTGTCGGCGCTGCCAGTACTGACAGCGCCGACAGCGGCGCCTACGCCGCAACGCCGCCGGTTCGGGCCCGGCTCAGAAGCCGCCCACCGCCTCCTGCACGACGTCCGGGGCGTTGGTGATGATCCCGTCCACGCCCATCGCCTGGACCTTCCGGGCGGTCACGGCGTCGTCCACGATCCACGTGTCCACCTCCATGGCCTTGCCGTGGGCTCCGAGCAGGCCGTGCACCGCCGAGACCCAGTCGGCCGAGATCGTGGTGTGCCACGGGTTGATCCGGTCGGTGAACTGCGCGTACCGCGGCAGGTCCGCCACCGCCGGGGTGCCCAGGAAGGCCGTCACGAGGTCCGGGCGCAGGCCGTGCACGATGCGGACGCAGTCGGCGCTGAAGCTCTGCACCACCAGCCGGTGCGTCACATGGCGCTCGTCGAGCCAGCCGGCCTCCTCCAGCACCTTCAGGGTCTGCTCCTCGATCCCGGGGTAGAGCTCCGGCTTCTTGATCTCCAGCAGCAGCCGCTGCTGGTTGCGCTCCACCCGGTCGAGGTACTCCCGCAGGGTCGGTACCCGGGCGCCCTCGTACTCCTCCCCGAACCAGCTGCCCGCGTCCAGCCGGGCGATCTCCGCCGCCGTGAAGTCCTTGACCCGCCACGGCTGGCGGTCGGGGAACACCTGCTCGACGTCGGTGGTCCGGGCCAGGGTGTCGTCGTGGATGACCACCAGCTCGCCGTCCCGGGTGCGCTGCACGTCGTTCTCGACCCAGTCGAAGCCCAGCCGCATCGCCAGGTCGATCGCGTCGAGCGTGTTCTCCGGGGCGTACGCCGAAGCCCCCCGGTGGGCGTACACGACGGGTCCCCCCAGCGCCGCCCGGCCGGCCGTGGGGGAGTCGGGGCCGGTGGCGGCGGACGAGGCCGCCCCGCCCAGCAGGGTGAGGGTGAAGCCCAGGAATGCGGCGGCGGCCGCGGCGGCGGGTCGGACGTACATGTGCGTTCTCCTCTGGTCGGGAGCCCTGGTCCTGCGTCAGACGGGTGCGGAGCGGCAGACGTTGTGGCGATGTACTTCACGGCGGGCCTTCACCGCGATCATGGGGTTGAAGATCACCGGGCCGCCACCGAACTACGACAAACGGACCAGAACGTGTGAGAGGGGTCCGGCCGGGCAGACGCGCACGAGGGCGCCGCGGACGCGCGCGTCCCCACGCGGACGCGTGGGGATGCGCCTGCGCGTCACGTGAGTGTCAGTGGGGGGTCGTACGGTGGAGTCATGCGGCCCGTATCGAAGATCGAACGCACGGTGGCGCCTTTCGAGGTCGTCAGCCCGTACCAGCCCAGCGGCGACCAGCCGACGGCCATCGCCGACCTGGAGAAGCGCATCCGCGCAGGTGAGAAGGATGTCGTCCTGCTGGGCGCGACCGGCACCGGCAAGTCGGCGACCACCGCGTGGATGATCGAGAGGCTCCAGCGCCCCACCCTGGTGATGGCGCCGAACAAGACCCTCGCCGCCCAGCTGGCGAACGAGTTCCGAGAGCTCCTGCCGAACAACGCCGTCGAGTACTTCGTGTCGTACTACGACTACTACCAGCCCGAGGCCTACGTTCCGCAGTCGGACACGTACATCGAGAAGGACTCCTCGATCAACGAGGAGGTGGAGCGGCTGCGCCACTCCGCCACCAACTCGCTCCTGACCCGGCGCGACGTCATCGTCGTCGCCTCCGTGTCCTGCATCTACGGCCTCGGCACCCCACAGGAGTACGTCGACCGGATGGTCTCCCTCAAGGTGGGCGAGGAGACCGACCGGGACCAGCTGCTGCGCCGCTTCGTCGACATCCAGTACACCCGCAACGACGTGGCCTTCACCCGCGGCACCTTCCGGGTGCGCGGCGACACCATCGAGATCTTCCCGGTCTACGAGGAACTGGCCGTCCGCATCGAGATGTTCGGCGACGAGATCGAGGCCCTGTCCACCCTGCACCCGCTGACCGGCGAGGTCATCAGCGAGGACCGCGAGCTGTACGTCTTCCCCGCCAGCCACTACGTCGCGGGCCCCGAGCGCATGGAGAAGGCGGTCCGCGGCATCGAGGCCGAGCTGGCCCAGCGCCTCGCCGAGCTGGAGAAGCAGGGCAAGATGCTGGAGGCCCAGCGGCTGCGCATGCGCACCACGTACGACCTGGAGATGATGCGGCAGATCGGGTCCTGCTCCGGCATCGAGAACTACTCGCTGCACATGGACGACCGCGAGCCGGGCTCCGCGCCCAACACCCTCATCGACTACTTCCCGGAGGATTTCCTCCTGGTCATCGACGAGTCGCACGTCACCGTGCCGCAGATCGGCGCCATGTACGAGGGCGACGCCTCGCGCAAGCGGACCCTGGTCGACCACGGATTCCGGCTGCCGTCCGCGCTCGACAACCGGCCGCTCAAGTGGGAGGAGTTCCAGGAGCGCATCGGGCAGACCGTCTACCTGTCGGCGACCCCCGGCAAGTACGAGCTCTCGCGCGGCGACGGCTTCGTCGAGCAGATCATCCGCCCCACCGGCCTCATCGACCCCGAGGTCGTGGTCAAGCCCACCGAGGGTCAGATCGACGACCTGGTGCACGAGATCCGCCAGCGGGTGGAGAAGGACGAGCGGGTCCTGGTCACCACCCTCACCAAGAAGATGGCCGAGGACCTCACGGACTACTTCCTGGAGCTCGGCATCCAGGTCCGCTACCTGCACAGCGACGTGGACACGCTGCGCCGCATCGAGCTGCTGCGCGAGCTCCGGTCCGGCGAGTACGACGTACTGGTCGGCATCAACCTGCTGCGCGAGGGCCTCGACCTGCCCGAGGTGTCGCTGGTGGCGATCCTCGACGCCGACAAGCAGGGCTTCCTGCGCTCCGGGACCTCCCTGATCCAGACGATCGGCCGCGCGGCGCGCAACGTGTCGGGCCAGGTCCACATGTACGCGGACAGCATCACCCCGGCGATGGCGCAGGCGATCGACGAGACCAACCGCCGCCGGGAGAAGCAGGTCGCCTACAACACGGCCAACGGGATCGACCCGCAGCCGCTGCGCAAGAAGATCAACGACATCGTCGCCACCATCGCCCGCGAGGAGCTCGACACCGAGCAGCTCCTCGGCACCGGGTACCGGCAGGCGGCGGACGGCAAGGGGGCCAAGGCTCCGGTGCCGGCGCTCGGCGGCAAGGCGGCCCAGGCCAAGGGCAAGACGGGCGGCAAGGGCGCGAAGGGCGCGGCCAAGGGCGAGGTGCTCACCGACCGGCCCGCCGCGGAACTGGCCTCGCTCATCGAGCAGATGACCGAGCGGATGCGCGGGGCGGCCGCGGAGCTGCAGTTCGAGGTCGCGGCCCGGATCCGGGACGAGGTGAGCGAGCTGAAGAAGGAGCTGCGACAGATGAAGGAAGCGGGCCTCGCCTGACCCGGGCCCTGTCAGTAGGGTTGGGTCACAGCCGCAGGTACACGCGGCGCTCCCGTAATCGGGGCGGGCTATGGAGAGGGGACAGCGCGTGACGGTCAACATGACCAAGGGTCAGGCCATCAGTCTGCAGAAGGCGGACGGGGGGACGCTGACCGCGGTCCGGATGGGCCTCGGCTGGCAGGCCGCCAAGCGCCGCGGACTGTTCGGCTCGCGGACCCGGGAGATCGACCTGGACGCGTCGGCGGTACTCTTCGCCGACAAGCAGCCGGTGGACGTCGTCTTCTTCCGGCACCTGCAGAGCGACGACGGCTCGGTACGGCACACCGGTGACAACCTCGTCGGCGGCGTCGGCCAGGGCGGGGACGACGAGGCGATCCTCGTCGACCTCCAGCGCGTGCCGGTGCACATCGACCAGATCGTCTTCACGGTGAACTCCTTCACCGGCCAGACGTTCCAGGAAGTGCAGAACGCGTTCTGCCGCATCGTCGACGAGACCAACGGCCAGGAGCTGGCCCGCTACACCCTCGACGGCGGCGGCCAGTACACGGCGCAGATCATGGCGAAGGTGTCGCGTTCGGGCGCGGGCTGGCAGATGACGGCCCTCGGCACCGCGGCCAACGGCCGCACGTTCCAGGACCTGATGCCGTCGATCCTGCCGCACCTGTAGCAGGACCGCTTCAGGCGGTACGCGACACGAGCAGTACGCAAGACAAGCAGTACGCAAGACAAGCAGTACGCGACAAGAGAAGAAGGCACGGGGGAGGGCTGCACGATGACGGCCGAACTGGTCCGGGGGCAGAACCACCCCGTGTCCCAGAGCCGGGTGGAGATCAGGGTCTCGGCGGGCACACCCGTGCTTGCCCTGGCCTCGTTCGCCGACGAACAGGGCCGGCTCGAAGGCCCCGGGACACTGGCGCACCCGGGCGCCCGGACCCTCCCGGGGGTCCGCGTGCCGGGGGAGCTCGCCGAACGGCACACCTTCGCCGTCGACCTCGACGCGGTCGCGGCGGAGGTCCACCGCGTCGGCGTCCTGCTCGTCCTGCCGCCCGGCGGCCCGGTGTGCTTCGGCGCGGTCCCGGCCTCCCACGTGGCCGTGGCCGACCCGGAGGGCGCCGAGCTCGCCGGATACACCCTGACCGGGCTGGACGCCGAGACGGCCGTCGTGGCCCTGGAGCTGTACCGCCGCCAGGGCGCCTGGAAGGTCCGGGCCGTGGGCCAGGGATACGCCGACGGCCTCGGCGCCCTGCTGGCCGACGGCGGGCTGGCCGCACCGGAGGCCACCGCGCTCGCCGCCGCCGCACTGGCCACGGTCGCGCAGGCCGAGCAGGCCGAGCGGGCCGGGCAGGCCGACGGCGCGCGCGCCGCCCGGCCGAGCCTCGCCGCCGACCAGCGCGCCCCGCGGACACCGGCCGGGGCCCCCGCCCAGGCCCCCGCGCCCACTCCCGAGCCGACGGACCCGGTCCCCGTCTCCGGGGTCCCGTACGCCGGTACGCCCGGCCCCGCGCCCGGCGGCGACACCGGAGGCTCCCCGCCCACCATCAGCTACGCGCACCCGCGGCGCCGCCGTACCAGCACCGAGCCGCCCGAGCCCGCGCCGCAGGCCGCCCCGCCGACGGAGCCCGGGCAGTACCCGCGGCCCGTCGCCGGGGACGCCAGCGGCTGGTCCATGGAGGAGCGGCTCTACAACCAGGTCTGGGGCATGTTCGAGGACCTGGCCCGCACGGTCGCCGCGTACCGCAGCGCCGTCGACTTCGCCGACTCCCGTATGGACCGCGAGCTCGACGAGGCCCTGTCCGACCCGCGCCACCGCCTCGGTGGCTCCGGGAACGCCGCCCGCGACACCGCCCGGGCGCGCCGCGAGGAGATCGTCACCCAGGCCCAGGCCGTCCTCGACCGGGACCTCGCCCAGCTGATCGCGGAGTCGGAGGTCGTCGAACCCGCGCTGCCGGCCGCGTACGCCCGCTGGGACAACCCGGTCTGGCACGACAGCCGGTCGAACGGGCTGCCCGAGGAGAACCCGCTGGCCCTGCGCCTGGGGGACCTGCACCTGCCCGAGCGGCCCGGTCTGCGCGTCCCGATGCTGATGCGGCTCCCGCTGGAGCGCGGCATCTGGATCGACAACGGCCGCACCGGCTCCGAGTCCGCCATGGCCATGGACACCGACCGGCTGCGCCGGGCCGCCATGGACATGGCCGTCGCGCACGCGGCGCGGCTGCTCGCGGTGCACCCCGGCGACCGGTTCTCCGTCCACGTCATCGACGCGGCCGGGGCCGGAGCCGCCTCGCTGGCGCCGCTCGTCCGCGCCGGGGTGCTCGCGTCCCCGCCCGCCGCCGGGGCCGCCGGGGTCACCGAGACCCTGGCACGGCTGACCCGGCGGGTGGACCTCGTACAGATGGCGGTGCGGGCCGGGGCGCCCGAGGACCTGCCGCCGGATGTGGACACGGCCGACCAGCTGCTCCTCGTGCACGACTTCCCGCACGGTTTCGACGACCGTGCCGTCACGCAGCTGCGCTACCTGGCCGACGAGGGTCCGGCCGTCGGCGTGCACCTGCTGATGGTCGCGGACCGTGACGAGGCCTCGGCCTACGGGCCGCTGCTGGACCCGCTGTGGCGCTCGCTCATGCGGCTCTCGCCGGTGCCGGACAACCATCTCGCGGACCCCTGGGTCCACCACGCCTGGACCTTCGAGCCGGACCTGCCCCCGCAGGGCAGCCGGGTCCTCGAACAGGCACTGGACCGGGTGGCGGAGGCCCGCCGGCGCGCCCGCCCGTGACGGGTCGGCGGCAGGTCGATGACCTGCCGCTGACCAGTTCTTGGGGTTCCCTTTACCTTATCGGCCTCCGGCGGGTACCCTGGTGAGCGCGGAGGGGAGTATTCCTGCTTTCCTGCTACGGCGTGCCCGTCAATACGGACCAGTGGTTACAAGAACGCAGACGGTCCCGGGGCGCCGGCCCACGGCCTCCAGGCCGCCCGGGTGGAAGAGACCTCCGGCAGCGATGACGCTGACGAAGTGCTGAGCCATCCGCCGGAGGCGTGTTTACCGTGGAAGTTTCCTGGACCCTGTGGGCGCTGACCATCCTTGGTCTGTCCCTCCTCATCGGCGCCGATTTCTTCATCGGCCGCAAACCGCACGACGTATCGATCAAGGAAGCGGGCACCTGGACGGTCGTCTGGATCGTCCTCGCGGGGCTCTTCGGACTCGGCCTGTGGTTCTTCGGCAGCGGCCAGGCCTCCCAGGAGTTCTTCGCGGGCTTCATCACCGAGAAGTCCCTGAGCGTGGACAACCTCTTCGTCTTCGTCCTGATCATGGCGAAGTTCGCGGTGCCCTCCCACCTCCAGCAGCGCGTACTGCTCGTGGGCGTGCTGATCGCCCTGGTGCTGCGAGCGATCTTCATCGCCGCCGGCGCGGCGATCATCGCCAGCTTCTCCTGGGTCTTCTACCTCTTCGGCGCGTTCCTGATCTACACCGCGTGGAAGCTGATCCAGGAGGCCCGCAAGGACGAGGGCTCCACCGGCGAGGACGAGTTCGAGGAGAACCGTCTCCTCAAGTCCGTCGAGAAGAAGTTCGGCGTCGCCGACAGGTACCACGGCACCAAGCTCTTCATCCAGAACAACGGCAAGCGCGTCCTGACCCCGCTGATGGTCGTCATGCTCGCCATCGGCACCACCGACGTGCTCTTCGCGCTGGACTCGATCCCCGCGATCTTCGGCCTCACCCAGGACCCGTACATCGTCTTCACCGCCAACGCCTTCGCCCTGATGGGTCTGCGCCAGCTGTACTTCCTCATCGGCGGCCTGCTCAAGAAGCTGGTCCACCTCAGCTACGGTCTGTCGGTCATCCTGGGCTTCATCGGCGTCAAGCTGGTGCTGCACGCGCTGCACGAGTCCGGGGTGCACGTCCCGGTGATCTCGATCCCGGTCTCCCTGGGCGTCATCTGCGGTGTCCTGGTCATCACCACGATCACCAGCCTGATGGCCTCGAAGAAGCAGGCGGCGGCCGAGGCCGCCGCCCGCCCGGAGAGCATCGACGCGTAAGCGGGCGTACGGGCCCACGGGCCTACGGGTCTGCGGAGCTATGCGGGGGCGGCCGCTTCGGCCGCCCCCGTTCCCGTACCCGGGCCCGTCTTCCGGGCCCGCACGACCACCGGGTTCGTCTCGGGCAGCAGTGCGAAGCAGGCCAGCGAGACGAGGGAGATCCCGGTCAGGTACACCGCGACGCCCCACGGCGGACCGGAGCCGTCCGCCAGCGCGGTCGCCACGATCGGGGTCAGCGCCCCGCCCAGCACGCCGCCCAGGTTGTAGCCGACGGCCGCGCCCGTACAGCGGATGCGCGGTGCGTACAGCTCCGGCAGGTACGCGCCCACCACCGCGAACATCGTCACCATGCCGAACAGCGCTCCGACGAAGCCCAGCGTCATCAGCAGCGGATCCGCCGTGCGCAGCAGCGCCACGAACGGGAACATCCACAGCGCGCAGGCCGCGCAGCCGGCCAGGCAGAGGGGACGCCGGCCGTAGCGGTCCCCGAGCAGCGCCACCAGCGGGGTCACCAGGCCCTTGAGCGCGACCGCGGCCATGATGCAGGAGAGCATCACCGTGCGGTGCACCCCGAGGTGCTCGGTGGCGTACGCGAGGGACCAGGTGGTGACCGAGTAGAAGACGGCGTACCCCACCGCGAGCGCTCCGCCGGTGAGCAGGAGCAGTCGCCAGTGGCCCCGTACGACCTCCGCCAGGGGAGCCTCGGCCCGGCGGCCGGTCTCGGCGAGCGCGCGGAACTGCGGGGTCTCCTCCACGGAGCGGCGCAGCCACAGACCGGCCATGGCCAGCAGCCCGGCCGCCCAGAACGGCACCCGCCAGCCCCAGGACCGGAACTGCCCGTCGGTGAGGGCGGCGGACAGGCCCAGCATCAGTCCGTTGGCCAGCAGGAACCCCACGGCCGGGCCGATCTGCGGAAAGCTCGACCACAGGCCGCGCCGCCCCTCGGGGGCGTGCTCGGCGGTCAGCAGGACCGCGCCGCCCCATTCGCCGCCGAGTCCGAGGCCCTGCAGGAAGCGCAGCAGGAGCAGGAGCACCGGGGCGGCCACGCCGATGGTGGAGTACGTCGGCACGCAGCCGACGGCGACGGTGGCGAGGCCGGTGAGCAGCAGCGAGGCGAGGAGCACCGGGCGCCGGCCGTAGCGGTCGCCGATGTGGCCGAACACCGCCGAACCCAGCGGGCGGGCGAGGAAGCCGACGCCGAAGGTGCCGAAGGCGGCGAGGGTCCCGGCGAGCGGGGAGAAGGACGGGAAGAAGAGCGGGCCGAGCACGAGCGCGGCGGCCGTCCCGTAGACGAAGAAGTCGTAGAACTCGATGGCGGTCCCGGCGAGCGAGGCCGAGGCGAGGCGCAGCATCGGGGGAGAGGACCCGGACCCGGAACCGGACGGATCCGGAGACGGCGGTGGGGGCGCGGCAAGAGACGGAGAGAGGGACGGGGAGGGGTCTTGTTGCATGGTGCAGCAAATACCCCCTCCCCGTCCCTCAGGACATGAGTTCGGTCATCATCGACCGGAAGGAGTGCCCCGCGTACCGAAGTTGACGGAATGCGGGTCTACCAGCCGCGCTCGCGCCACTCGGCGAGGTGCGGACGCTCGGCGCCGAGCATGGTGTCGTTGCCGTGCCCCGGGTACACCCAGGCCTCGTCCGGCAGCTGCTCGAAGATCTTGTGCTGGACGTCGTCGATCAGCCGCTCGAACGCCTTCGGGTCGCCCCACGTGTTGCCGACGCCGCCCGGGAAGAGGCAGTCCCCGGTGAAGACGTGCGGGTGCCCGTGCGGGTCGTCGTAGATCAGGGCGATCGAGCCGGGGGTGTGGCCGACGAGGTGGCGCGCGGTGAGCTCGACCCGCCCGACGCGCACGGTGTCCCCGTCCGCCACCGGGACGTCGGTCGCCACCGGGATGCCCTCGGCGTCGTAGGCGCCCGCGTACGTGGTCGCCCCCGTCGCGTCGACCACGGCCTGCAGGGCGCCCCAGTGGTCGCCGTGCTGGTGGGTGGTGACGACGGACGCGATGCCGTCGTCGCCGATCAGGCTCAGCAGCGTGTCCGCGTCCGCGGCCGCGTCGATCAGCAGCTGCTCGTCGGTGGCCCGGCAGCGCAGCAGGTAGGCGTTGTTGTTCATCGGGCCCACCGCGACCTTGGAAATCATCAGGTCCGCGAGCTCGTGCACGTCGGCCGGACCGCCGACCTTGACCTCTCCGGTGTACGTCATGTCTTCGATCCTAGAGCGGGGGGAGCTCGGGGAGGGGGCCACCGGCGGTGGTCAGGGAGGCGCCCTTGTCGCCGCGGCCCGCCAGCCAGGCCAGCAGCCCGGCGGGGGTGCCGGACACGGTGACGGCCGGGTCCCCGGCGGAGCCGGTGCGCCAGCCGCGCCCGTCGTCCGCGGCGAGGGCCGTCGGCGGTACCTCCGGCCGGCCCGACCAGCGGTCGGCGAGGAAGGTGATCTCGCGGTCGGTGAACTCGTCCGGGAGGTCGGAGAGCTCGTAGCCGACGTTCAGGTCGACGTGGTGCAGCTCGACCTCGACCCAGCGGCGGAAGGGCACGTTGGCGGCGAGGTCGGTGATGCCGTTGCGCAGCTCGACGGTGCGGGACCAGTCCTGGTCGGGCTCGGTGGTGGCGAGGAAGCGGGACCCGGAATCACGCAGGTCCGCCAGGTGTTCTTCCAGAGGCCGGCCGGCGTCGCGCTCGATGTCCGCGTCGCGCGCGGCGGCGCTGTCGTACATGGGGCGGCCCTCGAAGACGTTGACGAGGGCGTCCGCATTGCGCGCCAGGTGGGCCAGGATGTGGCCGCGGGTCCAGCCGGGGAGCAGTGACTCCTCGGTCAGGACGGCGTTGTCCAGCTTCGCGACCGCGGCCAGGAGCCGGTCGGTCGCTTCACGTACAGATCGCAGGTCGTGCACATGATCAGTCATGAAGGCGAGCCTAGTGGTCGAGGGCCCGCGGCCACACGATCGGGTGAAGGGGTCTGCGGAGTGCCGTAAATCGAATGTGCGTGCTATACGCTCGGAAGTCCAAGACAGCAAGTCCATCGCAGAGGCGCCCCCCATACCCTGGGACGGGGGCCCCGTGCCCCCCGCTCTCTCAAGAAAGGTGCGGACCGGCGTGACCGACCGTCTCATCGTTCGTGGCGCTCGCGAGCACAACCTCAAGAATGTCTCGCTCGACCTGCCCCGCGACTCACTCATCGTCTTCACCGGACTCTCCGGTTCGGGCAAGTCCTCCCTGGCCTTCGACACGATCTTCGCCGAGGGCCAGCGTCGCTACGTCGAGTCGCTCTCGTCGTACGCCCGCCAGTTCCTCGGGCAGATGGACAAGCCCGACGTCGACTTCATCGAGGGCCTCTCCCCGGCCGTCTCCATCGACCAGAAGTCGACCTCGCGCAACCCGCGCTCGACCGTGGGCACCATCACCGAGGTCTACGACTACCTCCGCCTCCTCTTCGCCCGCATCGGCAAGCCGCACTGCCCCGAGTGCCGCCGCCCGATCTCCCGGCAGTCGCCGCAGGCGATCGTCGACAAGGTGCTCGCGCTCCCCGAGGGAAGCCGCTTCCAGGTGCTCTCGCCGCTGGTGCGCGAGCGCAAGGGCGAGTTCGTCGACCTCTTCTCCGACCTGCAGACCAAGGGCTACAGCCGGGCGCGGGTGGACGGGGAGACCATCCAGCTCTCCGAGCCGCCGACGCTGAAGAAGCAGGAGAAGCACACCATCGAGGTGGTCATCGACCGCCTCACCGTCAAGGACAGCGCCAAGCGCCGGCTCACCGACTCGGTGGAGACCGCGCTGGGCCTCTCCGGCGGCATGGTCATCCTGGACTTCGTCGACCTCGCCGAGGACGACCCCGAGCGTGAGCGGATGTACTCCGAGCACCTCTACTGCCCGTACGACGACCTGTCCTTCGAGGAGCTGGAGCCGCGCTCCTTCTCCTTCAACTCGCCCTTCGGCGCCTGCCCCGAGTGCACCGGCATCGGTACGCGCATGGAGGTGGACCCGGAGCTGATCATTCCGGACGAGGAGAAGTCCCTGGACGAGGGCGCGGTCTCGCCGTGGTCGCTCGGCCACACCAAGGACTACTTCCAGCGGCTGGTCGGCGCGCTCGCCGGGGAGCTGGGTTTCCGGACGGACATCCCGTGGGCCGGTCTGCCGGCGCGCGCGAAGAAGGCCCTGCTCTACGGGCACAAGACGCAGATCGAGGTCCGCTACCGCAACCGGTACGGGCGGGAGCGGGCGTACACCACGGCCTTCGAAGGTGCCGTGCCCTTCGTCAAGCGGCGGCACTCGGAGTCCGAGAGCGACGCCAGCCGTGAGCGCTTCGAGGGCTACATGCGCGAGGTGCCCTGCCCGACCTGTGAGGGCACCCGCCTCAAGCCGATCGTGCTCGCCGTGACGGTGATGGAGAAGTCCATCGCCGAGGTCGCCGCGATGTCGATCAGCGAGTGCGCGGACTTCCTCGGCCGGATGCGGCTCGACGCCCGCGACAAGAAGATCGCCGAGCGGGTCCTGAAGGAGGTCAACGAGCGGCTCCGCTTCCTCGTCGACGTCGGTCTGGACTACCTCTCGCTGAACCGCGCCGCCGGCACCCTGTCGGGCGGCGAGGCCCAGCGCATCCGCCTCGCGACGCAGATCGGCTCCGGCCTGGTCGGCGTGCTCTACGTGCTGGACGAACCTTCCATCGGCCTGCACCAGCGCGACAACCACCGGCTGATCGAGACGCTGGTGCGGCTGCGGGACATGGGCAACACGCTCATCGTGGTCGAGCACGACGAGGACACCATCAAGGTGGCCGACTGGGTCGTGGACATCGGCCCGGGCGCGGGCGAGCACGGCGGCAAGGTGGTGCACAGCGGCTCGCTGAAGGAGCTGCTGAAGAACACCGACTCGATGACCGGGCAGTACCTGTCCGGCAAGCGGTCCATCGCGATCCCGGACGTACGCCGGCCCGTGAACGGCGAGCGGAAGCTGACCGTCCACGGCGCCAAGGAGAACAACCTCCAGGACATCGACGTCGCCTTCCCGCTGGGCGTGCTCACGGCCGTGACCGGTGTGTCGGGCTCGGGCAAGTCGACGCTGGTCAACGACATCCTCTACACGCACCTGGCGCGCGAGCTGAACGGCGCCCGGTCGGTACCGGGACGGCACACCCGGGTGGACGGGGACGACCTCGTCGACAAGGTCGTGCACGTCGACCAGTCGCCGATCGGCCGGACCCCGCGCTCCAACCCGGCGACGTACACGGGTGTCTTCGACCACGTGCGCAAGCTGTTCGCGGAGACGATGGAGGCGAAGGTGCGCGGCTACCTGCCGGGCCGCTTCTCCTTCAACGTGAAGGGCGGCCGGTGCGAGAACTGCTCCGGCGACGGCACGATCAAGATCGAGATGAACTTCCTGCCGGACGTCTACGTCCCGTGCGAGGTCTGCCACGGCGACCGGTACAACCGGGAGACGCTGGAGGTCCACTACAAGGGCAAGTCCATCGCGGAAGTCCTCAACATGCCGATCGAGGAGGCGCTGGACTTCTTCGAGGCGGTGCCGACGATCTCGCGGCACCTGCGGACGCTGAACGAGGTCGGGCTGGGCTACGTCCGCCTCGGCCAGTCCGCGCCGACGCTGTCGGGTGGTGAGGCGCAGCGCGTCAAGCTGGCCTCCGAGCTGCAGAAGCGGTCGACGGGCCGGACGGTGTACGTGCTGGACGAGCCGACGACGGGTCTGCACTTCGAGGACATCTCGAAGCTGATCAAGGTGCTGTCGGGGCTGGTGGACAAGGGGAACTCGGTGATCGTCATCGAGCACAACCTGGACGTCATCAAGACCGCGGACTGGGTCATCGACATGGGCCCGGAGGGCGGTTACGGCGGCGGCCTGGTGGTGGCCGAGGGCACGCCGGAGCAGGTCGCGTCGGTGGGGGCGAGCCACACGGGCAAGTTCCTGCGGGACATCCTGGGGGCGGACCGGGTCTCCGACGCGGTGTCGCCTCCGGCGGCGGTCGCGCCGAAGAAGGCCCCGGCCAGGAAGAAGGCGGCGGCCCCGGCGAAGAAGGCGGCGGTGCGGGCCCGCAAGGCCTAGCCGCTGCGCTGGGCTGTTTTGGCGAAGGGCTCGGCCTGGCGGCCGGGCCCTTCGCCGTCTGCGGCCGCCGGTCCCCTGCGGGGTCGCCCGGCGGGATCCGGCGCGGCGCCGTTGCCGGGGTCGCCGCCCCCGGACCCTCCCCCAGACTCCGTCCGGGGCCCCAGCGCCTCAAACGCCGGGCGGGGCTGGAGTTGGCCCTCCGTGTCGTCCGACCGGAGGGCGTCGAATCGTACGCGCGAGCGCCCCGCCCAGGCAGGGCGCTTGCGCGCAGCGCATCCTTGGCGCCCGGCGGGCTGGGTTGTGCCCGGCAGGGCTGGGATTGCCCTGTGGCAACCAGCCGCGCCAGGCGGACGGCATCGGCCGGAACCAGCCCCGCCGGCGTTTGAGGCGTGGGGGTCCCCCCGGACGGAGTCTGGGGGGAGGGTCCGGGGCGGAGCCCCAGGGCTTTGAGGCGCGCCCGGGGGGTCGGGTCAGGACGCGACGCCTATCGCTTGGCCGGTGGTGGTGGGGTCCGTCAGGGAGGCCAGGAGGGCGTGGGCCACGTCCGCGCGGGGGATGACGCGGCCGGCCGGAACGTTGGCGCCGATCACACGACGGTACGCGCCGGTCCCGGGCCGGTTCAGGAGCCGCGGCGGCCGGATCACCGTCCACTCGGCGCCGCTCGCGCCGATCGCCGCCTCCATGACCGCCAGGTCCGCGTACAGGTCCCGCAGCGCCCGCCGGAGCAGCGGGAGGAACACCATCCGCGTGAAGACCCCGTCGCCCGGCACGTCCGGGCCCACCGGAGCCGCGCTCACCGCCGCCAGGCGGGTCACGCCCGCCCGGTCCATCGCCGACAGGACGGCCCGTACGGCGGGACCCGTGACAGGGGCCGCCTTCGCCTGTTTGTTGCTCGCCGCGCCCAGGGCGGAGACCACCGCGGAGCGGCCCGCCAGGACGGGGACGAGCGCGTCCTCGTCCGTCAGGTCGGGCACGACGGCCACCTGGAGCCGGTCGTGGGGCGGCACGTCCAGGCGGGCCGGGTCGCGGACGACCGCCGTCACCTCGTGGCCCGCGGCCAGCGCCTGCCTGACGACCTCGTGGCCGACGCCGCCCGTGGCTCCGAACACCGTGAGTTTCATAGCCGGCTCCCGCTCTCATGGGGTGGGTGAGTATTTACTCACCCCTGCTTCCCTTAGGGTGAGTGAGTGCCCACTCCAAAGTCAAGCCGTCCCACGCCCGAGCGTCTCCTCGACGCCGCCGAGACCCTGATGCGCACCAGTGGACTGGCGAGCGCCACCACCAAGGCCATCGCCCGCGAGGCGGGCTGCTCGGAGGCCGCGCTCTACAAGCACTTCGCGAACAAGGAAGAGCTGTTCGTGCGGGTGCTGATGGAGCGCACCCCCAACGCGGGCCCGCTCATGGACGCCCTGCGCGCCGAACCGGGGGAGTCCGGGGAGCGGGATGGGGAGCAGGACGGGGAGCAGGACGTCGAGGAGGGGCTCGCCGCCATCGCCCGGCACGCCTCGCTCTTCTACGCCGACGCGATGCCCATGGCCGCCTCGCTCTTCGCCGACCCCGTCCTGCTCACCCGCCACCGCGACGGCGTGCGGAAGATCGGCGCCGGACCGCACGTGGTCCTCGACGCCCTGGCCGGGCGGCTGCGGCGCGAGCTCGACGCCGGGCGGCTGCGCCCCGACGCAGATCCGCGGGCCGCCGCGGCCCTGCTGCTCGGCGCCTGCTTCCAGCGGGCCTTCTTCCTGCACTTCTCCGGTGCGGACGTGGTCCAGCCGGTGGAGGAGTTCGCCCCCGCCGTGGCCCGGACCGTCTGGGCCGCGCTGCGCCCCTGAGGGTCAGAGCTCCGCCGCGTACGGCGGCTCCGCGCCCGCCCGGGTACAGGTCAGGGCCGCCGTATGAGCGGCGTAGGCCAGCACGTCGGGCCAGTCGACCGGCCCGTCCGGCGCACCCGAGAGCCGGTGCAGCAAGGCGGCGTTGACGGTGTCGCCCGCTCCGATCGTGTCCACCACGGCAACCTGGCGGGCCGCCACCGAGTGCTCCGCGCCGTCCCGCGTCCAGACCGTCAGCCCCGCCGCGCCCCGGGTCAGGACCACGGCCGACGGCCCCGCCGCCAGCCAGTCGCGCGGCCGGCCCCCCAGCCAGAACGCGTCCTCCTCCGACAGCTTGAGGACGGACGCGTACGGCAGCAGCCGGGTCAGGAACCGGGCGCGGTAGGCCGCCGGGTCCGCGATCAGCGCAGGCCGGATGTTGGGGTCCAGCAGGGTCAGCAGACCGCGCCGCGACTCCCGGCGCAGCAGGGCCTCGTACGCGCTCGCGCCCGGCTCCAGGACCAGCGAGCAGGTCCCGAGCGCGAGGGCCCGTGCCGCGGCCGGGAGGGTGGGCGGCAGGGTGAACAGCCGGTCCGCGGTGCCCTCCACGTAGAAGCCGTACGAGGCCGAGCCGTCCGGGGCCAGCGAGGGCACGGCGAGGGTGGTCGGCTCCGGCCCGCGCTGTACCAGTGACAGGTCCACGCCGGCCGCCCGCAGCCCGGTCAGCAGGCTCTCGCCGAAGCCGTCGGCCGAGACCCGGGAGCAGAAGGCCACCTCGGCGCCGAGGCGTCCGAGCGCGAGCGCGGTGTTGTACGGTCCGCCGCCCGGCCGGGGCAGCAGGGCGCCCGGCGGCCGCGCCACGGGCACCAGGTCGATGAGGGCTTCTCCGCCGACGACGATCACGCGGGGGAAGGTACCCCATCGGACGCCGGTATCGTCGGGTGCACCGTGCCCCGCCCGCTCGCCCAGGAGACTTCCATGTCCGCGTCACCGTCCCCCGCCCGCCGTACCGTGCTCAGGGGCGCCGCCGCGCTCGCGGGAGCGGCCGGCGCCGGCGCGGCTCTCGCGGCCTGCTCCACCGGGACCAACAGCGGCGGGAACACTCCCGCGACCCCCACCGCCCCGGTGGAACTGGGGGCCGCGGCCGAGGTCCCGGTCGGCGGGGCGAAGCTGTACCGGGAGCGGAAGCTGATCGTCAGCTGTCCGGCGGAGGGCCAGTACAAGGCGTTCAGCGCCCAGTGCACGCACGCCGGCTGCGTACTGGACAAGATCGTCGAGGGCGAGGGCAACTGCCCCTGCCACGGCAGCCGCTTCGACGTGGCGACCGGCAAGGTGCTGCGCGGCCCGGCCACCGACCCGCTGCCCGCGGTCCCCGTCAAGGCGGAGAACGGCAAGCTCGTCGCGGGCTGACCCGGGAGCTGAGGAACGGTCGGCGGGTCGGCCGGTCGGCAAGCCGGTCAGCCGGTCAGCCGGTCGGTCCCGGTCGGTCCCGGTCGGTTCAGTCCCAGTCCCAGTCGATCCCGAGGATCCCGCGCCGTACCGCCTGCTCCACCAGGTGCACCGCCCGGTGGCGACCGCTCGGCGTGAGGTCCGCGAGGCCGGTGCGCGGGGCCTCGGGCCCCGTGCGCGCGAAGCGGCTGCAGCGCACCGGCAGGGCGGACTCGTCGAAGCGGACCTGGAGCATGTACTGCCCGCCCGCGTAGCTGAAGCCGCGCACGTACTCACCGCTGCGGGCGCCGGTGCCGTCCTCGATGCCGTAGCCGAAGACGTACGTGTCCCCGCGCCGCAGCCGGGCGTCGAAGAGCAGCTCCGCGACCACCACCCCGGCCTCCGGGTGGCACCGCACCCGGCCCGTGCGGCAGTTCTCGTACGCCGTCACGCGCATCCGGGACACGTCGCAGCCCGGATCGCCGTGGTGGACGGCGAGGTAGCGGTCGACCCCGTCCCGGTGCGCCCGGACGATCTGCTGCGACTCGCGGGCCAGCATCTCGCCCGCCGGTCCGATGCGGACCCGCTCGTGGTGGGTGAGCGTGTGCAGTCCGCCGTCCGACGGGAGCTCCATCCCGTCCAGCAGCCGCTCCACCGTCCCGCCGACGCTGAACAGGGCCCGGTACGAGCGGGCGGCCGGGCGGGCGGTTCCGGGGCCGGGTTCCGGGGTGAGGAGCAGCCGGACGAGGGCGCCGTCGGGCAGCTCCAGGATCTCCTCCAGGGCGGTCACGGCCCGCAGGGACTCGGCGTGCCGCGGCCGCCGGGCGCCCTGCTGCCAGTAACTGAGGCTGGTGACACCGACCTTGATGCCCCGCGCCGCGAGCCGGTGCTGCACCCGGTGGAGGGGCAGCCCGCGCGCGGCGAGGGCGGCGCGCAGGGCGAGGTGGAAGGGACCGCCGCGCAGCAATTGGCTGAGTTCCGCCGAGTCCGCCGTGTTCCCGGTCGGCCGCATGGCGCCTCCTCTGTGAACATTCACGCGCGCAGCGGCGGGGGATCGCGCCGACGGCTTCGGCGGACCAGGTGAAACGACAGTCACCGTTCACACCGCAGCCCCACCGTTCACACTGCAATGTCACCGCGTATTGAAGCGTGTTGACCTGATCTCGACAACACCCTGATGCTCCTCCACAGCGTCCGGACGCGCTCCTCCACCCCCACATCCCCGCCTCGGGAGGAACGCGATGCGCAACAGAAACCGGCGGCTACCCCTCGCCGCCTTCATCTCCGCCCTGCTTCTCGCCCTGACCCTCGGCGGCGGCACCGCCACCGCCGCCGATGCCGCCGCCGACACCGACAGCGCCGCCCTCGCGTACAAGCGCCTGAACATCACCATGCAGGCGCAGCAGAAGACCAACTGGTGCTGGGCCGCGAGCGGCAACACCATCGCCACCTGGTTCGGCCGCACCTACAGCCAGAACCAGTTCTGCAACGCCGCCTTCAACCGCCAGCAGGGCTACGACTGCCCCAACAACCAGGCCACCCTCGGCAACGTCCAGACCGGCCTGCGCTGGGCGGGCATCAACTCCGGCTCGTACGTGAACGGCTGGCTCCAGTACTCCACCGTCCAGACCGAGATCAACAACAACCGGCCCATCGAGACCCGCATCCAGTGGTCCAACGGCGGCGGCCACATGCACGTGATCTACGGCTACGACACCGCCAACAGCTGGGTCTACTGGGGCGACCCGTGGCCCTCCAGCGACCGCTACAACTGGGCCTCGCACGCCTGGTACGTGGACAACAGCACCTTCTCCTGGACCCACTCCCTCTACCGGATCGGGGCGTGACCGCCATGACCCTGCGCGCCACCGCCGCCGCCGCGGTCCTCGCGGCCACCGCCCTCCTCGGCCTCGCCCCGCAGGCCGTCGCCGCCCCCGTGCCGCAGCCCCAGGCCGCCACGGCCGAGAACCGGGCCGCCGCCGCGCAGGCGGCCGCCGCTCCCGACACCCTGGCCACGCTCTCCCGCTTCTTCGCCCGGGAGGGCAAGGTCTCGGCGACCGCCGCGCAGCCCAGGATCGAGGGGGAGGCGATACCGGTGAGCCACCTCTCCCCGGAGTTCGTCGCGGGCAAGGCGGGGGCGCCGGTCGCCCGCCTGGAGTTCCTCGCCAGCAAGGCGGTCTCCTCCGACGGGCAGCAGGCCGCCCTGTGGACCGCGCGGACGGAGGCCGGCTGGCAGGTCGTGAACATCGCCACCGGCGACGACGAATTCCGCTACGCGCAGCTGGGCGCCGCGAAGCTGCCCGGCGGGACGGTGTTCCGCGAGCCGCAGATCGACGCCTGGTACGTGGCCGGGGGCAGCCGGGTGCTGCCGCTGGACGAGGACGCGGTGCGGGCCGTGGGCGCCGGGGGTACCACGCTGAACGCCTACCGGACCCGGGTCGCGGCGGCGTACGGGGACAAGCTTCCCGGCTCCGCCTATGCCGAAGGGGGCATGGCGGGTGGTTACGCGGAGCCCGGCACGCAGGACTCCGGGGCTCCGGTGGCCCTGCTGGCCGGCGGCGGGGCGCTTGCGCTGAGCGGGGCCGGGGTGCTGGTCCTGCGCCGACGCCGGCCCGCCGTCGCCTAGCCGATCGCCCGCAGGGTCCGGTTCCCGCCCGGGGCCGGGCCCTGCGGGGCATTCCCCTCCCCGCCCCTTCTCCCCCAGCTACCGCTGGGAGGGGCCCCCAGAAACCGGGGCTCCGCCCCGGACCCCTACGGCGCTCCGCGCCCGCGCCTCAAACACCGGCGGGGCTGAAATTCAGCCCCGCCGGCGTTTGCGGCGCGGGGGTCCCCCCGGACGGAGTCTGGGGGAGGGTCCGGGGCGGAGCCCCGGGAAACGGAGAAAGGGCGGGGCGGGGGCCGGCCCCGCGCAGCGGAACGACCGCGGCGGGCGGCCGGGACCTACCCTGGAACGGCGTCGCGCGGGCCGGGCCGCGGCCGCGGCGGAGGCGTACGGCCGGTTGTCAGCCCGCGCAAGTAGGGTGGTTGGCATGGCCGACCCTTCCAGCTACCGCCCCAAGCCGGGACAGATCCCCGACTCCCCGGGGGTGTACAGATTCCGCGACGAGCACCGCCGGGTGATCTACGTCGGGAAGGCCAAGAGCCTGCGCCAGCGCCTGGCCAGTTACTTCCAGGACCTCGCCGGGCTGCACCCCCGTACCGCCACCATGGTGACCACCGCCGCCTCCGTCGAGTGGACCGTCGTCTCCACCGAGGTCGAGGCGCTCCAGCTGGAGTACTCCTGGATCAAGGAGTACGACCCCCGGTTCAACGTCAAGTACCGCGACGACAAGAGCTACCCCTCCCTCGCGGTCACCCTGGGCGAGGAGTACCCGCGGGTCCAGGTCATGCGCGGGCCCAAGAAGAAGGGCGTGCGCTACTTCGGTCCGTACGGGCACGCCTGGGCCATCCGCGAGACCGTCGACCTCATGCTGCGGGTGTTTCCGGTACGGACCTGCTCCGCGGGCGTCTTCAAGCGCTCCGCGCAGATCGGCCGGCCCTGCCTGCTCGGCTACATCGGCAAGTGCTCCGCGCCCTGCGTCGGCCGGGTCACCCCCGAGGAGCACCGCGAACTGGCCGAGGACTTCTGCGACTTCATGGCGGGACGGACCGGGACGTACCTCTCCCGCCTGGAGAAGGAGATGCACGAGGCGGCCGAGGAGATGGAGTACGAGAAGGCCGCCCGGCTGCGCGACGACATAGGGGCGCTGCGCCGCGCCATGGAGAAGAACGCGGTCGTCCTCGCCGACGCCACCGACGCCGACCTCGTCGCGGTCGCCGAGGACGAGCTCGAAGCCGCCGTGCAGATCTTCCACGTACGCGGCGGCCGGGTCCGCGGCCAGCGCGGCTGGGTCACCGACAAGGTCGAGGCCGTCGACACCGCCGGACTCGTCGAGCACGCGCTCCAGCAGCTGTACGGAGAGGAGAAGGGCGAGGCCGTCCCCAAGGAGGTGCTCGTCCCGGCGCTCCCCGAGGACACGCCCGCACTGAGCCAGTGGCTCGCCGAGCGGCGCGGGTCGCAGGTCAGCCTGCGCATCCCGCAGCGCGGCGACAAGAAGGCCCTCATGGAGACCGTCCACCGCAACGCGCAGCAGTCCCTCGCCCTGCACAAGACCAAGCGCGCCAGCGACCTGACCACCCGCTCCCGGGCCCTGGAGGAGATCGCCGAGGCCCTGGAGCTGGACAGCGCGCCGCTGCGCATCGAGTGCTTCGACATCTCGCACCTCCAGGGCGACGACGTCGTCGCCTCCATGGTCGTCTTCGAGGACGGGCTGGCGAGGAAGGGCGAGTACCGGCGCTTCCAGATCAAATCCTTCGAGGGGCAGGACGACGTCCGCTCCATGCACGAGGTGGTCTCCCGCCGCTTCCGCCGCTACCTCCAGGAGAAGCTGAGGACCGGGGAGTGGGAACCGGAGGACGGCGATGGCGAGTCGCCCGAGGACGACGGGCGGCCCAGGCGCTTCGCGTACCCGCCGCAGCTCGTCGTGGTCGACGGCGGGCAGCCGCAGGTCGCCGCCGCCAAGCGGGCCCTGGAGGAGCTCGGGGTCGACGACGTGGCCGTGTGCGGCCTGGCCAAGCGGCTGGAGGAGGTCTGGCTGCCCGGCGAGGACGACCCGGTGGTGCTGCCCCGCACGAGCGAGGGCCTCTACCTGCTCCAGCGGGTCCGTGACGAAGCCCACCGGTTCGCCATCCAGTACCAGCGCAACAAGCGCGGCAAGCGGCTCAAGGCCGGCCCGCTCGACGAGGTGCCCGGGCTGGGCGAGACGCGCAAGCAGGCCCTGGTCAAGCACTTCGGTTCGGTGAAGAAGCTGAGACAGGCGACAATCGACCAGATCTGCGAGGTCCCGGGCATAGGCCGGAAGACGGCCGAGACCGTGGCCGCGGCCCTCGCCGAGGCGGTTCCCGCTGGTCCTGCCGTCAACACGGCCACAGGAGAGATCATTGAGGATGAGAACCCCGCCCCCGCGGGTGGGGGCACCTCCCAGCGGTAGCTGGGGGCCATCGTCCGAACGGGGGACCGAGCAATGACCGAGCACGAGACCACGCACGACCGAGACGGAGCACAGGTGAGTACGGGCACGACAGTGGAGCCCGGCGAGACCGCCGAGGCGGCCATCCCCGAGCTGGTGATCATCTCCGGGATGTCCGGGGCCGGCCGCAGTACGGCGGCCAAGTGTCTGGAGGACCTCGGCTGGTTCGTCGTCGACAACCTCCCGCCGGCGCTGATCCCCACCATGGTGGAGCTCGGCGCCCGCTCCCAGGGCAACGTGGCGCGCATCGCCGTCGTCGTCGACGTCCGCGGCCGCCAGTTCTTCGACGCCCTGCGCGAGTCCCTCGCCGACCTCGACAGCAAGGGCGTCACCCGCCGCATCGTCTTCCTGGAGTCCTCCGACGACGCGCTGGTCCGCCGCTTCGAATCGGTCCGCCGCCCGCACCCCCTCCAGGGCGACGGGCGCATCACCGACGGCATCGCCGCCGAGCGCGACCTGCTGCGCGAGCTGCGCGGCGACGCCGACCTGGTGATCGACACCTCCAGCCTGAACGTGCACGAGCTGCGCGCCAAGATGGACGCCCAGTTCGCCGGGGACGAGGAGCCCGAGCTGCGGGCCACCGTCATGTCCTTCGGCTACAAGTACGGCCTCCCCGTCGACGCCGACCTCGTCGTCGACTGCCGCTTCATCCCCAACCCGCACTGGGTGCCGGAGCTGCGCCCCTTCACGGGGCTCAACGAGGAGGTGTCGGGGTACGTCTTCAGCCAGCCCGGCGCCAAGGAGTTCCTCGACCGCTACACCGAGCTGCTCCAGCTCATCGCCACCGGCTACCGCCGCGAGGGCAAGCGGTACGTGACCATCGCGGTCGGGTGCACGGGCGGCAAGCACCGCAGCGTGGCCATGTCCGAGAAGCTCGCCGCCCGCCTCGCCTCCGAGGGAGTCGAGACCGTCGTAGTCCACCGGGACATGGGGCGCGAGTGACCGCACGGACCCCGCGGCTGAGCCGCCTGCGCCGCCTCGCCCCCTCCCGGGACGAGGACGGCGCACGCCGCTCCGGCCGTCGGCGCGGCACCGCGCCCAAGGTGGTCGCGCTGGGCGGCGGCCAGGGCCTGTCGGCCTCCCTCACCGCCCTGCGCCGGATCACCGGTGACCTCACCGCCGTGGTCACCGTCGCCGACGACGGCGGCTCCAGCGGCCGGCTCCGCGAGGAGCTCGGCGTGCTGCCGCCCGGCGACCTGCGCAAGGCGCTGGCCGCGCTGTGCGGGGACGACGACTGGGGCCAGACCTGGGCCCGCGTCATCCAGCACCGCTTCCAGTCCGAGGGCGACCTGCACGGACACGCCGTCGGCAACCTGCTGATCGTCGCCCTGTGGGAACAGCTCGGCGACCCCGTCCAGGCCCTCGACCTCGTCGGCAGGCTGCTCGGCGCGCAAGGCCGGGTCCTGCCGATGTCGGCCGTGCCGCTGGAGCTCCAGGCCCTGGTCAGGGGCCACGACCCGGCGCGCCCCGAGGAGGTCGACACCGTCCGCGGGCAGGCCACGGTGGCCCTCACCCCGGGCGAGGTGCTCTCCGTACAGGTCGTGCCCGGCGACCCGCCGGCCGTACCGGAGGCCGTCGCGGCGGTCCTGGACGCCGACTGGGTGGTGCTCGGCCCGGGGTCCTGGTTCTCCTCCGTGATCCCCCACCTCCTGGTGCCCGAACTGCTCGACGCGCTGGTCGAGACGAAGGCCCGCCGGGTCCTCTCGCTGAACCTCGCGCCGCAGCCCGGCGAAACAGAGGGCTTCTCTCCGCAGCGTCATTTGGAGGTTTTGGCCCGACACGCCCCTAAACTCGCCCTGGACGTGGTGCTGGCCGACGAGGCCGCCGTGCCCGACCGCGAGTCCCTCGCCGATGCCGCAAAACGGTTCGGCGCCGCGGTCGAGCTGGCGCCGGTGGCCAGGCAAGACGGCTCTCCGAAGCATGATCCGGAGCTGCTCGCCGCCGCGTACGACCGTATTTTTCGGATGCATGGAAGGATCGGCCCATGGCGATGACGCCCGCGGTGAAGGATGAGATCTCCCGCCTCCCCGTCACCCGGACCTGCTGCAGGAAGGCGGAGGTCTCGGCGATTCTTCGGTTCGCGGGCGGGCTGCACCTGGTGAGCGGCCGCATCGTCATCGAAGCGGAGCTGGACACCGGGATCGCGGCCAGACGGCTGCGCAAGGACATCCTGGAGATCTTCGGCCACTCGTCGGACCTGGTGGTCATGGCCCCCGGCGGACTGCGCCGCGGCAGCCGCTACGTGGTCCGGGTCGTGGCCGGCGGCGACCAGCTGGCGCGCCAGACGGGCCTCGTGGACGGCCGCGGACGCCCCATCCGGGGTCTGCCGCCCCAGGTCGTCTCCGGGGCCACCTGTGACGCCGAGGCGGCCTGGCGCGGCGCCTTCCTGGCCCACGGCTCGCTCACCGAGCCGGGCCGGTCCTCCTCCCTGGAGGTCACCTGCCCCGGTCCGGAGGCCGCCCTGGCCCTGGTGGGCGCCGCCCGCAGGCTCTCCATCGCCGCCAAGGCGCGCGAGGTGCGCGGAGTCGACCGGGTCGTGGTCCGCGACGGCGACGCGATCGGCGCGCTGCTGACCCGGCTCGGCGCCCACGAATCGGTGCTGGCCTGGGAGGAGCGGCGGATGCGGCGCGAGGTGCGCGCCACCGCCAACCGCCTCGCCAACTTCGACGACGCCAACCTGCGCCGCTCGGCGCGGGCCGCGGTGGCCGCCGGCGCCCGCGTCCAGCGCGCGCTGGAGATCCTCGGCGAGGAGGTCCCCGAGCACCTCGCCGCGGCCGGCCGGCTGCGCATGGAGCACAAGCAGGCCTCCCTGGAGGAACTCGGCGCGCTCGCCGACCCGCCGCTGACCAAGGACGCCGTCGCGGGCCGGATCCGCCGCCTGCTGGCGATGGCCGACAAGCGGGCCCAGGACCTCGGCATCCCGGGCACGGAGTCCAACCTCGACCTCAGCGAGGAGATGGCCGACAACATGGCCGGCTGACGCTCCGCACATGTACGGCAAAGGGACTCGCGCGATCACTCGCGCGGGTCCCTTTCCCGTAGGCCCCATTGACATGAGCATGGGCCGGTCTTGAGGCTGGCGTCCGAACGCTTTCGTGGCTGACGACGCCCAGGGGGGCACATGAGGCACCGCGCGAGATCGATCCTCGCCGCAAGCGCACTCGTCTTCGGAACCACACTCGCCGTACTGCCCGGCGCGGCCCAGGCCGAACCGGGATCCGGTTCGGCCGCCGCGTCCGACGACGAAGTACGGGTCTACGACGCCCGCATCAGCCGGGAACAAGTCCCGCTCGTCCTCGCCGCCGGCCAGGACGCCCACGAGCTCACCGAGCGCGCCCCGGAGACCGGCACCGCCGAGGTGGAGCTCTTCCTCACCGGCGCCCAGGCCAGGGAGCTCGCCGCCCAGGGCGTCGAGCTCGCCGAGCACAAGGTCCCGGCCGAGGGCCTGGCCCGCGCCAAGGCCGCCGGGGACGGGGTGTTCCGCCCGTACAGCGGCAAGGGCGGCCTCCAGGAGGAGATCCTCCGCACCGCCCAGCAGAACCCGGCGCTCACCAAGGTCGTCTCCATCGGCAAGACCGTCCAGGGCAAGGACATCCTCGCCCTCAAGGTCAGCAAGAACGCCAAGAAGACCAAGGACGGCGACAAGCCGTCCGTGCTCTACATGTCCAACCAGCACGCCCGTGAGTGGATCACCCCCGAGATGACCCGGCGGCTGATGCACCACACCATCGACTCCTACGGCAAGGACCCGCGGATCACCAGCCTGGTGGACTCCACGGAACTGTGGTTCCTGCTCTCCGCCAACCCCGACGGGTACGACTTCACGCACGCGCCCGACGGCGAGCGGCTGTGGCGCAAGAACCTGCGCGACAACAACGGCGACGGCAAGACCACCACCGGCGACGGTGTCGACCTCAACCGGAACTTCGCCTTCAAGTGGGGCTACGACAACGAGGGTTCCTCGCCCAGGCAGGCGAGCGAGACCTACCGCGGCCCCCAGGCCTCCTCCGAGCCCGAGACCGTCGCCCTCGACGCCTTCGAGAAGCGCATCGGCTTCGAGTACGCCATCAACTACCACTCCGCCGCCGAGCTGCTGCTCTACGGCGTGGGCTGGCAGGTGGCCACCCCCACCCCCGACGACATCGCCTACAAGGCGCTCGCCGGCACCCCGGAGAACCCCGCCGTCCCCGGCTACTACCCGCAGGTCTCCTCCGAGCTCTACACCACCAACGGCGAGGCCGACGGCCACGCCTCCAACGTCAACGGCATCATGATGTTCACGCCGGAGATGACCACCTGCCAGACGGCGTCCGCGAGCGACCCGAACGACCGGTGGAAGCCCGAGGACTGCGCCTCCGGCTTCAACTTCCCGGACGACGAGAAGCTCATCCAGGCGGAGTTCGCCAAGAACATCTCCTTCGCCCTCTCGGTCGGCGAGAGCGCCGCGCACCCGGACCGGCCGGCGTCCTCCGTGGGCCTGAACGCCGCCGACTTCACCCTGGACCCCTTCACCACCTCCTACGTCGCCCGCGGCGAGGACCAGACGGTCGCCGTCACGGCCCGCAAGGCGCTGAAGGACAAGGAACTCCAGTACCGGATCAATGGGGGCCGCACGCACGACGAGGACCTCAAGGCCTGGAAGGGCGGCGACGTCTACGGCGGCGACGACAACAACTGGTTCGACGAGTACCGCGGCACGGTGGACGGCGCCAGGACCGGTGACAAGGTCGAGGTCTGGTTCACCGGCCGCGACCGCTCCGGCAAGAAGGTCTCCAGCGAGCACTTCACGTACACGGTGGCCGAGCGGCCGCGCGCGGACGTGCTGGTGATCGCGGAGGAGGGCGCCAAGGCCCAGCACGCCCAGACCTACGTCGACGCCCTGCGCGCCAACGGCAGGTCCGCCGCGGTCTGGGACGTCGCCACCCAGGGCACCCCGCACCACCTCGGCGTGCTCTCCCACTTCCGTACGGCCGTCCACTACACCGGCGCCAAGACCCCGGGCGGCGACACGCAGCTGGCGGTGCGCGACTTCCTGAACGAGGGCGGCAAGCTGATCGAGGCCGGTGAGCTGGCGGGCGGCAACGCCCAGGTCGGCCGCGCCGTGACCAACGACTTCAGCCAGTACTGGCTCGGCGCCTACGGCCGTACCACCACCCCCGGTGCCACCGGCTTCACCGGCGCCGGGTCCCTGAACGGCGCGAAGGGCGGCCTCGGCGACGCCGCGGGCAACCCGCTGAACGCCCCCGGCTCCTACACCGTGACGTCCGAGACCCTGGCTCCCGCGCAGTTCCCGCAGTTCAAGAGCGCGCAGGCGGGCCAGTTCACCGGGGTCGTGAACCCGTACGCCCCCTACGCCGGCACCTCGATGGCCTCGGCCCTCCACGAGGACGACGACTGGAAGCGGCTCGTGCGTACGATCGACCTCACCAAGGTCACCGCCGCCGAGAAGCCGCACCTCAAGCTGGCCCTGAGCTGGAACACCGAGCAGGCCTACGACCACGCCGTGCTGGAGGCGCACACGGCCGGCGCGGACGACTGGACCACCCTGCCGGACGCGGGCGGCCTGACCAGCGCGACCGTTCCCGAGGAGTGCGGGGCCGGGTTCTTCGTGAACGGCCACCCGTTCCTGCGCCACTACCTCACCCTGGACGGCGGCGGCTGCACCCCCAAGGGCACCAGCGGCGCGTGGAACAGCTTCACGGGCTCCTCCGGTGGCTGGAAGCAGGTCTCCTTCGACCTGAGCGCGTACGCGGGCAAGACAGTCGAGGTCTCGCTCTCGTCCATCACCGACGGCGGCTCCGGCGGTCGCGGCGTCTTCGCGGACGAGGCACGTCTGAACATCGGCGGCGCGGACCAGGCCGTTGAGGGGTTCGAGACCTCCCTCGGTGCCTGGACCGCCCAGGGCGCGCCTGTCGGAAGCCCCGAAGTTCCGGGCGACTGGTCCCGGACCGGGGAGCTGTTCAAGTCCTATGCCGCGGTCACTACGGGTGACACCGTGCTCCTCGGCTTCGGCCTGGAACACCTGCCGGCCCCGACGGACCGCGCGCTACTCGTCGGTAAGGCGCTGCGAGCGCTGAACCGCTGATCAGCGGCCCTCCCGGCACTCACCCTGAGTGACGGGGCACAAGGTCCCGAGGTCCCGTACCGGAGCTTCCGGCGCCGGGCCTCGGGGCGTGTCAGGCCCCGGCCGATGTCACTCCGAAGCTCACGGAGAGGTAGGGTCGTAAGCGGTCGGGGACATCCCATACAGCTCGCCGGCGCACTTACCGGCGCACCAACGAGGAGATCGGTTCGTGACGATCCGCGTAGGCATCAACGGTTTTGGCCGAATTGGCCGCAACTACTTCCGGGCGCTCCTTGAGCAGGGAGCGGACATCGAGATCGTCGGTGTCAACGACCTGACTGACAACGCCACTCTGGTGCACCTGCTCAAGTACGACACGATCCTGGGCCGCCTCAAGCACGAGGTCTCCCACACCGCCGACACCATCACGGTCGGCGGCAACACCTTCAAGACCTTCGCCGAGCGTGACCCCGCGAACCTCCCCTGGGGTGAGCTGGGCGCCGACATCGTCATCGAGTCGACCGGCATCTTCACGAAGAAGGCCGACGCCGCCAAGCACATCGCCGCCGGCGCGAAGAAGGTCCTCATCTCGGCTCCGGCCAAGGACGAGGACATCACGATCGTGATGGGCGTCAACCAGGAGAAGTACGACGCGGCCAACCACCACGTCATCTCCAACGCCTCCTGCACCACCAACTGCGTGGCGCCGATGGCCAAGGTCCTCGACGAGAACTTCGGCATCGTCAAGGGCATGATGACGACGGTCCACGCCTACACGAACGACCAGCGCATCCTGGACTTCCCGCACTCGGACCTGCGCCGCGCCCGCGCCGCCGCCGAGAACATCATCCCGACCTCGACCGGTGCCGCCAAGGCCACCGCGCTGGTCCTCCCGCAGCTCAAGGGCAAGCTGGACGGCATCGCCATGCGCGTCCCGGTCCCGACCGGCTCGGTCACGGACCTGGTCCTCGAGCTCTCCCGCGAGACCACCGTGGAAGAGATCAACGCCGCCTTCCAGAAGGCCGCGGAGGGTCAGCTGAAGGGCATCCTCGACTACACCGAGGACGCGATCGTCTCTTCCGACATCGTGAACTGGCCCGCGTCCTGCACCTTCGACTCCTCCCTGACGATGGTCCAGGACGGGACGCAGGTTAAGGTCGTCGGCTGGTACGACAACGAGTGGGGCTACTCCAACCGTCTCGTCGACCTCACGGTCTTCGTCGGTGGCCAGCTCTAGGTCGCCCGGTTCCAGGTAAGGCACCACGGTGTGAGCACAGGGTCCGGCAGCGCGACGAAGCGCCGCACGGGCCCTGTTGCTTGCCTCGTTCTCCCTTCCTCGCCCTTCGAGCGAAGGGCACAAAGGAGTAGAAACACATGAAGACGATCGACGAACTGCTCGCCGAAGGCGTCAAGGGCAAGCGGGTCTTCGTCCGCGCGGACCTCAACGTCCCGCTGGCCGAGGGCACCATCACCGACGACGGCCGCATCCGCGCCGTCCAGCCCACGATCGCGAAGCTCGCCGCCTCCGGCGCCCGCGTCATCGTGGCCTCGCACCTGGGCCGCCCCAAGGGCGCCCCGGACCCGGCCTTCTCGCTGGCCCCGGCCGCCGCGCGGCTCGGCGAACTGCTCGGGGCGGACGTCGCGTTCGCCACCGACACCGTCGGCGACTCCGCCAAGGAGACCGTCGCCGCCCTCACCGACGGCCAGGTCGCCGTCATCGAGAACCTGCGCTTCAACGCCGGTGAGACCGCGAAGGACGACGCCGAGCGCGGCGCCTTCGCGGACCGGCTCGCGGAGCTCGCCGACGTCTACGTCGGCGACGGCTTCGGCGCCGTCCACCGCAAGCACGCCTCGGTCTTCGACCTCCCCGCGCGCCTCCCGCACGCGGCCGGCTACCTCATCGCCACCGAGGTCGGCGTCCTGAAGAAGCTGACCGACGAGGTCAAGCGCCCCTACGTCGTCGTCCTCGGCGGCGCCAAGGTCTCCGACAAGCTCGCCGTCATCGACCAGCTGCTCGGCAAGGCCGACCGCATCCTCATCGGCGGCGGCATGGCGTACACCTTCCTCAAGGCCCTCGGTCACGAGGTCGGCATCTCCCTCCTCCAGGAGGACCAGATCCCGAAGGTCGAGGAGTACATGCAGCGCGCGAAGGCCACCGGCGTCGAGCTGGTGCTCCCGGTCGACGTCCTGGTCTCCAAGGACTTCCCGGACCTCAAGGGCAAGACCCCGGCGGACTTCACGACCGTCGACGTGGACGGCATCCCGTCCGACAAGGAGGGCCTGGACATCGGCCCCAAGACGCGCGAGCTCTACGCGTCCAAGATCGCCGATGCCGAGACCGTCTTCTGGAACGGCCCGGTCGGCGTCTTCGAGCACCCGGACTACGCGGGCGGCACCACCGCCATCGCGCAGGCCCTGGTCGACAGCAACGCCTTCACCGTCGTCGGCGGCGGCGACTCGGCCGCGGCCGTGCGTACGCTCGGCTTCGACGAGAAGGCTTTCGGCCACATTTCCACCGGTGGCGGCGCTTCCCTCGAATACCTCGAGGGCAAGACGCTCCCCGGCCTCGCCGCCCTGGAGGGCTGACCCGTAATGACCGCAGTTGAAAACGGCCGCACCCCGCTGATGGCGGGCAACTGGAAGATGAACCTCAACCACCTCGAGGCCATCGCCCACACCCAGAAGCTCGCCTTCGCGCTCGCCGACAAGGACTACGACGCCGTCGAGGTCGCGGTCCTGCCGCCCTTCGTCGACCTCCGCTCGGTCCAGACCCTGGTCGAGGGCGACAAGCTGAAGATCAAGTACGGCGCCCAGGACATCTCCGCGCACGACTCCGGCGCCTACACCGGCGAGATCTCCGGCGCGATGCTCGCGAAGCTGAAGTGCACGTACGTGGCCGTCGGCCACAGCGAGCGCCGCCAGTACCACGCCGAGACCGACGAGGTCTGCAACGCCAAGGTCAAGGCCGCCTACCGCCACGGGCTCACGCCGATCCTGTGCGTCGGCGAGGGCCTGGACGTCCGCAAGGCCGGCCAGCAGGTCCCGTACACGCTGAACCAGGTCGACGGCGGCCTCAATGACATCCCGGCCGAGCAGGTCGAGTCCATCGTGATCGCGTACGAGCCCGTGTGGGCCATCGGGACCGGCGAGGTCGCCACCCCCGAGGACGCCCAGGAGGTCTGCGGGGCGATCCGCGGCCGTCTCGCGGAGCTGTACTCGCAGGAGCTGGCCGACAAGGTCCGCATCCAGTACGGCGGCTCGGTGAAGTCCGGGAACATCGCGGCGATCATGGCCCAGCCCGACGTCGACGGCGCCCTGATCGGCGGCGCGGCGCTGGACGCGGACGAGTTCGTGAAGATCGTCCGCTTCCGCGACCAGTAGGCAACGCTGTGAGTATGCGGTAGGACGGATCCGTCGTACCCTTGCGGGGGCCAGGAGGCTGAGCACCAGCCACTGGCCCCCGCGCACATCCAGCACAGCCGGAAAGCCAGAAAAGCCAGAAAGTAGGAATCAGCCGTGATTATGGGGTTCTCGATCGCCCTGATCGTCTTCAGCGCCCTGCTGATGCTGCTCGTGCTGATGCACAAGGGCAAGGGCGGCGGCCTTTCCGACATGTTCGGCGGCGGCATGCAGTCGTCCGTCGGCGGCTCCTCCGTCGCGGAGCGCAACCTGGACCGCATCACCGTCGTGGTCGGTCTGCTGTGGTTCGCGTGCATCATGGCGCTCGGCCTCCTGATGAAGTCGAGCAGCTGACCGTTCTGGCCATTCCGGCAGTCCGGTCGGTCCCGCCCGGCCTATCATGAGGTCCGGCGTCCAGGCGCGGAACCAGTAACTCCGCTCACTGGACGTGCGTTGGGCCTTACGTAGACTTGGGCGCCCGCGGCGGAAATTCCACTCACGCTCCGCGGCACCATCACGCAGGGAGTTACGACCGTGGCAAGTGGCAACGCGATCCGTGGTAGCCGGGTCGGCGCGGGGCCGATGGGCGAGGCCGAGCGCGGCGAGTCCGCGCCCCGCCTGCGCATCTCCTTCTGGTGCTCGAACGGGCACGAGACGCAGCCGAGCTTCGCCAGCGACGCGCAGGTGCCGGACACCTGGGACTGCCCGCGCTGCGGGTTCCCTGCCGGCCAGGACCGGGACAACCCGCCGGCACCGCCGCGTACCGAGCCGTACAAGACGCACCTGGCGTACGTACGGGAGCGGCGCACGGACGCCGACGGCGAGGCGATCCTCGCCGAGGCCCTCGCCAAACTCCGCGGCGAGATCTGAACGACCCGCAGACATGCGACATGAGGCCCGGTCACGCAGGAACTTCTCCTGCGTGACCGGGCCTCTTTGCGTGGGCCCGCGCCGAAGGCGTTGTCCGATACGCCGCTTCGGATCCCTTAAGTTGGAGCTCGGCGGGGCACGACAGGACGGAAGAAGTGGGTTGATGTCCGAGATGAACGCAGACAGCCGTACGAAGCTCAACCGGACGCCGGAGTGGCTCGCACTCGGCAAGCACCGGGAGGAGCTCGGGCAGACGCATCTGCGGGAGCTGTTCGAGGAGAATCCGGGCCGCGGCGCCGGCTACACCCTGCGCGTCGGGGACCTGCACATTGACTATTCGAAGCACCTCGTGACCGACGAGACGCTGACGCTGCTGCGCGAACTGGCGGCGGCGACGGGCGTGGCCGAGCTGCGCGAGGCGATGTTCCGCGGCGAGAAGATCAACGTGACCGAGGGCCGGGCGGTCCTGCACACCGCCCTGCGCGCTCCGGCGGACGCCGACGTCGAGGTGGACGGCGAGAACGTCGTCCCCGAGGTGCACGCCGTCCTCGACAAGATGGCCGCCTTCTCCGGCCAGGTCAGGTCGGGGCAGTGGACCGGCTCCACCGGCAAGCGCATCAGGAACGTCGTCAACATCGGCATCGGCGGATCCGACCTGGGTCCCGCGATGGCGTACGAGGCGCTGCGCGCCTTCGCCGACCGCGCCCTGACCGTGCGCTTCGTGTCCAACGTGGACGGCGCGGACCTGCACGAGGCCGTGCGGGACCTGGACCCGGCCGAGACGCTGTTCATCATCGCCTCCAAGACCTTCACCACCATCGAGACCATCACCAACGCCACCTCGGCGCGGGAGTGGCTGCTGGCGGGACTGGGTGGCGACCAGGCCGCCGTGGCACGGCACTTCGTGGCGCTGTCGACCAACGCCGAGAAGGTCACCGGGTTCGGCATCGATCCGGCCAACATGTTCGGCTTCTGGGACTGGGTCGGCGGCCGCTACTCCTTCGACTCGGCCATCGGCCTCTCCCTGATGATCGCGCTCGGCCCGGACGCCTTCCGGGAGCTGCTCGGCGGCTTCCACGCCATGGACGAGCACTTCCGCACGGCCCCGCCGGAGGAGAACGCCCCGCTGCTCCTGGGGCTGTTGGGCATCTGGTACGGCAACTTCTTCGACGCGCAGTCGCACGCGGTGCTCCCGTACAGCCACTACCTCTCCCGCTTCACCGCCTACTTGCAGCAGCTGGACATGGAGTCCAACGGCAAGTCGGTGGACCGCGACGGCAATCCGGTGGAGTGGCAGACGGGTCCGGTGGTGTGGGGCACGCCCGGCACCAACGGGCAGCACGCGTACTACCAGCTGATCCACCAGGGGACGAAGATGATCCCCGCGGACTTCATCGGCTTCGCGCGCCCGGTGGCGGAGCTGGGATCCTCGCTCGCGGCCCAGCACGACCTGCTGATGGCGAACTTCTTCGCGCAGACCCAGGCCCTGGCCTTCGGCAAGACGGCCGACGAGGTACGGGCGGAGGGCGCGCCCGAGTCGCTGGTCCCGCACAAGACCTTCCACGGGAACCACCCGACGACCACCATCCTGGCCACCGAGCTCACCCCGTCGGTGCTGGGGCAGCTGATCGCGCTGTACGAGCACAAGGTGTTCGTCCAGGGCGCGGTGTGGAACATCGACTCCTTCGACCAGTGGGGCGTGGAGCTCGGCAAGGTCCTCGCCAAGCGGGTCGAGCCCGCGCTGACGGAGGGCGCGGACGTACCCGGCCTGGACGCCTCGACGAAGGCCCTGGTGGCCGCCTACCGCGAGCTGCGCGGCCGCGGCTGACGAAGCCGGGAAACGGCGAAGCGCCCCGCACCGGTCGGTGCGGGGCGCTTCGCCGTACGTCAGGAGGCCGGCGGGTACATCCCGGAGGGGAGCTTCGCGGCCGCCGCGCGGTCCAGGAGCCACAGGGTGCGGGAGCGGCCGTGGGCGGCCGCCGCCGGAGCCTGGAAGTCCCCGGCGCCGCCGAGGGCGATGGAGACCGCGCCGGCCTTGTCCTCGCCCGCCGCCAGGAGCCAGACCTCGCGGGCCGCGCGGATCGCCGGGAGCGTCAGGGAGATCCGGGTGGGCGGGGGCTTCGGGGCGCCGTGGACGCCGACCACCGTGCGCTCGGTCTCGCGGGTCGCCGGGTGCTCCGGGAAGAGCGAGGCCACGTGGGTGTCCGGGCCGACGCCCAGCATCAGCACGTCGAAGCCGGGGACCGGGCCGTGGTCCTCCGGGCGGGCCGCCGCCGCCAGTTCGGCCGCGTACGCCTCCGCCGCGGCGTCCACGTCGTCCCCGTACGGGCCGTCCGAGGCCGGCATGACGTGTACCCGGGCGGGATCCACCGGGACGGAGTCCAGGAGGGCCGCACGGGCCTGGGTGTGGTTGCGTTCGGGGTCGTCGGCGGGGACGTAGCGCTCGTCGCCCCACCACAGGTCCAGCCGGGACCAGTCGACCGCGTCGCGGGCCGGGGCGGCGGCGAGCGCCGCGAGGAGGCCGTTGCCGTTGCGGCCGCCGGTGAGGACGACGGACGCGGTGCCGCGGGCCGTCTGTGCGTCCACGATCTTCGTGATGAGCCGGGCCGCCGTGGCCTGGGCCATCAGCTCCTTGTCCCGGTGGACGACGACCTGGGGAGTCGTCATACCCATGTGCTGCCGCCTTGTCGGTAGGTCTGGTGGTGCGGGTGCCGCTGCGCGGAGCCGTTCCCCCACCCCGCCCCTTCCCGAAACCAGGCTCGGCCCGGACCCGCGCCTCAAACGCCGGCAGGGGCTGAAAGATCCAGCCTCGCCGGCGTTTGAGGCGTGGGTGTCCCCCCGGACGGAGTCTGGGGGAGGGTCTGGGGCGGAGCCCCGGTTTCGGGAAGGGGCGGGGTGGGGGAGGCCCCGCAGGGCCCCTTACTTGGCCGCGGCCTTCTTGGCCGGCTTCGGCTTCGGGGCCGCCTCGGCCGGGGCCTCGGACGTGGCCTCGGGCTTCGCCGGGGCGGCGGCATCCGGGGACCGGAGCTTCGACACGCCGAACTTCAGCGACGTCTCGTACGTGTTGTCCGGGTCCAGCCGGCGCAGCTCCTCCGCCAGGAGCTCGGCCGTGTCACGGCGCTTGAGCGCCACCGCACGGTCCGGCTGCCCCGGCATGCACAGCGTGGCCAGAGCCCCGTCCGCCCGGTCCAGGACGATCGCGCCGTCCTTGGTCTCCAGGCGCACGGCCGTCAGGCCGGGGCCCGACGACAGCGTGCGCGTGACGGGGACCTGGAGCCGGTCCGCCAGCCACATGGCCAGCAGCTCGCAACTCGGGTTCTGGGCCTCGCCCTCGACGGTCGCCGAGGTGACCGACAGGTTCTGCTGGTCCAGCGCGGCCGCCAGCATGGAGCGCCACGGGGTGATCCGGGTCCACGACAGGTCCGTGTCCCCGGGCGCGTACGCCGCCGCCCGCGTGCCGAGGGCCCCGATCGGGTCCTCGCAGGCGTACGTGTCCGTGATCCGGCGCTGTCCCAGCGCACCCAGCGGGTCGCCCGCCAGGTCCGTGGGGGCGCCGTCCGGCCACCAGACCACCACGGGGGCGTCCGGCAGCAGAAGAGGGAGAACCACCGACTGGGCGTGGTCGACCAGTTCGCCGTGAAGGCGGAGCACCACCGTCTCGCCGGTGCCGGAGTCCGCCCCGACGCGGACTTCCGCGTCGAGACGGGCGCCCTGGCGGCTGCGCGGCGAACGGCTGACCCGCTTGACGACGACGACGATCCGCGAGGGGTGTTCGTGGGACGCGTCGTTCGCCGACTTGAGCGCGTCGTACGCGTTCTCCTCGTCGGTCACGATCACCAGCGTGAGGACCATGCCGATGGCGGGCGTGCCGATGTCCCGGCGCGCCTTCACCAACGCGGCATTGATCTTGCTGGAGTTGGTCTCCGTCAGGTCGATCTTCATGGCCGGCGCCAGCTCCGTCCGTCTCGTGCGAGCATCTCGTCCGCCTCGACCGGACCCCAGGTGCCCGCCGGGTACTGCGCGGGCTTGCCGTGCTTGTCCCAGTACTCCTCGATCGGGTCGAGGATGTTCCAGGAGAGCTCGACCTCCTGGTGACGCGGGAAGAGGTTCGCGTCGCCGAGGAGCACGTCGAGGATGAGCCGCTCGTACGCCTCGGGGCTCGACTCCGTGAAGGACTCGCCGTAGGCGAAGTCCATCGTGACGTCCCGGACCTCCATGGAGGTGCCCGGAACCTTGGAGCCGAAGCGGACCGTCACGCCCTCGTCCGGCTGGACCCGGATGACCAGGGCGTTCTGCCCCAGCTCCTCGGTCGCGCCCGATTCGAACGGGAGGTACGGGGCCCGCTTGAAGACCACCGCGATCTCGGTCACCCGGCGGCCCAGGCGCTTGCCGGTCCGCAGGTAGAACGGGACGCCCGCCCAGCGGCGGTTGTTGATCTCCAGGCGGATGGCCGCGTAGGTGTCGGTCTTCGACTTGGGGTCGATGCCGTCCTCTTCGAGGTACCCGACGACCTTCTCGCCGCCCTGCCAGGCTGCCGAGTACTGGCCGCGCACGGTGTGCTTGCCCAGGTCCTCGGGCAGCTCCACGGCGGTCAGCACCTTGAGCTTCTCCGCCACCAGCGCCTTGGGGTGGAAGGTGCCGGGCTCCTCCATCGCCGTCAGCGCGAGCAGCTGGAGCAGGTGGTTCTGGATGACGTCACGGGCCGCGCCGATGCCGTCGTAGTAGCCGGCCCGGCCGCCGATGCCGATGTCCTCGGCCATGGTGATCTGCACGTGGTCGACGTACGACCGGTTCCAGATCGGCTCGAACATGGTGTTGGCGAAGCGGAGCGCCAGGATGTTCTGGACGGTCTCCTTGCCGAGGTAGTGGTCGATCCGGAAGACCTCGTCACGTGGGAAGACCTCGTGGACGACCTTGTTGAGTTCCTCGGCGCTCTTCAGGTCGTGGCCGAAGGGCTTCTCGATGACGGCGCGCCGCCAGGAGCCCTCCTTCTGCGCCAGACCGTGGTCCTTGAGCTGCTGGACCACCTTGGGGAAGAACTTCGGCGGGACGGACAGGTAGAAGGCGAAGTTGCCGCCCGTGCCCTGCGCCTTGTCGAGGTCCTCGATCGTCGCCTTCAGGGTCTCGAAGGCCGCGTCGTCGTCGAAGTCGCCCTGCACGAACCGGCAGCCCTGCACCAGCTGCTGCCAGACCTCCTCCCGGAACGGCGTGCGCGAGTGCTCCTTGACGGCCTCGTACACCTCCTGGGCGAAGTCCTCGTGCTCCCACTCGCGGCGGGCGAAGCCGATCAGCGAGAAGCCCGGCGGAAGCAGGCCGCGATTGGCCAGGTCGTAGACGGCAGGCATCAGCTTCTTGCGCGACAGGTCACCCGTAACGCCGAAAATGACCAGGCCGGACGGCCCCGCGATGCGCGGGAGCCGCCGGTCCTGTGCGTCACGAAGCGGGTTCGCTCCGTTTACAGACAAGGTGTTCAGGCCTCCGTGGGGGCGAGGCGCTCAAGCTCCGCCTCGGTCGACTTCAGCAGGTCGTTCCAGGACGCCTCGAACTTCTCGACGCCCTCGTCCTCGAGCAGCTGCACCACATCGTCGTACGAGACGCCCAGCTTCGCGACCGCGTCGAGCTCGGCGCGCGCCTGCTCGTAGCCGCCGCGCACGGTGTCACCGGTGATCCGGCCGTGGTCGGCGGTGGCCTCCAGCGTGGCCTCCGGCATGGTGTTCACCGTGTTCGGGGCGACCAGGTCGTCCACGTACAGGGTGTCCTTGTACGCCGGGTCCTTGACGCCCGTCGAGGCCCACAGCGGCCGCTGCTTGTTGGCGCCGACACGCTCCAGGGCGTTCCACCGGTCGGAGGAGAAGACCTCCTCGTACGCCTCGTAGGCCAGACGGGCGTTGGCGAGCGCCGCCTTGCCCTTGAGGGCCTTGGCCTCGTCGGTGCCGACGGCGTCCAGGCGCTTGTCGATCTCGCTGTCCACGCGGGACACGAAGAAAGAGGCGACCGAGTGGATCAGGGAGAGGTCCAGGCCGGCGGCCTTGGCCTTCTCCAGACCGGCCAGGTACGCGTCCATGACCTCGCGGTAACGCGCCAGCGAGAAGATCAGCGTGACGTTGACGCTGATGCCCTTGCCGATGACCTCGGTGATCGCCGGCAGGCCGGCCTTGGTCGCCGGGATCTTGATGAGCGTGTTCGGGCGGTCCACCAGCCAGGCCAGCTGCTTGGCCTCGGCGATGGTCGCCGGGGTGTTGTGGGCCAGGCGGGGGTCGACCTCGATGGACACGCGGCCGTCCTGGCCGTCGGTGCGGTCGTAGACCGGGCGCAGGATGTCGGCGGCGTCACGGACGTCCGCCGTCGTGATCATGCGCAGGGCCTCGTCCACGGTGACCTTGCGGGTCGCGAGGTCGGTGAGCTGCTGCTCGTAGCCCTCGCCGCCGCTGATGGCCTTCTGGAAGATCGCCGGGTTGGTGGTGACACCGACCACGTGCGACTGGTCGATGAGCTCCGCCAGGTTGCCGGACGTGATGCGCTTGCGGGACAGGTCGTCCAGCCAGATCGCCACGCCCTCGTCGGAGAGGCGCTTGAGTGCGTCTGTCATGGGAATTGCATCTCCTACTGGTCTTGTACCGGTGTCAGCGCGCGGTGGCGGCGAGGCCACGGGTTTCATCGAGAGAAGCCTTGGCGGCGGCGGTCACGGCCTCGGCGGTGAAGCCGAACTCGCGGAACAGCACCTTCGCGTCGGCGGAGGCGCCGAAGTGCTCCAGCGACACGATCCGGCCGGCGTCGCCGACGTAGCGGTGCCAGGTCAGGCCGATGCCGGCCTCGACCGCGACGCGGGCCTTCACCGAGGAGGGCAGGACGCTGTCCTTGTACTCCTGGTCCTGCTCCTCGAACCACTCGACGGACGGCATGGAGACGACCCGGGTGGGGATGCCCTCGGCCTGCAGCTGCTCGCGGGCATCGACGGCCAGGTGCGTCTCGGAGCCGGTGCCGATGAGGACGACCTCGGCGGCTGTGCTCTCCCCCTCGGGGCCCTCGGCCTCGAACATCACGTAACCGCCCTTGGCGGCGTCCTCGTTGCGCTCGTAGGTCGGCACGCCCTGGCGGGTGAGCGCCAGACCGTGCGGGGCGCCCTTGCCGAACACCTTGGTGTGGCGCCGCAGGATCTCGCGCCAGGCGATGGCGGTCTCGTTCGCGTCGGCCGGGCGGACGACGTTCAGGCCCGGGATGGCGCGCAGCGAGGCCAGGTGCTCGACCGGCTGGTGGGTCGGGCCGTCCTCGCCGAGACCGATGGAGTCGTGCGTCCACACGTACGTCACCGGGACGTGCATCAGCGCGGAGAGGCGGACGGCGTTGCGCATGTAGTCGGAGAACACCAGGAAGGTGCCGCCGTAGATGCGGGTGTGGCCGTGCAGGGCGATGCCGTTCATGGCCGCGGCCATGGTGTGCTCGCGGATGCCGAAGTGGATGGTGCGGCCGTACGGGTCGGCCTCCGGCAGCGGGTTGCCCACCGGCAGGAACGAGGAGTTCTTGTCGATGGTGGTGTTGTTGGAGCCGGCCAGGTCGGCCGAGCCGCCCCACAGCTCCGGGATGACCGCGCCGAGCGCGGCGAGCACCTTGCCGGAGGCGGCGCGGGTGGCGACGCCCTTGCCGGCCTCGAAGACGGGGAGCTCGTCCTCCCAGCCCGCGGGCAGCTCGTTGGCGTTGATGCGGTCGAACTCGGCGGCGCGCTCCGGGTTGGCGGTGCGCCAGGCGGAGTAGTCCTTCTCCCACGCGGCCTTGGCCTCGCGGCCGCGGTCGAGCGCCTTGCGGGTGTGGGCGATGACCTCGTCGGAGACCTCGAAGGTCTGCTCCGGGTCGAAGCCGAGGACGCGCTTGGTGGCCGCGACCTCGTCGTCGCCGAGCGCGGAGCCGTGCGAGGCCTCGGTGCCCTGGGCGTGCGGGGCCGGCCAGGCGATGATCGAGCGCATCGCGATGAAGGAGGGGCGCTCGGTCTCGGCCTTGGCGGCCTGGAGGGCGGCGAACAGCGCCTTCGGGTCGAGGTCGCCGTTCTCCTGCTGCGCGACGCGCTGGACGTGCCAGCCGTACGCCTCGTAGCGCCCCAGGGTGTCCTCGGAGACGGCCGTCTCGGTGTCACCCTCGATGGAGATGTGGTTGTCGTCCCACAGCAGCACCAGGTTGCCGAGCTTCTGGTGGCCGGCCAGCGCGGACGCCTCGTGGGAGATGCCCTCCTGGAGGCAGCCGTCGCCCGCGATCGCGTAGATCATGTGGTCGAACGGGGAGGCGCCCTGGGCGGCCTCCGGGTCGAACAGGCCGCGCTCGTAGCGGGCGGCCATGGCCATGCCCACCGCGTTGGCGATGCCCTGGCCCAGCGGGCCGGTGGTGGTCTCGACGGCGGCCGTGTGGCCGTACTCCGGGTGACCGGGGGTCTTGGAGCCCCAGGTGCGGAACGCCTTGAGGTCGTCCAGCTCCAGGCCGAAGCCACCGAGGTAGAGCTGGGTGTAAAGGGTGAGGGACGAGTGCCCCGCGGAGAGCACGAAGCGGTCGCGGCCGACCCACTCATGGTCCGCCGGGTCGTGCCGCATCACCTTCTGGAAGAGGGTGTACGCGGCGGGGGCCAGGCTCATCGCCGTACCGGGGTGGCCGTTTCCGACCTTCTGTACCGCGTCAGCGGCCAGGATGCGGGCGGTGTCGACGGCCCGCTGGTCCAGTTCGGTCCACTCGAGCTCTGTGGTGGTCGGCTTGGTGCTCACCGTGGGTCAGGGCTCCTCTCCACATGTCTGTTCCCGGTGACGAACGGTCGCACCGGCGCGATTCCGAGCCTACCCCCGCGACGGCGTGCAGCTATTCGAGTGCCCACAGTCCGTCACCACGCCGGCAGCCCGTGTTCACCTCCCCGCCCCGTCCGATCAGCCCAACACGAAGCGACCCCCGCGCGGGGCGACGGAAGCGCAACGTCTAGAGTGGCGTGGTACGCGCAAGCCTCAACCACCCCTTCATGTACTGAACGGTGCGAGTCGGGGCTTGCTGGATTCTCTCTCAGGGGTGCGTGTGACGGCCGTCGAATCCCGTCCAGCGGGGGTGCTCGGGACGAGCCCCGTCCACCGGCCGTTCGGGGCCCGGGTCATGGCTTTCGTGGCATTGACCAAGCCGCGGATCATCGAACTTCTGCTGATCACCACAGTGCCGGTGATGTTCCTCGCCGAGCAGGGTGTGCCGTCGTTGTGGCTGGTCCTCGCGACCTGCTTCGGCGGTTACCTGTCCGCGGGCGGCGCCAACGCGCTGAACATGTACATCGACCGCGACATCGACGCGCTGATGGACCGGACCTCGCAGCGCCCGCTGGTGACCGGCATGGTCAGCCCGCGCGAGTGCCTGGTCTTCGGCATCACCCTCGGGGTGGTCTCCACCCTCTTCTTCGGGCTGCTGGTCAACTGGCTGTCGGCCGCCCTCGCGCTCGGCGCGCTCCTCTTCTACGTCGTGGTCTACACGATGCTGCTGAAGCGGCGCACCGCCCAGAACATCGTCTGGGGCGGTATCGCGGGCTGCATGCCGGTGCTCATCGGCTGGTCCGCGGTCAAGGACGAGGTCTCCTGGGCCGCGGTCATCCTCTTCCTCGTCATCTTCTTCTGGACGCCGCCGCACTACTGGCCGCTGTCCATGAAGGTGAAGGACGACTACGCGCGTGTCGGCGTGCCGATGCTCCCCGTCGTGGCGGGCAACAAGGTCGTGGCCCGGCAGATCGTCCTCTACAGCTGGGTGATGGTGGCGGTCTCGCTGCTGCTGACCCCGCTGGGGTACACCGGGTGGTTCTACACGGCGGTCGCGCTGGTGGCGGGCGGCTGGTGGCTGTGGGAGGCGCACGCGCTGCACGCTCGGGCCAAGGCCGGCGTGACGGGCGCGAAGCTCAAGGAGATGCGCCTGTTCCACTGGTCCATCACCTATGTGTCGCTGCTCTTCGTGGCGGTGGCCGTGGATCCCTTCCTCCGCTGATTACTCACCGGTAGCATGCCTTCCATGGCAGACACCACCGCAGACAAGAAGCAGGACCGCACGGCGGCGAAGCTGGCCAGGCAGATCGGCGCGTTCGCCGGGCAGCACGGCGGCGCCGAGGGCCACCTCGCCCACATCGGCCAGGCCGGCACCCGGATCGTGCTCGTGGGCACGGACGGCGAATGGGGCGACCTGGTGGCCCCGACCTTCGCGGCGGCCCAGCTGGCCGTCGAGAAGGCCGGACTGACCCTCCACGAGGAGTTCGACGGGGAGTTCGCCGCTCGCGTGCGCACCGGCCCGTACGAGTGGACGCGGATGGCCGGCATCCAGCTCGGCGGCCGGCAGAACCCGGCGGCCTAGCCTCCCCCGGACGCCGATCGGGGCCCGGAGTGGCCGCTCGGTCAACAGCGCGAGCAACACCTCACACCCCGCTCACCCGTTAGGACGTGTGGAAGCCCCTTCCTCACGTCCGCAACGGGATGCCCGGATGATCGAAACGCCGCCCCTGGTGGACCAGTACTGCCACGGAGTCCTCCGTACGGAGCTGGGCCTGGGCACCTTCGAGGCCCAGCTGATCCGCTCGGCCGGCCCGCCCGCCGCGGGCACCACCTTCTTCGACACGCAGACCGGCTTCGCGGTGCGCCGCTGGTGCCCGCCGCTGCTCGGTCTGGAGCCGCACTGCGCCCCCGCCCGCTATCTGGCCCGGCGGCGCGAGCTGGGCGCGGCCGAGTCCGCGCGGCTGCTGCTGCGGGGCTCGGGGGTCGGCGCCTACCTGGTCGACACCGGCGTGCCCGGGGACCTGACCGGCCCCAAGGAGCTGGCCCTCGCGGGGGACGCCGAGACCTTCGAGGCGGTCCGGCTGGAGCTGCTGGCCGAGCAGGCCGCCGACACCTCCGGGACGGTGGCCGCCTTCCTCGCCAATCTCGCCGAGGCCCTGCACCACGCCGCCGCCGGGGCCGTGGCCTTCACCTGCGGCGCGGCCGCCGATCTCCCGGTCCTCCTGGACCGTGCGCCCGAGCCGCCCGATCCGGGCGAGGTGCGCGGGGCGGCCGGGCGGTGGCTGGCCCGCCGGGCCAGGGGCGAACCCGTACGCGACCCCGTACTCCTGCGGCACCTGGTGTGGAGCGCGGTGGCGTCCGGACTGCCGCTCCAGCTGCACACGGGGGCGGGGGATCCGGTGCGGCTGACGCCGTTCGTACGGGCCACAGCGGGCCTGGGGGCGCGGCTGGTGCTGCTCGGCGGATACCCGTACCACCGGCACACGGCGCAGCTGGCCGCCGCCTTCCCGCACGTCTACGCCGATGCCGGCGCGGCCCTCGGGCAGACCGGGGCGCGGGCCGCGGCGGTCCTGGCCGAGCTGCTGGAGCTCGCCCCGTTCGGGAAGCTGCTGTTCTCCGGCGGCGGGCGGCAGCTGCCCGAGCTGCACGTGGTGGGCGCCCTGGTGTTCCGGGAGGCGCTGGGCCGGGTGCTGGGCGGCTGGGTCGGCGACGGGTCCTGGTCATGGCGGGACGCGGGGCGGGTGGCAGCCATGGTCGCGGCGGGCAATGCCCGCCGCGTCTACCGGCTGGACGAGCGGGCGTGAGCCGGGCCGCGGCTCAGACGGTGGAGAGCTGGGGGTCGCCCTGGGCCGGGATCTCGGCCTGCCCGGCCGGCCGCTCGCGCAGGCTCAGCGCGACCCGGAGCACCGCGATCCACACCAGGCAGGAGCCCAGCATGTGGGCGGCGACGAGGAGCTCGGGCAGCTCGGTGAAGAACTGCACGTAGCCGATGCCGCCCTGCGCGAGCAGCACGAACAGCAGGTCACGGGCGCGGGCCCGGGTGTCCAGGGGGGCGTCGACCACACGCAGCACCAGCCACATCGCCACGGCCAGCGCGCACACCACCCAGGCGGCGACGGCGTGCACATGGGCGGTGGCCGACCAGTCGAACGGCATCCGCCTGATCTCGCTGCGGTCGCCGGCGTGCGGTCCGGAACCGGTGACCACCGTGCCCGCGGCGATCAGTACGAAGGTGGCCGCGAGCATCGCCCACGCCAGCTTGCGCACCGGCCCGGGCACGCGCGGCCGGGGGGCGGAGTCGCCCTCCTGGGTGCGCTGCCAGGTCACCGTCGTCACGGCGATCAGCGCGGTGGCGAGCAGGAAGTGCCCGGCCACGCTGTAGGGGTTGAGACCCGTCATGACGGTGATGCCGCCGAGCACGGCGTTGGCCATCACGATGACGAACTGGACCCAGCCGAGCTTCGTCAGCGCCGTGCGCCAGGGCTTGGCAGAGCGGGCCGCGAGGATGACCCAGCCGACGGCCGCGCTGAGCACGTACGTCAGCATCCGGTTGCCGAACTCGATGGCGCCGTGGAAGCCCTGGGCCGGCGTCGCGACCAGGCTGTCGTCGGTGCACTTGGGCCACGTGTCGCAGCCGAGTCCGGATCCGGTCAGCCGCACCGCGCCGCCGGTGATGACGATGGCCACGCTCATGAGGAGCGCGGCGGCCGCGGCCCGCCGGACGATCCGGGGTGACGGCGTCCAGCGGCTGGCGATGTATGCGAAGGGGTTCAACACGGCCCCTATCGTATGCGGAGCCTTGTGCAAAGTTTCACGAGGGGGTCCCCGTGGGGGCGTCGGGGCCGGCGGCCAGCCGGAACCGCGCTCCGGCCGGGTCGCCCTCCGCGTGCCACCATAGGAGGACGCGCCAGTGGCCGCCGTCGCCGGGGTGGTCCGCCGAGTCCATGAACCCCCGTACCAATTCGGACCCTACGTCCTCGGCTGTCCTGTTTCTTACTTCTGTGGCGCTGTGCCACGGATGCTCCAGTACGTTCCACAGTCCGTCAGGACCGCGTACCTCGACGCGCCACACCGCGAGCCAGGGCGTGACCTCCAGCATCGTGCGCACCTGGTCGGCGCCGAGGCGCAGCCGGTCCGCGATCTCGGACTCCGCGAACCCCTGGACGCGGGCGGCCACCACGGCCTGGGGCAGCAGCCGTTCGGGCAGCAGCCGCTCGGCGCGCAGGCTCACCAGCGAATCGAAGGCCAGGAAGCGCAGCCGCAGTTCGAGCTGTCGCCCGATGTGGTCGAGGGCCGCCTCGGCCTCCTCGGACTCCTCCGAGCCGTGGTCCGCGAGCAGCAGGTGCCGGAAGTCCGACTCGGCGTCCACGGCCCAGGCCACCGCGTCCTCGGTGGAACCCAGCTCCGCGAGGCGGTCCCCGAGGAACACCTTGGCCTGGGCGAGGCCCCGGCGGTTGACCGGGTCCCGCTGGTCCAGGCCCGCCCACACCCCGACCGCGGTCCGGGTCGGGTCGCGGGCGCGCTCACCGGCCGCCCGCTCCATGGCGCTCGCCCCCTCCGTGGCGGCCCGCCCCAGCGGATGCCTCGGCAGCCGGTCCTCGTCGCTCAGCGGCCAGGCCAGCCACACCCCGTGGTTGATCAGCCCGCGGGCGTACCAGCGGGCGAACTCGGGGGAGTACGCGGCCGCGCGCTCGGAGCTGCGCAGCCCCTCCTCGATCATGGCGAGGGCGGACGCGCGGTCCCCGTCGGCGAAGCGCTGGGCGGCGCGGTCGGCGAGGCGCAGTCCCAGCAGCGCGGTGCAGTCGGGGTCGTCGGGACGGGTGCGCAGGGCCCCGATCAGCTCGTCGAGCAGCCGCTCGCGCTCCGCCGGCTCCGCGTGCGCCGCCCCCGACCGCACGCGTGCCCATCGGTCGTCCAGCCGTAGAACGGCCTCCCGCTGCACCATGTCCGCCCCCCGGCTTCATGTGTGGAGGCGCCCATCCTCGCGGCTGCGCCGTCGCGAGGGGAAGGGTTTCATTCCCAGCGGAAGAGCCGCGCCGCGGCGCCCAGACCGAGTACGGCCCAGGCCGCCAGCACGGCCACGTCGCCCCACGGCAGCGCGGCCCCGTGCTGGAGCACCTCGCGCAGTCCGTCGGACAGGGCGGAGATGGGGAGCAGCCCGAGGACGGACTGGACGGCGCCGGGGAACTTCTCCAGCGGCACGATCACCCCGCCGCCGACCAGCAGGAGCAGGAACACCAGGTTGGCGGCGGCCAGGGTCATCTCGGCCTTGAGGGTGCCCGCCATCAGCAGGCCCAGCCCGGAGAACGCGGCGGTGCCGAGCAGGAGCAGCGCCGCCACCGACAGCGGGTTCCCGTGCGGGGACCAGCCCAGCGCGAGGGCGATCACCGTCAGCAGGGCGATCTGGAGCACCTCGGTGACCAGGACGGACAGGGTCTTGGCGGCCATCAGCGCCCAGCGCGGCAGCGGGGAGGCCCCGAGGCGCTTGAGGACCCCGTAGCGGCGGTCGAAGCCGGTGGCGATGGCCTGGCCGGTGAAGGCGGTGGACATCACGGCGAGCGCGAGGACGCCGGGGGCCAGGAAGTCCACGGACTTCTCCGTCCCCGTATCGACGATGTCGACGGCGGAGAAGAGGGTCAGCAGCAGCGCCGGGATGATCACGGTCAGCAGCAGCTGCTCCCCGTTGCGCAGCAGCATCCGGGTCTCCAGTGCCGTCTGCGCGAGGATCATGCGGGAGACGGGGGCCGCCCCCGGGTTGGGGGTGAACGTGCCGGCGCTCATCGGCGCAGCTCCTTACCGGTCAGCTCCAGGCTGTGCCTTCTCGGGGGACAACCCCCGGAGCCCCGGCAGATGTCCATGGTGATCGGCGTCATGAACGCAGCTCCTTGCCCGTGAGCTCCAGAAAAACGTCCTCCAGGGTGTGCCGCTCCACCGAGAGGCTGTCCGGCATGACGCCGTGCTGTGCGCACCAGGAGGCGACGGTGGCGAGCAGCTGGGGGTGGACGTCGCCGGTGACCCGGTAGACGCCGGGGGTGAGCTCGGCGGCCTGGGTGCCGTCGGGCAGCGCCTTCAGCAGCGAGGCGAGGTCCAGGGACGGCCGGCCGGTGAAGCGCAGGGTGTTCTCGGCGCCGCCCCGGCACAGCTGGTCGGGGCTGCCGTGGGCGATGACCTTGCCCGCGTCCACGATGGCGACCTCGTCCGCGAGCTGCTCGGCCTCGTCCATGTGGTGGGTGGTGAGCACGACGGTGACCCCGTCGGCGCGCAGTTCCCGTACGAGGTCCCAGGTCGCCCGGCGGGCCTGCGGGTCCAGGCCGGCGGTGGGCTCGTCCAGGAAGACCAGCTCGGGGCGGCCGACGACGGCCATGGCGAGGGCCAGGCGCTGCTGCTGGCCGCCGGAGAGCCGGCGGTAGGGGGTGCGGCCGCAGCCGCCGAGGCCGAGGCGTTCCACCAGGGGGCCGACGTCGAGCGGGTCGGCGTACAGCGTGGCCATGTGGCGCAGCATCTCGACGGCGCGGGCCCCGGAGTAGACGCCTCCGGACTGGAGCATCACGCCGATCCGCGGGCGCAGCGCCTCGGCCCGGGCGACCGGGTCGAGGCCGAGGACGCGGACGGTTCCGGCGTCGGGGCGGCGGTAGCCCTCGCAGGTTTCGACCGTGGTCGTCTTGCCCGCGCCGTTGGGACCGAGGACCGCGGTGACGGAGGCCCTCCGGACGGTGAGGTCCAGGCCGTCCACCGCTGTCTTGGTCCCGTACCGCTTCACCAGTCCGCGGATCTCCACGGCGGGGTCGTTGCTCATGGGGGTTGAGTCTACGGAGCCGGGGGAGGGGTCCCGGGGCCCGGGGGCGGTGGCCGTTTTCGCCGCCGTCGGATTCGAACACCGCGTAGCAATCATGGTTATTTTCGGCTTGGCGGTCCTGGATGGCCCAGCGTCGTTCAGTGATCTTTTCCGGAATCCGAAGTTCGCCGTTCCGGGAACCGCCGCGGGCGGGGGATTGCTGGTGGGAGCCGTGCAGCGGTTCACCGGAGGCTCCGGGCGAGAATGCGGAGCGTCCCCCTCGGAATAACTCTGCGTCGATAAATTAGGTAACCCTTAGTGATGGAGGCCACCAGGAGTGGCCTCCATCACGGCTTGTCGCCGCTCGGTTAATTACGCAACAATGGCGTTGTGAAATACGGCGAACGGCAGATCGAGACCCCCCAGGGGGAGCTCGCGACCGGGGAGCGGTCCACCCGCAACCGGGTCGCGCGGTCCATCCTGGACCACGGTCCGTCCACCGTCGCCGATCTCGCCCAGCGCCTCGGCCTCACCCAGGCCGCCGTCCGCCGCCATCTCGACGCGCTCGTCGCAGACGACGTGGTCGCACCCCGTGAGCAGCGTGTGTACGGCGCGCGCACCCGGGGCCGGCCCGCCAAGGTCTTCGCACTGACCGACTGCGGCCGCGACGCCTTCGACCAGTCCTACGACACGCTCGCCGCGGACGCCCTGCGCTGGATCGCGCAGTCCGTCGGCGGCGGAGAGCAGGGAGAGGCGGCCGTCGCCGCCTTCGCCCGGTCGCGGATGGAAGAGCAGGCGAAGACCTACCGGGAAGCCGTCGACGCGGCCGCCCCGGAGGAGCGCACGGAGGCCCTTGCCAGGGCGTTGACCGTGGACGGGTACGCTGCTACGGCGAAGAGCGCTCCCGGTCCGCACAGCGGTGAACAGCTCTGCCAGCACCACTGCCCGGTCGCACACGTCGCCGAGCAGTTCCCGCAGCTCTGTGAGGCGGAGACCGAGGTCTTCTCCCGCCTGCTCGGGACACATGTGCAGCGCCTCGCCACGATCGCCCACGGCGACGGGGTGTGCACGACGTTCATTCCGCGTAGCGCGAGCACCACACAGACCGACACATCAGTATCTGCAAGTACGGCCGGGAGGAACCCCGCATGACCACGGAGACTGCTCACCCTGAGCTCGATGGCCTGGGCACCTACGAATACGGCTGGGCCGACTCCGACGCGGCCGGCGCCGCTGCCAAGCGGGGTCTGTCCGAGGATGTCGTCCGCGACATCTCGGCGAAGAAGTCCGAGCCCGAGTGGATGCTGAAGCTCCGCCTCAAGGGTCTCAAGCTGTTCGACAAGAAGCCCATGCCGAACTGGGGTTCCGACCTCTCGGGCATCGACTTCGACAACATCAAGTACTTCGTGCGTTCCACCGAGAAGCAGGCCGCTTCGTGGGAGGACCTGCCGGAGGACATCAAGAACACGTACGACAAGCTCGGCATCCCGGAGGCGGAGAAGCAGCGCCTCGTCGCCGGTGTCGCGGCCCAGTACGAGTCCGAGGTCGTCTACCACCAGATCCGTGAGGACCTGGAGGAGCAGGGCGTCATCTTCCTCGACACGGACACCGCGCTGAAGGAGCACCCGGAGCTCTTCCAGGAGTACTTCGGCACGGTCATCCCGGTCGGCGACAACAAGTTCGCGTCGCTGAACACCGCGGTGTGGTCCGGTGGATCGTTCATCTACGTGCCCAAGGGCGTCAAGGTCGACATCCCGCTCCAGGCCTACTTCCGTATCAACACGGAGAACATGGGCCAGTTCGAGCGGACGCTGATCATCGTCGACGAGGACGCCTACGTCCACTACGTCGAGGGCTGCACCGCCCCGATCTACTCCTCGGACTCGCTGCACAGCGCCGTGGTCGAGATCATCGTGAAGAAGGGCGGCCGCTGCCGCTACACGACGATCCAGAACTGGTCGAACAACGTCTACAACCTGGTCACCAAGCGCGCCGTGGCGTACGAGGGCGCGACCATGGAGTGGATCGACGGCAACATCGGTTCCAAGGTCACCATGAAGTACCCGGCCGTCTACCTGATGGGCGAGCACGCCAAGGGCGAGACGCTGTCGATCGCCTTCGCGGGCGAGGGCCAGCACCAGGACGCCGGCTCCAAGATGGTCCACATGGCGCCGAACACCTCCTCGAACATCGTCTCGAAGTCGGTGGCCCGAGGCGGCGGCCGTACCTCGTACCGAGGCCTGGTCGAGATCGGCGAGGGCGCCCACGGCTCGAAGTCCAACGTGCTGTGCGACGCGCTCCTGGTCGACACGATCTCCCGCTCGGACACGTACCCGTACGTGGACGTCCGTGAGGACGACGTCTCCATGGGCCACGAGGCCACCGTCTCCAAGGTCTCCGACGACCAGCTCTTCTACCTGATGAGCCGCGGTCTGACGGAGTTCGAGGCGATGGCCATGATCGTGCGCGGCTTCGTCGAGCCCATCGCGCGCGAGCTGCCCATGGAGTACGCCCTGGAGCTGAACCGGCTGATCGAGCTGCAGATGGAGGGTTCGGTCGGTTAGTCCCGACCGCCCGAGTCCCGCAGACATTCTTTTGACGTAGGAAGAGAGCACGAAGACAGCCATGGCTGAGGCTCAGAACATTCCGGCGGGGTCGACCACCGCCGGCGCGATCGCGGTGGCCGCCGAGTCGACCGTCGCCACCCGGATGAGTGCGCCCCCGTCCTTCGACGTGGCGGACTTCCCCGTGCCCCACGGCCGCGAGGAGGAGTGGCGGTTCACCCCGCTCGCCCGCCTGCGTGGTCTGCACGACGGCACCGCGGTCGCCAACGGCACCATGAAGGCCCAGATCGACGCGCCCGAGGGCGTCACGGTCGAGTCGGTGGAGCGCGGCGACGCGCGCATCGGCAAGGCCGGCACCCCGGTGGACCGGATCGCCGCCCAGGCGTTCTCGTCCTTCGCCAAGGCCACGGTCGTCACCGTGCCCAAGGAGGCCGTCCTGACCGAGCCGGTGCGCGTGACGCTGCACGGCGAGGGCGGTACGACCTTCGGCCACACCGTCTTCGACGTGCAGGCCTTCGCCGAGGCCGTCATCGTCATCGACCACACCGGTGACGGCGTGCGCGCCGCCAACGTCGACTTCCTGATCGGCGACGGCGCCAAGCTCACCGTCGTGTCCGTGCAGGACTGGGACGACACCGCCGTCCACGTCTCCCAGCACAACGCGCTGGTCGGCCGCGACGCGACCTTCAAGTCGATCGTGGTCACCTTCGGCGGCGACGTCGTACGCCTGCACCCGCGGGTCAGCTACGCCGGCCCCGGCGGCGAGGCCGAGCTCTTCGGCCTGTACTTCACGGACGCCGGCCAGCACCAGGAGCACCGCCTCCTGGTCACGCACGACGCCCCGCACTGCAAGTCGAACGTGGTCTACAAGGGCGCGCTCCAGGGCCAGGACGCCCACGCCGTCTGGATCGGTGACGTGCTCATCGAGAAGACCGCCGAGGGCACCGACACCTACGAGATGAACCGCAACCTCGTCCTCACGGACGGCGCGCGGGTCGACTCGGTGCCGAACCTGGAGATCGAGACCGGCGAGATCGTCGGCGCCGGCCACGCCTCCGCGACCGGCCGTTTCGACGACGAGCAGCTCTTCTACCTGCAGGCCCGCGGCATCACGGCCGACGATGCCCGCCGCCTGGTCGTGCGCGGCTTCTTCGCCGAGCTCGTCCAGCAGATCGGTGTCGACGACATCGAGGAGCGCCTGCTCGCCAAGATCGAGACCGAGCTCCAGGGCTCCGTCTGATGAACTACGTCAAGGCCTGTGCGCTGAGCGAGCTGGAGGAGAACTCCCCCAAGCGGGTGGAGCTCGACGGCACGCCGGTGTCCATCGTCTCCACCGAGGGCGAGGTGTTCGCGATCAACGACATCTGCTCGCACGCGAACGTCTCGCTCTCGGAGGGCGAGGTCGAGGACTGCATGATCGAGTGCTGGCTGCACGGGTCTTCCTTCGACCTGCGCACCGGCAAGCCCTCGGGCCTGCCCGCGACGCGCCCCGTACCCGTATACCCCGTAAAGATCGAAGGGGACGACGTGCTCGTCTCCCTCACCCAGGAGTCCTGAGGTATCCATGGCAACGCTTGAAATCCACGACCTGCACGTCTCCGTCGAGGCCGAGAACGGCGCCCGCGAGATCCTCAAGGGCGTCGACCTCACCGTCAAGCAGGGTGAGACGCACGCCATCATGGGTCCGAACGGCTCCGGCAAGTCCACCCTGGCGTACTCGCTCGCCGGTCACCCGAAGTACACCATCACCGGTGGCACCGTGACCCTCGACGGCGAGGACGTCCTGGAGATGACCGTCGACGAGCGCGCCCGCGCCGGCGTCTTCCTCGCCATGCAGTACCCGGTCGAGGTCCCCGGCGTCTCGGTCTCCAACTTCCTGCGCACCTCGGCCACCGCCATCCGCGGCGAGGCCCCGAAGCTGCGTACCTGGGTGAAGGAGGTCAAGTCCGCGATGGAGCAGCTCCAGATGGACCCGGCCTTCGCCGAGCGCAACGTCAACGAGGGCTTCTCCGGCGGTGAGAAGAAGCGCCACGAGATCCTGCAGCTGGAGCTCCTGAAGCCGAAGATCGCGATCCTCGACGAGACCGACTCCGGCCTCGACGTCGACGCGCTGCGCCAGGTCTCCGAGGGCGTCAACCGCGTCCGCGCGACCGGTGAGGTCGGCACGCTGCTGATCACGCACTACACGCGGATCCTCCGCTACATCAAGCCCGACTTCGTCCACGTCTTCTCGGAAGGCCGCATCGTCGAGTCCGGCGGTGCCGAGCTCGCCGACAAGCTGGAGGCGGAAGGCTACGAGGCGTACAGCACGAAGGGTGGCGCGACCGCGTGACACAGCTGCCTGGCCTCCTCGACATCGAGGCGATCCGCAAGGACTTCCCCCTGCTGGATCGTGTGGTCCACGACGGGAAGAAGATCGTTTACCTGGACAACGCGGCGACTTCGCAGAAGCCGCGCCAGGTGCTCGACGCGCTGAACGAGTACTACGAGCAGCACAACGCCAACGTCCACCGCGGCGTGCACGTGCTCGCCGAGGAGGCCACGGCGCTGTACGAGGGCGCTCGCGACAAGGTCGCCGCCTTCATCAACGCGCCGAGCCGCGACGAGGTGATCTTCACCAAGAACGCCTCGGAGTCGCTCAACCTGGTCGCGAACATGCTCGGCTGGGCGGACGAGCCCTACCGGGTCGACCGCGAGACCGAGATCGCCATCACGGAGATGGAGCACCACTCCAACATCGTCCCGTGGCAGCTGCTCTCGCAGCGCACCGGCGCGAAGCTGAAGTGGTTCGGCCTCACCGACGACGGCCGGCTCGACCTGTCCAACATCGAAGAGGTCATCACGGAGAAGACGAAGATCGTCTCCTTCACGCTGGTCTCCAACATCATGGGCACGATCAACCCGGTCGAGGCGATCGTCCGGCGCGCCCAGGACGTCGGCGCCCTGGTGCTGATCGACGCCTCCCAGGCCGCCCCGCACATGCCGCTGGACGTGCAGGCGCTCGGCGCCGACTTCGTGGCCTTCACCGGCCACAAGATGTGCGGCCCGACCGGCATCGGCGTCCTCTGGGGCCGCCAGGAGCTGCTGGAGGACCTGCCTCCGTTCCTCGGCGGCGGCGAGATGATCGAGACCGTGTCGATGCACGCCTCGACCTACGCTCCGGCGCCCCACAAGTTCGAGGCGGGTACGCCCCCGATCGCCCAGGCCGTCGGCCTCGGCGCGGCCGTGGACTACCTGACCGCGATCGGCATGGACAAGATCGCCGCGCATGAGCACGCGATCACCGAGTATGCGATCAAGCGCCTCGCCGAGGTGCCCGACCTGCGGATCATCGGCCCCACCACGGCCGAGGACCGCGGCGCCGCGATCTCCTTCGTGCTCGGCGACATCCACCCGCACGACGTCGGCCAGGTGCTGGACGAGCAGGGCATCGCGGTCCGCGTGGGACACCACTGCGCGCGCCCGGTCTGCCTGCGCTACGGAATTCCGGCGACGACTCGAGCGTCTTTCTACCTGTACTCCTCTCCGTCCGATGTCGACGCGCTGATCGACGGGCTGGAGCACGTACGGAACTTCTTCGGATGACCGGCGAGTCGACGACGATGAGGCTGACGAGGACGCTGTGAAGCTGGATTCGATGTACCAGGAACTGATCCTGGACCACTACAAGCACCCGCACGGACGTGGCCTGCGCGACGGCGACGCCGAGGTGCACCACGTCAACCCGACGTGCGGTGACGAGATCACGCTGCGCGTGAAGTACGACGGCGAGACGCTGACCGATGTCTCGTACGAGGGCCAGGGCTGCTCCATCAGCCAGGCCAGCGCGTCCGTATTGAACGAGCTGCTCGTCGGCAAGCAGCTGGCCGAGGCGCAGAAGATCCAGGGCGTGTTCCTGGAGATGATGCAGTCCAAGGGCAAGCTGGAGCCGACGGAGGAGATGGAGGAGGTGCTGGAGGACGCGGTCGCGTTCGTCGGCGTCTCCAAGTATCCGGCGCGTGTGAAGTGTGCTCTGCTGAGCTGGATGGCGTGGAAGGACGCGACCGCCCAGGCACTGGGCGACGCGGAGAGGAAGACGGCATGACCGAGAACGCGACGCCCGAGGCGTCGATCAAGCCGGCCACCGAGGAAGAGGTCCGCGAGGCCCTCTACGACGTGGTCGACCCCGAGCTGGGCATCGACGTCGTCAACCTGGGCCTGATCTACGGCATCCACATCGACGACGCGAACATCGCCACCCTCGACATGACCCTGACCTCGGCGGCCTGCCCGCTGACGGACGTCATCGAGGACCAGGCGAAGTCGGCGACGGACGGCATCGTCAGCGAACTTCGCATCAACTGGGTCTGGATGCCCCCGTGGGGCCCGGACAAGATCACGGACGATGGTCGTGAGCAGCTCCGCGCGCTCGGCTTCAACGTCTGATCACACGCATGTGAGGGCCCCCGGCACGGTCGTGCCGGGGGCCCTCCCTGTTTTCCGCCGGGCTCTCCTCCGGTCCGCTGTTTTCCGGTCCGCTGTTCTCCGGGTGGACGGATGACGTGCACGCGGAGTTGGCCATGGTGGCGGAATCTTCTCGACGGCCGTCACGACGTGACGCAGACCACGAGAGGACCTTCCGTGACCGTTGGCCTTTCACCGGCGCGCCGCTGGGGCGCCGCGGGCGCCGCAGGGGCCGCGGCCCTGCTCCTCGCGGGGCTGACCGCTCCCGCGGCGGCGGGAGCCGTGCTCCCGGAGGCCGCCGCCGTGACCGTCTCGCTGTCCGCCACGCACCTGAGCGGTGCGGTGGGCGCGTACGGGGACCCGGCCGTGACGGCGGACGTCGAGCAGGCCGGTGTGCCGGCCGGATTTCTGCGGCTCAGGGTGGTGTCCTCCAGTAATCCGGCCGTCGCGGGCGTGGGCGACGTACGGCAGGAGCGCACCCGCGAGGGCGACCGGCGCCTGACGGTGCAGGCCCGCGGGCAGGGCTACACCGACCTCACCCTGGAGGTCACCGGGCGCGGCGGGAGGACCGCCACGGCCACCCTCTCCTACGCGGCCTCCGCGCGCGTGGGCAGCGGCCTGGGCACGCGCTACCTGACCGGTTCCTCGGACGCCTCGGCCGCCGTGGACGTGGGCGGCGGATACGTGATCGTCGCCGACGACGAGTCCAACGTGCTGCGCCTGTACGACCGCTCCCGCTCGGGCGCCCCGGTGAAGACCTGGGACCTCGGTGCCCCGCTGGGCCTGAAGAAGGAGGCCGACATCGAGGCCGCCGCCCGGGTCGGTGACACCGTCTACTGGACGGGCTCGCTGGGCAACAACAAGGACGGCAAGTACAAGGCCGAGCGGAACACCGTCTTCACGACGAGGATCACCGGCTCCGGCGCCGGGACCGAGGTCGTCTTCGGCAGCGCCTACAAGGGCCTGCGCGAGGACCTGGTGGCCTGGGACGCGGCGCACGGGAACCGCTACGGCTTCGCGGCCGGTACCGCGGCGGGCGAAGTTCCCAAGCAGATCGACGGGTTCAACGTGGAGGGGCTGGAGTTCGCGCCCGGCTCCACGACCACCGCGTACCTGGGCTTCCGGGCCCCGCTGGCGCCGGTCGTCCCCGGCGGCAAGGCGCTGATCGTTCCCGTCACCAACATCGACCGGGTCCTGGAGAGCGGTGCCGAGCCCGTCTTCGGCGAAGCGATCGAGATGAACCTCGGCGGACTCGCCGTCCGTGACATCCGGAAGAACGCCGCCGACCAGTACCTGATCCTGGCCGGCTCCTTCGCCGCCGACGACAACAGTGACCCGTACGCGCTCTACCAGTGGGACGGCGTACCCGGCCACGCCCCGGTCAAGCGGGCCGACCTGCCGACCACCGACCCCGGCGGCTGGGAGGCCGTGGTCGACGTGCCCGACCTATTGGCGCCGGGCGCGCGGGTGCAGCTGATCACCGACAGCGGGTCCGCGGACCTGTACGGGGACGGTGTCGAGGCCAAGGACCTGACGCACCCGGAGTGGAAGAAGGCCCGCGCGGCCTGGTTCACCCTGGGGTGATCCCCGGTTCGCGGCGCAGCAGCCGGTCCATGTAGAGCAGGCCGCAAGCCGGCTGCGGGACGGTCAGCAGGGCCGGGGCGAGCAGGGCGCCGAGGACGCCGAACCGCAACGGGACGGCGTACGCGGCGCCCAGCGCGAGCGCCCCGGCCGGGACCGTGATGGCGAAGGTCCGCCACCAGGCCCCCCGCACCAGGCGGGCCGAGCGGCGCAGGGCCGCCACCGGGCCGAGCCCCTCGTACCCGGCGGCCGTGGGCGCCAGGGCGAGCAGGACCCCGAGCCACAGGGCGACGGGGGCGAGGGGGAGCAGCGCGAGCGGCGGGAGGCCCGCGGCGAGGGCGGCCGCGCCGGGGCCCGCGGCGGCGAGCAGGACCAGCAGCCGGGACCCGAACACGGCCGGGATCCGGGGCGCGGCGGCCCGTAACAGCCCGAGCGTGGTGACGGGCCGGCCGAGCACGGCCGGCCGGAGCAGCGCAGCGGTCAGGGCGGTGGCCAGCGCCCAGCAGAACAGCAGGAACAGGGCGAGGGCGGGGACGAGCGTGTAGACGAACACCCGGCTGCCGGCGGTGCGGCTGAGGGAGGCGAGGGTGGCCGCCCCGGCTACGGCGGCGAGCGGGAGCAGCCCGGCCAGCTGGCCCAGCAGCAGCGCGCCGAGCAGCCGGCCGCCGTACCGGCCCAGGGTGGTGAGGGTCCCGTCGAGGATGTCCCGCGGTCCCAGTGGGCGCAGGGGTATCACCCCGGGCCGTGGAGAACGCGGGGCCAGCCAGCCGCCGCCCCGATGGGTCCAGTGCTGCGCCATGCGCGGGCCCTCCGTCTGCCGGGAGCTCCGGGGACGCGTCCCAGGAGGCGGACAGGGTAGCGCCGGAGGGCGCAGGAGTCCCGGGTGCTGCGTGTGTACGGCTGTACACATCGTTGTGTACCCTTGTACACATGCCTTACGCACTGCTTGCCGCGGCCATCGCCGCCGAGGTCGCCGGGACCACCGCCATGAAGTACAGCGACGGCTTCACGAAGCTGTGGCCCTCGCTGGGCACGCTGCTGGGCTACGTCATCGCCTTCACCCTGCTCGCGCAGACGCTGAAGACGATGTCGGTGGGCACGGCGTACGCGATATGGGCCGGGGTCGGGACGGCCGCGATCGCCGCCATAGGGATGGTGTTCATGGGGGAGGCGGCCACCGCCGCGAAGATCGCCGGGATCGCGCTGGTGATCGGCGGCGTGGTGCTGCTGAATCTGGGCGGCGCGCACTGATGGCCCCCGGCGTGCGCAGGTACGACCCCGAGCGGCGGCAGCGGATCATCGACGCGGCGATCCGGGTGGTGGCCGCCAAGGGCATCGCGGGGCTGAGCCACCGCAGCGCGGCGGCGGAGGCCGACGTACCGCTCGGGTCGACCACGTACCACTTCAAGACCCTGGACGACCTGCTGATGGCGGCCCTGCGGCAGGCCGGCGAGGCTTTCGCCCCGGCCCTGGCCGTGCGGGAGGGCGAGGACCTCGCGGGTGCGCTGGCGCGGCTGCTGGGGGAGACCCTGTCGGCCGACCGGGGCCGGGCCGAGCTGGAGTACGAGCTCTACCTGGCGGCCCTGCGCCGCCCGGCGCTGCGGCCGGTGGCGGCGGAGTGGTGCGAGTCCGTCGCGGCGGCCCTGGCACCGTGGACCGACCCGGTGACGGCCCGCGCCCTGGTCGCCCTCATGGACGGCATCAGCCTCCAGGTCCTCCTGACGGACGCCGAGTACGACGAGCCGTACGCCCGCGAGATCCTGAGCCGCGTCCTGCCTCCGGCCTAGCAGCGGCGAGCCGACCGGCTACGGCTTGCCCGCGCGGACCGCCGCCAACGCTGCCTGGACGCTCGCTTCGATGTCCTGGATCGGGTAGAAGACCTCGCGCACGGTGCGGTCGCGGTCCAGGACCAGGGTCAGCCGCTTGATCCGGGTCACGCCCGCCGCGCGGAACGTCGGCAGCCGCAGCGCCGCCGTCAGGGCGAGATCCGCGTCCGAGAGGAGCGGGAAGCGCAGCCGCTCCCGCTCCGCGAACTCCCGCTGCTCGTCCGGGCGCTGGGTCGACACCCCGTGCACGGTGGCGCCGGCCGCGGTGAACTCCGCGAGCTGGTCGCGGTAGGTGCACGACTCGAACGTGCAGCCCTTGGCACCCGGGATCCCGGCCCAGCCGGGCGGATAGGACTCGGCGCGCGCGTACGCGCCCGGGAAGCAGTACAGGACCGTGAACGCGCTGTCCGCGACCGGGTCGCGGAGCTCGCCGAAACGGTCCGGCAGGACCAGCTCCGGCAGCCGGGTGCCGCGCAGCGCGTGCACCCGTTCCGCCTCCCGTGAGGCCTCCCCGGTCGTCGCCGTCATCTCTCCCTCTCCCAGGATCCAGCTGTCCCCCCAGTCCTGGAGGGCCACCAGCACCGGCAGCAGCCCCCGCCCGCGCGGGGTCAGCCGGTACTCGTGCCGCACCGGACGTTCCTGGTACGGCTCGCGCGTCAGCACCCCGGCCTCGACCAGCAGCTTCAGCCGCTCGGCCAGGACCTTCCGGGACATCCCCAGCTCGCGCTGGAGCTCGTCGAAGCGGTGCAGACCGCGCGCGGTGTCGCGCACGATCAGCAGCGTCCACCAGTCGCCCACCACGTCGAGGGCCTGGGCGATGGAGCAGTCCGCGTCGCCGAGGTGCGTGCGCTGGGCCATGGGCACTCCTTTGTCCGTTGACCCAAGGCTGTCATGCTGACATAGTCCGTTCCCAAAAGGAACTTACTCGCTTCGCGATACGGGGGACACGGGTGTGCTGCAGGGGTTCAAGGACGTACCGAGGACTGTGTGGCTGCTGGCTGCGGGGGTCTTCGTCAACGCCGTCGTCAGCTTCACGTTCGTCTTCGTCTTCCTCTACCTGACCGGCCCGCGCGGCCTCGGCACCGCCCAGGCGGGCCTGGTCACCGGCATCGGCGGAATCGGCCTGGTCGCGGGCAACTTCACCGGCGGGTGGTACGGCGACCGCTTCGGCCACCGCCGGGTGCTGCTCGCCGCGTCCACCCTGGGCGGACTCGCCCTGATGGCGTTCCCGCTGCTGCCCACCCCACTGCTGTACGCGGCCCTGCCGCTCGCCCAGTACGCCTCCGGGGTGGTGCGGGCCGCCAACTCCGCGCTGGTCGCCGTCACCGTCCCGGAGGGGGCTCGCCGCCAGGCCTTCGCCGTCGTACGCTGCGTCTCCAACGGCGGGTTCACCCTCGGCCCGCCGCTGGGCGCCCTGGTCGCGACCGGACTCTCGTACGACTGGCTCTTCGTCGGCGACGGCCTCGGCACCCTCTTCTTCGCCCTCTGGACCGCCCGCGTCGTCCCGGCGCGCGGCGCCTCCCGCACCCCCGCCGCCGCCGCCGACGGGGGCCGGGACCGGGACCGGGGCCGGGGGCTGTGGGGCGAACTGCGGGCCCGGCCCGCCGTGTTGGTGCTGCTCGGCGCGATCCTGGTCACCGACCTCGTCTACCGCCAGCAGTACTCGGCCTTCCCCGTCTTCCTCGCCGACCACGGCCTGGACGCGCGAGCCTTCGGCCTCGTCATCGCCCTCAACGGCGGGGTGATCCTGCTGCTGGAGCTGCCCGCCGCCGTCGCGCTGCGCGAGCGGCCGGCGCTGCCCGTCATCGGCACCGGGCTGGTGCTGGTCGGAGCCGGGTACGCGGCGCTGCTGCTCGGCGCCGGGATCGCGAGCGCCGTGGCGATGATGGTCCTGCTGAGCCTCGGGGAGATCCTGTACAAGACCACCGCCACCGCCTACGTGGCCGACCAGGCGCCCGAGCACGCCATCGGCCGGTTCCAGAGCCTGTACGCGGGGGTCTCGGTCAGCGGGGTCGTCCTCGGCCCGCCGCTGGGCGGAGCCCTGTACGCCGCCGCGCCCGGGCTGCTGTGGCCGCTGTGCGCGGGGCTCGCGGCGGGGGCGGGCGGGGCGCTGTTCTGGGTGTGGGCCCGGCAGGCGCGACAAGCGGCGCGAGGGGATGTGCGAGGGGATGCGCGACACGCTGCGCGACCGGCACATGAGACCGGTTCGCGACCGCGGGCCGTCGCCGGTTAGGTTTCTGGCATGACTGCTACGCGTACCACCGGCGCCGTCGCCGCCGGACTTGCCACCATCACCGCCGACGGCACCGTCCTCGACACCTGGTTCCCCGCTCCCGAGCTGGTCGCCGAGCCCGGCCCGGCCGGCACCGAGCGCCTCACCGCCGAGCAGGCCGTGGAGCTGCTGGGCGCCGCCGCGTCGAAGGCGATCCGCCAGGACGCGGTCCGGGGCGTCGAGGTCGTGGCCGTCCGTACGGTGATCTCCTCCCTGGAGGACAAGCCGCTGGACGCGCACGACGCGTACCTGCGTCTGCACCTGCTCAGCCACCGCCTGGTCAAGCCGCACGGCCAGAACCTCGACGGCGTCTTCGGCCTGCTGACGAACGTGGCCTGGACCTCGCTGGGCCCGGTCGCGGTCGACCAGGTCGAGACCGTCCGCCTCAACGCGCGCGCCGAGGGCCTGCACCTCCAGGTCACCTCGATCGACAAGTTCCCCCGGATGACGGACTACGTCGCCCCCAAGGGCGTGCGCATCGCCGACGCGGACCGCGTCCGCCTCGGCGCGCACCTCGCCGAGGGCACCACCGTCATGCACGAGGGCTTCGTCAACTTCAACGCCGGCACCCTGGGCACCTCCATGGTCGAGGGCCGCATCTCCGCGGGTGTCGTGGTCGGCGACGGCTCCGACATCGGCGGCGGCGCCTCCACCATGGGCACCCTCTCGGGCGGCGGCAAGCAGATCATCTCGATCGGCAAGCGCACCCTGATCGGCGCCGAGGCGGGCGTCGGCATCGCGCTCGGCGACGAGTGCGTCGTCGAGGCCGGCCTCTACGTGACCGCGGGCACCCGCGTCACCCTCCCGGACGGCCAGATCGTCAAGGCCCTGGAGCTCTCGGGCGCCAACAACATCCTCTTCCGCCGCAACTCGGTCACCGGCGCCGTCGAGGCCCGCCCGTACAAGGCGACCTGGGGCGGCCTGAACGAGGTCCTGCACAGCCACAACTGACGCCCGGCCGCCCTGACCTGCGGCTGAGCAACCGACCAACGCGCTGACCTGCGGCTGGGCTGTCGCCAGTCGTCGGCATTGGCCACCACTGAGCGCCCTCCCACGGCCCCGCGAAGGCCCGGGGAGGGCGCTCAGCTGTGGTCAGGGCCGGCTTTGCAACGCCGCGTATGCTCGCTCGACCTCGCCCAGGTACTGCCCCAGGCGGAAGTGAACCTCCTCGATGGCCCCGCCATCGGGGCCCGGGCACATCACGTCGGACCAGATGACCGTCTCGCCCCGGAGCCGGACCCGGATGGCCAGCCTGCCCGGCCCTGGCTCGGGCTGCTCCTCGGCTGCCAGGTCCACCGTGCGCGGCATATCCGTCGGATAGAGCGGTCCGCCTGGGCGGAGGAGTTGCCTCGGGTCGAGGCCGGCCATCCTGCTATCGCTGCGCGCCACCACGTCGAGGCCGTCGACGAAGAGGTATGTGTGCACGGCAGTACATGCCGGCGGCCCAGGACACGCGCTGATGAGCAGCGTGCTCACCGCATGGCTTTGGCTTTCGGGCACGGTGACCCTCAGCTCGCGCGGGGATCTACGAGGCATCCGCTTGATGTGGCGTCATGGGCCGGTCAGCGCGGCGGGAGCGTGCGGATCAGACCCGCGAAGGCCTGCCGTTCCGCCTCGGTCAGCTCCACCGACTCCATCGGGTGCGCGGCCGCGGTGCGCTGGGCGGGAATCACCGGCAGGCCCTCGTACGCGGCCGGCTCCGGGTGGTGGAAGCGGTTGTCCCACAGCATCTGGCCGAGGCCGGCGACCCAGACGAGAGCGGCCACGAACAGGACGGCGAGGCCGATTTCCTGGGCGAGCGGGATGGAGGGGAACACGCGGTCCTCCGGCGAGTGCGGGGTACAAGGCGGCACAAGATCGGGCGTGCAGACACTCAACACCACAAGAGGTCGATTCGGTAGAGATGTGTCGAGCGTCACGCCAGGGTCGAAAGTCCCCACCTTGTCCGGGAACGACCCCGCGCTGCGAAGCCCCTACGACTCCAGGTGCAGCTTGAAGCCCTCGTGGCTGCGCGCGAAGCCCAGCCGCTCGTAGAACCGGTGCGCCGCCGTGCGCCGCTTGTTGCTCGTCAGCTGGACCAGGCCGCAGCCGCGCTCGCGGGCCCGGTCCGCGGCCAGCTTCATCAGCTCCGCCCCCAGTCCCCCGCCCCGCCGGTCCGCGCGGATCCGTACCGCCTCCACCAGCGCCCGGTCCCGGCCGTTCTGGCCCAGGCCCGGGATGTACGTCAACTGGAGGCAGCCCAGTACCGCCGCGCCGTCGTCGTCCGTCAGGACCAGCATCTCGTTGCGCGCGTCCGCCCCGATGGCGGCGAAGGCCCGCTCCTGCGCCTCGTCGACGACGATCGAAGCCGGGTCCACGACCCGGTCCTCGTCGGCCAGCAGGGCGAGTACGGCGGGCAGGTCCTCGCGCGTGGCCATACGGAAGATCATGGCCAGGAGTGTGGCAGAGGACCCGGACGGGACGGCGTCCGGGCCCTCTGCGGTCTCAGGAGGTACGTACGGCCACCACGACGGCGACCGGTACGGCCATGACTACCGCTACCGCTACCGCTACGGCTTGAAGCGCAGCACCTGCGGGTCGTGGTCGCTGTTCTGGTCCGCGAACTCGGCGTTGATGTGCACGCTGTCGTACGTGAAGTGCTTGATCGCCGGGCTGGTCAGGATCTGGTCCAGCACCTGCGCGTTGCCCTGGAAGACGTACGAGTACCGCTCCGCCTTCGGCAGCGACTTGATCGCCGGGTACAGCGCCCCGCCGTCGGCCAGCGCGTCCGTCGTCGCCGAGAACTCGAAGTCGTTGATGTCACCGAGGACGAGGACGTTCGCGTTCTTCTCCGCCGCCAGGATCTCCTTCACGAAGCCGTTCACGGCCTGCGCCTGGAGCAGCCGCTTGGCCTCCGAGGAGCGCACCGGCGGCTGGTGGTGCGAGGTCAGGCCCTCGTCGCCGCCCTTGGAGCCGAAGTGGTTGGCGATCACGAAGACCGTCTTGCCGCGGAAGACGAACTCGCCGGCGAGGGGCTTGCGGCTGTCGGCCCACGCCGGGTTCGCGGGGTCGATCCGGCCGGGGGAGTGGGTCAGGGCGGCCTTGCCGTTGTCCTTGACCACGCCGGTCGCCGTCACCGCGTCGCCCGGGGCGCGCTCGGTGAAGGAGACCCGCTCCGGGTTGAAGAGGAAGACCTGGCGGATGTTGCCGCCGGGCTCGCCGCCGTCCTTCTTGTCCTCCGGGTTGACGGTCCGCCACTGGTAGGCCGGGCCGCCCGCCGCCGCGATCGCCGCGGTGAACTTGGTCAGCGTCTGCTCGGCCGAGACCGTGCCGTCGTTCTTGGCGCCGTTGTCGTCCTGGATCTCCTCCAGGGCGAGGATGTCGGGGGAGGCCAGGTTCTCGACGACCGCCTTCGCCAGCGCGTCGAACTTCGTCTGCGGGTCGGTGGGGTCGAGGTTCTCGACGTTGTACGTGGCCACCGCGAGCTCCTGCGCGGCCTGCGCCTTGGTCTTCTCGGGGGCGAGGGTGCCCGCCTTGACGGTGCCGAGGGTGCGGGCCACCAGGGTGTAGCCGCCGAACTGGTTGAAGTCCAGCGGGCCCTCGGTGACGCCCGTCAGCTTGTCGCCGACGTTGGCCACCGGGAAGGGCTGCTGCGCGAGGGGCGCGAGCTGCTGGATCTGGAGGCGGCCCGTGTTCTGGGACTCGTAGGAGCCGTAGATCGTCCCGCCGCGCTTGGCGGTGTTCTCCCAGCCCTTCACGGTGACCCACAGCTCCGAGTACGGGTCGGTGGCGCCGACCACGCGCGAGGTGCCGATCTTGACGTTCATGCCCTCGAGGGACTCGTAGAAGTCCAGGGCGTAGCGCGAGGGGTCCAGGGCCAGGCCGTTGATGCTGCCGCCGGCGGCCGGGTCGCCGGCCGGGGCGTACTCGGCGGGCACCGTGTACTCGTTGATCGCGGCGGCCTCGGGCAGCGCGTTGCCCGAGGAGACCACCGTGACGACCGGCTTGGATATCTGGGTCACCGACTGGTTGCCCGAGTTGAGGCCGCCCGGGACGTACTCGCCGACCGTGCCGGAGACCTTGACCGCGTCGCCCACGGCGACGGTCGGGACCGAGCTGGTGAAGACGAACACGCCCTCGCTGGTGGCGGCGTTGTCGTCGGCGTCGGGGTCCTGGATCCAGAAGCCGCGCGAGCCGTACGTCCGCACGCCCGTCACGATGCCCTCGACATCGGTGACCTGCTTGCCGACGAGCGGGGATATCCGGGTGGTGCCCTGGATGTCGTGGACGCGTACCTGGCCGGCGGCGGAGCCTTCGGCCGCGTCGGCGGAGCCCGCCAGCAGGCCGGTGGCCAGCGCGGTGGCGACGAGGGCCGAGACGGCGGCGGAACGGGGATGCGAGGAACGCATGAGCGGGAACTCCGGTGTGGGATGAGGGAGACGGCGGTGTTGCGGCAGGAGATCTGCGGGAGGGTTGAGGCTCCCGAAACATCTACGCGCGTCAATTTCCTGTGTGGCCGCCAAAGTTGTCAAGGCCTCCAGGGAATACGGCAGCTGACTGTGGGATGAACCAAAGGGGATGACCCGCCGGACCCGCCCGAAATGCGTCTACGCTGGGTCGCCTGGCAAGGTCGGCCGTCAGTCCTTCGGTCCGTCAGTCTGTCCGTCTGTCGTCCGACCGACGGCGACCGACCACCGACCGACCGACAGGCCGTCACGGTCCCGTGCCACCCCGCCCCACCGCGTCCGCGAGGAGAACCGCCCCATGTCCGCAGAGCCGCACCCCACGCTGCCGCCGGTACGGCTGCACTCCGATGCGGAACTGGCCCGCGACGCCCTCGTCGCCCCGCTGTTCGCCCGCGCCGTACGGCTGGCCCGCTGGGCCGGACCCGACACCCGCGTCGACATCGGCGGCGAACTCGTCGCCGCCCAGCTCCCCGAGGCCGCCACGGTGCTCGGCCTCGACGCCGCCGACCCGGACTCCGCGGTGTACGCGAGCCAGGCCTGGCGCGTGGCCGTGGACACCGGGCTCGTCGACGTCACCGAGCCGGAGGAGGAGGAGCGTGGCGAGGGCGGCGCAGGAGCCGCGGGCGGAGAGTCCGGCGAGGAAGGCGCGGGCGGTGAGGAAGGCGAGGCCGGCGAGGAGCTGTCCGGTACCGCCGTGCCCGGCGAGGACCTGGCGCTGGTGACGAGCGGCGCGCCCGGCGACGTACTCGACCTGTGGCTGGCCGCGCTGGACGCCGTACTGGCCGACGCGGCCGTGCCCGATCTGGACGACCTGGTCGACGCACTGGACGCGGGCGGCGAGATCGACTTCGACCAGCTGGACTGGAACCCGCGGCGCGAGGCGGACTTCCTCGACGCGGTCCTCGCCAACCTCTACCTGCTCACCGTCTCCGAGGGCGGGGCGGCGGACCGCCCGGTTCCGCTGCCCGTGCTCGCCGCGTCCATGGTGGTGCCCGACGGCATGGGCGACCCCACCGACGCCGTGCTCGAGCAGGTCTCCGACACGATGATGCGCCTCGACGACCAGTTCCGGCAGCTGGAGCCCATCGGGCTGGTCGAGTTCCGGCCCGTCGACGAGGAGCTGATGACGGAGGCGGACGACGAGCAGATCGCCTCCGGCGCCGCCGCCGGCCGGGACGACACCGACGAGGACGTCTCCCGCTACGGGATGGTCCGTCTGACCCCGCTCGGGCTGTACGGGGTCCGCGCCCGGATGCTGGAGGCCGGGGTCGAGGCCCCAGCCGTCGGCGAAATGGCCGGCAAGGGCGCGGACGCGCTGCTCGACGCCGTCTCCTACTACCCCGAGAGCGCCGCCGAGGCCGAGATCGAGGCGTGGCTGGCCGGCCGCGACCTGCCCGCGGCCGTCGCCGAACTGCTGGACGCCGCGCGCGGTGACGACGAGGGTGCCCCGCTGCGCCGGCTTCGCTGCCAGCAGGCCCTCGCACCCGCCGGGCCGGAGGCCGAGCCCGCGGTCCGCGCCGTGCTGGGCGACCCGGAGCTGGGCGGGCTCGCCCGGGTCTGGCTGGCCGAGCGCGGGGCGGCCGACGTACCGGCCCCGGACGGGACGATGGTGTTCTGGCTGACGGTCGACACGATCGCCGCGCAGCTGGCCGCCGACGGGGAGACCGAGGAGCTGCCGCTGCTGATGGAGACCCTGACCGCCCATCACACGGGGTTCTTCGAGCAGGTGTGGCGGGTGGAGCACCCGGCGACGGCGTACGTCCTGGAGGCGATGGGGCGGCTGCACCCGGACAAGAAGGCGGCGAAGGAGGCCCGCAAGGCCGCGTTCAAGGCGCGCTCCCGGCGGCCGTGAGGGGGCGGGGCCGCAAGACGGTGACGGGGCGGGCGGGAAGGCGGTGGCAGGGCGGTGGCAGAGCGGCGGCCGGGCGGATCGGAACGAGCCGTTCCTGGGCCGGAGTTGGCCATTCCGCCCACCGGCAAGGGGTCCGATCGTATTCGTGGGTAGTTCAGCCGCCGTTCACGTGCGGGCGGGAGCGTGTGCGCCGACGACCGCACGACAGGCGCACCCACCTCCCCACCCCTGGAGACCCGATGCCGCTCAGCCGTAGAGACTTCACCGCCCGCACCGTCATCGCCGGCGCGGGAGTCGCGCTCACCGGGACGGTCGGCGCCCTGGCCACCGCCCCGGGCGCGCTGGCGGCCGACGACAGCACCCGCCGCGACGAGCACGGACGGCCCTGCGAGCCCGGCTACGGTCCGCTCGTCGCCGATCCGGCCGGCCTCCTCGCCCTCCCCGCCGGATTCACGTACCGCGTGATCACGCACAGCGGGGTCACCAAGCTGGAGTCCGGCGAGATCACCCCGTCCAACCACGACGGGACCGCCGCCTTCGAGGGCCACCGCAGGGTCACCCTCCTCGTCAACAACCACGAGCTCAAGGGCAAGCGTGCGGACTGGGCCCACCCCGTCCCGCTCACCGAGGGCCTCGTCTACGACCCGGCCGCGGCCGGCGGCTGCACGGTCGTCGAGGTCCGCCGCGGCGGCGAGATCGCCGAGTGGGTGGGCGTCGCCGGTACGTCGACGAACTGCGCGGGCGGTTCCACCCCCTGGGACACCTGGCTCACCTGCGAGGAGACCGAGGACCTGGCCGGCAAGAACGGCATGACCAAGGACCACGGCTACGTCTTCGAGGTCGACCCGCACGACCGCCGCGCCAACCGTGACCCGCGGCCGGTCAAGGCCTTCGGGCGGTACGCGCACGAGGCCGTGGTCATCGACCCGCGCCAGGGCCACGCCTACCTGACCGAGGACGCCTCCGGCCCCAACGGGCTGCTCTACCGCTGGACCCCGCCGGCCGGCTTCCGCCACGGGCGCGGCAAGCTCCGTACCCTCTCCGCCGACGCCGGCGTGCTCCAGGCCGCCAAGTGCATCGACAGCTCGGGCCGGTTCGTCGACGACCTCTCGCGCGCCACGAAGATCGGCACCGTCTACGGGGTCGACTGGGTGAACGTGGCGGACCGCGACGCGCGGACCGTGCCGGTGCGCAAGCAGTTCGCGGACGGTGCCGTGACGCGGGCGCGCAAGCTGGAGGGCATGTGGTGGGCCGACGGCGGCGCGTACTTCGTCTCCTCCTACGCCCGTGAGGAGAGCCCGGGCGCGGCGCACGACGGCCAGGTGTGGTTCTACGACCCCAAGCGGCGCACGATCCGGCTGAACGTCCTGATCGGGGTCAACGCGGACCCGGCGGCGGACGGCGGCTACGACGGCCCCGACAACATCACCGTGTCGCCGTACGGAGGCCTGGTCATCGCCGAGGACGGCTCCGGCCTGCAGCACCTGTTCGGCGCGACCGAATCGGGCCGCACCTACCCGCTGGCGCGCAACGAGCTGAACATCGGGACCGCCGAGGAGCCGGAGTACTCCGAGTTCACCGGTGTCTGCTTCTCCCCGGACGGGCGCACGCTGTACGCCAACATCCAGGACCCGGGCATCATGCTGGCCATCACCGGGCCGTGGCGGCGCGCGCACTGACGCCTGCGCACGCGACCGGCGGGGCCAGGACCGGCGGGGCCAGGACCGGCAGTGCCGGTACCGGCGGGGCTCCGGGGCCGTCGCCGGCTCCGGAGTCGGGCCTACTGGGCCGCGGAAACCTCCGCGCGGGAGGCCGCGGCCCATTCGAGGAGAAGGAACTCATACGCCTCCGAGGGCCACTCGCCGTCCAGCCGGGTCTCGACAAGGTGCCGTATCGCCTCGTTCGCCTCGGCGGCGGACGGGCGGGCGGGCCCCGCGGGGGTGAGTGACTGATGCATGAGTTCAAGGCTACGGGCGGGCACTGACAGCCACCTCCGGATTACGCGTGGCATCCATCACCCGCGATCCGGCCCCATGGCCGCCTCTGTGCCCGCCCACCTGCTCAGAGTGCCTGCGAGGCGGGCTTGACCATGCCGCGCACTGTGCGTGACTTCACAAAGTCGCCCATGGCCGTCATCTCCCACTCGCCGGTGAACTGTTTGATCAGCTTCGCCATCATGACCCCGGTCTGCGGCTCGGCGCCGGTGAGGTCGAAACGCACCAGCTCCTCGCCGCTCGCCGCGTCGATCAAACGGCAGTAGGCCTTGGCCACTTCGGTGAACTTCTGGCCGGAGAAGGAGTTGACCGTGAAGACCAGCCCCGTCGCGTCGGCGGGGAGCCGGCCCAGGTCCACGACGATCACCTCGTCGTCGCCCGCGCCCTCGCCCGTCAGGTTGTCGCCCGAGTGCTTGATCGCGCCGCCGAGGATCGACAGCTTGCCGAAGTAGCAGCTGTCGATGTGGTTGCGCTGGGGGCCGTACGCGATGACGGAGGCGTCGAGGTCGATGTCCCGGCCGCGGAACGCGGGCTCCCAGCCGAGACCCATCTTGACCTGGGAGAGCAGCGGGCGGCCGCCCTTGACCAGGGAGACCGTCTGGTTCTTCTGGAGGCTGACCCGGCCCTTGTCGAGGTTGATCTTCCCGCCGGCGGGCGGGGCGGCGGCCGGCGCCGGAGCGGGGGCCGCGGGGACCGGCGGGGCGGCAGGTGTCGTGCCGCCGCCGAGCCAGGGGGAGGCCGGGTAGGAGGCGGGCGGGGCGGGCGGTGCCGGAGGCGCGGGCGGGGCGACGGGCGCGGGCGCGGCGGCGGGTGCTGCGGCCGGCTCGTCGTCCACGGAGACCCCGAAGTCGGTGGCGATCCCGGCGAGGCCGTTCGCATACCCCTGGCCGACCGCGCGCACCTTCCACACGCCGCCGCGCTGGTAGATCTCGACGACGACGAGCGCGGTCTCGGCCCCCAGCTGCGGCGGGGTGAAGGTGGCGATCACCGCGCCGCCGTCCGCGTTGCGCACGGTGGCGGTGGGCTCGACGCCCTGGAAGGTCTGCCCGGCCGCGTCGGGGCTGGCCGTGACCACGATCCGCTCGATGCCCGGGGGCAGCGCGCCGGTGTCCACGGTGATCGAGTCCGGTGCCGAACCGCCGCCGGACCGGTAACCGATGCCGGGCCCGGTGGGCTGGTTGTAGAAGATGAAGTCGGCGTCGGAGCGCACCTTGCCGTCCGCCGTGAGGAGGAGTCCCGACACGTCGAGCCGCACCGGGGCAGCCACGTCCACCGTCACACGGACGGCATTGAGCGGCAGGTTGGATCCAGGGGTCATAGCGGTCATGCCCTGGAGAACGACCGGAGGGGCTTTGCCGTTCCCTTACTTTCGCGCGAGATTTCCGGCGAGGTCCCGGCCGGCCGTTCAGCCGCGGTCAGTGCCGGTTGCGGGGGTGGTTCCTGGCCGTGCGCTCGTTGCCGAACTTGTAGGCGCCGGTCCAGCGGGCCATCACGAGCTGCGCGTCGCCGGACCCGACCTCGGCCAGGAACTTGCCGGCCCGGCCCCCGCGCAGGGTCGCCGCGGTGCGGCCCTGGTGGGTGATGACGACGGAGTCGTCCTGCTGCTGTCGGTACGAGAACCCGTGCGGCTTCGGCATGAGCCGCAGCCTGCCCCGCCGCGGGCGGGGCGGGCAACGGATTTACCGGCTTGCCCGGCAGCCCCCCCGGCGGCCTCCTCAGGCCCCCGTCACCCGGCGCGGCAGCCCCAGCGGGTTGGCCTCGCGCAGCTCGGGCGGAAGGAGCGCGTCCGGCACCGACTGGTACGCCACCGGCCGCAGCCAGCGCTCGATGGCCGTCCCGCCGACGGAGGTGGAGTGCGAGGTGGCCGCCGGGTACGGACCGCCGTGGTGCTGGGCCGGGGCCACCGCGACCCCGGTCGGCCAGCCGTTCACCACGATCCGGCCCGCCAGCCCCGTGACCTGCCCGATCAGCTCGGAGGCCGGGCCCGGCTCCCCCTCGGTCTCGGCCTGCGACAGCTGGAGGGTGGCGCTCAGGTTCCCGGCGAGCCGCCCGAGCACCGCGCCGGCCTCGCGCTGGTCGGCGTACCGCACGACGACGGTCACCGGACCGAAGCACTCCTCCAGCAGCACCTCGTACCCCGCGTCCGGGGCGCTGTCGAGGAGGCGGGCGGCCCGCACGGTCAGGTAGCCCGCGCCGACCGTGTGCTCCCCGCCGGAGCCCGGGGTGACGGGCGCGTCGACGCCGGGCAGCGCCGCCCGCTCGCGGACCCCGGTGACGAAGTTCTCCCGCATCCGGTGGTCGAGCAGCACCCCCGGCTCGGTCTCCCCGAGCGCCTTCGTGAGCGCGCCGGTCAGACGGTCGCCGGCCGCGCCCTCGGGGACCAGGACCAGGCCGGGCTTCACGCAGAACTGGCCGACGCCGAGGGTGACCGAGCCCGCGAGCCCGCTGCCGATCTCCTCGGCGCGCTCGGTGGCCGCGGCCGGGGTGACCACGACGGGGTTGAGGGAGCCGAGTTCGCCGTGGAAGGGGATGGGCACGGGCCGGGCGGCGGCCGCGTCGAACAGGGCCCGCCCGCCCCGGATGGAACCGGTGAATCCGGCCGCGGCCACCAGCGGGTGGCGGATCAGCTCCAGGCCGGCGTCGAACCCGTGGACCAGGGTGACCACGTCGGCCGGGAGCCCGGCGACGACGGCCGCCCGGCGCAGCAGCGAGGCGCACAGCTCGGAGGTGGCCGGGTGGTCGGGATGCGCCTTGACGACCACGGGGCAGCCGGCGGCCAGCGCGCTCGCGGTGTCCCCGCCGGGGACGGAGAAGGCGAGCGGGAAGTTGGAGGCGGCGTAGACCGCGACCACGCCCAGCGGCACCTTGTAGCGGCGCAGTTCGGGGCGCGGAGGGCTGAGGGCGGGGTCGGCGCGGTCGATCCGGATGTCGAGGTAGGCACCCTCGTCCACGGCGTCGGCGAAGGCGCGCAGCTGGCCGGTGGTGCGGGCCAGTTCGCCGGTGAGCCGGCCCGGGCCGAGCGCGGTCTCGGCGTCGGCGGCCTCGATGACGTGTGCGGCGGCCTCGTCGAGCAGCGCGGCGGCCGTGCGCAGGAAGGCGGCGCGGGCGGCCGCGTCGGCGAGCGCGCCCCGGGCCGCGTGGGCGGCCCGTACGGCTTCGTCCACCTCCCGGGATGTGGCCTCCACCGCAACCTGCTCGCGCTGCTTCCCGGTGCGGGGGTCCACACTCCAGACTGGTGTCGTTGTCATGGCCCACTGCCTCCTGGATCGTTCAGTATTCTGAACGCCGTTCCGGTGGATGAATGATCACATCTGCTGCGGACTCTATTTCCGCGTCCTCCGCGTGACAAGAGGCGACCAGAGGGGAAGCAGGCGTATGACGACGACCGAGTCGGGAAGTGCGGCCCCGGCATCGCCGGTCAAATCAGCGGTGCGGACGGTCCTGTTGCTGGAGCACTTCGCGGCGAGGCCGGGGCTGCACAGCCTCGCCGACATACAGAACGACCTCTCCCTGCCCAAGTCCAGCCTGTACATGCTGCTGCGCACCCTGGTGAACCTGGGGTGGGTGGAGACGGACGCGACGGGCACGCGGTACGGCATCGGCGTCCGGGCGCTGCTGGTCGGCAGCTCGTACATCGACGGCGACGAGGTGGTCGCGGCCGCCCGGCCGACCCTGGACCGGCTCTCCGACGACACGACGGAGACCATCCACCTGGCCCGAATGGACGGGACGAGCGTGGTGTACCTCGCGACCCGCCAGTCCCAGCACTACCTGCGGCCCTTCACGCGGGTCGGGCGGCGGCTGCCCGTCCACTCGACCGCGCTCGGCAAGGCGCTGCTGGCCACGCACACGGACGAGGAGGTACGGGCCCTGCTGCCGCGGCGGCTGGAGGCGGTCACCGAGCACACCCTCACCGACCGGGAGCGGCTCATCGAGGAGCTGGCGCTGGTGCGGGAGCAGGGGTACGCGGTGGACCGGGAGGAGAACACGCTCGGGCTGCGCTGCTTCGGGGTGGCGGTGCCGTACCGGACCCCGGCGCGGGACGCGGTGAGCTGCTCGGTACCGGTGGCCCGGCTGACGGAGGGGCACGAGCAGGCCATCAAGGCGGCGCTGTTCGAGGCGCGGGACCGGCTGTCGGTGGTGACGCGGCGCATGTGAGGCGGCGGTTGGGGGGCTCATGTGGGGCGGCGGTCGTGTGGCGGCGGTCGTGGGGCGGCGCGGATGGGTGGAGGCGTGGGGCGGCGCTTGTGGGGCGGCTCGTGTGGGGCGGCGGAGGGGGTGGCTCCTCCCCCGCCCGGGGGAGGCGGTTCCCCTTCGAGGGGGAGGTGGCGGGGCGGCGCGCGCGGGACCGTTGAGTCATGACCACACGAGCCGTTCCCACGCCGTACGCGGCGCAGCCGTCGGCCCCCGCCCTGGGGACCGCGCGGCGCGTCCTGCGGGCGGTGGCCCTGGCCGCCACCGTTCCGTACCTCACGCTCAAGACCGCCTGGCTGGCCGGGAGCCAGGTCGGGATACCGGACGGCAGTGTGCTCAGTGAGCCCGGGATGTTCTTCATCGTGGCGAACTCCGTCACGCTGGCCATGGACGCCTGCGTGATCCTGCTCGTGCTGGTGCTCACCCGGCCCTGGGGCGTACGGGTCCCGGCCTGGCTGCTGACCGTCCCGGTCTTCGTCGCCACCGGACTGCTGACCCCGATCCTCCTCGGGTTCCCGGGCCAACTGCTCGTGCGGGCGCTGGGCTTCGGTGTGGACGAGGCTACGAAGGCGGCCCAGGAGCCCTTCCTGGACCCGTGGGTGTTCAACGTCGTCTACGCCGGGTTCACGATCCAAGGACTCGCCCTGGCCGGGCTGTTCGTGCCCTATGCGCGGGAGCGCTGGGGCCGGCTCTGGCGGGGCGTGCCGGGACTGGGGGTAGCCCCGGACGGAGTCTGGGGGAGGCTCCCGTCATCCACGGGGGTGGTGGCGGGAGCCGCGGCCGCGGCTGGTGTGGCGGTCGCGGCCGTGTACGCGTACTGGGCCTTCGGCGGTACGGCCTGGCTGGACGCCGAGCGGGCGGCCGCGCACTCCGCGGAGACAGCCGTGGTGTCCGCGGCCCACGGGGTGTGCGCGCTCGCCGCCGGAGCCGGGGCACTGCTCCTGGCCCGCGGCGGGGGGTTCCGGGCGCGGTGGCCGCTCGGCCTCGCCTGGATCGGCGCGGGGGCGACGCTGAGCTGGGGGACATGGATGCTGATCGCCTCGCTGGGACCGCAGTTGGACGGCGGCGAAGGGCCGGCAGCCGCGATCCTGTTGACCTACGCTGGCCAGATGATCACCGGATCGCTCGCCGCCATCGTCCTCACCCGATTTCTCATATCCCGCCGCGAGGCGTGATGCGCGACGCTCTGAGCCGGCTGTTGGGGGCGCGGGCCCGGCTGCGCTGGGTGCACCTGATCCTCGGCGGGGCGCTGCTGATGCCGTACTTCCTGCTCAGCCAGGTGGGGGTCGGCATGGCGGCCGGCGGGGTCAATGCCCTCAGCTCCTTCCCACTGACCCTCGCCGCCTACGCGGCGGCCCTGCCACTGGCCGCGGTGACCGCGGTGTTCGGGCTGGTCCGGCCACTGTCCGTGGTCGCGGTCCGGGCCATGTGCGCGGTGCCGGGGGAGCGGCTGGCCGAGGGGGCCGCGCAGTCCTGGGCCGCGCGGGGGAGGACCTCGGCCTGGTGGACCCTGCACCTGGGGGTCGGCGCGGTGATCAGCGGGATGACCCTCGCCGTCCCGCCCATGGCGGTGGTGCTGATCACGCTGCCGTTCGTGAGCGGACTGCGGGACACCCGGCTCGGACTGGGCTGGTTCAGCACCGAGGCCGATCCGTACGTCGCCCCCCTGCTCGGGACGGGCCTGCTGGCCGGGCTGGCCCTGTGCGCGGCCGGGGCCGGGGCGCTGCTGGCCCGGCTGGCGCCCGTACTGCTCGGGCCGACCGGGGCGGACCGGCTGGCCGCGGCCGAGGAGCGGGCCGCCGACCTGGCCGTGCGCAACCGGCTGGCCCGGGAGCTGCACGACGCGGTCGGGCACGCGCTGAGCGCCGTCACCCTCCAGGCGAGCGCCGCCCGGCGGGTGCTGGAGCGCGACCCCGACTTCGTACGGGAGGCGCTGGCCGCGATCGAGGACACCACCCGGCGGACGGTGGGCGAGCTGGACGCCGTCCTGGGCCTGCTGCGGGACGGCGACGCGGCCCGGCCGGACGCCGCGCCCGCCCCCACGCTGGCCGCCGACCTCGACGGGCTGCTGGCCCGCACCCGGGCAGCGGGCACCACCGTCACCGCCCGCCAGGACCCCGGCCCCGTAGGGGACTGGGCACGGCTTCCGGCGATCGCCTCCCGGGAGGCGTACCGGATCGTGCAGGAGGGCCTCAGCAACGCGCTGCGCCACGGCGCGGGCCCCGTCGAACTGCGGATACGCGTCCACGACGGGGCAGGGACCGGACACCGTGAACTGGAGATCACCATGACCAATCCGCCCGCCGCGCCGGAAGGCCGGGAGCCCCGCACCACCGGCGGCCGCGGCCTGCACGGCGCCGGCGAACGGGCCGCGCTGCTCGGCGGCCGGGTCGAGGCCGGCCCGCATGAGGACCTGTGGCGGCTGCGGGCCGTACTCCCGCTCGCCGGAGGCGACCGATGACCGAACCGACCCCGACCGTGTCCCCGACCCCGACCCCGACCGAGCCCCCGGCTCCGGCGGGCCGCCCGCCGCTGCGCATCGTGCTCTGCGACGACGAGCGGATGGTCCGTACCGCGCTGCGGGTCATCCTCGAAGCCGAACCCGACCTGGAGGTCGTCGGCGAGGCGGCCACCGGGGCGGAGGCCGTCCCGCTGGTCCGCTCCCTCGCCCCCGACGTGGTGCTGATGGACGTCCGGATGCCCGAGATCGACGGGATCCGGGCCACCGAGCAGATCCTCGCCACCATGGCCGAGCCGCCCCGCATCGTGGTCGTCACCACCTTCGAGAACGACTCCTACGTCTACGGGGCGCTGCGCGCGGGAGCCGCCGGGTTCCTGCTCAAGCGGGCCGACCCCGACGAACTGATCGGCGCGGTCCGCCTCGTCGCCCGCGGCGACTCGCTGCTCTTCCCGGCCGCCGTCCGCTCCCTCGCCGCGGCGCACACGGCCGGCTCCGCGCCCGCCGCGCCCTGGGTCGCCCGGCTCACCGACCGCGAGGCCGACGTCCTGCGTCTGATGGCCACCGGACTGTCCAACCACGAGATGAGCGAGCGCCTCGGGGTCGGTCCGCAGACGGTCAAGACCCACGTCGCGTCCGTCCTCGCCAAGACCGGGGCCCGCGACCGCACCCAGGCGGTCATCGCGGCCTACGAGGGCGGCTTCATGAAGAAAAGCTGAGAACCCCGCCACAATCGGGGCAGAGCGGAACGCCTGGGACCGCTGGTGCGTCCTTCTGGGGGATGAACAAGACGATCAGGCGCGCGTCGGTCTTCTGTCTGCTTCTGGTGCTGGCCCTGCTGGTCCGCGTCACCTGGGTGCAGGCATACCAAGGCCAGGCCCTCGCAGACGACAAGCACAACCGGCGGAACCTCATCGGGCAGTACGAGAACCCGCTGGGCAACATCATCGTGGGCGGGGAGGCGATCACCGGCTCGGTGAAGACGGGCGGCAAGGACTTCGGCTACAAGCGGACGTACGTCGACGGTCCGCTCTACGCGCCGATCACCGGCTACAGCTCCCAGGCCTACGGCACGACCATGCTGGAGGGCATCTACAAGAACGTCCTCAACGGCTCCGACAGCCGCCTGAAGACCATGATGGACATGCTCACCAACAAGCGCGCCGCCCCGGGCGACGTCCTGACCACCATCGACAAGGACGTGCAGAAGGCCGGCTACGACGCGCTCCAGGGCAAGCAGGGCGCCGCCGTGGCCATCGACCCCGCGACCGGCCAGATCCTCGGTGTGGTGAACAACCCCTCCTTCGACCCGGGCCGCATCACCGGCGCCAACGACGAGCAGGCCTGGACGGAGCTCTCCGCCGACAAGGGCAAGGCCATGGAGAACGTGGCCCTGCGCAAGCCCCAGGCACCCGGCTCCACCTTCAAGCTCGTCACCCTCGCCGCGGCGATCGAGAACGGCCTCGTCACCGGCATCGACCAGCAGACCGGCATCCCCGACCCGTACACCATCCCCGGCACCCGCACCCTGCTGCCCAGCGAGGCGGGTTCCGCGGCCTGCAACAACGTCTCGGTGCGCACCGCCCTGCGGCTGTCCTGCAACAACGTCTTCGCGGAGCTCGCGTCCAAGCTCGGCCAGGACAAGATGCGCGCGACGGCGGAGAAGCTCGGGTTCAACGTGCAGATCGACACCCCGGTCCGTACCAACCCGCCGAGCAAGTACCCGTCGAAGAAGATGTCGGTCGACCAGGTCGCGCAGACGGGTATCGGCCAGTTCGACGTCCAGGCCACCCCGCTCCAGATGGCGATGGTCACGGCAGCGATCGAGAACGGCGGCAAGCTCGTCGCCCCGCACATGGTCTCCGAGGTCACCGACGCCAACGGCAATGTGCTGGAAAGCTTCAAGGACCCCAAGTCCCAGCAGGTCATGGGCGAGAAGACGGCCTCGATGATCCGGGACGCCATGCGGACGGTCGCCACCGAGGGCGGCGGCAAGCCGGCCCAGGTGACGGGCGCCGAGGTGGGCGGCAAGACGGGTACCGCCCAGCGCGGCGTCAACAACAGCCTCGCGCCGCTGGCCTGGTTCACCTCGTACGGCAAGATGAACGGCAAGCAGATCGCCGTCGCCGTGGTGATCGAGAACTCGGACACCGACCGCTCCGAGATCGGTGGTGGCAAGCTGGCCGCCCCCATCGCCCAGAAGATCATGGAGGCGTGGCTGAAGAAGTAGCCACGCCGACCGCGCACGGGGCGCGCCGGGAACCGCCACGGTTCCCGGCGCGTTCCCTTTCTCATGATCAGAATCGCGCGCCCCGCCGACCTCGACGCCATTGCCGCCCTCCACACCCGGGCCCGCGCCACCTACTACCGGGGCCGCATCCCCGAGGAGGCCTACGGCGGCGAGGCCGAACTCGCCCGCACCCGCGAGGGCTGGTCCCGGGCCGTCGACCGTGCCGCCGCCGACGGCGGTGTCCTGTGCGCCGAACAGGACGGCGAGCTCACCGGGGTCGCCGCCTTCCGCACCACGGACGGCGAGACCACCCTCACCCAGCTCCACGTCGACCCGGTCCACTGGCGCCGGGGCACCGGGGCCGCCCTGCACGCGGCCTGCCTCGACGCGTGGCGCCGCGCCGGCATACGCCGGGTCCGCCTGGAGGTCTACGAGCACAACCTCCGCGCCCAGGCCTTCTACGCCACCCACGGCTGGCTCCCGGAGCCGCAGCCCACCGGCGCCGGCTCCCACCTCGTCCTCTGGCTCACGGTGGCCCCGCAGTCCGGGGAATGAGACGCGCCCCCGGTTCGTTGAAGCTAGAACTGTTTCATTCACCTTGATTCATGTCAGTCACGTCATTACGAACCGGAGAGAAGAAGGATCATGCGCGTCGAGATCTGGAGCGACATCGCCTGCCCCTGGTGCTACATCGGCAAGGCCCGTTTCACCAAGGGGCTGGCCGAGTTCGCGCACCGTGACGAGGTGGAGGTCGTCTTCCGGTCCTTCGAGCTCGACCCGAACGGTGCCAAGGGCGTCACCGCGCCGGTCGTGGAGATGCTCGCCAAGAAGTACGGCCGCACCCTCGAGGAGGCGCGCGCCATGGAGGAGCACGTCGCGGCCAGCGCCCGCGCCGAGGGGCTGACGTACCGCACCGAGGGGCGCGACCACGGCAACACCTTCGACATCCACCGGCTGCTGCACCTGGCTGCCGCCCGCGGCCGCCAGGAGGAGCTGCTCGACCTCGCCTACCGGGCCAACTTCGGTGAGGAGCGGTCCGTCTTCGACCCCGAGGTGCTGGTCGCGCTCGCCGTCGAGGCCGGGCTGGACGAGGCCGAGGCCCGCGCCGTCCTCGCCGACGGCTCCGCCTACGCCGACGAGGTCCGCGCCGACGAGCGCGAGGCCGCGGAACTGGGCGCGAACGCCGTGCCGTTCTTCGTCCTCGACCGCCGCTACGGGATCTCCGGCGGCCAGCCGGCCGAGGTGTTCACCCGCGCCCTGGAGCAGGCCTGGGCCGGGCGTGAGGTCGAGGAGCCGTCCGCCGGGGCGGATGCGTGTGAGCCCGACGGGGCGTGCGCCGCCCCGCAGGTATAAGGATCCCTTGAGGCTGACACATAAAAATAGGTAATGGACTTTGGGTCGGGCTCGGCGCAGAGTGGTCGCATGGATCTTCTCGCCGAAGTGGCCCGTGCCGAGTTCGCCCATTCCACCGCCTACCTCAACACCGCCAACTACGGGGTGCTCCCCCGTTCCGCCGTCATGGCCGTACGGGAGCTGGCCGAGGCGGCGGGGGCCGGGATCCCCGCCGGATTCGGCGACTTCGACCGGGTGAACCGGGTCCGGGCGGCCTTCGCCCGGCTGGTCGGAGTCGGTGTCGACAGGGTCGCCGTCGGCTCGGGCGTGGCCACCCACGTCGGCCTGGTCTCGGCCTCCCTCCCGGCCGGGGCCGAAGTGCTCTGCCCGGAGGGCGACTTCGCCTCCGTGATCAACCCCTTCGTGGTGCGGGGCGACCTCAAGGTCCGCTTCGCGCCGCTGGAATCCCTCGCCGAAGCCGTCGGCCCGGACACCGCGCTGGTCTCGCTGAGCGCCGTACAGTCCGCGGACGGGCGGGCGGCCGACCTGGCCGCGGTGCGTGCGGCGACGACCGCGCACGGGGCCCGCATGCTGGTGGACGCGACCCAGGCGGCGGGCTGGCTGCCCTTCGACGCGTCACCGTACGAGTACACGGTGACCGGCGGCTACAAGTGGCTGCTCGGCGCCCGCGGAGCCTCGTACCTGACCGTGTCGGAGGAGGCCCAGCACACCTTGACCCCGCTGCACGCCGGATGGGTGGCGGCGGAGTCCATGTGGGACGCCACCTACGGGCCCATGCCGCAACTGGCCGACGGGGCCCGCCGGTTCGACGAGTCCCCCGCGTTCCTCGCCTATCACGCGGCCGAGGCCTCGCTGGCCCTGCTGGACCGGATCGGCATCGACGCCGTCCACGCCCACGACACCGCTCTGGCCGCCCGCTACCGGGCCGGCCTCGCCCGCCTCGGTCACGAGCCGGTCCCCGGCGAGGCGGCCATCGTCTCGGTGCCGGGCCTCGCCCACCGGCAGCAGGCGCTCCTGGCCGCCGGCATCGTCACCTCCGCCCGCGCGGGCGCCCTGCGGGCCTCGTTCCACCTCTATGCCACCGAGGCGGACGTGGACCGGCTGCTGAACGCCCTCGACTGACGCGTCTGCGCAGGGCCGCCGCCCAGGCGGATTCCGCCGCGGCGAGAGCCGCGGTGGAACCGGCTCCCAGCTGACCTATTCATCCTTAACCGGAACGATGATGTCGAGATTTCGGATGACAACGGTGTCCACCTCCGGTTTGACCATGAAGTCATCATCATCGGACGACACTTCGGTTTCGGTCAGAACCGGTGGCACCACGCCGTCCGGCTTCTTCTCGACTATCTTGAGTACGAGCTCGTTCGGCTGCGGGTTGACCCCCGGATTGCCGTAATCCAGACGCAACTTGAAGCCTGTGCTCGGGCAGGACAGTCGCCCCTTGACAGTAACCTTCCGCCTGCCGTCGCTGAGCAAGGTTGCCACAGCCGTGAAGTTCTCGGCTGTCAGCTCGCATTGAAGCGAATTCTCTTCTGTGGCGCTCATGGGCGCTCCCTAAGCGGGCTGGGTGCTGGACTCATTCCGTTCGCGGCAACCATTCGAGCCTCCCAGCGCCAGTCGATCGCTGTGATGGCAGACGGGATGTAATGGAGTGGCTTTCGTGGGAAGTTTACCGATCAACCTCGAAATGGCGTCGCCTGAGCGGTCATGGACGAGGGGCCGTTCAAAGGCCGATTGCCCGAAGTGCTTCCAGTGTGTGCCGGTGTCCCACTCATTGCCACACGTGGTCGTGGCGGCCGTCCGCGCGGGCGAATGCGACCTCGGAGCCTGACCGGGTAGGCGCGCGGTGGAGTCCGGGGCTACCGCATGAGCCTGCCGAGGGCGCCGTTACAGTGCCGACATGAGCGATGTGCTGCACGTGAAGGGGCGGGTGCTGGTCGGGCCCCACGAGGTCCGCGACGAGCTCTGGGTGGTCGGGGGCCGGATCTCCTACGAGCGTCCGGGTTCCGCCCGGGAGGTCACCACGGTGACCGGCTGGGCCCTGCCGGGACTGGTCGACGCGCACTGCCACGTGGGGCTGGACGCCCACGGCCCGGTCGACGCCGCGACCTCCGAGCGGCAGGCGCTCACCGACCGCGATGCGGGCACCCTGCTGATCCGCGACGCCGGGTCGCCCTCCGACACCCGCTGGATCGACGGCCGCGAGGACCTGCCGAAGATCATCCGGGCGGGCCGGCACATCGCGCGCACCCGCCGCTACATCCGCAACTACGCCCATGAGATCGAGCCGGCGGACCTCGTCGAGTACGTGGGCCGCGAGGCGGTGCGCGGCGACGGCTGGGTGAAGCTGGTCGGCGACTGGATCGAACGCGAGGCCGGGGACCTGACGGCCTGCTGGCCGCGCGCCGAGGTGGAGGCGGCCATCGCCGAGGCGCACCGGCTGGGCGCCCGGGTCACGGCGCACTGCTTCGCCGAGGACTCGCTGCGCGACCTGGTCGAGGCGGGCATCGACTGCATCGAACACGCCACCGGCCTCACCGAGGACACCATCCCGCTGTTCGCGGAGCGGGGGGTCGCGATCGTCCCGACCCTCGTGAACATCGCGACGTTCCCGAAGCTGGCGGCGGGCGGCGAGGCGAAGTTCCCGAAGTGGTCGGCGCACATGCGCCGGCTCCACGAGCGGCGCTACGACACCGTGCGGGCCGCCTACGACGCGGGCATCGCGGTGTACGTCGGCACCGACGCGGGGGGTTCCCTGCCGCACGGCCTGGTCGCGGCGGAGGTCGAGGAGCTGGTGAAGGCCGGGATCCCGCCGCTGGACGCCCTCTCGGCGACGGCCTGGGCGGCCCGCGAGTGGCTCGGCAGGCCGGGTCTTACCGAGGGGGCGCCGGCGGACCTCGTGGTCTACGCCGCCGACCCGCGGGCCGACGTACGCGCGCTCGCGCGGCCGCTGCGGGTCGTCGTGAACGGCAAGGTCCGGGCCTGAGCGGCGTGTTGACGCCGCGTGACGTCGCGGGCCCGGCGGTCGTTAAGAACAGCCGTGTTCGCCGCATGTCTGTGAAAGGGGAGAACTCGCGTTCTTCCTGAGGCGCAGTTATTCGAATGTATGCATGGAAACCACCCTTTGGGGTGAACTCACGTCAGGTGGCTGCCCGTTCACTCACAGTGCGTAAAGATTCCGGGGTCGAGGCCGTCGGCGCGCGCAATGTCCCCCATTGGCGGCGCGACGGCTCCCATCTCCCCGGGGGTTCCACCACCTTGAACAGCAACACCTTCCGCATGCCCGCGGCCGTCCTGCTCGCCACGGGAGCGGTGGCCCTGCTCGCCGCTCCGCCCGCCTCCGCCACGGGAGGCGGCGGCGCCGGGGGCGAGGGCAAGGCCGGCGCCGTCGTCCTGCGCACCACCCTGGACGTGGGCCTGCTCAACAAGTCCGTGCACCTCCCGCTCAAGACCTCCCTCAACGAGGTCAGCGCCCCGGCGGCGGCCGAGAAGACGGCGCTGACGGTCACCCTGGACGGCGTCGAGGGCGGTGCGCCGGTCAGCGTGCTCCGCGCCGACGTGGCCACCTCCAAGGCGACCGCGGACAAGAGCCGGGCCGAGGCGGAGGCCAACCTCGCCAAGGCCCGCGTGCACGTGCCCGGGCTGCCGGCGCTCTCGCTCATCGAGGTGGAGAAGGTCACCTCCAAGGCCGTCTGCGAGGCGGGCAAGCAGCCGGTGGCCAGCGCGAACGTGCTCGGGACGGTGACCGCGCTCGGCAAGCGCGTCACCCTGTCGGCCGGCGGCCCCACCAAGCTGGAGGTGCCGGGGGTGGGCCTGGTCAGCCTGGAACTGTCCGGTACGCAGACCACCTCCACCACGGCCGCCGCGGCCGCGCTCCGCCTCAAGGTGTCGGTGAACCCGCTGAACCTGAACGTGGCGCAGGTGGAGGGCGAGGTCGTGCTCGCCGAGGCGCACTGCGAGTCCCCGACGGCCCCCACGCCGACCCCGTCCGCGAAGTCGGACGTCAAGCCGGACGCCAAGTCGGACGTCAAGCCCCAGACCGGGACGGCGAAGGGCGCCGGCAGCGGGTCCGCCGTCACCACCGACGCCAACCTGGCCGAGACCGGCGGCGGTTCATTGACCCCCTACGTCGCGGGCGGCGCGCTGGTCCTGCTCGCGATCGGCGGGGGCGCTCTCCTCGTGACCCGGCGGGGCAGGGCCTCGTAGCGCCGTCGGGGACGCGGGAGCGACGCCGCCCGAGGAGCACACGGAGGGGAGTGCTCAGCGGGTGGCGTGCTCCAGGCCCTGTCCGCCCGCGCCGCGTGACAGCACGGCCTCGGTGACCTGCTCGTCGATCCGGGCGTACTCGCTCCGCTTGGCGGCCGGGACCGTGTCGTCGGAGGCCGCGCACGAGGCGCAGACCACGCGGAACGGCGGCCCCATGTCCGAGTACTGCGTGAGGAATTCGGCCTTCACCACCTCCCAGCGGCCCGTGTGGGCCGCCGCCGGGGCGAAGGTGAACCGGGGGACCGACGACTGGTTGCCGCGCAGCTTGTCGGCCGGTACGAAGCTGGCGACCTGGTCGCCCATGCCGAAGACCACCCAGGTGCCGTTGATCTTCTCGTAGGGCTGCGGCACGTGGTTGTGCGTGCCGATGACGAGATCGATGTCCGCGAGGCCGTCGGCCCCGCGGGAGGCGGTCAGCGCCTGCGCCAGCTCGCGCTGCTGCTCATCGGGCGCGGTCTGCCACTCGGTGCCCCAGTGGACGCTGAGCACCACCACGTTCGCGCCGCCGGCCCGGGCGGCGCGGGCGTCGGCGATGATCCGGTCCTTGTCGATCAGGTTGACGGCCCACGGCTTGCCCTCGGGGAGCGGGATGCCGTTCGTGCCGTACGTGTAGTCCAGCTGGGCGACCTTCGCGCCACCGGCCGAGAGCAGGGCCGGGGCCTTGGCCTCCTCCGCGCTGCGGGCCGAGCCGACGTGCGGGATGCCGACCCGGTCGAGGTGTTCGAGGGTGCGGGCGAGGCCGTCGTACCCGTCGTCCAGGGTGTGGTTCGAGGCGGTGGAACAGCTGTCGTACCCGGCGTCCTTGAGCGCGTCGGCCAGCTGGTGCGGGGCTTTGAAGGTCGGGTACCCGGTGTAGGGGCCGCCGGGCCGCCCGTACGGTATCTCGTGGTGGCATATCGCCAGGTCGGCGGCGGAGACCAGGGGTTTGACCCCGGCGAGTATCTTCCGGAAGTCGTGCTCCCCGGCCTTGTCGGCGTCGTCCGCGGACCGCTGGATGATCGACGGGTACGGGATGATGTCGCCCGTCGCCACCAGGGTGAACGGCCGCCCGGCCGGGGCCGCGCTCGGCTGGGCGGGCCCGGTGTCGGGCTTGCCCTGGAGCCGCTGTTCCGTCGTCGGTGCGGAACCCTTGCCGAGCAGTCCCGGTACGACGAGGATCCCGCCGCCCACGACGGCCAGCCCGGCCACGGCCGCGCCTATCCGCGCGGATGCCTTCATCATGTCCCCCTGTGGTCACACCCCGTTGATGCGGGTGGTTTCGCGTACGCCGCCCGCAGGCGCCATCGTAGGCGCGCTGCCCCGGGCGAGCCGTCCGGGACGAGCCGTCCGCGTCGGGCCGTCCGCGTCGGGTCGTCGGGCAGCGGCGGCACTCCGAGCCCGCGGCGGCTGCGCCGGCGGTCATCCCCCGTCCGTACAGGCCCGGTTCCCCACCTCAGCGCGCGGCCAGCGCAAGGGCGTGGTCCAGGGCCTGGAGGAGCCGGCCAGTCGTGACGCGGTCGCGGACCGCCAGCCGCAGCCAGGAGCGGTCCAGCCCCGGGAAGGTGTCCCCCCGGCGGACGGCGAAGCCGAGGGCGCGCAGCCGGGTGCGTACCTGCGCGCCGTCCGCCACCTGGATCAGGACGAACGGCCCCTGCGCCACCCCCGCGACCGTGACCTCGTCGAACTCCGCCAGTCCGGCCAGCAGATGGGCCCGGTCGACCGCGATCCGCCGCGCCGCCTCCTCCGCCTCGGCCAGCGCCGCCGGACTCACACAGGCCTCGGCCGCCACCAGCGCCGGGGTCGACACCGGCCACAGCGGCTGGGCGGCCGCCAGCTTCGCGATCACCTGCGGCTCGGCCAGTACGTAGCCGATCCGCAGCCCCGCCAGCCCCCAGGTCTTCGTCAGGCTCCGCAGCACCACCAGCCCGGGGACGTCCATCCGCCCGGCCAGGGCCTCCCGTTCGCCCGGGACGGCGTCCATGAACGCCTCGTCCACCACCAGGATCCGGCCCGGCCGGGCCAGCGCGGCCAGCGTCGCCGCCGGGTGCAGGACCGACGTCGGGTTGGTCGGGTTGCCGATCACCACCAGGTCCGCGTCCTCGGGCACCGCCGCCGGGTCCAGCCGGAACCCGTCCTCCGGCCGCAGCACCACCCGCTCCACCCGGTGCCCCGCGTCCCGCAGGGCCGCCTCCGGCTCGGTGAACTGCGGATGCACCACGACCGGCCGTACGGCGCCCAGCGCCCGGGCGATCAGCACGAAGGCCTCCGCCGCCCCGGCCGTCAGGAGCACCCGCTCGACGGGCAGCCCGTGCCGGTCCGCCACCGCCGCGCGGGCGGCCCGGCCGTCCGGGTACGCGGCGAGATCCCCGAGGGAGGCGGCGATCCGCTGCTTGAGCCACTCCGGGGGCGTGCCCGCCCGTACGTTGACCGCGAGGTCCACCAGGGCGGAGCCCGCGTCCATCACCTCCGCGTCGCCGTGGTGGCGCAGGTCGTGCGCCTGCGCCGTCGCCACCGCGCAGGTCGCGGCCACCGACCGCCGCTTCGGCACGAGGAGTTCACCGCCGCCCGCGAGCGCCGCGGCCTCAGCCACCGACGGCGTCCCGGCGGCGGTGCGCGCCGCCTCCGAGGGGTGCGGCACGGCGATCTCGGCCAGCCGTGCGGCGGGGTAGGCGATGAGGGGCACGCCGAAACGTTCCGCCGCGCCCGCTATCCCCGCCTCGCCCGCCTTCGAGTCCACCGTGGCCAGCGCCGTCACCGCCGCCGAGGCCAGCCCGGCCCCCCGCAGCGTCTCCTCGACCAGGGCACAGACCTCCGCCACGGAAACCCCCGCGCGTCCGCCGACCCCGACCACCAGCTGCGTCGCGTACTCGCCCACCGGGGGTCCTCCCTCCGTAGTCACCGTCACCGGTACGTCCACCGCCACCGGTCAGTCGTCAACAGTCCGCCGCCCGCCACCCGCGCGCGGAAGTGCGCGCGGGGCGGGGAATCGGTATTCAGGGGCACATGGCCGTGATCGTGGCGCTGGGCGCGTTCCTGATGACCCTGGCGGGCGGATGGACGGCGCAACGCGTCACCGACCGCCGCCACCTCGTGCTGGGCCTGGCGGGCGGGCTGATGCTCGGCGTCGTCGGCCTCGACCTGCTTCCGGAGGCGCTGCACGCGGCGGGTAACGAGGTGTTCGGCGTCCCGCTCGCCCTGCTGCTCTTCGTGGGCGGATTCCTCGTCGCGCACGTCGTGGAACGGGTCCTCGCCGTACGCCAGGCCGCGCACGGCGCGGAGGACGGCGGCCGCGCCCCTCAGGTCGGGCTCACCGCGGCCGCCGCGATGGTCGGCCACAGCCTCGCCGACGGCGTGGCCCTGGGAGCGGCCTTCCAGGTCGGCGGGGGGATGGGGGTGGCCGTGGCACTGGCCGTCATCACCCACGACTTCGCCGACGGGTTCAACACGTACACGCTCACCAGCCTCTACGGGAACGACCGCCGCAAGGCCCTGATGATGCTCTTCGCGGACGCCGCCGCCCCCGTCGTGGGCGCGGCGTCCACTCTGCTGTTCACCCTTCCGGAGGAACCGCTCGGCGCCTACCTCGGCTTCTTCGGCGGGGTGCTGCTGTACCTGGCGGCCGCCGAGATCCTGCCCGAGGCGCACCACCGACACCCCGCCCTGTCCACGCTGATGTGCACGGTGGGCGGGGTGGCCGGGATCTGGCTCGTGGTGGGGATCGCGGACTGAGTTCACCGCCCGGCGGCCGCGGCTTCCGTGAACCGGAGCGCCACGGACGGCTCCGCCGCCCAGTGCGTGTGCAGGTAGCTGGCGTGCACGCCCTGCTGTACGAAGCCCTCGACGCGGCGTTCCGGGTGCGTGAACCCCCACGCCGGCGCGGCTCCGGCGCCCGGCTCGATCACCGTCCGGTGGAACTCGTGGCCGCGCAGCCGGGTGCCGGCGGGCGCGAGCGCGCTGTCGGACACCGCGACCGCCTCGCGGTAGCCCAGCGTGAGGCGCTCCGACATCCGCGCGTCGGCGTCGAGCACCCCGCACATGGGCTTCCCGTCCAGCGACCGCGCGAGGTACAGCAGCCCGGCGCACTCGGCGGCCACCGGGCCGCCGGCCGCGGCGAAGGCGGCGACGGCCTTGCGGAGCGGTTCGTTGGCGGACAGCTCGGGCGCGTACACCTCGGGGAACCCGCCGCCGATCACCAGGCCGGTGGCCCCCTCGGGCAGCGCCTCGTCCCTGAGCGGGTCGAAGGTGACGACGTCGGCCCCGGCCGCGGTGAGCAGCTCCGCGTGCTCGGCGTAGGAGAACGTGAACGCCGCCCCGCCCGCGACGGCGACGACGGGCCGCCGCCTGCCGAGGTCCGCGGGTGCGGCGCCGTCGCTGGGGCTCCGCCCCGGACCCCGCGCCTCAAACTCCCCCAGACTTCGTCCGGGGGGACCCCCAGGCGAGGCTGGATCTGGCTGCTGCTGTCGAGGCGCGGGGTTCGGGGCGGAGCCCCGAGTGCCCGTCAGGGCACCTTCCGGCGACCACGGCTCGCAGTGCAGGGCCGGGGCCGTGCGGGCCAGGGCCAGCAGGGCGTCCAGGTCGCAGCCGGCCCGGACCTGGGCGGCCAGCGCCGCCACCGCGGCCAGGGCGTCGGCGCGGCGCTCCGCGACCGGGACCAGCCCCAGGTGCCGCGACGGCGCGGCCACCTGAGGCACCCGCCGCAGGGCGCCGAGCACCGGCATCCCCGCCTCCTCCAGCGCCTCCCGCAGCATCACCTCGTGCCGGTCGGAGCCGACCTTGTTCAGGATCACGCCCCCCAGCCGCACCTGCGGGTCGAAGGAGGCGAAGCCGTGCACCAGCGCCGCCACCGACCGCGACTGCGACGAGGCGTCGACCACCAGCACCACCGGCGCCCGCAGCAGCTTCGCGACCTGCGCCGTCGACGCCAGTTCCCCCCGGCCCGCGGCCCCGTCGTACAGGCCCATCACGCCCTCGACCACGGCGAGGTCGCACCCCGCCGCCCCGTGCGCGAACAGCGGAGCGACCAGTTCCGGCCCGCACATGAAGGCGTCCAGGTTGCGCCCCGGGCGGCCCGTGGCCAGCGCGTGGTAGCCGGGGTCGATGTAGTCGGGCCCGGCCTTGTGCGGGGACACGGCGAGGCCGCGCTCCGAGAAGGCCGCCATCAGGCCCGTGGCGACGGTGGTCTTGCCGCTGCCGGACGACGGCGCGGCGACGACCAGCCGGGGAACGTTGAACGAAGTCACCACTCGATGCCTCTCTGGCCCTTCTGGCCGGCGTCCATCGGGTGCTTGACCTTGGTCATCTCGGTGACGAGATCCGCGAACTCCACCAGCTTCTCCGGCGCGTTGCGCCCCGTGATCACCACGTGCTGGGTCCCGGGACGGTTGCGCAGCACCTCGATGACCTCGTCGACGTCGATCCAGCCCCAGTGCATGGGGTACGCGAACTCGTCGAGAACGTACAGCTTGTGCGTCTCGGCGGCCAGATCGCGCTTGACCTGTTCCCAGCCCTCCTTGGCCGCCTGCTCGTTGTCGAGCTGCGCGTCCCGCTGCACCCAGGACCAGCCCTCGCCCATCTTGTGCCAGACGACGGAGCCGCCCTCGCCGGAGGCGCCGAGGACCTTGAGCGCGTTCTCCTCGCCGACCTTCCACTTCGCCGACTTGACGAACTGGAACACCCCGATCGGCCAGCCCTGGTTCCAGGCGCGCAGCGCCAGCCCGAAGGCCGCCGTGGACTTGCCCTTGCCGGGCCCGGTGTGGACGAAGACGAGCGGGCGGTTGCGGCGCTGGCGCGTCGTGAGCCCGTCGTCCGGAACGACGGTCGGCTGTCCCTGAGGCATTACGCGGCCCTCCTGTGGGTTTCGGATGTCCCTGCGGTACGTACGTTCTTCACGAGCCCGGCCAGCGAATCGGCCCGCAGCCCGTCGAGCGTGACGGCGGGCCCGCCGAGGTCGGTGGCCAGGACGCCGGCCAGCCCCAGCCGGACCGGCCCCGACTCGCAGTCCACGACCACGGACGCGACGCCCCCGGCCTGCAGCAGCCGGGCGCTGCGCCCGGCGAGCTCCCTCGGGTCGCCGACCACGCCGCCGGCCGAGGTGGCCCGCCCGTCGGTGACGACCACCAGCAGCGGGCGCCGGCTCGGATCCCGCAGCCGCTCGATCCGCAGCACCTCGTGGGCCTTCAGCAGCCCGGCGGCCAGCGGGGTGCGGCCACCGGTCGGCAGCCGCTCCAGCCGGGCCGCGGCCGCGTCCACCGAGGAGGTGGGGGGCAGCGCCAGTTCGGCGGTCGCCCCCCGGAAGGTGATCAGACCGACCTTGTCCCGGCGCTGGTAGGCGTCCAGGAGCAGCGACAGCACGGCGCCCTTGACCGCGCTCATGCGCTGCCGGGCGGCCATCGAGCCGGAGGCGTCGACGACGAAGAGGACGAGGTTGCCCTCGCGGCCCTCCCGCGTGGCCTGGCGCAGGTCGTCCTTGCGGATCACCAGGCCGGGCCCGCTGCGCCCGCGCGCCTTCTGGTGCGGGGCGGCAGCGTGCACGGTGGCCGCCAGGTGCAGCTTCGTCAGCTGGCCCCGGGGCCGCTGGGCCCCGGTGGTCCGGCCGTGGGCGGTGCGGGCGCGCGAACGCCGCCCGGCAGCGCCCTCGCCGAGCCCCGGCACGCTCAGCATCTTGGTACGGAACGGCTCGGCGGCCCGTACGGCCGCCTGCTCGGGCCCGCCGGCTCCGCCGTCGCCCTGGGCGGGCTGCGGCTCGGGGGCCTCAGGGGCCTCGGAGGTCTCGGAGGTCTCGGAGGCTTCCGAAGGGGCTTCCGGCGATGCCTCAGGGGTCTCGGGTCCCTCGGGCCCGTCACCCTGCGGGGGCACTCCGCCGCCCCCGCCGTCGGGGCCGCCGTCGTCCGGACCTTCGGGCCCGGGCTCCGGGTCGGGTTCGTTCTCCGGCTCCGGTTCCGGGTCCTCGTCCTCGAACCGGTCCAGGATCTCGTCCAGCTTGTCCTCGTCCAGGCCCGGCGCGTCGAACGGACTGCGCCGCCGCCGGTGGGGGAGGGCCAGCAGCGCGGCCTGCCGTACGTCCTCCTTCAGCACGGTGGTCCGCCCCGCCCAGGCGGCCAGCGCCGTCGCGGTCCGGGCCATCACGATGTCGGCCCGCATCCCGTCGACCTCGAAGGCGGCGCAGGCCGCGGCGATCTGGAGCAGCGCGTTGTCTCCGAGCGCCACCTTCGGCAGCAGGGCCCGCGCGGCCACCACCCGGGCCCGTACGTCCCGTTCGTCATCGGCCCAGCGCGTCGCGAAACCGGCCGGGTCGTCCTCGTAGGCGAGTCGGCGGCGTACGACCTCCACCCGCTGGGCGGGCTCGCGGGAGGCGGCGACCTCGACGGTCAGCCCGAACCGGTCGAGGAGCTGCGGCCGCAGCTCGCCCTCCTCGGGGTTCATCGTGCCGACGAGCAGGAAGCGGGCGGCGTGGCGGACGGAGACGCCCTCGCGCTCGACGTACGAGGCGCCCATCGCGGCGGCGTCCAGCAGCAGGTCGATCAGGTGGTCGTGGAGCAGGTTGACCTCGTCGACGTACAGGATCCCGCGGTGCGCGTCGGCGAGCAGGCCGGGCTCGAAGGCCTTCACGCCTTCCGCCAGGGCCCGTTCGATGTCGAGGGCGCCGACGAGGCGGTCCTCGGAGGCGCCGACGGGCAGCTCCACCATGCGGGCGGGCCGGGGGCTGCCCGGGCCGGGCTCGTGCGGGCCGTCCGGGCAGGCCGGGTCCGGCGCGGTCGGCGCGCACGAGAACCGGCAGCCGGGGACCACGTCGACCTGCGGCAGCAGCGCGGACAGCGCGCGCACGGCGGTGGACTTGGCGGTCCCCTTCTCGCCGCGCACCAGCACACCACCGACCGCCGGGCTCACGGCGTTGAGCAGGAGCGCCAGCCGCAGGTCGGTCTGGCCGACCACTGCGGTGAACGGATAGGGCGTGCTCATGCGTTGCTCACTCCTTCGAAGGTGCGGGCCCCTGCCGGGGGCTCCGCCGAGGTCTGCGGGCGCGGCGCCGTTGCTGGGGCTCCGCCCCGGGTCCGGGCAGAGCCCGGTTTCGGGAAGGGGCGGGGTGGGGGAGAGCCCCGCAGGGCCCGGCCCGTCACGGCGCGCCCGGCGGGAGGAACGGGAGGCCCGCCGGTGCGCCGGCCTCGATCAGGCGCAGCAGCGCATCCGTATCGGCGTGCTCCGCGATCAGGTCGCCCAGCAGGTCCAGCTGCTCCTCCCGGAGGGAGGAGAACGACGTGTCCGGCGCCGGCACGAACCGGCGCCCCGCGGCCGAGGCCACCTCCCGCAGGAACGCCCGCCGGAAGCCGTCCGACTCCAGCGAACCGTGCCAGTGCGTCCCCCACACCGATCCGACCCGGCATCCGTCCAGGAACGGCTCCCCGCCCAGGACCTCGGCCACGCCGTGGTGGATCTCGTATCCCTCGACCGGCTCGCCCAGCGCCGAACCCACCGGCCGCGCCAGGGTCTTCTCCCGTTCGAAGCGGACGCGCACGGGCAGCAGCCCGAGGCCGTCCACCGCCCCCGCCCGCGACTCGACCTCGTCCTCGATGTGCTCGCCCAGCACCTGGAACCCGCCGCAGATCCCGAGGACGGGCCGCCCCTCGGCGGCCCGCCGGACCAGGGCGTCGGCCAGGCCGCGCTCCCGCAGCCAGGCGAGGGCCTTCACCGTGCCGCGCGTTCCGGGTACGACGACCAGGTCCGCGTCGGCCAGTTCCTCGGCCCGGTCCACGAACCGCACCACGACCCCCGGCTCCGCCGCGAGCGCGTCGACGTCCGTGAAGTTCGACATCAGCGGCACCGCGCACACGGCGACCCGCAGCACGTCCTCGCCGACCGGCGGCGCCACCACGGACTCCCGTACCGCGCCCCGCAGCGAGACCCGCAGCCCGTCCTCCTCGTCGATGCCGAGCCCGTGCTGGAAGGGCAGCACCCCGTACGTGGCACGGCCGGTCAGACCGCGCAGCATCTCCATGCCGGGCTCCAGCAGCGTGACGTCCCCGCGGAACTTGTTGACCAGGTACCCCGCGATCAGCGACTGGTCCTCGGGCGACAGCAGCGCCGTCGTGCCGAAGAAGGACGCGAAGACCCCGCCCCGGTCGATGTCCCCGACCACGACCACCGGGAACCGCGCGGCCCGCGCGATGCCCATGTTCACGATGTCGGTCCGGCGCAGGTTGATCTCGGCCGGACTCCCCGCCCCCTCGCAGATCACGGCGTCATACGTGCCCCGCAGCTGCTCCAGGCAGTCCGTGACGATGCCGAGGAGCTGCTCCTGCCTCCCGCCGTGGTAGCCGCGGGCGCTCATCTCGCCCACCGGCTTGCCCAGCAGCACGACCTGGCTGCTGCGGTCGCCGCCCGGCTTGAGGAGCACCGGGTTCATCAGCGCGGTCGGCTCCACACCGGCCGCCTGGGCCTGCATGGCCTGGGCGCGCCCGATCTCGGCGCCCTCCCGCGTGACGAAGGAGTTCAGCGACATGTTCTGCGCCTTGAAGGGCGCCACCTTCACGCCCTGGCGGGACAGCCACCGGCAGATGCCCGCCGTGACCACGCTCTTGCCGGCGTCCGACGTGGTGCCCGCGACGAGCAGTCCGCCGCCGCGCTTCGCGCCGCTCATGCGCGCCCCCTCCGTGATGTACGCGGTGATGTACGCGGTGATGTACGAGAGACCAGCAGCCGGGCCGCGACACAGGCGCCCAGGGCCAGCCAGGTGACCTGCCGCGACAGCCGGACCGCCCGCTCGATGTCCGAGACCTCCACCGGCCGCCCCGCCTCGCCGTTCAGCACCGCCCGGTGCTCGACCCGGCCGCCGTACGCGAGGGTCCCGCCCAGCCGTACGCCGAGCGCCCCCGCGAAGGAGGCCTCCACGGGTCCGGCGTTCGGGCTCGGGTGCTCGGCGGCGTCCGCGCGCCAGGCCCGGGCCGCCCCCCGGCGGTCCGGGCCCGCGACCACGGCCGCCAGCGCGGTCAAGCGGGCCCCGGGCCAGCCCGCCACGTCGTCGAGCCGGGCGGAGGCCCAGCCGTAGCGCAGGTAGCGGGGCGACTTGTGGCCGACCATCGCGTCCAGGGTGTTCACGGCGCGGAAGGCCAGCAGTCCGGGGACCCCGGCGACGGCGCCCCAGACCAGGGCGCCGACCACCGCATCGGAGGTGTTCTCCGCGACCGACTCCACGACGGCGCGGGCCATCTGCTGCTCGTCCAGGGAGTGCGGGTCGCGTCCGCAGAGGTGCGGCAGCCGCTCGCGGGCCACTTCGGCGTCCCCGGCGGCGAGGGCGCCGCCGATGGCGCGGGCCTCCCGGCCCAGCGAGGTGCCGCCGACGACGGCCCAGGTGGCGGCGGCGGTCAGGGCGATACGGGCGGCCGCGGGCCGGGAGCGCACGGCGCGGGCGCCCAGCGCTCCGACGGCGGCCGCGCCCCCGGCGCACACCAGGGTGTGCAGGATGCCCCGGGCGCGGTCGTCGCGCCACAGGGCGCGCTCGACAGCGGCGGCGGCTCGTCCGAAGGCGGCCACGGGGTGCCCTCGGCGCGGATCCCCGAGGATCCGGTCGCCGATCAGGCCCGCCGTGACGCCGTACGCGAAGACGCGATCGGCACGCATGGTGGCAGGTATGTCCTCACTCAGGGTCCGCGCCCTGGTTCGACGTGTCCGGCGGCGAGAGTTCCTGGCTCCCGGGTCGCACTCGGCCGAGTGCCCCGGTGACAGTGGCGGGACCGCGCCGGATTCGCACCGGACTTCCTCTCCATGCCGCCGTATTGGCTCGGGCAGTCCACCACGCACCGAGAACGCCCGTCAACTCGCCGTTGACCTGCACCGGGGGCCGCGCCGAGACTGCCCGGGGACTGCGCCGGGGCATACGAAAGCTCCCCCCGGGGGTAACCCGGAGGGAGCCTTCACACGTCTGTCCCGCGCCTCAGGCGACGATCAGGTAGATCCCGTACCCCACGGCCGCCGCGACGAGCGCGAAGCAGGCGTACGCACCGCTGCGGGCCAGGGTGGCGGTGCCGCCCTGCTCGGTGGCGGCCTCGTGCTTGGACAGGCCCACCAGGCCCAGGGTGAAGAGGGCCACGAGGGCGACGGTGGCGGAGAGGCTGACCCCGAAGACGGAGCCGAGTGCTTCCCAGTCGATCTTCATACTGCGGTTCCTCTGTGTGTCTCGGTCAGACCGCGGCGGCCGGGGCCGCCGGGGTCGTCGTCGCGGCCGGGATGGTCGCCTTCAGGTCGTCGTCCGTGACCGCGGCGGTCGTACCGGCCGCGGCGGCGGTCGGCGGGACGGTGACGGCGGCCATGGCCGTGGTGACGACACCCGGCTCCTCGGCGCCGGCCGGCTGCACGTCGTTGACGTTGTGGTGGTCGACGACCTGGCGGCGCGAGATGAACCAGATGGCGAAGCAGGCGGCGACCAGGAAGACCGCGACGGCGGCGACGCCGACGTCACCGGAGCGCATGACCAGCTCGGCGCCCGCGGAGACCAGGGCGGCCGCCGGCAGGGTCAGGCCCCAGGCGATGAACATGCGGGTGGCGGTGGACCAGCGGACCACGCCGCCCTTGCGTCCCAGGCCCGCACCCATGACGGCGCCGGAGCACGCGTGGGTGGTGGAGAGGGAGAAGCCGAGGGAGGAGGAGGCCAGGATGACGCTGGCGGCCGAGGTCTGGGCGGCGAAGCCCTGCTGCGGCTGCAGGTCGGTCAGGCCCTTGCCCATGGTGCGGATGATGCGCCAGCCGCCCAGGTAGGTGCCCATCGCGATCGCCATGCCGGCGGAGACGATGACCCAGACCGGCGGGTTGGCGCCCGACTCCAGGGCGCCGCCCGCGATGAGCGCCAGGGTGATGATGCCCATCGTCTTCTGCGCGTCGTTGGTGCCGTGCGCGAGGGAGACGAGGCTCGCCGAGGCGATCTGACCGGCGCGGTAACCCTTGGCGGAGGTCTTCTCGCCGACCTTGTTGCCGAGCTTGTACGTGACCTTGGCGGCCAGCATCGCGGCCGCACCGGCCACGATCGGAGCGGCGATCGCGGGGATCAGCACCTTGGTGACGACGACGCTGCCGTTGACCGCGCCGATGCCGGCGGAGGCGACCGCGGCACCGATCAGGCCGCCCATCAGGGCGTGGGAGGAGCTGGAGGGGAGGCCGACCAGCCAGGTGACGAGGTTCCAGAGGATCGCGCCGACCAGGGCGGCGAAGATCACTTCTGGCTGGATGCCCTCCTCGTTGATCAGGCCCTTGGAGATCGTCTTGGCGACCTCCACGGACATGAACGCGCCGACGAGGTTGAGCACGGCGGACATGGCCACCGCCGTCTTGGGCTTGAGGGCGCCGGTCGAGATGGTGGTGGCCATCGCGTTGGCCGTGTCGTGGAAACCGTTCGTGAAGTCGAACACGAGAGCGGTGATGATCACGATCCCGAGGAGAAGCGTTATGTGCTCCATTTACCCAGGCTTCTGTTTGACGTCAGTGGCTCGGCGACCGTAGGCAACCTGGATGAACGGAAGGTGAACTGACTTGGGCGAAGGAGTGTCCTGGCGCGGCATGCGATCAGGCCATTCGTCCCGATTCTGGCGCAGATACATCGATTAATGCACGTCAAAGCCGGGTGAACGGACCACTCCGCCAGGGACTTCCGGTGCGCCGGCCCACTCCTCCGCGGCCCCGAAAGAGACCTAGATCACCCCCTCCGCGCGGCGGGTGGAACGATCTGCTCCGGTGGCCCGCCGGAGCCCGCGCCCCGACACTGGAGCGGTGCGTACCGCGACAGCGACGGCAGCGGCCGTCACCACGACCCTCCTGGGAGTCGGCGCGGCCGCGGTCGCGGCCGGCAGGTACGCCGCCGACGCGGCCCTGCGGCCCCGGCCCGGGCGCCCGCTGCCCGGCGGACCGCGTCTCAGCGTCCACTCCGCCGCCGACGGCCGGGTCACACTGACCCGCTCCCTCGGCTCCCTGCGCCCCGGTACGTACGGACTCGACGCCCCGGGGGTGCACGCGGTCGTCGGCCCCGTCCTCCCCGACGTCGCGCACGACCCGGACACGGTCGTGCGCCGGCTGCTCGCAGTCACCCACGGCAGCCTCGACCCCGGCACCCGGGTCACCCTCACCCCCCAGGTCCACCTCGGGAACCCGCGCACCGCCCTCGGGCTCGACCACGCCGACGTGGACGTCCCCGGCGAGCTCGGCCCCCTGCCGGCCTGGTTCGTGCCCGCGGCCCGCGACACCTGGGTGATCACCGTGCACGGGCTCGGCGGCAGCCGGGAGCACCCGATGGCCGTCATGCCCTTCCTGCACCGGCACCGGCTGCCCGTCCTGGACCTCGCCTACCGCGGCGACCTCGGCGCCCCCGCCTCCCCGGACGGCCTCGGCCACCTCGGCGAATCGGAGTGGCGCGACCTGGACGCCGCCATCCGCTACGCCCTGCGCTACGGCGCCCGGCGCGTGGTCCTGCACGGCTGGTCCACCGGCGCCACCATGGCCCTGCGCGCCGCCGAGCGCTCGGCGCTCGCCGACCGGATCTCCGGGCTGGTGCTGGACTCGCCCGTGCTCGACTGGCACACCACCCTGCGCGCGCTCGCCGCCGCGCGCCGTACCCCGGCCGTGGTGCTCCCGCTCGCGGTCCGGGCCGCCGAGGGCCGCGCGGGACTGCGCGCCGACCACCGGGCGCCCGGCTCGGACCCGGGCGCGCTGCGCGTCCCCGTACTGATCTTCCACGGCCCGGACGACACGCTCGCCCCCTGGGCGCCCTCCCGCCGGCTCGCCGCCGCCCGCCCCGACCTCGTCACCCTGCACACCGTGCGCGAGGCCGGCCACGGGGCGATGTGGAACGCCGACCCGGCCGGGTACGAGGAAACCCTGCGCCGTTTCCTCACCCCCCTCATGTGACCTGAGGCGACCTGAAATGACCTGAGGTGAGGTCCTGTCACGGGAAAGGGATGGGGCGGCGCGAGTCCTCCGGGTGACTTGCCCTGGTCTGCACCCCGGCGCGCCGTGGTAACGGACGGTTCCGTTTGGGCTTTCGGCCAGTGACGGGCGAGACTGCTTCCGTGACGTCCCGAAAGCCTGATGAGCAGTTGGCTCGCGACTCCAGACTCCGACTCGTCTCCCCGCGTTCCGTGGCCACGGCCCGCAAAGCGGTGACGGACCGGCGCACCCGGCCCGCCGCGAGGCCTCCGGCGGGCACCCCCGCCACGGCCGACCTCGCGAACCGGGCCCGGGCCTCGCTCGCCGACGCCGTACGCCTGACCCGCTGGGCCGAACTCCACCTCGGTGCCGGGGACGGGGGCCGGCCCGCCCCTGCGGGCGCCCTGCCCGCCGCCGACGTCGAACGCGCGGCCGCGGAGCTGAACCTGACGCACGGCCAGATCAGAGTCGGCTGGGACCGGGCCCGGCTCGCCGGGCTCGTCGAGGTCCACGGCGGCCACGCCCGGCCCGGCTGGCGGCTGCGCGCCTGGGACCGCGACGACACCGCCGTACTGCGCGGCTGGGTCGCCCTCTTCGACGCCTGGTCCCTCGTCCACCCCGCCCCCGCCGACATCGCCCCCGCGGCCGTCGCCGAGGTCGTCGAGGCGATGCCCCAACTCCTCTCCCTCCTCCAGCTGTCCGCCGGCCCGGTGACCGTCCCAGACCTCCTCGACCTGCTCGGGCAGCGCGTCACCGAACTGCGCGACGAGCGCTGCGAGGTCCCGTACGACGCCCCGCAGGGAGACGCCCCGCGGGACGCCGCGCACGCGCAGCCGACGGTCGACGCGCAGCCGACGGTCGACGCGCAGCCGACGGTCGACGCGCAGCCGACGGTCGACGCGCAGGCGATCGTCCCCGCGCCGCCCGTCCCGCTCGCCCGGCTGCTGCGCTGGGCGCTCGGCGGACTCGCCGCCGTGGACGCCGTCACCCTCGGCCCCGCACAGGCCGCGCTCACCCCGCTCGGCAGCTGGGCGGTCTGGGTCAAGCTGGAGCAGATCTGCGTCGCCGCGCAGAGCCCCGCCGGGAACATCGAGCAGTCCGCCGCCGCCATGCTGCACGGCTGCGCCCGGCTCACCCCCGGCCCGGCCCGCGCCGAGTACCAGGCCTGGCTCGCCGCCCGGCCCGTCCGCCACGCCGTGGCCGAGCTCCTGCACGCCGCCCGCGGCGAGGACGCCCTGCTGCGCGGCCTCGCCTTCGAGGCACTGCGCGTGGTCGGAGCCCCCGCCGAGCCCGAGGTGCGCGCCGCCGTGCGCGAGCCCGCCCTGCGCCCCTACGCCCTGCTCTGGCTCGCCGAGCACGACGGGGTCGACCCCGACGAGGCGCAGGACGTCCTCACCGCCGAGGAGTCGACCTGGCTCTGGGTGGACACCGCGGCCGCCATCGCCGACCACGGCGAAGCCGACCTGCTCGCCCGCCACCTCGACTCGGCCGTCCGCACCACCGTCCCGCGGCTGCTGGACGAGGTCCGGGCGGTGGGTCACCCGCGCACCGTGCAGGTCCTGGTCGCGCTGGCCGCGGCCCACCCCGACCCGGCCCTGGCCAAGGCGGTCCGCCGGGCCGCCTTCCAGGTCCACACCGGCGGCGTGTAGCCCCCGTCGGGACGCGGACGGACGCGGACGTACCCGCCGCGGGTCTCAGACCTGCGGCGCGTACGTCCCGAAGCTCCAGATGTTGCCCTCGCCGTCCCGGGCCATGTAGTCGCGGGAGCCGTAGTCCTGGTCGGTGGGCTCCATCAGGATCTCCGCACCGTGCTCGGCGGCCCGCCGGTGGTGCGCGTCCACGTCCTCGACCACGACATAGACCCCCGCCGGTCCCGCGTCGCCCATGGCCTTGTCGAACACCCCGCCGGTGCCCTTGCTCCCCAGCATCACCAGGCCGTTGCCGTAGGCCAGCTCCGCGTGCACCACCGAGCCGTTCTCACCCTCGTACACCGCGACCTGGCTGAAGCCGAAGGCCTCGGTCAGCAGCTTGATGGCCGCCTTCGCGTCGCGGTAGACCAGCGTGGGACAGATGGACGGAACGCCTGCCATGACGATCACTCCCTCTCGTGACGGTGACCCACGTCACAGCATGGCAGGCGCCGCCGACAGTCAGCGGAAGGTGTTGCACTGGGCCATGTCGCCCGTCCGGTAACCCTGGTAGAACCACTGCTGGCGCTGTTCGGCCGACCCGTGGGTCCAGGACTCCGGTGTGACCCGGCCCTGGAACTTCTCCTGGATCCGGTCGTCGCCGACCGCCGCCGCCGCGTCCAGCCCGTCCCTGATGTCCTGGTCGGTGAGGCTGGTGATCAGCGGCCGGCCGGTGGACTCGTCCGGGGTCTTCGTCGCGTTGTGCGCCCACACCCCGGCGTAGCAGTCGGCCTGCAGCTCGACCTTGACGGCGTTGCTGTCCGGGCCCTGCTGTCCGTCCTGGGCCCGCTGGAGGGTCCCGGTCAGGTTCTGGATGTGGTGCCCGTACTCGTGGGCGACCACGTACGCCTGCGCGAAGGGGCCGCCGCTCGCGCCGAACTTCGTCCGCAGGTCGTCGAAGAAGCCCAGGTCCAGATGGACCTTCCGGTCGGCGGGGCAGTAGAAGGGGCCGACCGCCGAGGTGGCCGCCCCGCAGGCGGTGTCCACACGGCCGGTGAAGAAGACCGTCGACGCCGGGGTGTACGTGCCGCCGCGCCTGGTGAACTCCTGCCTCCAGAAGTCCTGGGTGCTGTTGACCACCGCGACCAGCCGGCAGTCCTCCCGGGCGTTCGCGGCCCGCCCCGTCCTGCAGGCCTGCTTCACCTCGTCGACGGACGACGAGGCCGGCGCCGGCTCCTGGTCCCCGGAGGACAGCCCCAGCTGCTCGGGTCCCACACCGAACAGAAGGCCCATGACCAGTGCGATCAGCCCGACGATGCCGCCGCCGATGGTGGCCCGCCCGCCGGGGACGCGGCTGCCGCGCCGGTCCTCGACCTCGGAAGTGTCCAGATTGGCGTCGTCGTCGAACTGCATCCCGTACCGCCCTCGATTCGTGGAACCACGGGGGCCACGTGTCCGTCCCTGCGGCGAGTATCAACCCGTTCATCCTGATACGCGCCCGGGCCCGCCGGTGCGATCCATGAGCCGAACGGGGGACAGGGGAGAGGGCCGCCGGTCGACCGGCGGCCCGATAAGTAGTTGCGCACCCCCGGTAGAATGACTCCCATGGCAAATCTCCTCGCGGATTAGCGGCGTCGAAGCATCGCGTCCTGCCCCCCTTCCGCCGTCCCCACCGCCCTGGAGTATTTCCGTGATCACCGCCACCGGCGTCGAGCTGCGCGCCGGCGCCCGCGTCCTCATCGAGTCCGCCTCCTTCCGTATCGCCAAGGGCGACCGCATCGGCCTCGTCGGCCGCAACGGAGCCGGCAAGACCACGCTCACCAAGTGCCTCGCGGGCGAGGGGCAGCCCGCCGCCGGCTCCATCGCCCGCTCGGGCGAGGTCGGCTACCTCCCGCAGGACCCGCGCACCGGCGACCTCGACGTCCTGGCCAGCGACCGGATCCTGTCCGCGCGCGGCCTCGACGTCCTCCTCAAGAAGATGCGGATGAACGAGGAGCGCATCTCCAGCGGCTCCGGCGCCACCCGCGAGAAGGCGCTGCGGCAGTACGAGCGCCAGGAGACCGAGTTCCTCACCAAGGGCGGGTACGCAGCCGAGTCCGAGGCCGCCACCATCTCGGCCGCCCTCGGCCTGCCCGACCGGGTGCTCGGCCAGCCGCTGCACACCCTCTCCGGCGGTCAGCGACGCCGCGTCGAGCTCGCCCGGATCCTGTTCTCGGACGCGGACACCCTGCTCCTCGACGAGCCGACGAACCACCTCGACGCCGACTCGATCGTCTGGCTGCGGGACTACCTGAAGAACTACCGCGGCGGCTTCATCGTGATCTCCCACGATGTCGACCTGGTCGAGACCGTCGTCAACAAGGTCTTCTACCTGGACGCCAACCGCGCCCAGATCGACGTCTACAACATGGGCTGGAAGCTCTACCAGCAGCAGCGCGAGGCCGACGAGAAGCGCCGCAAGCGCGAGCGCCAGAACGCGGAGAAGAAGGCCGCGGCCCTGAACTCGCAGGCCGACAAGATGCGCGCCAAGGCCACCAAGACCGTCGCCGCCCAGAACATGGCCAAGCGCGCCGAGCGGCTGCTGTCCGGCCTGGAGGCCGTCCGCGTCTCCGACAAGGTCGCGAAGCTGCGCTTCCCGGACCCGGCACCCTGCGGCAAGACCCCGCTGACCGCCGAGGGCCTCTCGAAGTCGTACGGCTCGCTGGAGATCTTCACCGACGTCGACCTGGCCATCGACAAGGGCTCGCGGGTCGTCATCCTCGGCCTCAACGGCGCCGGCAAGACCACCCTGCTGCGCCTGCTGTCGGGCACCGAGAAGCCGGACACCGGCGCCGTGACCCCCGGCCACGGCCTCAAGCTCGGCTACTACGCCCAGGAGCACGAGACCCTGGACCCCGAACGCACGGTCCTGGAGAACATGCGGTCCTCCGCGCCCGACCTGGACCTGGTCGCCGTGCGCAAGACGCTCGGCTCCTTCCTCTTCTCCGGCGACGACGTGGACAAGCCCGCCGGGGTGCTCTCCGGCGGTGAGAAGACCCGCCTGGCCCTGGCCACGCTGGTCGTTTCCTCGGCGAACGTGCTGCTGCTCGACGAGCCCACGAACAACCTCGACCCGGCCAGCCGCGAGGAGATCCTGGGCGCCCTGCGCACGTACAAGGGCGCGGTCATCCTCGTCACGCACGACGAGGGCGCGGTCGAGGCGCTGGAGCCGGAGCGGATCATCCTGCTCCCGGACGGCGTCGAGGATCTGTGGGGCCCGGACTACCGGGACCTGGTCGCCCTCGCCTGATCCAATTCCTTATGGATCATTCGGCTCAGGGGTGATCCATCATCTGAGTGAGACGGTCTCGTACCGTTGCGCGTCGTACGACGGCCCCGGCCGCGCCCGTGAGGGTGCGCGGCCGGGGCCGTCCGTTTTCCGTCGTCCTGCCCCTGACCTGGCGATTTCCGGTGAGGGCGGCGAAGTGTGACGGAGGTCATGTGGCGGAAGAGGAGATTCCGTTCTGCTCGGGTGTCCACCCCTCGGGAAATGCGGCCGTACCGACCTTGCGGAATGGGTGGCCAGGAAGCGTGGGAGGGGTGATCATGAGAAGTCCAGAGCGCACTTCCCATGAGGAGGCACGGGTGGCCGAGACTCTGAAGAAGGGCAGCCGGGTAACCGGCGCCGCGCGCGACAAGCTCGCGGCAGACCTGAAGAAGAAGTACGACTCCGGTGCGAGTATCCGGGCGCTGGCCGAGGAGACCGGCCGGTCCTACGGATTCGTCCACCGGATGCTCAGTGAGTCCGGGGTCTCGCTGCGCGGTCGCGGTGGCGCGACACGCGGCAAGAAGGCGGCTGCGGCCTGACCCCGGTCCCATCGGTTCCAACGTTTGAATGCTTCAAGGCTTCAAAAGGCTTCAACATGGTCAAACGGTTCCTTCGGTGACCCCCGGTCGGCCTTGTGGTCGGCTGGGTGGTTACTGTGCAGTCACTTAGGCCGGGTTCGCGGCCGACTGCACACCGGAGGCATACGGATGACTCTGCTCGACAAGGACGGCGTACGACTCACCGTCGACGACGCGGTCGCCACGGTGACATTGACCAATCCGGCCAAGCGAAATGCCCAATCCCCCGCGCTCTGGCGGGCTTTGGCGGATGCCGGAAGGTCGTTGCCGGGCACCGTCCGGGTCGTTGTGCTGCGCGGTGAGGGCAAGTCCTTCTCCGCCGGGCTCGACCGGCAGGCGTTCACCCCCGAGGGTTTCGAGGGCGAGCCGTCCTTCCTCGATCTGGCACGCGGTTCGGACGAACTGCTCGACTCCACCATTGCCGAGTACCAGGAGGCATTCACCTGGTGGCGGCGTAACGACATCATCTCCGTCGCCGCCGTGCAGGGGCACGCGATCGGCGCCGGCTTCCAGCTCGCGCTCGCGTGCGACCTGCGCGTGGTCGCGGACGACGTGCAGTTCGCCATGCGCGAGACCAGCCTCGGGCTGGTCCCGGACCTGGCAGGCACTCAGCCCCTCACCTCGCTGGTCGGGTACGCCCGCGCGCTGGAGATCTGCGCCACGGGCCGCTTCGTGCATGCCGAGGAGGCGGAGCGGGTCGGCCTCGCCAACCTCGTGGTGCCTGCGGACGAGCTGGACGCGGCCGTCCAGGACCTGACCACGGCGCTGCTGGCTCCGGCGAGGGATGCCGTCGTCGAGACCAAGGTGCTGCTGCGTGACGCGCAGTCGCGGCCGTACGACGAGCAGCGTGCCGCCGAGCGTGCCGCCCAGGCCCGCCGCCTCCGCGACCTGGCAGGCCTGTCCGACTGACCCACCGCCGGGGCCCCGCCCCGGCCCCCCGCGCCTCAAACGCCGGCGAGGCTGAAAAGACCTGGGGCTCCGCCCCAGACCCCGCGCCTCAAACGCCGGCGAGGCTGAAAAGACCTGGGGCTCCGCCCCAGACCCCGGGCCTCAAACGCCGGCGAGGCTGAAAGACCTGGGGCTCCGCCCCAGACCCCGCGCCTCAAACGCCGGCGGGGCTGGATGTGGCTGATGCCGTCCGCCAGCGCTCCGCGCCCCACTCCGCGGAGCGGGCTGGATTGCGCGGAGCGCAATTTCCGTTCCGCCGGGCGGTAGGTGCGAGCGGAGCTCAGGCAGAATTCAGCCCCGCCGGCGTTTGAGGCGCGGGGTCTGGGGCGGAGCCCCGGTCTTTGAGCCCCGCCGGCGATTGGCGCGGGGGCGGGCGGAGCCCGGGAAATGGTTCCGGCCGAGCGGCGTAGTCCTGGGGCGGCGGCGGCGTCGCGCGCTTACCGTGGTGCGGAGGAGTCCGCACGCGCGAAGGGACATGCGATGACCGAATCCACATCGGGCAGCCCCGGCAAGGCGCCCGCCGACCGGGGCCGCACGAGCATCGCCGACGGCGTGGTCGAGAAGATCGCCGGGCTGGCCGCCCGCGAGGTGGTCGGCGTACACGCCATGGGCAGCGGCAGCGGCCTCTCCCGTACCTTCGGCGCCGTCCGCGATCGCGTCCCCGGCGGCGCCAAGGCCTCCGTCAGCCGCGGCGTCAAGGCGGAGGTCGGCGAGGTCCAGACCGCCCTCGACCTGGAGATCGTCGTCGACTACGGCGTGTCGATCCGGGACGTGGCACGGGCGGTCCGTGAGAACGTCATCTCGGCGGTCGAGCGGATGACCAGCCTGGAGGTCGTCGAGGTCAACATCGCGGTCAGCGACGTCAAGCTGCCCGATGAGCCCGACGAGGAGCCGGAGCCGCGACTCCAGTAGCCGAGAGGAGCCCCGCAATGAGCATGGCGGTCGCCGGCCTGTTCGCCGGCATGGCCCTGGCGTTCGCCGGGTATTTCGGCGGATTCGGAGCCTTCCTGCTGGTGGCGGCACTCGGTGCCGTCGGCTTCGTCGTCGGCCGGGTCCTCGACGGGGACCTGGAACCCGGTGACCTGTTCCGCCGCCGCGACGACCGGCGCGGGTGAGGCGCCGATGAACACCCCGCCCCAGGCCACCCCACCCCAGTCCACTCCGCCCCGGGCCACCCCGCCCCGGGTGGCGCCTGCCGACCGGGGGTCGACCCGTATCGCCGACCGGGTCGTCGCCAAGATCGCCGCCCAGGCGGCCCGGGAGGCGCTCGTCATGCGGCCCGAGCAGGCGGCGGCCCCGCACGCCACGGTCACCGTGCACCACGACATCGCCCGGGTACGGGTGAGCCTGGAGCTCGGCTACCCCTCCGACCTCGCCGCCCAGTGCGCGGCCGTACGCCGTCAGGTCGCCCTCCGCGTCGAGGAGTACGCGGCGATGTCCGTACCCGAGGTGGACATCGACATCGAGCACCTGCACTCCCCGCACATCCGGCCCACCACCGCCGGACGGGACCGGCGGCTGCGGTGACGGACTCCTCCCAGGCCTCCCAGGCCCCTCAGGCCCACCGGCCGCCCCGCGCGCACCGGCCGCACCGCTTCCGCTCCGCCCGCCGCGTCCCGGCCGCCCTCACCGCCCTCGCCGTACTCGGGGTGGCGGGGGTGTTCCTGTACGATCTGGCCGCCGTACGGGCCGACCGGCCGGGCATGCGGTGGCGCCGCGAGCTCGCCGACCAGCTTGACCGGCACACCCCGGCCGACCTGGGCGTACTGCTGGGCGGCGGAGCCCTCGCCGTGGCCGGGGCGGTGCTCCTGCTGCTGGCGCTGGCTCCCGGGAAGCGCGGCATCCTCCCGATGCGGACCCCGGACCCGGCCGCCGGGGTACGCGCCGGGCTCGGCCGCAAGGACGCCGCGCAGGTACTGCGGGACCGGGCCATGGAGGTGTCCGGGGTGCGGTCGGTCCGGGTCAAGGTGGGCCGATCCCACATCCGGGTACGGGCCACCTCGCACTTCCGCGAGCTGGACGAGGTACGGGCCGACCTGGACGCGGTGCTCGCCGTCGGCGTCGAGGAACTGGGCCTCGCCCATCCTCCGCAGCCGCGCGTACGGGTCAGGAGGTGAGCGGGATGCTCGGGGTGGTGAACCGGATCCTGCTGGCGCTGGCCGGTCTGGTCCTGCTGGCGGCCGGGACCGCGGTGCTCACGGCGTCCTGGCCCCTCGGCGGCCGGCACGCCCCGCTGCTGACGGACGAGGCCCGGCGCCGGTACTGGCACGCCGAGGGCTGGTGGTGGTGGGCGGTGCTCGCCGGCCTCGCCCTGTGCGTGCTGCTCGCGCTGTGGTGGCTGCTGTCCCAGCTGAGGCGCTCGCGGCTGCGGGCGGTGGTCGTCGACACCGGGGACGGGGCGTTCGCCCTGCTGCGGGGGCACGCTCTGGAGGAGGCGGTGGCCGCGGAGGCCGGCGCCCTGGAGGGGGTCGCCCGCTGCCGGGTCGCGCTGCGCGGCAGGCGGGGGTCGCCCGCGCTGCGGGTCGCGCTGGAACTCGAACCCCACGCGGTCCCGGCCGACGCCCTGGCCGCCCTCGCGGGCCCGGTCCTGACCCACGCCCGCACCTCGGCGGGTCTCGCCGGACTGCCGACGGAGGCCCGCCTGAAGGTGGCGTCGCACCGGGCCCAGCGGGTGACGTAGACGCAGGGCGGACGGCGGCTCAGAAACCGTGCCGGGAGCCGCCGTCGACCGGGACCATGACGCCCGTCAGGTACGAGGCCGCCGGGGAGAGCAGGAACGCCGCCGTGCGGCCGAACTCCTCCGGGGTGCCGTAACGCCGCAGCGGGATGCGGGACTCGTTCCCCGCCCGCGCGGTCTCCGCGTCCCCGGACAGCGCGTCGAGCTCCCGCACGCGGTCGGTGTCGATCCGGGCGGGGAGCAGGCCGACGACCCGGATCCCCCGCGGGCCGAGGTCCACCGAGAGGGACTTGGCGAAGCCGGCCAGGCCCGGGCGCAGGCCGTTGGAGATGGTCAGGCCGGGGATCGGCTCGTGGACCGAGCCCGACAGGACGAAGCCGATGACCCCGCCCTCGCCCAGCTCGGCGGCGGCCGCGCGCGCGAGGCGGACCGCGCCCAGGAAGACCGACTCGAAGGCGGCCGCCCACTGCTCGTCGGTGTTGTCCGCCGCGAGGCCCGGGGCCGGGCCGCCGACGCTGATGAGGATGCCGTCGAAGCGTCCGAAGCGCTCGCGCGCGGTCTCGATGAGGCGCCCGGCCGCCGCCGGGTCGGAGTTGTCCGCCGCCACACCCACGGCGTTCGGGCCGAGCGAGGCGGCGGCGTCGGCCGCCCGCTTCTCGTCCCGGCCCGTCACGACGACCTTCGCGCCGTCGGCGGTCAGTTCCCGGGCGGAGGCGAAGCCGAGGCCGCGCGTGGCGCCGGTGACGATGTAGACACGGTCCTTCAGTCCAAGATCCATGCCGACACGCTACGCCGTCGCCGGTTCCCGGTCGGCGCCGGATCCGGGTCCGGCCGCCTCTCCGGCGGCCGCCGCCTCCTCGCGCTCGCGCTTCTCACGCCGTACGAGGACCAGCCAGCCCGCCGGGACCGCGCCCGTGAACAGCCACCACTGGACGGCGTACGCCATGTGGGGGCCGATCGAGTCGTGGTCGGGCTCGGGGATGGTCTCCGGGCCGCCGTCGGAGGCGGCCGTGCGGTCGAGTTCGAGATAGCCGCCGAGGACGGGCCGGCCCAGGGACTCCGCCTGCTGTGCGCTGTTGATCAGCATCACCTGGCGGTCCGGCAGTCCCTTGCGGTCCTTGATGCCGCTGCCGCCGCTGGTCTCGTCGGCCTTCAGCCGGCCGGTGACCGTGACCTCGCCCGTGGGGGCGGCCGGCACCGGCGGGTACGCGCGGGGGTCGTCGCCGCCCGGCACCCAGCCGCGGTTCACCAGCACCACCCGGCCGTCGGCGAGGACGAGCGGGGTCACGACGTGGAAGCCGACCTTGTCGTCGGCCGAGGTCCGCATCCGCACGACCACCTCGTGCGCGGTGTCGTACGTGCCGGTCGCGGTGACCGTCCGCCAGAAGTCCGCGCGGGGGACCCGATGGCCGGGGGAGGTGACCTCGGTCACGGGGACCGGCTTCGCCCGCAGGTTCGCGGCGATCAGCTCGTTCTGGGCGACCCGGTGCTCATGGCGGTGGAACTGCCAGAACCCCAGCTTGATCATCACGGGGATGAGGACGAGGGCGATGAGGGTGAGGCACACCCACTGCCGGGTCAGCACAAAGCGGTACACGCCCACGACGGTACCCCCAGCGGATCGGCCCCGGACGGCCGGGTGGCCGTCCGGGGTCTCGGGTACGGGGTCACGGGGTACGGGGGACGCGGTGTCGGGCGTGGTCGTCAGGCGTGGTCCTTGATGCCCACCTTCCCCTCCGCGCGGGCGCAGTGCGCCCCGCAGAACCACTGCCCCTCGACCTCGACGCCCTGTCCGATGATCTGGACCCGGCAGTGCTCGCAGATGGGCGCCATGCGGTGAATGGCGCAGGAGAAGCAGTCGAAGACGTGCACGGCGCCCTGCGCGTGCACCTCGAACGACATGCCGTAATCGTTTCCGCAGACCTCACAACGTGCCATGCGCCGCATGCTCCGCACGGCGGCGGACCGGAACAAGATCCACCGGGGTGAGTCGCCGCGTCGGCACCCACCCGGCGCAATGTCCGGGTCTTCGGCCGGTGCTCGGGCCCGGTCTCAGGCGCGGGCTCAGCCGTGGGCCGCGGCCCGGGCTCAGCCGTCGGCCGCGGCCGGTCCCAGGCCCGGGCTCAGCCGTCGGCCGCGGCCCGGTCCTCGGCGGCCGCCACATCCCGCAGCAGGTGGGTGAAGGCCGCCTCGTCGACGACCGGGGTGCCGAAGGACTTCGCCTTGACCGTCTTCGAGGTCGCCGAGTCGGGGTCGTTCGTCACCAGCAGGCTGGTGAGGCGCGACACACTCGTCGCGACGTGCAGGCCCGCCTCGACCGCGCGGTCCTCCAGCAGCTCCCGCTCCACCGAGGTGTCGCCGGAGAAGGCGATCCGCATGCCCTGCTTCAGCGGCTTGCCGTCCTCGAAACGCCCGGGGTTCGGGTACGGGCACGGCGGCCGCTTGCGCGAGGGCCGCCAGCTGCCGCTCCCGTACGAGGCCTGGTACCCGACGCGCGGGGTGACGGGGGAGTCCGACCACTCCGTCAGCGGACGGCACTCCAGCAGGGGCAGCCGTACGCCGTCGCGCGCGGCCGCGTGCAGGGACGGACGGAACGCCTCCGCCAGCACCCGGGCGTCGTCGAGCGCGTGGTGCGCGCGCTGCTGGACCACGCCGAAGTGCGCGGCGAGCGACTCCAGCTTGTGGTTGGGCAGCGGGAGGTTCAGTTCCTTCGACAGGGCGATGGTGCACAGCCGCTGACGGACCGGCGCGGTCCCGGCGGCCCGCGCGTACTCCCGGGCGATCATCTGCCAGTCGAAGATGGCGTTGTGCGCGACCAGCACCCGGTCCGCGAGCCGGCCGGCGAACTCCTCGGCGACGTCCTTGAAGAGCGGCGCGTCGGCGAGCATCGCGCTCGTCAGACCGTGGATCCACACCGGTCCCGGGTCCCGCTGCGGGTTGACCAGGGTGTACCAGTGGTCCTCCACATTGCCCTGCGCGTCGAGCCGGTAGACGGCGGCGGAGACTATCCGGTCGTCGCGAGCGAGCCCGGTGGTCTCCACGTCGACGACCGCGTACCCCTGTGGGTACGCGGTCGGCCACATCGTCTCTGCGGTCGTACGGTCGTCGAGCATGGTCACAGAGGATATCGGCCCCGACCGACAGCCGTGGCCCGAAGGCCCGTCAGTCCAGCCAGTGCAGCTCCGCCACCAGGTACCCGACGCCCTTGCAAACAAGGGATCCGGCCACTTCGGCGGGCCCCGGGAAGACCCGGCACGTGGTCCCCGTGGCATCCTGCGTGGTCACGCTCGCGGACACCGTGGCCACGAACACGTGCTTGCCCGAGGCCAGTTCCCCGGCGGCCGCGTCGGCGTCGGCGGGCTCCCGCCGCTCCTGTGGCTCCTCCAGGGCGGCGATCCGCGAGGCGAATCCGGCCACGGGCTCGTCCGCCCCGGCCCGGTACAGCCACAGCTCGTCGGGCAGCCCCGGATGCGGAGCCCGGCGTATGACGGCCACCTCGCGGGAGCGGGCCGCGGCCCGCAACACCGCCAGGTCCCACACGGTGGTGCGGGCGCCGGAGCGGAAGTGCTCCCACACGTCGCGGGCGACGGACGCCAGCCGGTCCCCGTGCGAGCGGACGCTCTGGAAACCCCCGGACGCCGGAAGGTGGACGTCCGCCCACAGGGCCCGGCGGGCGGCCAGGTCCATGACCATCGGCATGGACACCCGGGACTCGCCGGCCAGGTCGAAGCGCTGGCGGACGGTGCGCGGATCGTACGAGGCGTCGCGCGGTCCGTCCGCCGGCAGGCCCATGAAGCCCGCGAAGGCGTCCGGCAACTCGTCGAAGGGCACGTTGTTGTAGCTGAGGACCAGGGGCACGGCGAAGACGTCCCCGTTCCTCGCGAGCGCGGCCAGGTCCAGGTCCACGTACTCGGTGGCACCGTCGGGAGCGGGCGCCGAGGTGAAGTCGCCCGAGTGCGTGGCGGCCCCGCGCGGCCCGTGCCGCAGGGAGGTGTAGTCGCACAGGCCGGTGAACTTCCACTCGGCGTCGAAGAAGGCGACGGACAGGTCCAGGTCGGTGCGGTTGCCCGCGGGCTCGGTCCAGTGCAGGAACAGCCGCAGCACCTCGCCCTCCGGCAGGGTCTGCGTGCTGCCGCGCGGGACGGCGACCAGGGACTTGGCGGCGGTGCGCTCACCGAAGGGCACGGTGAGGTCCGCGAGCCCCGAGTCCAGGACGGCCAGGCCGAACGGGTCCCACGCGTCGGAGCCGAACCGGCGCAGCACCTCGGCCTCCAGCCGGGCGGTGACCGCCTCGACGAGGGGCGCGGGCAGCGGGGCCCGTTCCTCCCGCGCCACCTGGGCCCGGGCGACCTGGCCGCGCGGGAAGAACACCCGGCGCCCGCCCCTGCGGTCCTGCGCCCGGATCCGCAGCGCGCCGAGCGCGGACAGCAGCGGGCCCGCGCCCACCTTGGGCAGCCCCCGCTCAAGTGCCTTCTCCAGCTCGGGCAGGAGCTCCTCGCCCGGGTGCAGGCGCAGGAGGTGGTCGAGGCGGCGTACGAGTTCACCCGGGCGCTGCCCGGCGAACGCGGCCGCGGCCCCCGCGTCCCCCGCGGCGAGGGCCTGCTCCAGCCGGCCCGCCCAGGTGGCGGGCCGGATCCGGTCCCCGTCCACGCGCACGGCGTCCGGGTGCGCGGCGGCCGTCTCCAGCAGCGCCGCGCCGAGCGGGGTGGCGGCGGACACGGTGGTGCCCCGCAGCACGGCGAAAGCGAGGGCGGCCCGGGGGTGCCGGGCGTGCCGCTCGAAGGGATGCAGGGTCTCGGCGGCCCGCTTCCAGGCCGCCGGATGCCGCAGCACGTCCTCGACCAGGTTCTCCGTGGGCAGGGCGTCGAGCGCCGCGAGCAGTTCCCGGCGCAGCGGCCGGTCCGGGCTCGTGAACCGGGGGAGCGGCAGCAGGCCCGCCTCCCCGCCGGACAGTACGGCGAGCAGCCGCAGCACGTCGGTGGCGGTGGTCAGCAGTCGCAGCAACGGCTCCCGGTCGGCGACCCTGGGCAGCAGCGTGCCCAGGACCAGCGCCTTGGTCTCCCGTACGGGGATCTCCTCGTCCAGCCATTCCAGATCCGCCGGGACGGCGGCCAGCAGGACGGCGAGGTCCTCGCGGTCCTGCGGGGAGAGCGGGGTCTCCTGCCAGAGGAGGTGCTTCACCTCCGTGAGCACGTCCACACTCTGGTCGCCCAGGCTCAGCCGCCGCAGCGGGCCGGGGGATGCGGTCTTGGACTCGCGGGCTCCGGTGCGCAGGAAGGGGTCGGCGGGGTCGATCGGGAGGTAGCAGACCGGGCAGACCGTGTAGTCGCGGGTGTCCCAGCACAACCGGCACACGAGATGGGCACACGGATCGACGGGGAAGACGGTGCAGGCTGTCCCGCAGAGCGCGCAGATCTGGGAGGGCTGCTGGGCGAGGAGGCTGAGGACCCGGTCCACGTACAGCCGGTCGGTGTCCTCGGGGACGGAGTGCGGGAAGTGGCGGAAGAGCGGGACGTGGGTGCGGTCCGAGCCGAGCAGCTCGTCCACCTGCGCCACCAGCCGGGCCCCGGCCGCGTCCAGGCCGGCGGGGGAGAGGGAGCTCAGGGCGGCGTACAGCCCGGGGCACACCGAGTGGCCCCGGTCGAGCAGGTCGGTCTCCAGCCGCCGCATGCCCGGGGACGGGATCGGGCCCGGCGTGTCCCCCGCGTCCGACGCGGGTGCGTGGTCGACGTAGACGGTCCGGAGCCGGCGCAGCAGGACGGACTCGATGGCAGACACTGGTTGTGGATTCCCCTCCGCGAACGACAAAGCGGGGGCGGAGAGTGGGCGCGCGGGTTCTTTGTAAAAGGAGTGAGAAGGATGCACGCCGCGGAGCCGCCCCCGCACGGCCGATCCCATCACGGGCCCGCGCGCCGGGCAAACCGATTAGCCGCGCGGCGAGTTCAACAGCGCGTCCGTCAGGGCCCGTACGGACAGCAGGAACAGCCGCTCCGGATCCGCGGGGCGGGCCAGGGCGCGGGCGAGGGCCGGGTCGTCGGGGGCCGCGTCCGGGTCCCAGAGCTCGCCCTCGCCGGGCGACTGGGCGGGCGAGCGCTCGCGGTTGCGCTCGACGAGCAGGAACCCGACGATCTGGAACTGGACCGCGCGCACCGCGTCGGCAGCCCGGGCGCCGCGCAGCCCCGCGGCGTGCACCTCGTGCACGAGTGCCTGCTGCGCGGGCAGGAACATCCGCTCGGTGAGCCCGCGTTCGTGGACCATCGCGATCAGGTGCGGGCGCCCGCGCAGTTCGCGCCGCAGGATCCGGGCCACCGAGAGGATCCGCTCGGAGGGTGTGCGCCCGGTGGGGCGGATGGCGCCCATCTCCTGGACGGTCCGCTCCACGAGGGCGTCGAGCAGCGATTCGCGGTTGCCGACGTGCCAGTAGATGGACGTGACAGCGGTGCCCAGCTCGGCGGCGAGTTTGCGCATGGTCAGGGCTGCCGGACCGTGCTGCTTGACCAGGGACGCGGCGGCGTCGAGTACCTCCGGGCGGGTCAGCGTGGATCTGGCCATGTCGGCGGCCGCCAATCTGTCGGAACGTCAGTTCTCGTGCGTGCAGGGGTCTTTACCCTTCATCGGCGTCGGTGTAACTGTGTTACAGAACCTCCCCGGCTTCCGCTGGGAGGGGACCGGAAGGGTGGTGCGAGACATGGCACGCGTACGGTACGGAGCGCGCACCGAGGCCGAGATCGCGGCGTCGCGCGAGAAGAGTTCCAAGCTCCCCGACATCTGGTCCACCGGCGTGGTGGCCGTCTGGGAGAGCGACCCGGACGTGGTGGCGGCGGTCCTGCCGCCGCCGCTCAAGCCCGCCGACCGGCCCCTGGTGCGGGCCAACATCAGCAAGGTCGACCTGCCCGGCTACCCCCTCGGCGCCGGCTCGGTGGCCGTCGCCGCCCAGCACGGAGGCGTCGAGGGCTGGTACCCGCTGGTCATGCCGATGACCCATGAGCGCGCCCTGATCGGCGGCCGCGAGGTCTTCGGCGAGCCGAAGAAGCTGGGCGAGGTCACCGTCGAGCGCGAAGGTCTCGTCGTACGGGCCTCGCTGGCCCGGCACGGGATCGCCTTCGTGGAGGTGCGCGGGGCGGTCGACCGCGAACTGCCGCTGCCCGAGCCCACCCAGAAGACCGACTTCTACTTCAAGTTCCTTCCCGCCGTGGACGGTTCGGGCTTCGACGCGGACCCGGTCCTCGTGCACTGCACGCGCAACGAGAAGGTCCGCAAGCTGGAGCACATCACCGGGGACGTGGTGCTCCGCGAGTCGATGTTCGATCCCGTGGCCGACCTCCCCGTACGCCGGGTCGTGGAGATCACCATCGGCGAGAAGACCACCGACCAGAAGGGCAAGGTCGTCGAGCGGGTCAGCGCCCAGGCCCTGCTCCCGTACATCCACCAGCGCTACGACGACCCGATGCAGATCCTCGACGGGCTGCCCGAGGGGAGTGCGTGACATGCGGCTCGAACCGGGACAGGTCGCCGTCGTCACCGGCGCCGCCAGCGGCATCGGCCTCGCGATGGCCCGCCGCTTCTCCGCCGAGGGGCTGAGGGTCGTCCTCGCCGACGTGGAGGAAGCCGCCCTGCGCAAGGCCGCCGACGAGCTCGCCGCGGACGGCGCCCAGGTCCTCGCCAAGGCCGTCGACGTCAGCGACCGCGACTCGGTGGTCTCGCTCGCCGACGCCGCGTACGAGGCCTTCGGCGCCGTGCACGTGCTCTGCAACAACGCGGGCGTCGGCTCAGGCGCCGAGGGCCGGATGTGGGAGCACGAGCCCAACGACTGGAAATGGGCCTTCTCCGTCAACGTATGGGGCGTCTTCCACGGCATCCAGGCCTTCGTCCCCCGCATGATCGCCGCCGGCGCCCCCGGCCACGTCGTCAACACCTCCTCCGGCGACGGCGGCATCGCCCCGCTGCCCACCGCCTCCGTCTACGCCGTCACCAAGGCGGCCGTGGTCACCATGACCGAGTCCCTGTACGCCCACCTCAAGGCGGAGGGCGCGGCCGTCGGCGCCTCCGTCCTGTTCCCGGGACCGCACATGCTGCGCACCGGCCTGTGGGAGTCCCACCGCAACCGGCCCGAGCGCTACGCGAAGCAGCGCCCGCGCAAGTCCCCGTACCGCAGCCTCGACCAGTACGAGGCCGCGATGCGAAAGGCCGGCCACGAGGTGGACTTCACCCCGGTCGAGGAGGTCGCCGAGCACGTGGTGGACGGCATCCGCGCCGACCGGTTCTGGATGCTCCCGGCGAGCGAGCACAGCGACCGGCAGATCCGCGCCCGGTCGCAGTCGATGCTCGACCGGGCCAACCCCGCCTACCTGGAAAGCTTCATCCTCGACTGAGGGGCGTTGTAGTGAGTGCGTACGAAGACCCGTACCTGATCATCTCCTCCGACTGCCACGCGGGCCTCCCCACGGAGCGGTACCGGCCCTACCTCGACTCCCGCTTCCACCGCCAGTTCGACGAGTTCCTCGGCGAGCGCGACGCCCGCCGTGCGGAGGCCACCCGCCTGGGCGTCCGCAACGAGGCCTTCGCCGAGAAGTGGTTCCACGACCACGAGGAAGGCCTCAAGGGCGGCTGGGACACCGGACAGCGGCTGAAGGAACTCGACGGCGACGGCGTGGCCGCCGAGGTCGTCTTCCCCGACGCGGACGCCGTCGACAGCCAGACCGCGGCCCCCTTCGGCGTGGGCCTGGGCCTCTCCGGCGACCAGGACCCCGAGCTCGGCATGGCGGGGGCGCGGGCGCACAACCGCTGGCTGGCCGAATTCGTGTCGCAGACCCCCGAACGGCACTGCGGGGTCGCCCTGCTCCCCATCACGGGCGAGCCGACAGAGGTCGTCGCGGAGATCCACCGGGCCAGGGAGTCCGGGCTGGGCGCGCTGATGATCCCCGCGATGTGGGTGGACAAGGCGCCCTACCACGACCGGCGCTACGACCCCGTGTGGGCGGCGGCGGCCGAGACGCGGATGCCGATCGTCACCCACTCCGGGTCCTCGCCGCGCCATGAGTACGGCGACCACCTGGGCATCTTCGTCTCCGAGGTCACCTGGTGGCCGGCCCGCCCGCTGTGGTTCCTGCTCTGGTCCGGGGTCTTCGAACGGCACCCCGGCCTGAGGTTCGGCGTGGCGGAGTCGGGCTGCTGGTGGCTCCCGAACCAGCTCTGGTTCATGGACCGGCTCTACCTCGGCGCGCACGGCGGCAAGAAACTCTCGCCGTTCGAGGAGCTGAAGCGCCCGCCGAGCGAGTACCTGGACCGGCAGGTCTTCATCTGCGCGACGAACACCAAGCGCCGGGAACTGGCCCAGCGCTACGAGATCGGCGTGGACAACATCCTGTGGGGCTCGGACTTCCCGCACCCCGAGGGCACCTGGCCCGCCACCCGGAACTGGCTGAGGAAGACCTTCCACGACATCCCGGTGGAGGAGACCCGCCGCATGCTCGGCCTGGCGGCCGCCGAGGTCTTCGGCTTCGACACCGCGAAACTGGCCCCGATCGCCCGCCGGATCGGCCCCACCCCGGCCGAGCTGGGCCAGTCCCCGGACCAGGCGGCGGTGGAGGCCTCCTGGGCACGCTCCCGCGAGGTGGGCCGGCACTGGCTGACGGAGCACGACTTCCCGGTCCTGGGGGTCTCGGAATGACCGGCGACCGGTACACCGTGATCTCGGCGGACTGCCACGCGGGCGCCGACCTGCTGGACTACAAGCCGTACCTGGAGAAGCGGTACCACGACGATTTCGACGCCTGGGCCGCCACCTACGTGAACCCGTACGAGGACCTCCTCGCGGACACGGCGGACAAGAACTGGAACTCCCGGCGCCGGCTGGCCGAGCTGGAGGCGGACGGCATCGTCGCCGAGGTCGTCTTCCCCAACACCATCCCGCCGTTCTTCCCCAAGGCCTCCCTGATGGCCCAGCCGCCGACGGCCGCGGAGTACGCGACGCGCTGGGCCGGGCTCCAGGCCCACAACCGCTGGCTGGCGGACTTCTGCGCGGACGCGCCGGGCCGCCGGGCGGGCGTCGTCCAGATCCTGCTGAACGACGTGGACGCGGCGGTGAAGGAGATCCGCCGTACGAAGGAGGCGGGCCTGACGGGCGGCATCCTGCTGCCCGGAGTCCCGCCCGGCTCGACGGTCCCGGAGCTCTACTCGGCCGCGTACGACCCGATCTGGGCGGTGTGCGACGAGCTGGACGTCCCGGTCAACCACCACGGCGGCTCGGCGTCCCCGCCGCTCGGCGACGAACCGGCGGCCCGCGCCGTGTTCATGGTGGAGACGACCTGGTTCTCGCACCGCGCCCTGTGGCACCTCATCTTCGGCGGAGCCTTCCGCCGCCACCCGGGCCTCAAGCTGGTCCTGACGGAACAGGGCTCCGGCTGGATCCCGGGCGTGATGGAGATGCTGGACTACTACCACGGCCGCCTCGTCGCGGCCTCGGTGACGGCCGAGTCCAAGTTCGGGGCGGGCCTGGCGGAAGCCATGGGCAAGGGCCCGGGCGAGGTCTGGCGGGACAACTGCTTCGTGGGAGCGAGCTTCATGCGCCCCCACGAGGTCCCGCTCCGGGAGCGGATCGGCCTCGACAAGATCATGTGGGGCAGCGACTACCCCCACGACGAGGGCACCACCCCCTTCTCCCGCGAAGGCCTCCGCATCGCCTACGCGGGCCTCCCGCGGGAGGAGGTCGCCGCGATGGTCGGCGGCAACGCGGCCCGCGTCTACGGCTTCGACCTGCGGATGCTGGACGAGGTCGCAGCGAAGCACGGCCCCCTGGTCGAGGAGATCGCGCAGCCCCTGACGGAGATCCCGCCGGAGGCCACGAGCCCGGCCTTCGCCCGGGGCGGCTCGGTCCGCGTCTGGTGACACCCCGGTTCCCCGCCGGAGCGGCTCATCAGATGTAGGTGAGCCGCTCCGGCGGGATCCGGTCGACCCCGGTGAACGCGGTACGCCGGTCCAGCTCCAGCCGCAGGGAGTCCAGCCCCGCCAGGGGGGAGAGGCCGACGGTCCCGGCACACTCGGCGAGCCGCAGGCGGGTGAGGTTCGCCCCAGACGTCCGGGTCCAGTTCCGGGGCCTCAGGGTGCTCTTTCCCGACCCCGCCGGGCCGCGCATCAGCACCCGCTCGGCACCGCGCAGCGCCTGTTTCACGTCGGCCGAGGTCCGGTGGGGCTCGGGCGCCCCTCGAAGGGTCGGATCGCCGCTGACCACGAGGCTGATGTAGGCCAGATCCAGCGGCCACTCCGGCCGGGACCCGCTGAGGGTGAGGCCGAAGAGCTCCAGACGGCCGTGGGTGCGGGCGATGTACTCGGCGTAGCGTTCCTCGAAGGCGAGAGCCGGCCCGTCGCCCGTCTGGTGCAGCCGGTCCAGGGAGCGCGCCAACTCCCCTGTCCGGCGGACCAGTTCCACATCGGCCCGGGCGCCGAAGCCCGGCAGGGTCGTCGCGTACTCCACCGCGTGCTCGCAGCACAGCCGTACGAGCCGTCGGTAGAGGGCCTGCGCGCCCTCGCCGAGGCCCGGCGGGGGAGGCGGCAGGGCCGACGCCAGGGCCGACGGGTCCAGGTCCGCGGCGAACAGGGCCTCCGCGTCCAGGGCGCCCAGCGCGGCGAAGGTGTCGCCCACCGCGTCCACCGCCGCCAGGCGTTCGTGCTCCGGGAGCCGGGCGCAGGCCTCGCCCAGCCGTGCTGCGAGCGCACCGGCCAGCCGGCGCATCTCGGCCTCGCCCAGCTCGGCCGGCGGCTTGCGCCAGCGCGGGGCCGGACCGGCCGCATCCGCCGTCAGGCCCGCCCCCGGAGACCGGGCCAGCAGGGACTTCACCAGTGCGCCCGCCGCCGTGCCCGCCACCCGTAAGAGAACCGTCTCGAAACCCGTCATACCCCGCCCTCCCCTTGGCCCGGACATCATCTCGCGAACCCGCGGTAACCCAGATGGATACCGATCGGTAACAACCTCTAGCGGCACCCCCGAAGCCGCCTCTATGGTGCGGACATGCCGAACCTGCCCGATGTCGTGCTGTGGTCCATACCCGCCTTCGTGCTGCTCACCGTCGTCGAGCTGGTGAGCTACCGGATCCATCCCGACGAGGACGCCGCCGGGTACGAGACCAAGGACGCCGTCACCAGCGTCGGCATGGGACTCGGCAGCATCGTCTTCGACCTGCTCTGGAAGATCCCGGTCGTCGCGATCTACACCGCCGTCTACGAGCTCACCCCGCTGCGGGTGCCCGTGGTGTGGTGGACCCTCCTGCTCATGCTGCTCGCGCAGGACTTCCTCTACTACTGGCAGCACCGCGGGCACCACGTGATACGGATCCTCTGGGCCTGCCACGTCGTCCACCACAGCAGCCGCAAGTTCAACCTCACCACCGCCCTGCGCCAGCCGTGGACCAGCGCCACCACCTGGCCGTTCTACCTGCCGATGATCGCCCTCGGCGTACACCCCGCCGTCATCGCCTTCTGCTACTCGGTCAACCTCGCCTACCAGTTCTGGATCCACACCGAGCGGATCGGCAAGCTGCCGCGGCCCGTCGAGTACGTCTTCAACACGCCCTCCCACCACCGCGTCCACCACGCCTCCCAAGGCGGCTACCTGGACCGCAACTTCGCCGGGATCCTGATCATCTGGGACCGGATGTTCGGCTCCTGGGTGGGGGAGACCGACAAGCCCGTCTTCGGCCTGACGAAGAACATCAACACCTACAACCCGCTGCGCGTGGCCACCCACGAGTACGCCGCCATCGCCCGCGACGTACGGGCCGCCACGAGCTGGCGCGAGCGCGCCGGACGCGTCTTCGGCGGCCCCGGCTGGCAGCCTGCCCGGGTCCAGGCTCCGGCCCAGGTCCAGGCCCCGGCTCAGGCCCACGCCCCGGCTCAGGCCCAGGCCCAGGCCCCGGCTCAGGCCCAGGCCCAGGCCCCGGCTCAGGCCCAGGCCCAGGCCCCGGCCCAGGCCCAGGCCCAGGCCCCGGCCCAGGCCCAGGCCCCGGCCCAGGCCCAGGCCCAGGCCCCGGCCCAGGCCCAGGCCCAGGCCCAGGTCCAGGTCCAGGCCCAGGAGCAGGCCCAGGCCCCGGCCCAGGAGCAGCCCCCCGCCCCGGCGCCCCAGCCCGCCGCCGCCCCGGAACCCGCCGCGTGAGCGCCACCGAGTCCCGTACGCCGTCCTGGGCGGCCCGCACCGCGCCCGCCGCCGGCGGCCTCGCGGGCCGCGTGCTGCTCGGCGCCTTCGCCGCGGCCACGGCCCTGGACCTCGGCTCGCTGCTCGCCGGCTGGCACCTCGGGCACGTCCTCGCCAAGCCGCTGCTGATGCCGCTGCTGGTGGCGTACGTGATCACCCGCGGCGCCCCCCGACTGCTGGTCGCCGCCCTGCTCTTCGGCTGGGGCGGGGACCTCGCCCTGCTCTTCGACGCCGAGCCCGCCTTCCTGATCGGCATGGGCTCCTTCGCCGCCGGGCACGTCTGCTACCTCGTGCTCTTCGGCCGGCGCGGCACCAACGCCCTGCTCGGAGGCGCGTACGCCCTCGCGCTGATCGGAACCGTCGCGCTGCTCTGGTCCGACCTCCCGGCCGACCTGCGCATCCCCGTCGCCGGCTACAGCCTGCTGCTCACCGCCATGGCCTACCGCTCCAGCGCCCTCGGGCTGCGGGCCGGGGCGGGCGGGGCGCTGTTCCTGCTCTCGGACACGCTCATCGCCACCGGCGTCGCCGCATGGCCCCAGCTGCCCCGGCCGGACTTCTGGATCATGGCCACCTATCTGGCCGCGCAGTTCCTCCTGGCCACCGGCGGACCCGCCCGCGAACAGGCGTACGGTAGGGAAGCCCCACAAGGGCGGCACAGCCACGACTGAACGATCCCCGAGCCGGAGGACTGCACCACCATGCGCGCCACCGTCATCCACGCCCCGCACGACATCCGCGTGGAGGAGGTGCCCGACGCTGCGATCCAGCGCCCCGAGGACGCCGTCGTCCGCGTCCTGCGTGCCTGCATCTGCGGAAGCGACCTGTGGGCCTACCGCGGCGAGGCCGAGCGCCAGCCCGGCCAGCGCATAGGCCACGAGTTCCTCGGCGTCGTCGAGGAGACCGGCTCCGCCGTGTCGGGCCTCAAGGCCGGCGACCTCGTCGTCGCCCCCTTCATGTGGTCCGACGGCACCTGCGACTACTGCTCCGAGGGCCTGTACACCTCCTGCGTGCACGGCGGCTTCTGGGGCTCGGTCGGCCACGACGGCGGCCAGGGCGAGGCGGTCCGCGTACCGCACGCCGACGGCACCCTGGTGAAGCTGCCCGCCGCGGCCGTCTCCGACGACCACCTGCTGACCGGGCTGCTCGCGCTCTCCGACGTCATGGGCACCGGCCACCACGCGGCGCTGGGCGCGGGCGTGCGCAAGGGCTCCACGGTCGCCGTCGTCGGTGACGGCGCGGTCGGCCTGTGCGGCGTCCTCGCCGCCAAGCGCCTGGGCGCCGAGCGGATCATCGCCCTGGGCCGCCACGCCGTCCGGACGGACATCGCCAAGCTCTTCGGGGCCACCGACGTCGTCGCCGAGCGCGGGGAGGCCGCCGAGGCCGCCGTCCGCGAGCTCACCGGCGGCCAGGGCGCGCACGCGGTCATCGAGGCCGTCGGCACCGAGCAGTCCATGCGCACCGCCGTGAACATCACCCGCGACGGCGGGGCCATCGGCTACGTCGGCGTCCCGCACGGCAGTGGCACCGGTCTCGACCTCGGCGTCATGTTCGACCGCAACATCACCCTGCGCGGCGGCGTCGCCCCCGTCCGCGCGTACATACCGGAGCTGCTGGAGGACATCCTCAGCGGCGCCATCGACCCCGCGCCCGTCTTCGACCGGGCCGTCTCCCTCGACGAGGTTCCGGACGGCTACCGAGCGATGGACGACCGCAGCGCGCTCAAGGTGCTGATCAAGCCCTGACGCCGGCATGAAAAGGAGAGGGCCGGGCGGGGTGACCCCCGCCCGGCCCTTTCGTGTAGGAGCTGTTACTTCACGGCCTTGAGCGCGTCGACCACGCCGTAGCCGTAGTAGCCGGTCTGGCCCCACTTGCTCACGCAGGTGGTGGCGTTTATCAGAGCGCCGGTCGCGTCGTAGACCTGGGCCGGGCAGGCCGTCTTGGTGGCCTGGCCCTTGAGCATCGCCTGCAGCTGCGACGGCGTGGCCGACGGGTGCGCGCTCTTGAGCAGGGCCGCGACGCCCGCGACGTGCGGGGTGGCCATCGAGGTGCCCTGCTTGTAGCCGTAGGCGCCGCCCGGGACGGTGGACAGCACGCGGCCGTTGGCGTCCGGGGTGGCCGGGACCTGCCACTTGTCGCCGCCGGGGGCCGCGACGTCCGCCACGCCCAGGCCGAAGCTGGAGTAGTACGACTTGAAGCCCTTGTCACCGGTCGCGGTCACCGTGACCACACCCGGCAGCTGGGTCGGTACGTCCAGGCAGACGCGCGGGTCGATGGTGCGCGGCGTCGGGGTGGTGTCGTTCGGGCTGGTGTCGTCGACGATCGAGTCGGACGCCAGGTCGAAGTTCTCGTTGCCCGCCGCGGCGACGTTCAGCACGCCCTTGCGCTGGGCGTAGTTGCTCGCCCGGGTGAGGGCCTCCACCAGCGCCTTCTGGTCGTCGTCCGTCTTGCAGTTGAAGTACCAGGGGTCGACGTAGTAGCTGTTGTTGGTCACCTCGATCCCCTTCTCGGCGGCGAACATGAAGCCGCACACGACCGCCTCGGTGTAGAACAGGCTGGTCCCGGGCTCGCTCACCTTGATCGCGGCGAGCTTCACACCGGGCGCGACACCGCTGACGCCCACGCCGTTGCGCGGGGCCCCGATGGTGCCGGCCACGTGCGTGCCGTGGTCGCTGCCGTCCACGTACGGGCGCCATGCGCCCTCGGAGGTGTCCGGTACGCCGCCGACGCAGTTGGCCGACTGCTCCTTGGAGAAGTTCGCGGCGAGATCCGGGTGGGTGTCGTCGACACCCGTGTCGATGATGCCCACCGTGACGTCGGGGCTGCCATCGTTGATCTTGTGAGCCTGATCGGCCTTGATCGCGCGCAGGTCCCACTGGTTGGACTCCAGCGGCTCCTGGCCCGGCGCCGCGTCCGCCGCCGCCTTGGCGGCGTCCGCCGCGCTGAGCTTCTGCGTCGTGCCCTCCTCGGTGGTCTGCACCGTCTGCAGGGGGGCCGTCCGGGTGGCGCCGACGGACACGAACAGTCCGCGCTGGGCCCGCAGCTGCTTGGCGAACTCCGGGTTCTGGGAGTGCGCGACTATGACGCCGATCTGCTCATGCGCCGTCACCACGGTTCCACCGGCGCGCTCGACGGCCTTCTTCGCCGCCGTCACCGTGGCGTACGAGTTCAGGTTCGCCACGTACGACAGCTTGGGCCCGGTGGTGTCGGCCTTGGAGGCCGTGGCCGCGTCCGCCGTGTTGCCCAGCGGAGCGGCGGAGGCCGCGACCGAGGGCAGGAAGGCGAGCGAGGCGGTGAGCGCCAGGCCGACCGGAACGGCGAGAGCTCGCCGGCGGCCGGATCCCAGATGAGCCATGGGTTCTCCACATCATCCTTGAAAAAACCGTCCGGTCGTGGTCACGGCGGACGGGTTCATGACATGTGGAACCTAGTGCCGGTGTTCGCTTCTGCGCCATCCGTTCGAGAAATCAGTCTCTGAAGAACCCGCGGGTGTTGAACCGTCCCGACGCGCCGGCCGTGCCGTTGACAGGGGGGCTCAGCACCACTGTCCCCCCACACGGAGGTTGTTATGTCCGTCGTCCCCACCGCGCCCGCATCGCAAGGAGAACCCCCCGTGACCACCGAAGCAGCGCCGCCACCGGGCAGCGCGGGAACGCCCCCGGCGGTCCCCACGGCCGAAGATTTCGGACACGTCCAGCAGAGCGCCGAGTTCGCCGAACTGCGCCGCTCCTACCGTTCCTTCGCCTTCCCGCTGACCGTGGCCTTCATCGCCTGGTACCTGCTCTACGTACTGCTGTCCAACTACGCGGGCGGCTTCATGGGGACCAAGCTCTTCGGTAACATCAACGTCGCCCTCGTGCTCGGCCTCGCCCAGTTCGCGACGACCTTCCTCATCGCCTGGCTGTACTCGCGGCACGCCGCCACCAAGCTCGACCCCAAGGCCGCGGCCATCAAGGCGAGGATGGAGGCCGGCGAATGAGCGGCTCGCTCCACCTGACGACGGTCGCGGCCGGTGCCACCGAGCACCGCCCGCTGATCATCACCCTCTTCGGCCTGTTCGTCGTCGCCACCCTGATCATCACGATCTGGGCCGGCCGACAGACGAAGGACGCCGCCGACTTCTACGCGGGCGGCCGCCAGTTCACCGGTTTCCAGAACGGCCTGGCCATCTCCGGCGACTACATGTCCGCCGCGTCCTTCCTCGGCATCGCCGGTGCCATCGCCCTCTTCGGCTACGACGGCTTCCTCTACTCCATCGGCTTCCTCGTCGCCTGGCTGGTCGCCCTGCTGCTCGTCGCCGAGCCGCTGCGCAACTCCGGCCGCTACACGATGGGTGACGTCCTCGCGTACCGGATGCGCCAGCGGCCCGTCCGTACCGCCGCCGGCACCTCCACCATCGTGGTCTCGATCTTCTACCTGCTCGCCCAGATGGCCGGCGCCGGCGTGCTCGTCTCGCTGCTCCTCGGCATCACCAGCGACGGCGGCAAGGTCGCCGTCGTCGCCCTCGTCGGCGTCCTGATGATCGTCTACGTGACCATCGGCGGCATGAAGGGCACCACCTGGGTCCAGATGATCAAGGCCGTCCTGCTGATCGCGGGCGCTCTGCTGATCACCTTCCTGGTGCTGGTGAAGTTCAACTTCAACATCTCCGACCTGCTGGGCAAGGCCGCCGAGAACAGCGGACAGGGCGCCAAGTTCCTGGAGCCCGGGCTGAAGTACGGCAAGGACGCGACCACGAAGCTGGACTTCATCTCGCTGGGCATCGCCCTGGTCCTGGGCACCGCCGGACTGCCGCACATCCTGATCCGCTTCTACACCGTGCCCACCGCCAAGGCCGCCCGCAAGTCCGTGAACTGGGCCATCGGCATCATCGGCGCCTTCTACCTGATGACGATCGCCCTCGGCTTCGGCGCCGCCGCCCTGCTGAAGCGCGCCGACATCCTGGCCTCCAACAAGGCGGGCAACACCGCGGCCCCGCTGCTCGCCCAGGAGATCGGCGGCGGGGCCGACTCCACCGGCGGCGCCATCCTGCTCGCCGTGATCTCCGCGGTCGCCTTCGCCACCATCCTCGCGGTGGTCGCGGGCCTCACCCTGGCCTCCTCCTCGTCCTTCGCCCACGACCTCTACGTGAACGTGATCCGCAAGGGCAAGGCCACCGAGCAGGAGGAGGTGCGCGCGGCCCGCTGGTCGACCGTGGTCATCGGCGCCGTCGCCATCGGCCTGGGTGCCCTCGCCCGCGACCTGAACGTCGCCGGCCTGGTCGCCCTCGCCTTCGCGGTCGCCGCCTCCGCCAACCTGCCGACGATCCTCTACAGCCTCTTCTGGAAGCGCTTCAGCACCCAGGGAGCGCTGTGGTCGATCTACGGCGGCCTGATCTCCGCGGTCGGCCTGGTGCTGTTCTCCCCGGTGGTCTCCGGGAAGCCCACCTCGATGTTCAAGGACGCGGACTTCTACTGGTTCCCGCTGGAGAACCCGGGCATCATCTCCATCCCGCTCGGCTTCCTGCTGGGCTGGCTCGGAACCGTCCTGTCGAAGGAGAAGGCGGACCCCCAGAAGTTCGCCGAGCTGGAGGTCCGCTCCCTCACGGGAACCGGGGCTCACTGAGCGGGTTCACCGAGCGGCCCACCGAGCGGGCCCACCGAGCTCTATGAGTTCGGCCGAACACCGTGCGTGGCCGCGTCGTACTTCCCTACGACGCGGCCGCGTTACGTCTCGTTCATTTGGGGACCCCTTCATGACACAGGCGTCACGTAGGCTCGATTTATCGAACCTCTACAGATCCGGACAGGGGAGGGGGCCCACAGTGCTTCTCGACACATACGGCCGCGTGGCAACTGACCTGCGCGTCTCGCTCACCGACCGGTGCAATCTGCGCTGTACCTACTGCATGCCCGAGGAGGGCCTGCAGTGGCTCGGAAAGTCCGATCTGCTGAGCGACGAGGAGATCGTGCGGCTGATCCGCATCGCGGTCACCCGGCTCGGGATCACCGAGGTCCGCTTCACCGGCGGCGAGCCGCTGCTCCGCCCCGGCCTGGTCGGGATCGTCGAGCAGTGCGCGGCCCTGGAGCCCCGCCCCAAGATGTCGCTGACCACCAACGGCATCGGCCTCAAGCGCACCGCGCAGGCCCTGAAGGCCGCCGGCCTGGACCGGGTGAACGTTTCCCTGGACACCCTGCGGCCCGAGGTCTTCAAGACCCTCACCCGCCGTGACCGCCACAAGGACGTCATAGACGGCATGGCCGCGGCCCGCGAGGCCGGCCTCACCCCCGTCAAGGTCAACGCGGTCCTCATGCCGGGACTCAACGACGACGAGGCCCCCGACCTGCTGGCCTGGGCCGTGGAGAACGCGTACGAGCTCCGCTTCATCGAGCAGATGCCGCTCGACGCCCAGCACGGCTGGAAGCGCGACGGCATGATCACCGCCGGTGACATCCTGCAGTCACTGCGCACCCGCTTCACGCTCACCGAGGAGGGCGCCGACGAGCGCGGCTCCGCCCCGGCCGAGCGCTGGGTGGTCGACGGCGGCCCGGCCACCGTCGGCGTCATCGCCTCCGTCACCCGCCCGTTCTGCGGCGCCTGCGACCGTACGCGGCTCACGGCCGACGGCCAGGTGCGTACGTGCCTGTTCGCCACCGAGGAGTCGGACCTGCGCGCCGCCCTGCGCTCGGGCGCCCCGGACGAGGAGATCGCCCGGCTCTGGAAGGTGGCGATGTGGGGCAAGAAGGCCGGGTCCGGTCTCGACGACCCGTCCTTCCTGCAGCCCGACCGCCCAATGTCGGCGATCGGCGGCTAGGTCCTGTCCGGCGTCGGGGCGAGCGCTAGCGCTCGCGCTCCGAGCCCTCCGGCTGCACCCACTCGTCGAGCTTCACGACGTCCTTGAGGAAACCGCGGACCCCCAGGAACTGGGAGAGGTGTTCGCGGTGGTCCCCGCAGGCCAGCCAGGTCTTGCGCCGCTCCGGCGTGTGCAGCTTCGGGTTGTTCCACGCCAGCACCCAGACGGCCGCGTCGCGGCAGCCCTTGGCGGAGCATGTGGGGGTCTCGGTATCAGGGGAGGTCACGCCTCAACCCTACGGAAAGGCGACGCCGAGCAGCCACGGGGGGAGCTGCCCGGCGTCGGTCCGTCGCTCCGACGGGGGATGCGGAGCGCGTAGGCAGTATGTCACGCAGGACCCGGTACGGTGCACCGGAACTTCATGATTGATCTGAGCTTTTCTTGAGGTTTTCCGCGTCCAGCGCAGGCCTCACGGGAGCCGGGATGAAGTGCGAGGGCAGCGAGGGGGCCGACTCGCGCCCCGCGTTGGCGATGACCACGGCGACGTAGGGCAGCAAGGCGCCCGCGATCAGCGTCACGATCGCCACCGGGCGCTGCACGTTCCACAAGAGCACGGTCGCGATGACCGACAGGGTCCTGATCGCCATCGAGATCACATAGCGTCGCTGACGGCCCCGCACATCCTCGGCGAGCCCCATCCGCGCGCCGGTGATACGGAAGACCTCGGCCCCGTTCCGCTTCTGTCGCTTCGTCCGCTCCACGCTTCACCACCCGATCACCCGCCGGACACTCCCCGGCCCGGACCCTCCCACCGTACGCGGCCTCCCGGACCGCGAGGAGAGGGGGTGTCCCCCGAATGGGGTGCCCGAAATGCGCGGTACGCCGTACGGGCCGAGACTGGGCGCACGTGCGCACAACGCGCCAGGAGGAGGCTCGACATGTCTTGGTTGTGGGCGATCATCGTCGGTTTCGTGTTGGGCCTGATAGCCCGGGCCATCCTGCCGGGCAAGCAGCACCAGCCCCTCTGGCTGACCACGATCTTCGGCATCATCGGCGCGGTCCTCGGCAACGCCGTCGCCACCTGGATCGGCGTCGAGGACACCAAGGGAATCGACTGGACCCGGCACTTGCTGCAGCTGGCCGGAGCGGTCCTGATCGTCGCTCTCGGCGACATGGCCTACAAGGCGGTCCGGGGCAACAAGCGGCAGATGACCTAGTCGGCCCCCGGGCATGACGGAGGGGCCGGCCGGACTTCGTGTCCGAACCGGCCCCTCCGCCGTGCTCGTGCCGTGCCGCCCCGCGAGGCGTTCTCAGGCGTCAGGCGCCGGTGACCTCGACCGCGGCCAGGCTCTTCTTGCCGCGGCGCAGCACCAGCCACCGCCCGTGCAGCAGGTCCTCCTTGGCGGGGACCGCGTCCTCGGCGGTGACCTTCACGTTGTTCACGTAGGCCCCGCCCTCCTTCACGGTCCGGCGGCCGGCCGACTTGCTCGCGACCAGACCGGTCTCCGCCATCAGGTCCACCACCAGGCCGAGCTCCGCCACCTGGGCGTGCGGCAGCTCGGACAGGGCCGCGGCCAGCGTGGCCTCGTCGAGCTCCGCCAGGTCGCCCTGGCCGAACAGCGCCTTCGACGCGGCGATCACGGCGGCGCACTGGCCGGCGCCGTGCACCAGCGTGGTCAGCTCCTCCGCCAGCGCCCGCTGCGCGGCGCGGGCCTGCGGCCGCTCGGCGGTCTGCGCCTCCAGCGCCTCCAGCTCCTCACGGCTCTGGAAGGACAGGATCCGCATGTAGGTGGAGATGTCCCGGTCGTCCACGTTCAGCCAGAACTGGTAGAACGCGTACGGCGTGGTCATCTCCGGGTCCAGCCAGACGGCCCCGCCCTCGGTCTTGCCGAACTTGGTGCCGTCCGCCTTGACCATCAGCGGGGTCGCCATCGCGTGCACGACCGCGCCCGGCTCGACCCGGTGGATCAGGTCGAGGCCGGCCGTCAGGTTGCCCCACTGGTCGGAGCCGCCCTGCTGGAGCACGCAGCCGTGGCGCCGGTAGAGCTCCAGGAAGTCCATGCCCTGGAGCAGCTGGTAGCTGAACTCCGTGTAGCTGATGCCCTGGTCGGACTCCAGCCGCTTGGCGACCGAGTCCTTCGTCAGCATCTTGTTGACGCGGAAGTGCTTGCCGATGTCCCGCAGGAACTCGATCGCGGACATGCCCGCCGTCCAGTCCAGGTTGTTCACCAGGACCGCCGCGTTCTCGCCCTCGAAGGACAGGAACGGCTCGATCTGCGAGCGCAGCCGGTTCACCCACTCCGCGATGACCGCGGGATCGTTCAGGGTCCGCTCGGCGGTCGGGCGGGGGTCACCGATCTGACCGGTGGCCCCGCCGACCAGCGCGAGCGGCCGGTTCCCGGCCAGCTGGAGCCGGCGCATGGTGAGCACCTGCACCAGGTGCCCCACGTGCAGCGAGGCCGCGGTCGGGTCGTAGCCGCAATAGAACGTGACAGGACCGTCCGCGAACGCCTTGCGCAGCGCTTCTTCGTCGGTGGACTGGGCGAAGAGCCCGCGCCACTTCAGTTCGTCGACGATGTCCGTCACGGTTCTCTCGACTCCTTTTGGTGTAGGGAAATACAAAGCCCAGTCTAGGTGGGTCAGACCCCCTGGCTGACCGAGCTCATGTTGAAGTCCGGGATGCGCAGCGCCGGCATCGCGGCCCGGGTGAACCAGTCGCCCCACTCGCGCGGCAGGGTCTTCTCGGTCCGGCCGGCCTCCGAGGCCCGCGACAGCAGGTCCACGGGGGACTCGTTGAACCGGAAGTTGTTGACCTCGCCGACGACCTGCCCGTTCTCCACCAGGTAGACGCCGTCCCGGGTCAGGCCCGTGAGCAGCAGGGTGGCCGGGTCGACCTCGCGGATGTACCAGAGGCAGGTCAGCAGCAGGCCCCTCTCGGTGCCCGCCACCATCTCCTCCAGCGACTTGTCGCCGCCGCCCTCCAGGAGCAGGTTCCCGAAGGCCGGGGACAGCGGCAGGCCGGTCAGCCCGGCGGTGTGCCGGGTCGTGGTCAGCCGGGTCAGCTCCCCGTCCCGGATCCACTCGGTCGCCGGGACCGGCAGGCCGTTGTCGAACACCGAGGCGTCGTCCCCGGAGCTGTGCGCGATCACGAACGGCGCGGACTCCAGGCCCGGCGCGTTCGGGTCGCTGCGCAGGGTCAGCGGGAGCTCCGACAGCTTCTCGCCGACCCGGGTGCCGCCCCCGGGCTTGGAGAAGACCGTACGGCCCTCCACCGCGTCCCGGGCCGCCGCCGACCACATCTGGTAGATCAGCAGGTCGGCCACGGCGGTCGGCGGCAGCAGGGTCTCGTACCGTCCGGCAGGCAGCTCGATCTTCCGCTCCGCCCAGCCCAGGCGTACGGCGAGCTCCGCGTCCAGCACGGTCGGGTCCACGTCCTTGAAGTCCCGGGTGGCGCGGCCGGCCCAGGCCGAGCGCTGCCGGTCGGGGGACTTGGCGTTGAGCTCCAGGGTGCCCTTGGGCTGGTCGTGGCGCAGCCGCAGGCCCGTCGAGGTGCCGACGTACGTGGAGACCAGCTCGTGGTTGGCGAAGCCGTACAGCTCCCGGCCGCCCGCGCGGGCCCGGGCGAAGGCCTCGCCGAGGGCCGGCGCGAAGTCCGCGAACACCGCCGAGGAGGTCTCGGCGGGGGAGTCCGTGAAGTCGGGCGAGGCCGGGGTCCCGGTCACCAGCGGCTGGGCGTCCTCGGCGGGACCCGCCCCGCGCGCGGCCGCCTCGGCGGCCCGGACCAGCGGCTCCAGGTCCGCGGCGGTGACGGCGGAGCGCGAGACGACCCCCGAGGCCGTGCCCTCCTTGCCGTCGACCGTGGCGATGACGGTGAGGGTCCGGCCGCGGGTGACACCGTTCGTCGTCAGGGCGTTGCCCGCCCAGCGCAGATTGGCGCTCGACTCCTCGTCGGCGATGACGACGCAGCCGTCGGCGGTGGACAGCTCCAGGGCCCGCTCGACGATCTCGTGGGGCTTGGTGCGTCCGTTCGAAAGCGTGCTCATCGGCCGGCCTCCTGCGTGGTGTTCAAGATGTTCACGTCGCGGAACAGCGCGGACGGGCAGCCGTGCGAGACGGAGGCCACCTGGCCCGGCTGGGCCTTGCCGCAGTTGAAGGCGCCGCCCAGGACGTAGGTCTGCGGGCCGCCGACCTTCTCCATCGAGCCCCAGAAGTCGGTGGTCGTGGCCTGGTACGCGACGTCGCGCAGCTGCCCGGCCAGCTTGCCGTTCTCGATCCGGAAGAACCGCTGCCCGGTGAACTGGAAGTTGTAGCGCTGCATGTCGATCGACCAGGAGCGGTCGCCGACCACGTAGATCCCGCGCTCGACCCCGCCGATGAGGTCCTCGGTGGACAGGCCGCCCGGATCCGGCTGGAGCGACACGTTCGCCATGCGCTGCACGGGCACGTGCCCGGGGGAGTCGGCGTACGCGCAGCCGTTCGAGCGGCCGAGACCGGTCAGCTTCGCGATCCGCCGGTCCAGCTGGTAGCCGACCAGGGTGCCGTCCTTGACCAGGTCCCAGCTCTGCGCCTCGACGCCCTCGTCGTCGAAGCCGACCGTGGCCAGCCCGTGCTCGGCGGTGCGGTCACCCGTCACGTTCATGATGGGGGAGCCGTACTTGAGCTTGCCGAGCTGGTCGAAAGTGGCGAAGGAGGTCCCCGCGTACGCCGCCTCGTAACCCAGCGCCCGGTCGAGCTCGGTGGCGTGGCCGATGGACTCGTGGATGGTCAGCCACAGGTTGGACGGGTCCACCACCAGGTCGTAGCGCCCGGCCTCCACGCTCGGCGCCCGCATCTTCTCGGCGAGCAGCCCCGGGATCTGCTCCAGCTCGGCGTTCCAGTCCCAGCCGGTGCCGGTCAGGTACTCCCAGCCGCGCCCGGCCGGCGGGGCGATGGTGCGCATGGAGTCGAACTCGCCGGTGGTGGTGTTCACGGCGACCGCCGTGAGCTGCGGGTGGATCCGGACCCGCTGCTGGGTCGTCACGGTGCCCGCGGTGTCGGCGTAGAACTTGTTCTCGTGCACGGCGAGCAGCGAGGCGTCCACGTGCGCGACCCCGTCGGCCGCCAGCAGCCGCGAGCTCCAGTCGGCGAGCAGGGCCGCCTTGTCCGCGTCGGGAACCTCGAAGGGGTCCACGTCGTAGGCGGAGATCCAGGTCCGCTCGGAGTGCACCGGCTCCTCGGCCAGTTCCACCCGCTCGTCGGAGCCCGCGGCCTTGATCACCTGGGCGGACAGCTTCGCCATGGCCACGGCCTGCGAGGCCACCTTGGCGGCGGCGTCCATGGTCAGGTCCACACCGGAGGCGAACCCCCAGCTGCCTCCGTGCACCACGCGGACCGCGAACCCGAGGTCGGTGGTGTCGGAGCCGCCGGAGGGCTTGGCGTCCCGCAGCCGCCAGGAGGCGCTGCGGATCCGCTCCAGCCGGAAGTCGGCATGCTCGGCGCCCAGCGCGCGCGCCCGGGCGAGCGCCGCGTCGGCGAGCGCCCGCAAGGGAAGCGCGGTGAAGGCCGCGTCGATGGAATGGGGCACGGAAGTCCTCCCGGGGTCGGAGCCGGTCGCCCCGATCATGTCGCGCTCAGGGCTCTTGTGCCTACATCTTTCTGTAGGGACTCGACAGAGCCCGCCGCAAGGCCCTGTCGGAGGTCGATTCTCCGTACGAGGGACACGGCCTATAGGTTTTCGGTATTCAGACCGCTAGCGAAAGGGTGATCCGTTGAGCCGCTCGGTTCTCGTCACCGGAGGAAACCGGGGCATCGGCCTCGCCATCGCCCGTGCCTTCGCGGAGGCCGGAGACAAGGTCGCGATCACGTACCGGTCCGGCGAGCCGCCGGAGGCACTGACCTCGATCGGCGTCCTGGCGGTCCGCTGCGACATCACCGACTCCGAGCAGGTGGAGCAGGCCTACAAGCAGATCGAGGACACGCACGGCGCGGTCGAGGTGCTGGTGGCCAACGCCGGCATCACCAAGGACACGCTGCTGATGCGGATGTCCGAGGAGGACTTCTCCTCGGTCGTCGACACCAACCTCACCGGCACCTTCCGGGTGGTCAAGCGCGCGAACCGTGGCATGCTCCGTGCCAAGAAGGGCCGCGTCGTCCTGATCTCCTCGGTCGTCGGACTGCTGGGCTCGGCGGGTCAGGCCAACTACGCCGCCTCCAAGGCCGCGCTGGTCGGCTTCGCCCGCTCGCTCGCCCGTGAGCTGGGCTCCCGCAACATCACGTTCAACGTGGTCGCCCCCGGCTTCGTCGACACGGACATGACTAAGGTGCTCACCGACGAGCAGCGCGCGGGCATCGTGGGCCAGGTGCCGCTCGGCCGTTACGCGCAGCCCGAGGAGATCGCGGCAGCCGTGAGCTTCCTGGCGTCCGACGACGCCGCGTACATCACCGGAGCCGTCATTCCCGTTGACGGCGGATTGGGCATGGGTCACTGATCACCATGAGCGGAATTCTCGAGGGCAAGCGCATCCTCATCACCGGGGTGCTGATGGAATCGTCCATCGCTTTCCACACCGCCAAGCTGGCCCAGGAGCAGGGCGCCGAGGTCATCCTGACCGCGTTCCCGCGCCCGACGCTGACCGAGCGCATCGCCAAGAAGCTGCCCAAGCCGGTCAAGGTGATCGAGCTCGACGTCACCAACCAGGAGCACCTGGACCGCCTGGAGGACCTCGTCCGTGACGAGCTCGGCGGCCTCGACGGCGTCGTGCACTCCATCGGCTTCGCGCCGCAGGACGCCCTCGGCGGCAACTTCCTGAACACGCCGTTCGAGTCGGTCGCCACCGCCATGCACGTTTCGGCGTTCTCGCTGAAGTCGCTGACCATGGCCTGCAAGCCGCTGTTCCCGCGCGAGGGCGCGGCCGTCGTCGGCCTCACCTTCGACGCGCAGTTCGCGTGGCCGCAGTACGACTGGATGGGCCCGGCCAAGGCCGCGCTGGAGGCCACCAGCCGCTACCTCGCCCGTGACCTGGGCAGGGAGAACATCCGCTGCAACCTGGTCTCGGCCGGCCCGATCGGCTCGATGGCCGCGAAGTCCATCCCGGGCTTCTCGGAGCTGGCGGACGTCTGGAACTCCCGTTCCATGCTGGAGTGGGACATGAGCGACCCGGAGCCGGCGGGCAAGGGCGTCGTCGCCCTGCTGTCGGACTGGTTCCCGAAGACCACCGGCGAGATCGTCCACGTGGACGGCGGCCTGCACGCGATGGGTGCCTGACGGCCCCTGACTCCGTACGGCGGCGGCCGCGCTTCCCCTCCGGGAGGCGCGGCCGCCGCCGTTCGCGTGCCCTCGGAGCGGCCTGCGGCGGCGCACTCGATCGAATGTTCGCCGTCTGGCCGGATCTTCCCGAGTCGAAAACCGGGACAGATGCCTGCAAACTGGCCGAGTCGGGATCTTCCCGGCTCCTGCGGGGAGGAGGTACGGGAGTGCGAGCGAGAACGAGCCGGACGCTGGCGCTGCTGTTCACCTCGGCGATCCTCACCGGACTCCTGGGCCCGGGCGCGCTCGCGCAGCCCGCGGGCGAGGAATCGGCGCCCGGCCCCGAAGCGGTCGCCCCTGCCGTGGTGGACCCCGCCGTGGTCGACACCGCCGTGGTGGACCTCGCCGACATCCCCGCCGAACCCCCCGTACAGCCATCGCGGCCCGCCGTCCGCGATCTCTTCGGCGCCGACTGCGACACCGAGATCAACGGCTCGCAGGTGACGGCGCGCTGCCACAACGGCTACCCGGAGACCGACCTGGTGCGGCTGCACGTCGAGTGCGACCGATGGTGGGACGTGGACGGCGACGGCGCCGCCGTGGCCGTCGGCCCGGCCGGGCGCGTCGAACTCGTCAGCCGCTGCTGGAAGGAGGTCCGCTCGGCCTGGGTCAGCCACGAGCGGCCGTGATCCACCCTCAGGCGGTGCCCTTTCCGAGGCAGGCGAAGGGATAGCCCGCCGCCTCCGAGGCGGCCGCGTCCCCGTCGCCCCGCCGAATCGCCTCGATCAGCCGCCCGTGGTCCAGATGGGCTGAGGGGTGCAGTTCGGTCCCGACGTCCGCGCGCAGCCAGTCCGCCACCAGATCGCCGAGGTCCGCGTACAGCTCGACCAGCACGTCGTTGTGCGAGGCCGTGACCACCGCCATGTGCAGGCTCACGTCCGCCGCCACGAACAGCTCCGCGTCCCCGCTCGCCCACGCCTCCTCGCGCCGCGCCAGCAGCGCGTCCAGCTGTACGAGGTCCCGCTCGGTCCGCCGCTCCGCCGCCAGCCGGGCGGCCGAGGACTCCAGGGTCGAGCGCAGCTCGGCGATGTGCCGCGGTTCTGCCCCGGCGAAACGGCGGTGCATCACCCCGGCCAGCTCGCTGGTGGCGATGACGTAGGTACCCGAGCCCTGCCGGATGTCGAGCAGGCCGTTGTGCGCGAGCGCCCGCACGGCCTCGCGCACGGTGTTGCGGGCGACGCCGAGCAGCTCCACCAGCTCCGGCTCGGTGGGGATGCGGGCGCCGACCGGCCACTCGCCGGAGGTGATCTGGTTCCGCAACTGGGTGATCACCTGGTCGACGAGCGCGGAGCGCCGTGGCGAGGTCAGCGGCATGGGTCCTCTTCGTTCCTGTCGGGGGCGAGACTGAGGGCGACTGGACAATCAATCATCCCATGATTCTATGATGGGGGAATGCTTGACGATGACGTACAGACGCTCGACCGGCCCGCCGGGGGCCACAAGCCCTCGCGGCACGTCACCGGCGAGGCCGGGGCCGCGGCGGACCACGCCGCGGCCGCCGCCCCGAGCGCACCGGCGCAGCCGGCTTGGCTCGGTCCGGTGCTCATCGTCGGAATCGTGCTGGCCGCCCTCAACCTGCGGCCCGCCATCACCAGCCTCGGCGCCCTCTTCGAGGAGACCCGCACGGGCCTCGGCATGAGCGGCACCGTCGCCGGACTCATCACCTCCGTCCCCGCCCTCTGCTTCGCCGTCTTCGGCGTCACCGCGCCCCGGCTCTCCCGCCGCTTCGGCCCGGCCGCCGTCGTCTGCGCCGGCATGGCCGCCGTCGCCGCGGGCCTGCTGATCCGCCCCTTCGCGGGCAACGCCGCCGCCTTCCTCGCCGCCAGCGCGCTGTCCCTGGCCGGCATAGCCCTGACCAACGTCCTGCTCCCGGTGATCGTCAAGCGCTACTTCCCGGACCGGGTCGGCACCATGACCGGCCTGTACTCCATGGCGCTGGCCGCCGGCACCTCGCTCGCCGCCGCCGCGACCGTCCCGCTGACCGGCGCCCTCGGCGGCAGCTGGCGCACCGGCCTGCTGGTCTGGGCCGTGCTCGCACTGGTCGCCGTACTGCCCTGGCTGCCCATCGCCCGCGCCTCCCGGCGCGCCGCACAGGCCGCGGCCGCCGCCGCCGGCTCCGGCGAGGGGACAGCCGTACGGGCCGACACCGGCCCCCGGGTCGTCCGCAGCCGTACCGCCTGGGCCCTGGCCTGCTACTTCGGCCTCCAGGCCACCGGCGCGTACATCACCATGGGCTGGCTCCCGCAGATCTTCCGCGACGCCGGAGTCTCCGCCTCCACCGCCGGCGTGCTGCTCGCCGTCACCATGGTCATGGGCGTCCCGCTCGCCTTCGTCATCCCCGGCCTGGCCGGCCGGATGCGGAACCAGGGCCCCATCGCCGTCACCCTCGGCCTCTTCGGCCTCGCCGGCTACCTCGGGCTCTACTTCGCCCCGGCCGCCGGCGCGTGGGCCTGGGCGCTCCTGCTCGGCGTCTCCAACTGCGCCTTCCCCCTCGTCATCACGATGATCGGACTGCGCACCAAGTCCCCGGCCGGCGTCGTCAAGCTCTCCGCCTTCGCCCAGAGCACCGGCTACCTCATCTCCATCCCCGGGCCCCTGGTCATCGGCACCCTCTACCAGCACAGCGGCGGCTGGGACCTGCCCCTCGCCCTGATGGCCGGACTCCTCGTCCCGCAGATCGCGCTCGGCGTCCTGGCCGGACGGGACCGCACCATCGAGGACGAATGCGGCATGCGAGACTGAGCGGCATGTCGCCCGTACTTGAACCCAACCCGCAGAACGGCCACAGGAAGCTCGGCCTCGTGCTCGGCGCGATGCTCGTCGTGTCCGTGATCATCTCCGTCATCGCGGCGATCGCCTCTCCGTGACGGGGAGGGTTGGTGGGGTTATCCCCACCAACCCCTAGGGGGCCAGGGTCAGGGTGAACTGGGGTGCGCCCCGGATGGGAACCGCCGCCTCGAATCCATAGATTCGAAGGAGCGAGCCAGTCCCGTCAGCACCCCGGAGGCGGCCATGTCGGCCCCCACGCACACCCGCTCCCTCCCGTCCGGCCCCCGAGCCGCCGCCCGGGCCGCCGCCGGCGCCCGGCACGGCGCCGACGCCCGCCTGCACTGGTGGGCGCTGGCCCTGCCCGCGCTCGCCTTCGGCCTCTTGCTGCTCCTGCTCGCGGGGTCCGGCGAGGCCCACGCCGCGAGCGGCGAGGCCACCGGGCTGATCCACGTCACCCAGCAGCTCCTGCGCGCCGTCGGCTGAACCGCGTACGTCGGGGTACGCCGGGCTGCGCCGGGCCGCCCCACCACCGTGTGAGGGCGTTCAACACCCTGCGCCCCGTGGCCCGTTTCATGCGAAGCTGGGAGCCATGAGCGCCGACACAACCCGCAGGATCGCCCTCCTCCGGCACGCCAAGGCCGACTGGCCCGAGGTGTCCGACCACGACCGTCCGCTGGCGGAACGAGGCCGCAAGGACGCACCGGCCGTCGGTCTGAAGCTCGCCGACACCGGCATCGCCTTCGACCTGGCCCTCTGCTCCGCCGCCGCCCGCACCCGCGAGACCTGGAAGCTCGCCGTCCAGGAGATGCCGCACCGGCCGAAGACCACGTACGAGGAGAGGCTCTACGACGCCTCGCTGGGCGAGCTCATCGCCCTGCTGAACGAGACCTCCGACGAGGTCAACGACCTCATCGTCATCGGCCACAACCCCGGCATGCACGCCCTCGCCGACGCCCTCTCCGGGCGCGCGCAGGGCGACACACTGGCACGCCTGACCCGTACCGGATTCCCGACCGCGGCCCTCGCCATCGTCTCCTTCACCGGCTCGTGGAAGTCCCTGGAGCACGGCGTGGGCACGCTGGTCGACTTCTGGACCCCCAAGGGGCACTGACCGGGGAGCACGGACCGGAGGAGGGCCCCGGCGGCCGTCGCGGCTGCCGGGGCCCTCCCGCGTCGTAGGTACGGATCAGGCCAGGTCGGCGGCTTCGATTTCCTCGCGGGTGATCCCGAGCAGGTACAGCACCGCGTCGATGAAGGGCACGTTCACCGCGGTGTGCGCGGCCTCGCGGACCACCGGCTTGGCGTTGAAGGCCACGCCCAGCCCGGCCGCGTTCAGCATGTCCAGGTCGTTGGCGCCGTCGCCGATGGCCACCGTCTGGGACAGCGGTACGTCGGCCTCCGCGGCGAAGCGGCGCAGCAGCCGGGCCTTGCCCGCCCGGTCCACGATCTCGCCGGTCACCCGGCCGGTCAGCTTCCCGTCGACGATCTCCAGCGTGTTGGCGGAGGCGAAGTCCAGCCCCAGCCGTTCCCGCAGATCGTCCGTCACCTGGGTGAAACCGCCGGAGACCACGCCCACCTGGTAGCCGAGCCGCTTGAGCGTACGGATCAGGGTCCGGGCGCCCGGGGTCAGCTGCACCTCGGCGCGGACCTTGTCGACGACGGAGGCGTCCAGCCCCGCCAGCAGAGCCACGCGGGCGTGCAACGACTGCTCGAAGTCCAGCTCGCCGCGCATCGCGCGCTCGGTGACCTCGGCGACCTCGGCCTCGCACCCGGCGTGCGCGGCGAAGAGCTCGATGACCTCGTCCTGGATCAGGGTCGAGTCCACGTCCATGACGACCAGGCGCTGGGCCCGGCGGTGCAGCCCGGCCGAGACCACGGCCACGTCCACGCCGATCTGCGCGGAGGCGGTGGCCAGCGCGGTGCGCAGGGGCTCGGTCTCGGTGCCGGAGACGGCGAACTCCACGGCGGTCACCGGGTACTTGGCGAGCCGGAAGATACGGTCGATGTTGCCGCCGGTCGCGGTGATCCTGGCCGCTATGGCCGCCGTGGACTCGGCGGTGAGCGGGTGCCCGAGCACGGTGACGTGGGACCGGCCACTGCCGCGCGGCCGGTTGTCACCGGTACCGGACAGGATCTCGGCCTGCAGCTTGAGCGACTCGGCCCAGCTGTGGACGGTGGCCCGCAGCTCGCCTTCGGCTCCGTCGGCGGGCTTGGTGACGAGGGCGCACAGGACGATGCGGCCACGGGTGACGACCTGCTCGATGTCGACGACGTCGACGGAGTAGGCGGCGAGGGTGTCGAACAGCCCGGCGGTGATCCCGGGACGGTCCTTGCCGAAGATCTTGACGAGGAGGGTGGGGACGTCGGAGGTCTGCGATGCGCTCATGGTCCCCTCACCGTATCTTCCCGCCCTCCAGGACAGGACCCCCGTCCCATTCCCTGAACGCGCCGCTCGCGCGGCTCGGCGCCGGGGCGCCTCTCCGGCTTCGCGACGCTGCGCCGGACTCCGTCCGCCGATCCGGGGCGGAGCCGGGGCCGGGGCCGGGGCCCTGCGGGGCTTCCCCCACCCCGCCCCTTCTCCCCCAGCTACCGCTGGGAGGGGCCCCCAGAAACCGGGCTCTGCCCGGACCCGGGCCTCAAACGCCGGACGGGCTGAAGATCAGCCCCGCCGGCGATTGAGGCGCGGGGGTCTGGGGCGGAGCCCCAGGGAACGGTGGAAGGGCGGGGCGGGGAGCGGCTCCGCGCAGCGGCCCCGTGCCGACGGTCACCGCGGCTTCGGCGGTGGCGGATCCTCTGGCGGGGGCGGCGGGGTGAAGGGCGGTCGCCGGGCCGGCTTCGGCGCCCTGGGCGGCCTCGGCGGGATGCCGGTGACCGTCACGTCCCAGGAGGCGTCCGGGTCCAGGTACGGGGAGGCCCGCCCCGACGGCGAGGCGGTCGGCGCACCGGGGCCGGGCCCCGTCGGGGCGGTGGCCGCGGGGCCGGGCCACGCCGGAGTGGCGTCGGGTCCGGCTGATCCGCCGGGGCCGAGCCGCCCGCCCGGCCCGGGGCCGGGCCACCCCGGGCCGGCGGACGGCAGGCGGACCCGGCGGCGCCGGGTCAGGAGGGCGCCCGCCGCGCCCGCCGCCGCTCCCCACGCCGCGCCCAGCGCCAGGGCGAGCGGGACGGACCCCCGCAGCGACACCCCGGCATCCACCGCGTCCACGCCCAGCACCGCCGGCGACGCGTCCGCCGAGAACCCCGTCAGCCACACCAGCCCCGCCAGGGCCACCCCGGTCACGGCCGACAACCGCGCCGCGCACCCCGCGATCCCGCGCCCCGGAGTCCGTACGGCGGCCAGCACCCCCGCGTAGAGCACCAGCAGCGCCGCCCCCGCGACCAGCAGCCAGACCCGCCCGTCGTACTCCGCCAGCCGGGCCACCGTCACCGGCTCCCGCGCCGGGCCCGTCAGCAGCTCGTCCAGCGGATCCGGCAGCAGCCGGGCCGGCGCACCCGAGGCCCGGCCGCTCAGCGGGACGAAGAGCCCCAGGAGCACGCCCGCCCAGGTCCCGTTCGGCGCGCCCAGCAGCGCCGCGCCCAGCACCCGCCCGGGGTGCTCGTCGCCCAGCGCCGCCCACACCGCCGCGGCCAGCCCGGCCGCCACCGCCACCAGCAGCATCGCCACCACCGCCGAGACGGCCGGCCGCAGCCGCGCCGGCGACGCGGGCCCGCGCCGCGAGACCAGCAGCGCCAGCGCCAGTACCACCGCCGCCCACACCCCCGCCCCCAGCAGCGTCGGCCCCGGCTCCACCGAGAACCCCACCCGGGCCCGTGCCTCGACCAGGTCCCCGACGCGGTCGGGGAGCAGCCCGCCGATGTCCCCGATACCGGGGATCTCGACCTTCGCCGGGGTCTTCGGCAGCACGGCCCCGTCGAGGGTGACCACGTCGTGCCCGACCCACGCCAGCGCGCCCGCCGCGCCGACGAGCAGCGCCGCGACCACCACCACCCGCGCGGCCGTCTCACCGGGGGCCGCCCCGGCCCGTACCGAACGCAGGAACAGCCCGGCCAGGACCAGGGCCCCGGCCAGCCCCACACCCAGGGGTACGACGTCCAGCGAAGCCCCGGCGCCCGCCCCGGCCACCCCGAAGACCGACAGGTCGCCCGAAGGGGTCACGGTGCCGCCCACGGCCAGCACGACCACGGCCGCGGTCATCGCCCCGAGCGAGCCTCCCGTCCCGTCGGCGCCCAACAGGCGGAGCCCGAGCGCCGCGACCCCCGCCATCACCACCAGGGACCAGCCCACGGTGGCGATCCCGCACAGCAGGACGTCTCCCCAACGGATGCGGCGCATGAGCGGTCCCCCGATGCGAGCCGAGCGGAGCGGTCCGAGCGGGACGGCCGGGCGAGAAGTCCCGTATCTCACTCTCCGGGTGACTTTCGCCCCCGTCAACGGGCAGGCGCAGACGCCCTGGCAAGGCCCGGATTCCACATGTGGCCGTGGGCCTGAAATAGTTCCCCCGGATGTTCGCCATCCCTAGACTCCCTGACGTCATGGGGGATTCTCGGGGGACTTAAGTGGGGCTGGAGTGCCGGAACTCGTACTGGAATTGAATGGAAGGACCTGGACGCTCGATCCGTCCAGGTCGTACTCCCTGGGGCGTGATCCCCAGGGAGATGTGGTGATCGATGACGCCCGGGTGTCCTGGCGGCACGCCACCATCAGCTGGAACGGCCGTGGTTGGGGCATCGAGGACCACGGCAGCACCAACGGGACCTACGTACACGGGGCTCGGGTGCAGCAGGCCGAACTCGTGCCCGGGACGCCGGTCCACCTGGGCAACGCCACCGACGGCCCGCGGCTGAATCCCGTCGGTGCCGCCGCGCCCCAGCCGGCCGTGGCCCAGCAGGCCCAGCAGGCCCCGGCTCAGGCGTACGCCCAGCCGCAGGCGCCCGCGTACCAGGCCCCGCAGCAGCAACAGCAGCCCCAGCAGCAGGCCTGGGCACAGCAGCAACAGCAGCCGCAGCACGCGCAGCCGCAGCAGCAGCCGCACGTCCCGCACCAGCAGGGCGGCGGCCCCGCCGCGGCCCGCCCGGCGCAGGGTGCCGCCCCGCACCACGGGGGCGACCGCAGCCCGACGACGTTCCACCAGCTGTCGCTGGGTCACGTCATGCGGATCGGCCGTGCGCTGGAGAACGAGCTGGTGGTCTCCGACCTCCAGGTCTCGCGCCACCACGCCGAGTTCCGCTCGATGCCCGGCGGCCGGTTCGAGATCCACGACCTCGGCAGCCACAACGGCACCTACGTCAACGGTCAGCCGCTGCCCAAGTCCGGCACCGCGCTGCTCGGCCCGAACGACATCGTCGGCGTCGGCCACTCGACGTTCCGGATCGTCGGCGACCGCCTCGAGGAGTTCGTCGACACCGGCGAGGTCTCCTTCTCGGCCCGCCACCTCACGGTCACGGTCGACGGCGGCAAGCAGATCCTCAAGGACGTCACCTTCGGCGTCCCGGAGAAGTCGCTGATCGGCGTCATCGGCCCGTCCGGCTCCGGAAAGTCGACGCTCCTCAAGGCGCTGACCGGCTACCGGCCCGCCGACCAGGGTGACGTCCTCTACGACAACCGCAACCTGTACAAGCAGTTCGCGGAGCTCCGCCAGCGCATCGGCCTGGTCCCGCAGGACGACATCCTGCACAAGGAACTCAAGGTCAGCACCGCCCTGAAGTACGCGGCCAAGCTCCGCTTCCCGGGCGACACCGCCGAGTCCGAGCGCGACGCCCGGATCAACGAGGTGCTGCGCGAGCTCAAGCTCGACATCCACAAGGACAAGAAGATCACCTCGCTCTCGGGTGGTCAGCGCAAGCGCGTGTCCGTGGCCCTGGAGCTGCTCACCAAGCCGTCGCTGATCTTCCTGGACGAGCCGACCTCCGGCCTCGACCCGGGCATGGACCGCGACGTCATGCAGCTGCTGCGCGGCCTCGCCGACGACGGCCGCACGGTCCTGGTGGTCACCCACTCGGTCGCCGAGCTGGCCATCTGCGACAAGCTGCTGGTCATGGCCCCGGGCGGTTCGGTCGCCTACTTCGGTCCGCCGGACGAGGCGCTGAACTTCTTCGGCTACACCACGTGGGCCGACGTCTTCTCGGCGTTCGAGAACTACCGCGACTACGACTGGGCCGGCCGCTGGAAGGGCTCGCAGCACTACCAGCTGTACGCCGCCGACCTCGACGCGGTCGCCCCGCAGTCCGTCGCGATGCCGTCCGCGCAGCAGATGATGCCCCCCAAGCCGCAGGGCTGGGGCTCGCAGCTGTGGACGCTGATCCGCCGCTACCTCTCGGTCATCGGCTCCGACAAGGGCTTCATCGGCCTGATGCTGATCCTGCCGGCGGTCCTGGGCGTGGTCTCGACGGTCATCCCCGCGAAGTTCGGCCTGGCGCCGCCCGTGGCGCCGTCCCGCTTCAACGGCGACGCCGGCACGATCATGCTGATCCTCGCGGTCGGCATGTGCTTCTCCGGCGCCGCCAACTCGGTCCGCGAGCTGATCAAGGAACGGGTCATCTACGAGCGGGAGCGCGCGACCGGCCTGTCCCGGTCGGCGTACCTCATGTCGAAGGTGATCGTCCTCGGCATCATCACGGCCGTCCAGGGCGTGATCATCTGTGCCATCGGCTTCACCCCGCGCGACCTGCCCACCGAGGGCCTGCTCATGCCGCCGGCCGTCGAGATCTGCCTGTCGGTCATCGCGCTCGGCTTCACCTCGATGATGTTCGGCCTGGTGATCTCCTCGCTGGTGAAGACCGCCGAGAAGACCATGCCGCTGCTCGTGATGTTCGCGATCGTCCAGGTCGTCTTCACCGGCATCCTCTTCCAGGTGTACGACTCCCCGGGCCTGGAGCAGTTCGCCTGGCTGATGCCGTCCCGCTGGGCCATCGCCGCCGCCGGCACCACCCTGAACCTCGGCAAGCTCATGCCGCCGTGGGACGCCGACAACCCGACCAACACCGACCCGCTCTGGGACGCCACGGTCGGCCAGTGGAGCCTGAACATCACCATCCTGCTGCTCATCGGCATCGCCTGCGGCTTCCTGGTGCAGCGCCTGCTGCGCCGCCACGAGCCCGAGGTCATGCGGGCCGGCAAGTAGTCCGGCCGCAGGGCTGCCCGTACGCACGAACGCCTCAGGGCGGCACCCGGTACTCCGGGGGCCGCCCTGAGGCGCATGGGGGGTCTTGGATGCCGTCGGCGTCCTAGTAGGCGCTGTTGACGTTGTCCATCGAGCCGTAGCGGTCGGCCGCGTAGTTGCAGGCGGCGACGATGTTGGCGACCGGGTCGTACTGGTCGAACTTGGTGCCCTTGACGTGGTACGCCTTGAAGGTCGGGTAGATGACCTGGAGCAGACCCTTGCTGGGGATGCCGTTCTGGGCGTTGATGTCCCAGTTGTTGATCGCCATCGGGTTGCCGCTGGACTCACGCATGATGTTCTTGTGGATACCGGCGTAGGTGCCCGGAATGCCCTCCTTCTTCATGATGAAGAGGGCTTCCTTGATCCAGCCGTCCAGGTTGTTCGCGAAGACGGGGGTGCGGGCGGCGGAGCGGCTCGCGGCGGCCTTCTGCTCGCGGTCCTTCTTCGCGGCGGCCTCGGCCTTGGCCTTGGCGGCGGCGTCAGCCTTGGCCTTGGCGTCCTGCGCCGCCTTGTCGGCGACGACCTGCTGCACGGAGAGGTGCTGCTGTACGGCCTTCGTCTGCGCGCCGTCGACGACCTGGGTCCAGGCGACGGGGGCGGCGGAGACCGTCTCGGCCTGGGCGGCGTCGGCCGGGACGAGGGAGAAGGCGAGCGCGGCGGCACTGAACGTGGCGACACCGGCAATGGACAGCTTGTGTGCCTTCGTCAGACGACTGTGACCGGGAGTGCTGGAAGCAGACATGGCGGGGCAACCTCTTCGAATCGCGGGAGCCGCAGGAAAGCGCCGCGAGGATCCGGGGATCCGCGGCGCTGTGCGGCGAGAGCAATTCTTAGCGGCGGCAAAAACCTGTGGCAAAGGTGTGACGTACGATCCCGCTTAGTGGATCACGGGCGGGCGCCGAGGCCCGATTTCAGGCCTCGGCGCTACGCGCGCCCGTGCTGACAGGACCTTTACCCGTCCACTAGGGAGCTTCGTAAGTGATGTGGGTCCTATGTGCGGGCTCACATCGGGCACGTAACGGTCTCACCATGCGTTGCTTGAGCAACGCACTCAGTGACCGGCCTCATCCTTGAGTAGCAGATGGACGTCCCCGAACTCGTGCCAGAGGCAGAGACGGGCCACCGCCTCCGCATACCCGAGCTGTACGGCCGCGCGCCCCGCGACCGCCTCCAGCATCAGCAGATGGGACGCCTCCGGCTCGTGCAGCCCGGTCAGCAGCCCGTCCACCACCCGCACCCCGCGCTCCGGCGTCACCACCAGGTCCGTCCAGCCGGCCGCCCTGCGCACCACCCCCCCGCGCGTCCGCGGCCGACTCCAGGGCCCGTACCGCCGTGGTCCCCACCGCGATCACCCGCCCGCCCGTCGCCCTCGCGGCGTTCACCAGCCACGCCGTGGTCGCTGGTACCTCGTACCGCTCCGGGTACGGCGGCTCGTGCGCCTCCTGCGAGGCCACGCCCGTGTGCAGGGTCAGCGGGGCGAACTGCACCCCCCGGCTCACCAGCCGCGCCACCAGCTCGGCGGTGAAGGGCCGCCCGGCGCTCGGCATCTCCGCCGACCCCGCCCCGTCGGCCCTCGGCACCGCGAACACCGTCTGGTACGCCGACAGCGGCTGGTCCCGCTCGGTGTACGCGTACCGGATCGGCCGCCCGTACGCCCGCAGCAGGCCGGGCACGTCCACCCGTTGCCCGGCCGCCACCCATGGTGGAGGCGCTACGCGCCGCCCCTCCTCCGTCGAGGGCCGCGCCCACCACAGCCGGTCCGAGCCCGCCACGAGGGGCTCCTCCAGTACGAGGTGATGCCCGCCCGGCAGCTCCACCACCGCCCCGGCCGGCCCCCCGGCGCGCGGCCCCGTCGTGCCCCGGCCGGCCGGGGTCCGCAGCTCCACCGACCACCGTCCCCCGTCGCCCCGGGTGGAGAAGTGCACCACCAGCGCTTCGCCGCCCTCGCCGCCCAGCCGGGCGTCCACGGCGGCCGCCAGTGTGGCCGAGGTGTTGACCACCAGCACGTCCCCGGCCCGCAGCAGCTCCGGCAGCTCCCGGAAGGCGTGCAGCGACACCTCCGTACTGCCCCGCGAGACCAGCAGCCGCACCGCGTCCCGGCCCAGCCCCGGCCCGCGCTGCTCGGCCGGAACCCGGGCCAGCAGGTCCGGCGGAATGTCCCTTATATACAGACCCTTCTGCCGGAGTGCCGGACGCCCGCCCACGGCTCCGCTCACCGCCCCGCTCACCGCCCCGCCCACGGCTCCGCTCACCGCCCCGCTCACCGCCCCGCCCACGGCTCCGCTCACCGCCCCGCTCACCGCCCCGCCCCTGCTCCCGCGCCCGCCGCCAGCCCCTCCGCCGTGTACCGCCCGCTCGGCAGCCCGTCCGCCACCAGCCGCAGCAGCACCGGAGCCACCTCCTCCGGCGTCGGCAGCCCCGCCAGGTCCTCCCCGGGCTCGGCCGCCGCCATCATCCGCGTCCGCATCGAACCCGGGTCCGCCCACCACACCCGCAGCCCCGGCTCCTCCACCGCCAGTACGGCCGACAGCAGATCCCCGGCCGCCTTGGTGGCCCCGTACGCACCCCACGTGGCGTACGGAACCACCGCGGCGTCCGAGCTGATGTTCAGCACCGCCCCGGCCGCCGAGGCCCGCAGCAGCGGCAGCCCCTCCTGGACCAGCCCCAGCGGCCCGACCACATTGACCTCGAAGGCCTCGCGCAGCCCGTCCAGCGGATGGAGCGCCAGCGGCACCAGCGGCTCCGCCCCCAGCACCCCCGCGTTGTTCACCAGCAGGTCCAGCCCGCCCAGCTCCCGCGCCGCCGCCAGCAGCGCCGCCCGGTGCTCACCCGAGGAGACGTCCCCCGCCACCGCCACGACCCTCACCCCCGCAGCCCGCTCCAGCCCGGCCGCGGCCTCCTTCAGCGCCGCCGCGCCCCGCGCACTCAGCACCAGGTCCCAGCCGCGCGCCGCCAGCTCCCCGGCCAGTGCCCGGCCCAGCCCCCTCGACGCCCCCGTCACCACCGCCACCGACATGACCGCACCCCTCGCCTTCCGTACCGATCAGCAGATGCCCCCAACCTAGGAAGCCCGCACCCGCCGCCGCGTCGGTCGCGCGGACCACCCGTACCGGTCCGTTGGACCTACGTCCACGGTTCCGTCCACCGCCCGATCCCGCAGGTCACGGCCGCCGGTACGGTGAGGCCATGACCGGTAGTCCCATGTACGGCGGACCCCGCAGCGGCCTGGCCGCCGTGAGCACCGCGCTGCTCGCCATGAGCCGCCGCCTGGAGGTCCGCGACGTCCTGCGCACGATCGTCGTGTCGGCCCGCGAGCTCCTGGACGCCGAGTACGCGGCCCTGGGCGTCCCGGACGACCACGGCGGCTTCGCCCAGTTCGTCGTGGACGGCATCAGCGCCGAGCAGTGGCGCCGCATCGGCCCGCTGCCCCGCCAGCACGGCATCCTCGCCGCGATGCTCCACCAGGACGGCCCCGAGCGGCTGGCCGACGTACGCCAGGACCCGCGCTTCGAGGGCTGGCCCGCCGCCCACCCCGAGATGTCCGACTTCCTCGGCCTGCCCGTCCGGGACGGCGAGGAGATCCTCGGCGCCCTCTTCCTCGCCAACAAGAAGGGCCTGCGTGGCTTCACCGACGAGGACGAGGAACTCCTCTCCCTCCTCGCCCAGCACGCCGCGATAGCCCTCACCAACGCCCGGCTCTACGAGCGCAGCCGCGAGCTCACCATCGCCGAGGAACGCTCCCGCCTCGCCCACGAGCTGCACGACGCCGTCAGCCAGAAGCTCTTCTCGCTGCGCCTCACCGCCCAGGCCGCCGCCGCCCTCGTGGACCGCGACCCGGCCCGCGCCAAGGACGAGCTCCAGCAGGTGGCCGCCCTGGCCGCCGAGGCCGCCGACGAACTGCGCGCCGCCGTGACCGAGCTCCGCCCGGCCGCGCTGGACGAGGACGGCCTGGTCGCCACCCTCAGGACCCACGTCCACGTACTGGACCGTGCGCACACCGCGCACGTCACCTTCACCTGTGACGGCGTACGGGCCCTCCCCTCGACCCAGGAGGAAGCCCTCCTGCGCGTGGCCCAGGAGGCCCTCCACAACGCCCTGCGCCACTCGGGGGCGGACCGGGTCGAGGTCACCCTGGCCAAGAGCCCGGCCGGGGGAGCGGTCCTCAAGGTCGTCGACTCCGGCAAGGGCTTCGACCCCCAGGCCGTCCGCAGCGCCGGCCGCCACCTGGGCCTGGTCTCCATGCGGGACCGCGCCGACGGCGTCGGGGGCCGGCTCACCGTGCACTCGGAGCCCGGCAAGGGCACCACGATCGAGATGGAGGTCCCCGGTGGCTGACACCCCCAGCCGGATCCGCGTGCTGCTGGTCGACGACCACCAGGTGGTCCGCCGGGGCCTGCGCACCTTCCTGGAGGTCCAGGACGACATCGAGGTGGTCGGAGAGGCCTCCGACGGCGAGGAGGGCATCGCCCGCGCCGAGGAGCTGCGCCCCGACGTGATCCTCATGGACATCAAGATGCCGGGCACCGACGGCATCGAGGCGCTGCGCAGGCTGCGCGAGCTCGCGAACCCGGCGCGGGTGCTGATCGTCACCAGCTTCACGGAGCAGCGGACCGTGATCCCCGCCCTGCGGGCCGGCGCGGCGGGATACGTCTACAAGGACATCGACCCCGACGCCCTCGCCGGAGCCATCCGCTCCGTCCACGCCGGTCACGTCCTCCTCCAGCCGGAGGTGGCGGTGACCCTGCTCTCCCAGGAGGACCAGAGCCCCTCCGCCGGCCGGCCCGGCTCACTGACCGACCGCGAGCGCGAGGTACTGGGCCTCATCGCGGACGGCCGCTCGAACCGGGAGATCGCCCGCGCGCTGGTCCTCTCCGAGAAGACGGTCAAGACCCACGTCTCGAACATCCTGATGAAGCTGGACCTGTCCGACCGGACGCAGGCCGCGTTGTGGGCGGTCCGGCACGGAATCGCCGAGTGACGGCATGATTCGGACCGTCTCGTTCCGGACTGAGATTCATACGGTCGGGTGTATGTAGCCCACATGGCGTATCCCGATCGCCGGGTGACCGTTCTCCATGGCGTGCCGCGACGGCTGGTCGCGGCAGACGTACTGGAGGACGAGAACGTGAAGAACTTCAAGAAGGCCGCAGCCGTCACCATGATCGCGGGCGGCCTCCTGGCCGCCGGCGCCGGTGTCTCCTCGGCGCACGGCGGTGCGTCGGCGGAGGGCGAGGCCCTGAACTCGCCCGGCGTGGCCTCCGGGAACCTGCTCCAGGTCCCGGTCCACGTCCCCGTGAACGTGGTCGGCAACTCGGTCACCGTGATCGGCCTGCTCAACCCGGCCTTCGGCAACACCGGCGTGAACGCCTGACCCCCGCGCCCGACCCCCGCGGCCCCGCTTCCCCCCTCTCCCCGGGAAGCGGGGCCGCCGCCGTTCCTGCGCCGGACAATCCGCCGCCCCGGCCTTCCGGCGCCGCCGGGTACATGTTGAGCCCCGCCGGCGTTTGAGGCGCGGGGGTCCGGGGGCGGAGCCCCCAGCTGCCCCGGCGCAGCCGCTGCCCGGCCTTCCGGCGCCGCCCGGGCAAATTCAGCCCCGCAGGCGATTGAGGCGCGGGGTCTGGGGCGGAGCCCCAGGAGCCCCAGGAGCCCCGGCGCGGCCGGCCCCGGCTAGCGCCCCCGCTCGCGCTCCTCGACGGCAGAGTTGTACGCCGCGACAAGGGCCCGCCGAGCCACCCGCTCCACCGGCCGCAGAGCCTCGGCCCGCGCCGCCATCTCCGAGGCGGCCACCGCACCCCCGTGCCCGTTCTCGTACGCAAGCGACACCATCAGGTCCACCCGCTGCGCCAGCGCCAGCACCCGTACGGCCCGTGGCGGATACCCCGGAGCCAGGACGTCCCGTCCCGCCTCCGCCCGCGCCCGGTACGCCGACAGCGCCGCCCCCGCCACCGGCCCCGACCCCGCCACGTCCAGCCGCGTCAGCACCACGGTCGCCTCGCGCAGCGCCTCCGCCAGCTCCCGCTCCGCCTCGCCCAGCGACGGCACGTCCGCCGGCGGAGCCTCCCGTACCGGCAGGCAGTGCCAGGTCACCGACACGTGCACGTCCCCGGCCGGCCCGGCCTCGGACACCTCCGGCACCAGCCCCAGCGCCGCACCCACCGCGACGACCGCCTCCTCCGCGTCCAGCGCCCTCGCGTTGAACTCCGGCGGCCCGCTCAGCCCCAGCGGGTGCCCCGGCGCCGGCAGCGCCACCCGCAGCCCGGTCACCCCCAGCGCCCGCATCCGCCCCAGCGCCAGCGTGAGACCCACCGGACCCGATTCCCCGGGCAGCCCCGCCACCCGGTGCACGGCGTCCTCGCCCACGATCGACAACACGGCCTCGTCGGGCGAGACCAGACCGGCCAGCAGTGCGTTCCCCCAGGCGGCCAGCCGCCCTGAACGTGGTTCGAAAAGCATCCCCCAACTCTACGGACCCGCCCCGTGGCCCGGCCCCGGCCCCGGACCCCTCCGCGAGTGGCGTAGGTTTTCCCCTGGGGCTGCGCCTGCCGGCGCACAGAGAACCGTGACTGCAAGGGGTGACAACACGCTCATGAGCGATGTTCTGGAGCTGGTGGACGTATCCGTGGTCCGCGAGGGCCGGGCTCTGGTGGACCAGGTCTCCTGGTCGGTGAAGGAGGGGGAGCGCTGGGTGATCCTCGGCCCCAACGGTGCCGGCAAGACCACGCTGCTGAACCTCGCCTCCAGCTACCTCTTCCCGACCAAGGGCGCCGCCACCATCCTCGGCAGCACCCTCGGCAAGGTGGACGTCTTCGAGCTGCGCCCCCGCATCGGCATCGCCGGTATCGCGATGGCCGACAAGCTGCCCAAGCGGCAGACCGTCCTGCAGACCGTCCTCACCGCCGCCTACGGCATGACGGCGACCTGGCAGGAGGAGTACGAGGACGTCGACGAGCAGCGCGCCCGCGCCTTCCTCGACCGCCTCGGCATGACGGACTACCTCGACCGGAAGTTCGGCACCCTCTCCGAGGGCGAGCGCAAGCGCACGCTGATCGCCCGCGCCCTGATGACCGACCCCGAGCTGCTGCTCCTCGACGAGCCGGCCGCCGGCCTGGACCTCGGCGGCCGCGAGGACCTCGTACGCCGCCTCGGCCGCCTCGCCCGCGACCCGCTCGCGCCCTCCATGGCCATGGTCACGCACCACGTCGAGGAGATCGCCCCCGGCTTCACCCACGTCCTGATGATCCGCCAGGGCAAGGTCGTCACCGCGGGCCCGATCGACCTCGAACTGACCTCCCGCAACCTGTCGCTCTGCTTCGGCCTCCCGCTGGTCGTCGAGCGCAACGGCAACGACCGCTGGACCGCCCAGGGCCTTCCCCTCGGCTAGTACGAGCCCCCCGCACCCTGTCCCGACCGCGCCCACCGGACCTACCATGACCATGTGGACGACATCGACGCATGGGTGTGGTGGCTCGTCGGAGCGGTCGGACTGGGCATCCCCCTCGTCCTGACGGCGATGCCGGAGTTCGGCATGTTCGCCGTCGGAGCGGTGGCGGCGGCCGTCACGGCGGCTGTGGGCGGGGGAATGGTGGCCCAGGTCCTGGTCTTCGTGATCGTGTCGGTCGCGCTCATCGCGGTCATCCGGCCGATCGCCAACCGGCACCGCGACCAGCGGCCCCAACACCGCAGCGGCATCGACGCGTTGAAGGGCCGGAGCGCCGTCGTCCTCGAACGCGTCGACGGCAGCGGCGGCCGCATCAAGCTCGCCGGCGAGATCTGGTCGGCGCGCACCCTCGACGCGGACAGCAGCTTCGAACCCGGCCAGTCCGTGGACGTCGTGGAGATCGACGGGGCGACCGCCGTCGTCATGTGACAAGCAGCCTGCTCGCAGCCCGCGGGTCTGCGAGACTCCGTTCAACGGGGCAGCACAGACAGCCGGAAGGGCACGGGGAACCGCATGCAACCGATCATCATCGTCCTGATCATTCTGATGGTTCTGGTCTTCATCGCACTGGTCAAGACGATCCAGGTGATCCCTCAGGCCAGCGCCGCCATCGTGGAGCGGTTCGGCCGCTACACCCGCACTCTCAACGCGGGCCTCAACATCGTCGTCCCGTTCATCGACTCGATCCGCAACCGGATCGACCTCCGCGAGCAGGTCGTCCCCTTCCCGCCGCAGCCGGTCATCACCCAGGACAACCTGGTCGTCAACATCGACACCGTCATCTACTACCAGGTGACCGACGCCCGCGCCGCGACGTACGAAGTGGCCAGCTACATCCAGGCCATCGAGCAGCTCACCGTCACCACGCTGCGCAACATCATCGGCGGCATGGACCTGGAGCGGACCCTCACCTCCCGCGAGGAGATCAACGCCGCCCTGCGCGGGGTCCTCGACGAGGCCACGGGCAAGTGGGGCATCCGCGTCAACCGCGTCGAGCTCAAGGCCATCGAGCCGCCGACCTCCATCCAGGACTCGATGGAGAAGCAGATGCGCGCCGACCGCGACAAGCGCGCCGCGATCCTCCAGGCCGAAGGCGTCCGCCAGTCCGAGATCCTGCGCGCCGAGGGCGAGAAGCAGTCCTCCATCCTCCGCGCCGAAGGTGAGGCCAAGGCCGCCGCCCTGCGCGCCGAGGGCGAAGCCCAGGCCATCCGTACGGTGTTCGAGTCCATCCACGCCGGCGACGCCGACCAGAAGCTCCTCGCCTACCAGTACCTCCAGATGCTCCCGAAGATCGCCGAAGGCGATGCCAACAAGCTCTGGATCGTGCCGAGCGAGATCGGCGACGCCCTCAAGGGCCTCTCCGGCGCCATGGGCAACTTCGGCCCCATGGGCGGCGGTTCCGGCTTCAACCCGCAGAACTCCGGCAAGGACGGCGGCGGCATCCCCGCCGCCCGCGACAAGGACGCCGCGGACCGCCGCGAACAGCCCCCCATCGACTGACCGGCCATCCCCCTCCTGCATGATCAGTGAGGCCCCTCGACCTTCATGGCGGGGAGGCGACTCACTCATGCAAAGGGGATGGCCCAGTCCATGTCCATGTTCTCGATGTCCGTCTGGGAATCACTCGCGGTCTTCGCCGCCGGCATCGGCGCCGGCACCATCAACACCATCGTCGGCTCCGGCACCCTGATCACCTTCCCGGTGCTGCTCGCCACCGGCCTGCCGCCGGTCACCGCCAACGTGTCCAACACCCTCGGCCTGGTGCCCGGTTCCATCAGCGGAGCCATCGGCTACCGCAAGGAGCTCCAGGGCCAGCGCGCCCGCATCATCCGGCTCGGCGCCGTGTCGCTCGTCGGCGGACTCGCGGGCGCCGTCCTGCTCCTCACGCTGCCGTCCGACTCCTTCGACACGATCGTGCCCGTCCTCATCGGACTGGCCCTCGTGCTCGTCGTCCTCCAGCCGCGCCTCGCCGCCGCCCTGCGCCGGCGCCAGGAGGCCGCGGGCGGCGACACCGGCCACCCCGACGGCGGCCCCCTGCTGTTGTCCGGGATGCTGTTCTCCAGCGCGTACGGAGGCTACTTCGGGGCCGCCCAGGGCGTGCTCTACCTCGGCCTGATGGGCCTGCTGCTCCGCGAGGACCTGCAGCGGATCAACGCCGTGAAGAACGTCATCGCCGCCCTGGTGAACGGCATCGCGGCCGTCCTGTTCCTCTTCGTCGCCGAATTCGACTGGACGGCCGTCGTCCTCATCGCCGTCGGCTCCACCATCGGCGGCCAGATCGGCGCCAAGGTCGGCCGCCGCCTCCCGCCGACCGCCCTGCGCGCGATCATCGTCACGGTCGGCGTCATCGCCATCGTCCAGCTGCTGATCCGCTGAGCGACGTAGCGGAGTTACGCCGCCCAGTGCCCCCGGCTACGCGATAGCCGGGGGCACCCGGGGCATACGACTAGGCGGAGCGCTCCAGCCAGTCCGGCAGCGCCTCCCGCCCTGCCACCCCCAGGGCGAGCAGCATGGCGTCCGCCGGAGACGGTACGAAGGGCTTCCGGAGGAGCGGCATCCCCGCCTCCTCCGGAGTCCGGGCCGCCTTGCGGTGGTTGTCCTCGGCGCAGGAGGCCACCGTGTTCAGCCAGGTGTCCCCACCCCCCTGGGCCCTGGGCAGCACGTGGTCCACGGTCGTCGCGCGCTTCCCGCAGTACGCGCACCGGTGTTGGTCCCGGACCAACACCCCCCTCCGCGACCAGGGAGCATGTCTTCGGAAGGGCACCCGGACATACCTGCAGAGCCTGATCACCCGCGGCATCGGAAGCTCCATGGTGGCCGCGCGCACGCGCAGCTCGGGATGCGACTGCTCGACCACGGCCTTGTCCTGGAGCACCAGGACCACCGCCCGGTTCAACGTCACCGTCGACAGCGGCTCGAAGCTCGCATTCAGCACCAGCGTGTCCCGCATCTCGCCCACCTCCCGTGTGCAGGCCCGCGACCACCCTTGCGGCAGGGCCCGCGACCACTCTGGCCGCGCGCGCCACGCGGGACAACGCAATAAAAATGCCCGGTCCTGGCCTTCTTTAGACCAGGACCGGGCAAACACCGGGAGAAAAGCTCAGCTCGCGGGGGCCTCGTACTCACCGATGAGCTGGGCCCGCCCGAGCGTGTGGAACCGCAGGTTGAATCCGACCACGGCGGGGGAGACGTCCTCGCCGGGGCCGAGCTTCTCCTGATCCACCGCGTACACGGTGAAGACGTACCGGTGCCGCTCCCCGGCCGGCGGAGCAGCCCCGCCGAAGTCCTTGGTTCCGTAGTCGTTCCGCACGTGCACGGCCCCGGCGGGCAGCCCCTCGAACTTCCCGCCGCCCGCCCCGGCCGGCAGCTCGGTGACCGAGGCCGGCAGATCGAAGAGCACCCAGTGCCAGAACCCGCTGCCCGTGGGCGCGTCCGGGTCGAAGCACGTCACGGCGAAGCTCTTCGTCCCCTCCGGGAACCCCTCCCACCGCAGCTGCGGGGAGACGTTCCCGCCCGATTTGACCTGGGCGCCGCCCAGATCGGCACCGGGCGCGAGATCCGTGCTGGTCACGGTGAACTCGTGCACCTCGGGATGGAAGTCGTGCGGAAGAGGAGCCCTGCTCTGCTCGGTCACTGCTGACCCTCCTGCTCGGATCGGATACGTGCAACGGTCCGAGCCTAGGAGCCTAGAACCAGTTGCGCTGGGAACCGACGGACGCGATCCACTGGTTCAGGTACGCCGCCCAGTCGGTGCCCTGGTACGACTGGAGGCCCACCTGGAAGCAGCGGTAGGTGTCGCTGCCCTCGCTGAACAGCCCCGGCTTCTTGTCCATCTCCAGGACGACGTCCATCTCCCGGCCGTCCGAGACGAAGGTCAGCTCGACCTGGTTCAGCCCGCGGTACTGCGACGGCGGCAGGAACTCGATCTCCTGGTAGAAGGGCAGCGTCTGCCGCGTCCCCCGGATGTGCCCGCGCTCCATGTCCGCACTGCGGAACGAGAAGCCCAGCTGCCGGAACGCGTCGAGGATCGCCTGCTGCGCCGGCACCGGGTGCACGTTGATCGGGTCGAGGTCACCCGCGTCGACCGCGCGCGCGATCTCCAGCTCGGTGCTGACCCCGATGTTCATCCCGTGCAGGTGCTGGCCCCCGAAGTGGGTGATCGGCGTCTCCCAGGGGATCTCCAGCCCGAAAGGCACCACGTGCAGCGCGCCGGCCTGCACCTGGAACGCACCGCCGAGGCGCTGCTTGGTGAAGACGACGTCCTGCTTGTACTCCTGGTCACCGCCCTCCACCTCCACACGCGCCTGCAGCCCGATGGACAGCCCCTCGATCTGCTGCTCCACGGAGCCGCCCTGGATCCGGACCTCGCCCTGGACGATCCCGCCCGGTACGACGTTCGGCTCGGTGATGATCGTGTCCACCGAAGCACCACCGGCACCCAGGCTCGCGAACAGCTTCTTGAACCCCATGCTCAAACTCCCCTTGAAGGATCTGGCGACTACGCCGCGACTACCCCTTACATACGCGGAACCTTAGGCCCCGGTTGCAGGTGTGCGCGTTCCACTACGCTCGACCGGATGAGCGCGCGCCCCGACCGTACGCCCCTGCCCCGGACCTTCTTCGACCGCCCGGTCCTCACCGTGGCCCCGGACCTCCTGGGCCGCACCCTGGTCCGCCGTACCCCGGACGGCCCCATCGAACTGCGCATCACTGAGGTGGAGGCGTACGAAGGGGAGTCCGACCCGGGCTCCCACGCCTACCGCGGCCGCACGGCACGCAACGCGTCGATGTTCGGTCCGCCCGGACACGCGTACGTCTACTTCATCTACGGCATGTGGTTCAGCCTCAACCTGGTGTGCGGCCCGCCGGGCCACGCCAGCGGGGTCCTGGTGCGCGCGGGCGAGATCACGGTGGGCGCCGACCTGGCCGCGAAACGCCGACTTTCCGCCAGATACCCGAGAGAACTGGCCAAGGGACCGGCCCGCCTGGCCACCGCCCTGGATGTGGACCGCTCCCTCGACGGCGCCGACCTCTGCGGGGGCCCCGACTCCCCGCTCTCCCTCCTCAAGGGCACCCCCACGTCGCCCGACCAGGTCAGCAGCGGCCCGCGCACGGGAGTGGGCGGCGATGGCGCCACTCATCCCTACCGCTTCTGGATCACCCACGACCCGACGGTGAGCCCGTACCGCGCCCACGCGCCACGCCGCCGCTCAACTTGACTCGGCCCTGCCGGACGCCTAACGTAGCCCGAGCCGCTTGAACGGGGCACTGCTATCAGCAGCCCCCGGAGCGGCCAACCCAACTCACTACGACTTACCCCTGGCGGGGTTCTATTCGGCATGCCCGAATTCCCGGCCGGCGGCTCGATTATGAGCCGCAAGAGATAAGCGCTAATGTGGTGGAGCGCCGAAAGGCAAAGACCCCCAACGGTCACCGAATTCAAATCCAAGTTCCGGAAACGGCGCGGAAATGATCTGGTAGAGTTGGAAACGCAAGAACAGAACGAAAGCCCGGAGGAAAGCCCGAGAGGGTGAGTACAAAGGAAGCGTCCGTTCCTTGAGAACTCAACAGCGTGCCAAA